>JBDHJM010000016.1:0-52109 GCA_039586895.1 Gemmatimonadota bacterium | reverse complement strand
GATAAGCCCGGAGGTGAAGAGCCGCCCGGCGGGCGACAGCGGACGCACCTCGCTGAAGCCCACAGTCGAGAGAGTGATGATTGCCATGTAGAGAGATTCGAGGAGATTCCACCCCTCGAGCGCCATGTACCCGATTGTTCCGACCGAGACCACCGTGACGAGAGCGATCCCGGACCCCATGAAGCGGCGTCGGATCCGGGCGCGGCGGTACGCGTAATGGGCTGGCATATCGCAGCCAAAGTTGCGGTCCGCTCCTCGGGCGAGCAAGGCCGCGGGGCACCCGCGCTGGCCCCGGTGCGCCGCCGGGCGTATTGTACCGTTCCCCATACAAGGAGCGGTCATGCAGGAGCACGTCTACAAGACCACCGAGCTGGTCGGCACCTCGGGCAAGAGCATCGAGGATGCAGTCCAGAAGGCCGTCGGCCGCGCTGCCAAGACGGTGCGCAACATGCGCTGGGTAGAGGTGACGGAGATCCGCGGGCATGTCGAGGACGGCA
This sequence comes from Gemmatimonadota bacterium, assembly GCA_039586895.1. Lineage (GTDB taxonomy): Bacteria > Gemmatimonadota > Gemmatimonadetes > Gemmatimonadales > GWC2-71-9 > WVYX01. The sequence goes on along the minus strand of JBDHJM010000016.1, from coordinate 51,612 downwards.
AGGTGACCCAGTGGCAGGCCATCATGAAGATCAGCTTCACCCTCGACGACTGATGGGGACCCGGCACATCACGGCCGCGGCTTTCTGCATCGCGCTGGCAGCCGGACCGGTTTGGGCGCAGAGCAGACCGAACAAGGTGTACATCTCCGCCGACATGGAAGGTGTCGTGGGAGTCGTGACCAGCGCCCAGCTCGGTCCCGGCGGTTTCGAGTACGCCACCGCGCGCAGGTACATGACGCAGGAGGTGCTGGCGGCGATTCGCGGCGCACGGGCGGCGGGCGCCACCGAAATCCTGATCAGCGACTCGCACGGCAACGGCCAGAATCTGCTGCTGGACGAGCTGCCGGCGGACGTCACGGTGGTGCGGTCCTGGCCGCGGCCGCTGATGATGATGGAAGGGATCGACGAGACCTTCGATGCGGCCATCTTCATCGGCTATCACGCCGGCACCACCAACCCTGACGGGGTGCGAGCGCACACCATGTCCAGTGCGCGGCTGGCCGACATACGTCTGAACGGCCAATCCGTTCCCGAGGGAGGCATCAATGCCGCTATCGCCGGGCACTTCGGCGTGCCCGTCGTGATGGTATCCGGGGACGATGCCGCCGTGGCGGAAGTCAGCCACGTCGTGGGCGACATCGAGGGCGCGGTCGTGAAGTGGAACTACAGCTTCCACTCCGCGCGCACCCTGATGCCGGAGGCCGCCTATGCGCTCATCGAGGAGAAGGTGGAGGCCGCACTGCGGCGGCTGGACGATTTCGAGCCGCTCGTGCTGGAGAGGCCGATCACGCTAGATGTGCGGTTCAAGAACTACCGGCCGTCACAGGTGCTCGCGTACCTGCCGATCGTGGAGCGCACCGACGCCCACAGCATCCGCTACGTGGGTGAGGACATGATCGCGATATCCAAGTTCCTCGAGTTCATGATGCACTACGAGGCCGGCCTGGAGCCCTAGCCGAGTCCCGGCTCGCGCGCCCCAACGAAGAAGCCCCCGACGCAGAGCCGGGGGCTTCTCACTTACGCCACGTTCGGTTTGAGTTACACGTAGCTGCTGTACTGCGGGTCGTACATCTGGGACCGCACCAGGGCCATTATGTCTCTCGGCCGCCGGCGCCGGGCCAACCCCTCGTCCCACGCGTACTCCGCGACCGCTGCGGCGATCGTGGCGGAAACCTCCCGGATAGCCTCGAGCGGCGGCAGGATGGATCCCTGCTGCAGCTCCTCGTCGGTCGTCATGTCGGCCGCCGCCCGCGTGGCGACGTAGAACATGTCGTCGGTCACGTGCTTGGCGCGCGAAATGACCGCACCCAGGCCGAGCCCGGGGAAGATGTATGCGTTGTTGCCCTGGGTCGGCACGTGCCGGGTGCCCTTGTAGGTCACGGGGTCGAACGGGCTGCCGCTCGCGAAGATGCCGCGGCCGTCCGTCCATTCGTACGCCTGCTCGGCAGTGCACTCCGCTTTGGAGGTCGGGTTGGAGAGCGCGAACACGATGGGCTGTTCGTTGATCTCCGCCATGCGCCGCACCATGGACTCGGTGAACGACTGCGGGCGACCCGAAACACCGATGATGGTAGTGGGCTGTGCCGCCTCGATGGCAGCGGACAGATCCGGCAGGAACTGGTGATCGCGAGCGTAGGGCAGCTTGTGCTCCGCCAGGTCCTTGCGAGACTTGACGACCAGCCCCTTGGAGTCCACGAACCACATCCGGCTCTTGGCCTCCTCGTGCGACATCCCCTCTCGCACCATGGCCGACACGCAGAGGTCGGCGATCCCGATTCCGGCCTCTCCCGCGCCCAGGAACAGCAGGGTCTGCTTCGTGATGTCCTGGCCGGTGATGCGGCCCGCACCCAGCAGGCCCGCGAGCGTGACTGCCGCGGTGCCCTGGATGTCGTCGTTGAAGGTGCAGATCTTGTCCCGGTAATGATGCAGCAGCCGGAACGCGTTCCGCGTGGCGAAATCTTCGAACTGCACCAGCGTGTCCGGGAACAACCTCTTGACTGCGGAGATGAACTCCTCGACCAGCTCGTCGTACTCCGCTCCCCGCAGGCGCTTCTGCCGGATGCCGATGTACAGTTCGTCCTCTAGCAGCTCCTCGTTGTCTGTCCCCACGTCGAGCGTCACAGGGAGCGTGAGGCGCGGGTGCACTCCTGCACAGGCCGTGTAGAGGGAGAGCTTTCCGATCGGGATGCCCATACCGTGGGCGCCCAGGTCGCCGAGACCGAGGATGCGCTCGCCGTCGGTCACGACGATCACGCCGACATCCTTCTCCGGCCAGTTGCGCAGCACCCTTGCGATCTGACCCTTGTGCTTGGCCGAGATGTAGAGGCCGCGCGGCTGCCTGAATATGTGACCGAACTTTGCGCACGCCTCGCCGACAGTGGGCGTGTAGATGATCGGCATCATGTCGTAGATGTTGTCGATCACCGTGCGGTAGAACAGGGTTTCGTTGCGGTCCTGCAGCGCGATCATGAATATGTACTTCTCGAGGGGCGTGGGCTTGTGCTTGTAGTTCTCCAACACCCGTTCCTGCTGCTCCTCGATCGTGTTCACTACCGGCGGAAGCAAGCCGCGGAGCTTGAATGCATCGCGCTCCTCTTCCGTGAACGCGGTTCCCTTGTTGATGCGCGCGTCGTGCAGCAGTGCGATGCCGGTCGGCAGTCCCGCCTTGACCCTTCCCTCCGTGGCCTGCCTTCGTGCCTCCGCCCGCTTCTTGAGCTCGCGGGTCGCCTTCGTGGTGGCTGCTGCTGTGGCGGTCGCGACTCGCTTCGCTCCAGTGCGTGCCGACTTCTTGGCGGAGCTGGTCGCCTTCTTCACACGCCGGCGGGCGGTCTTCTTAGCCTTCTTGGCGGCCCGCTTCACCTTGCGGCTGGTAGTCTTCTGAAGTTCCTTGGCCTTTCTTGCTCCGCGGCGAACGGCCTTCTTGACCGACTTGGCGGCTTTCTTCATCCGTCCGGTCGTCTTCTTTCTCGATCGCTTGGCGGTCTTCCTGGATCGCTTCGCCTTCTTGAGTGCCACGGAATCACCCCTTCGGTTTGGACGAGTCAATCGCTCGCCTTTTCCTCCGCCTTATCCCTGCTGCTTCCGTGATAGGTTCCCGCTTCTGGTTTCGAAGTCGGGACGCCAACAGAACAGCGTACCGCCGTCAGTCTTAGGATTGCACAAAGAACCGTTTAAAGGTGCCTTAATGCGCGGCCTCATGAATCCCCTTTGCCTGTTTCGTCCGTGTCGAGATTCAGCGAGAGCGAGTTGATGCAGTAGCGCTGGCCGGTGGGCTGGGGCCCGTCTTCGAACACGTGCCCCAGGTGTGCATCGCAACTGCCGCACAGCACCTCGATGCGGCGCATTAGAAGGCTGGGCTCGGTGCGGACCGATCCCGGCGCAACGGGCTGCCAGAAGCTGGGCCACCCCGTGCCCGAGTCGAACTTCGTGTCGGAGGTGAAGAGCGCGGAGCCGCATCCGGCGCAGCGGTACAGGCCTGGAGTCTTGCAGTCCCAGTAGGCGCCGGTGAACGCGCGCTCGGTGCCCTTGTTGCGCATGACCTCGTACTGCTCCGGTGTGAGCTCCGAGCGCCATTCGTCGTCGGTCTTCTTCACTTGCTCTCTCCTGGTTCCTCGATCCAGCGCACCGCGTCACCCACCGCTATCTCACCGTCGTCCAGCACTTCGCCGTAGGCGCCGCCGCCCCATTCGGGAATCATGACGGCGCGCAGGCCGGGGTGCGCGGCATCCATGCGGCTGCAGGGTTTGGTCTCGCCCCGGATGCGCACCCGGCAGGCGCCGACCTGAAGAACCCGCTCCGCGGTGTCGGCCAGCTTCACCCCGCGGACCAGCAGGTTGGCGCGGCGCGCCGATGGTTCCACCTCGGTTCCAAGCTGGGCTGTTAGCGCGGTCCATCGCTCCCGCGATATGATCGTCACCTGCCGCTTGCCGCCCTGGTTGGCGTTCCCCACCAAACCCGCGCCGGCCCGCAGCGTGGCCTGCTGCGCAGGATCCATGGGGGCGCCGCGAGCAGGCTTGATCCAGATGGCTTCCAGTGCTCCGTGCTCCCGCATGGTCACCGTCCCGTCGTATCCCGTCCCGTCGCGTCCCGCTCCGGCCCCCCGCGCCCGCTCCCGGCGGGCGTTCCGGCGTCGGGCTCGTCGCCGAGCCCAGGTGAATGATACAGCCGCAGCGACTTGCCGATGGCCGCTGCCGGCTCGACCCCTTCCAGCCACTCGAACCCCTGCCAGCCCGGTACGTGCAATCCCTTGATGACCGCCACGCTCACGGCGAACCATCCGGGCGGGCGCTCATTGGGTGCCATGGGCCGCACCTTTGCGAGGTGCCGCCCCGGGTCCGCCGAGCCGTAGTAGGCCAGGGCGAGGGAGTCGATGCCGCGTGCACGCACTGTGTCGGCCAGGCGCAGCAGGTCCTGCCCCCAGTCCAGGTCGGCGTTGACGAGTATCCGCTCGGGCTCGTCTCCGGCCAGCTCGTTGAACCAGGGCAGGTAATCGGGGTGGGCGCGCCAGGTTCCTGCGAGCTGCCACAGCACCAGGGCGGCGACGATGATCCGCTGTGCCGTGCGCCCTCGGACCGCCTGCCAGAACGCAATCACGCCGTACCCGGCGAGCACGGCTGCGAGCGGATAGAGGGGCAGCACGTGACGCAGTCCGATGTTGAGCCGGGGGGGGAGCGCCACCAGCAGGATCGCGGCGGCGGCCACCAGCGGAGCGATAGGCCTCCAGTCGCGCTCGCGCCGCACCGTGTGCAGTGCGGCAGCCAGCCCCACCGCCGCCAGGGTGAAGAAAGGAAGCGGCGTCTTCACCGCGATCGTGACCGGGAAGAAGTACCACCACCCTGTGGTCGAGATCTCGCCGAACAGGTAGGTCTCGTGTCCGATGTCCGCTTTCTGCAGCAGATGGGCGATTCCCTGCCACAGCTCGGCCGCCGGAAGCGGGGGGCTCCCGCCGATCGCGTGGAACGAGAGCCGGTAGCCGGCCCAGATCACCAGCCAGGCGGCCGCGGCTCCCAACGCCAGTGAGCGCGCCAGCGTGAGGTGCTTGGCCGGGGGTCCCGCTCCCCGCGCGATCCACCAGCGCAGTGCGAGGATAGCCGCTCCCGCGGCCGGCAGGAACACGATGGCCGAGAACTTGGCCAGCACGGCGAATCCGCAGGCGAGGCCGAGCCACAGCGAGCGCTCCACGGTACGCTCGTCGAGCCAGCGCACGAACGCATAGAGAGCCCAGCTCCCCATCGCGGCCAGCGCCATGTCGGTAGTGGCAAGTGCGCCGTGGGCCAGCATGGGAGGCAGCGTGGCGCAGAGCATTACCGCCGCGGCAGCCGCCGGAGCGCCGAACAGCCGTCTGGTCCACAGCCACACCACCAGCAGAGAGATCAGGAAGAACGGCAGCACGCCGAGGCGCGCCAGTTTCAGGTTCCGCGTGTAGGCACCGTCGGCGTAGAGGATGCGTGCGCCCTCGCGCCAGCGGCTCTCGCTCCCGAACGAGCGGATCCCGGCCAGGTACGGTCCCACCGCGACCGCCACCCTGGCCAGCGGCGGGTTCATGGGCTCGTAGGTGAAACGCCCTTGGTCCAGCCACTCCATTCCCGCCGCCACGTGGGACGGCTCGTCGAAGGTGCCGCTGTAGACCCCGTGAGTGCGGACGATGGCGACCGATGCCAGCAGCATCACGGCGGCCGCCGCGATGGCGGGAATCGACAAGGAGAAGGACCGTCGGCGCGGCATGGAGCGCCTAAGCTAACCCGGCTGCGGTCGTGCTGCGATGTGGCGACCTAAGGGGTTGGTTGACAACGGCTTAGTGCATGTGCCGTTGGCGCGTGCGGCGCCCGGTGTTTGACAGCCCGCCGCCCGCGTGGCATGAGGTAGTCACGCTTCTCTCCACCTGGAGGCAGGAATGCAGAGCATCAACTGGGGTCGGGTGATCCTCGGCGGGCTCCTCGCCGGGCTGGTCATCAACGTCTTGGAGCTGATTCTCAACCTGCTGGTCTTTGCGGAGGGCATGGAGGCTGCGCTGGCCGAGATCGGGGCCGTGCAGCCGGGCGGAGCATGGATGGCGGTCTTCGTCCTGTTGGGGTTCGTCGTTGGCTTCGTGATCGCCTTCCTGTATGCGGCCATGCGGACCCGCCTGGGGGCGGGCCCGTTCACGGCGCTTGCAGCAGGAGACACGGTCTGGTTCCTGGCGTGGTTCTGGCCCACGCTCGTGTGGATGTCCTACTTCGGCGCGGCGTTCCCGCTGAGCCTGGTGGTGCTCGCGATGGTCCTTTCGTTCATCGAGGTGCAGATCGCAGCGCTGGCAGCGGGCTGGGTGTACCAGGAGCGTAGCGCCGCCGCCTGAAACCGGCGCCGGGTCCCGGGTGTTGATTGAGGTACCCGGACCGCAAATGGAGGTCTCAATGCGCAAGCCAGTCCTGGCCGCGGCACTGCTCGTCCCGGTCGCACTGCTCACTGCATCCATCACGCGCCCGTCCGACGAAGCGGCTGCCCGCCCCGCGGTCGAGGACGCGGTGAACGCCTACTTCGACGGGCTGATGTCTTCCGATGCCGAGAGCCTGCGGCGGGCATTCCATCCGGAGGCTCGCCTCATGGCGTCCCGGCCCGACAACGGCGAGCTCATGATTATCCCCTTCGAGCAGTGGCTCGGCTATTTCGACGGGGGTGAGATGCGCGACGCGGCCACGCACGCCAATCGGATCGTGAGCGTGGACGTCAGGGGCACGGCGGCGGTGGTGAAGACAGACCTGACGTGGCCCAACGTCCACTACGTGGACTATCTGTCGCTGCTCAAGGTCGAGGGCGAGTGGAAGATCGTGAACAAGATCTGGTGGCAGGAGCGGCGCGGCGAATAGATGTCCCCGATATCCTGTAGCGAGCGGGCGGCCGTCGCGTGACGGCCGTCCGCTCTTTGTTCCGGCGGCCCGCGCTAGAAGCCGCCCCGCATGCGCGGGTTCACCACGTTGTTGAACTTGGATCCGAAGCGGTAGCTGAGGTTCAGGTGCAGCGAGAAGAAGAAGTCCGTGCCGCGCTGCTGCTGCCGCAGCAGGATCTCTTCCGGAGTAGCCTCCTCGGCGGGCAGATAGATCTGGTCCTTGATGCGGGCCACGCTCCCGAAGATCCCGAACTCCAGGCCGCGAAAGATCCGGATGTTGAAGCCGCCGTCGAACTCGAGACGGTGGTTCTTGAAGTCCTCCAGATCGCCGATGTACTGGAACGCCTCGAACGATGCGTTCACCGATCCCCACGGCTGTGTTATCTCCGTGCCGACCTCCAGCTGGTGGAACGCGTGGATCTCCCTCAACTCGCCAAATAGCGTCTCCTCGATCCAGTCGAACCCGGCCACACCGATGACGTAGAGGAAGGAGAGCTGCCGCCGCGTAGATTCCTGCCATGGATAGATGTTGTACTCGATGGCCGTACCCGCGGCGATGCCGAGATGAGTGTTGCGTGTGCTTATGTGCTCCACCTCGACCTGGGCGCCGAAGGACCAGTGGTCCGACAAGGTCCACACCGAGAGCAGATCCAGGTTCCAGAAGTTGCGGACGCCGACGACGGTGCTGTCCTCACCTGTCTCTTCATCGGTGAAGTCGAACTCCTCGCGACTGCCCCGCCAGAAGGCCCGCGCGGTGAGTTTCAGTGCCTCGGTAGTGCGGTTTGCGCTGATCCGCGCGTTCCCCGCCAGGAAACGCTGCTGGCTCTCCCCCTCGGCGCTCCCTCCCACGCTCAGTCGGAACACCCAGTAGTTCCATGGATCGTAGATGGTGTCGCTGGTGATGAGCGCCCGCTCCGGCGCGACGTAGGCGATCTGGATGTGCTCGGCTGCAGGCGATTCCGTCACGTACGGTATTAGCCCGAGGGCGATGGTCCGCGTGAGGCTTTCGCGCACCTCCGACTCGGTATCGTCCGCGCTGGACACGTACTCGAGTGTGTCTCCCTCAGATGCGAATTCACGAAGTCCGATGAAGGCCAGTGTGTAGGCGAATCCGCCGCCTCCCGTCATCTGGAAGGTGACGAGTACATGCACGTCGGCATCCTGGCGATCGCGCATCCAGTTCACGAACGGGATCTCGCGGCGGAAGTGATCGAAATCGCAGTAGGGGGCGTGGCAGTCGAGGAAGACGCCGATGGCCCCGCCCTGTTGAGCCGCAGGCTCCTGAGCCTGCGCGGCCCGGGGAGCAACGCACGCCAGGAGGACTACGGCCAGCCGGAGCATCTGCGTTTGCATATTGTCTCGTGGTGCCGGCGCAACGCGTGTTTTCTCGTACGACGCCGGAAGGTTCGGCGGCGCTTACGTGTACGCCCTAAAGGGTGCGTGCACAGTAATCAGGGTCACATCTGATTGGAAGCTGACCGGCCGGGCGCACGAGTTGCCGCCCCCTGAACCCAGGGATAGGTTCGGGAACCCCGTGAGCCGCCGCGCGGTTCTCCCTGCGTTGCTCCCGACCCCGAGGTGCCCCATAGCCACACCCACGTCCCGGCGTACTTCAGGCGCAACGGCGCGCTACTCGCCCGGTCCGGCGGCCCGTCCCAGTGCCGACCCGGTGCACGAGTTCGCCCATGCAGCCGCGATAGGCCTCACGGACACACCGCGCTGGCTTCCGTGTCAGTACCTGTACGATGCGCGGGGGAGCGAACTGTTCGAAGAGATCTCGGCGCAGCCTGAGTACTATCCGACCCGCAGCGAGGCGGAGATCATCGAGCACCATGCTGCGGATATCCGCGAGGCGACCGGCGCCGTGACGCTCATCGAGCTCGGGTCGGGCAGCTCGGTGAAGACGAGCCTGCTGCTGTCGGCCTATGAGGCTTCTGGGAGCCGCGTGCGCTATGTGCCGGTGGACGTGAGCGAGACCGCACTCGAGGGGGCCCGGGAGCGGATCGAGAGCGAGCACGAGGGCGTGGATGTGCAGGGCATCGCCGGACGGTACGAGGAGGCGTTCCCGCTGTTCAGGCGCCACTCACCGGCCATGGTGGTGTTCCTCGGTTCCACCATCGGCAACTTCAACAACGGAGAGTCGCTGGCCTTCTGGCGCCGCGTGAGCCGGGACCTAGCCGCCGGCGACTACTTCCTGCTCGGCGTCGATCTCGTGAAGGAACCGGCGGTGCTCGATGCCGCTTACAATGACGCGGCCGGGGTCACGGCGCAGTTCACTCTGAACCTGTTCGAGCGGATGAACCGGGAGCTGGACTCGGGATTGGCTGTTAGCCAGCTCGAGCACGTGGCGAAGTACAACCCCGACTGGCAGCGGGTTGAGATCTTCATCCGCTTCAACACGGCGCAGACGGTGCGCATCGGCCCCCTGAGCCAGCGTGTGCCGATCGCCGCCGGCGAGAAGGTCATGATCGAGATCAGCCGCAAGTTCGTGCTTGAGGATCTCACCGCATACCTGCGCACGTTCGGGCTCGCGACGCGAGCCGTCTACACGGACACCAAGGACTGGTTCGGGCTGCTGCTGCTGCAGAAGCGCGGCTAGCACGAGCTGCCGATAGAGAGACCCGACCGTACGATGGAGGAATCCTGCCATGACTGATGCGGCAGACGCACAGGCTTCCCTGGAAGCGACCCTCAAGGACGAGATCATCCGCATGTATCAGGACGTTGCGGACAATCCCGAGGGCGAATTCCACTTCTTCCATGGTCGCGAGGGAGCTGAGCTGTTCGGCTACTCGGGCGAATGGCTGAACCGGGCGCCACCGGGTGCCGTCGCCTCGTTTGCCGGGGTCGGCAATCCCCACGTGCGCAGCAACCTGCAGCCCGGCGAGAGCGTGCTGGATCTCGGGAGCGGCGCCGGGCTGGACGCGATAATCGCCTCGTGGCAGGTCGGACCAACCGGCGAGGTCTACGGAGTGGACCTGAACCCTGCCATGTGCCTGAAGGCGCAGGCGCACGCCGCGGCCACCGGCACATCGATGGAGTGCCACGAAGGCAGGATGGAGGAGATTCCGTTGCCCGACGCAACAGTGGATGTGGTGCTCTCCAACGGAGTCATCAATCTGTCGTTCAGGAAGCGGCGCGTGGTCGAGGAGATGTTCAGGGTGCTGCGGCCGGGGGGACGGATCTCGATCACTGACATCGTGAGCGCCAAGCAGCTGTCTCAGGATATCGTAAACGACCCCAAGCTCTGGGCCAGCTGAATTGGCGGCGCTCTCCTGGAGGGAGAGATGTTCAGGCTGCTGGAGGAAAGCGGCTTCACCCGCGTCCGCTCGGCCGTGGTGCCGCAGTTCAGCTTCCGCAAGCAGTCGACCCAGAACTCCGCCGAGGCGTACGGCGTCAAGGCGGTCATGATGACGGCACTAAAGCCGGCTGAGTGACGATCGAAAGGACTGGCTAATGGCATCATTGAGCACCATTGGGAGGATCGACGCGTCGGCTGACCAGGTCTGGGCGGCTGTCAGCAAGTTCGATGCGGTGGATGCGTTCTTTCCCCCGTTGGCTCGAGTCGAGGGCAAGGGGAGCGGCGTCGGGATGCAGCGCGAATGCACCTTCCACGACGGCGCCAAGATCCAGGAGACCCTCCTAGCTCTGGACCATGACGAACGTTCGCTCACTTACAACGTGCATGACCCCAACCCGTTCCCGTTCGAGGACTACGTGGCGACGATGCGCGTGAAAGACCTGGGCGAGGGGCGCAGCGAGTTCGTGTGGTCGGCTGAATTCCGTGCGTCCGGAATGTCCGACCAGGAGGTCGTGGACCTGCTGGATGGGCTGTTCCAGCAGGGTATCGAAGGCCTCAAGAAGCTGACCGCGAGCGCCTGAGCGGCGCTCTCAGTTCTCCCGCACCCAATCCAGTGTGAGTGGCGCCTGCTCGGGGAACAGCTCGATCCGGGCGTCGGCCACTTGGCTGCGGAAAGCCGGTACGTCCTCCGCGAACACCCGGTTCACCTCTTCGATTACCTCGGAGAGCTTCTGCTCCGCCTGCTCGAGGTATGTCCGCTGCGACTCGGTGGGTGCATCCCAGGAAGAGCCGAGCGCGCCGTAAGCTGATCCCAGCAGGCGCTGCACTGCATCTGGGTCGCCGCGGATGCCCTGCACGTCGCGCGGTCCCTGGAAGCGCTCTTCCAGTGCGTCCAGCTTCTTCTTGAGCGCCTCGCCCGATTCCGTGAGCGCCGCCGCCGTGCTGTCATCGCGCTCCTCGATGTGCTCCAGCACCTCCTCGACGGCATCACGCGCGTCGCGGATGCGGTCGATTGCCTCGGTTGCCACCTCGAGGCGCTGCATGGCATGCAGCTGGAGGTCCAGCTTGGCCTGACGCTCGCGGGCGGATATGTCGTAGCGCGGATCGGCCAGGACCTCGACCGTGGAGCCTGCCTCGGAGTCACCGCGCTTCACGGTGATCGTGTAGGTGCCCGGCAGAACCGAAGGTCCCGACGGCAAGAACTCGGCTTCCTCATCGCTGGTTCCTGGGCGGCGGTAGCCGTCGCGCCGCAGGTTCCAGGCGGTCCGGTTGATCCCCTCTTCGTCCGGTCCCTCGAAGCGGCGAATGACTGTGCCGTCGGCATCGGCCACCTCGATGGTGACATCCGCATTGCCGTCGCCGTCGTCCTCGCCTTCACCGGTTTCCCCGCTAGCGCTGCCGAGGTGGTACGTGATCAGGGCCCCGTAGGGCCGGTTGTCACCGATGAACATCGCGTCACCGGTGAACCGGATTCCCGGCACCTGTGCGACGCGGTACTGGATCGCCGTGCGGATGGCGAACAGGTGGAGCGGCGCGTCTGCAATGCTCGGATCCGCGGCTAGCGCCCGCAGCGCTCCGACGTCGTCCAGAATGTACGCTGCACGGCCGTGCGTACCGACCACGAGATCTCCATCACGGGGATGCACGACGAGAGCACGATGCGGGAAGCGGCCTAGGCCGTGCTCCCAGCGGAGCCAGCTCTGGCCCCCGGTCAACGACACGTACATGCCGTACTCGGTGCCGAGGAAGAGCAGGTTGGGCTCCACCGGGTCCTGCTCGATCACGTGCACGAAGTTGAAGCTCTCGATGTCCTCGGTCACGAGGCTCGTCCACGAGCGCCCGTAGTTGGCGGTCTTGAACACGTAGGGCGTGTTGTTGCCGCGCCGGTGGTCGTCGAACACCACGAAGGCGGTGGCCGCGTCGAACTTGGACGGCTCGATGTGCGGCACCCATGTGTTGTCGGGCACACCACGGATACGGTCCATCACGTTGGTCCAGGTGGCGCCGCCGTCGCGCGTGAGCTGTACGTTGCCGTCGTCGGTGCCCACCCACATCACGCCGCGCTCCACGGGGCTCGGCGCGATAGTCAGGATCGTGGTGTGATTCTCGGCTCCCGTTACGTCATACGTGAGCCCGCCGCTGTCGATCTGCTTCTGCTTCTCGGGATCGTTGGTGGTGAGGTCGGGGCTGATTATGGTCCAGCTGTGCCCCATATCGGAGCTCTTGTGTACGAACTGGCTGCCGTAGTAGATGGATCCGTCGAACGGATCGATGGCGATCCCGGCGTTCCAGTGGAACCGTAGCCGCACCCCTTCGGGATGCGCTGGCCGGATGGTCTTCCGCTCGCCGGTCACACGGTCGAAGCGGAACAGGTAGCCACCCTGCGACATGCCGTAGCCATACCGCGGCATGTTGGCGTCCACCACGGTCGCGAAGCCGTCGCCGAACCCCACTTCCTTCCAGTGATAGAACCGGATGCCGCCGTTCTCCCACACACGGCTGGGGCCCTCCCACGATCCGTTGTCCTGCAGCCCACCGTAGACGTTGAAGGGAGTCTCCATGTCCACGTTGATGTGGTAGAACTGAGCCAGCGGCAGGTTCTGCACGAAGCGCCATTCGCCGCCGCGGTCGCGTGAGATGTAAACGCCGCCGTCGTTGCCGTCGATGATGAGGCGGCCGTCCAGCGGGTTGATCCAGAAGGCGTGGTGATCAACGTGCACTTCGCGGAACGGCAGGATCGTCTCGAACGTCTTGCCGCCGTCTATGCTCATGTCCACGACCCCGGCCACGTTGTACACTCTGTTCTCGTTCTCGGGGTCCACCCGCAGCTGCGCGTAGTAGAAGGGCCGGTTGGCGATGCCTCGCGTGCGGTTGACGGTCTCGAAGGTGTGGCCGCCGTCGCCCGAGCGGAGCAACGCGCTCGTGTCGGCCTCCACCAGCGCATAAACGACTTCCGGATTGCTGCGCGCTATGGCGAGGCCGATGCGCCCAATGTCGCCTTTGGGCAGGCCTTCCTCCGACGTGAGCCGCTTCCAGTTCGTGCCGCCGTCCCACGTCACGTAAAGCCCGCTGCCCGGTCCGCCCGAGTTGAAGAACCAGGGCCAGCGCCGGTGCTCCCACATGGCGGCGAACAGCTTGTTGGGGTTCGCCGGGTCCATCACGAGGTCGGCGACGCCGGTCTTCTGGTCTACGTAGAGCACCTTGCTCCAAGTGCGCCCGCCGTCGGTCGTCTTGTAGACGCCGCGGTCCTCGCTCTCGGCCCAAGTGCTGCCCAGAGCCGCCACGTAGGCGACGTCAGGGTCGCTCGGATGGAGGATGATCTCCGAGATGGCGCCAGTATGCTCGAGCCCGATGTGCTCCCAGGTCTTGCCGGCGTCCAGCGACTTGTAGACGCCCGTTCCCACTCCGGAGCTGTTGCGCCGGCCCTTCTCACCGGTGCCGACCCAGACCACGTCCGGCGCAGGCTGGAAGATCGTCACCGCGCCGATCGAGGATGCCGGGTGCTCGTCCATCAGAGGCTTCCACGTGACGCCGGCATCGACCGACTTCCACAGGCCGCCGGTCGCCGCACCCACGTAGATGATGTTCGGATCCACGTTGATGGCGTCGATCGCACCGATGCGGCCGCTCATGCCGGCCGGCCCAATGCTGCGGGCCTCCATGCCCTCGAAGAGGGACGACTCGATCTGGGCCGAGGCGGCGCTCGCGGTGGCCAGTGTTGCAGCTGCGGCCGCGCCGACGGCGCAGGCGAGCAATGACGTGCGCTTGCTCATGGAGTGGTCCTCCGATGGTGCGTTTGTCTCACGGCCGCGCCCCCGATGGGAGGGTTGAGGCTGCGGGCTGCGGCGGCGTCCGGTCCGCCGTGGGTAGGAAACAAACCGGATGACCGGCCGACGCAAGGTTAGCTGGCCCGGGCTGGCGCAGGTCGGTGCCGGGGCATAACATCCCGCGAAGCCCACCACGAAATCCCCGGAGTGTCCCATGCGGCGGATCACTGCTGTTGCCTGTTCCTTCGTTCTCGCGGGCACCGTTCGCGCCATGCTGTGCGCGCCCCCGGTCCGAGCCCAAGTGGACTCCGCGCTCTTCGGCGCTCTCGAGTGGCGCATGATCGGTCCCTACCGGGGCGGACGCTCGGTGGCGGTGGCGGGCGTGCCCGACCAGCCGTTCGTCTACTACTTCGGCGGCACGGGCGGCGGTGTCTGGAGGACGCTGGATGCGGGAATCACGTGGGACCCGGTGTCGGACGAAACCGACATGGCGGGCTCTATCGGCGCGATAGCCGTTGCGCCCGCGGACCCCAACGTGGTGTACGTGGGCACGGGCGAGGCGTGCCCGCGCGGCAACGTCTCGCCGGGCAACGGCATGTGGAAGTCGACTGATGCCGGCAGGACGTGGTCCCGGGCCGGGCTCCCCGAGGCCGGACAGGTGGGCGCCGTCGTCGTGCACCCGCGCGACGAGAACCTGCTGTACGTAGCGGCGCTGGGCCACATCTTCGGTCCCAACGAAGAGCGCGGCGTGTACCGCTCCAAGGACGGAGGCGCCACGTGGGAGCGCATCCTGCACCGCGACGAGAACACGGGCGCAGTGGACGTCGTGATGGACCCCTCCAACCCGCGCATCCTCTACGCGGCGCTCTGGCAGGTGCGCCGCATGCCGCACACACTGGAGAGCGGCGGGCCGGGCAGCGGGATCTTCAAGTCGACCGACGGCGGCGACAGTTGGACGGAGATCAGCGGGAACGACGGCTTCCCCGAAGGACCGCTGGGCCGTATCGGGATAGCGGTCTCACCCGCCAACCCCGACCGCGTGTGGGCCATGGTCGAGGCGGAGCGCGGCGGGCTGTTCCGCTCCGAGGACGCAGGTGAGACGTGGCGCCGCGTGAACGACGACCGCAATCTGCGCCAGCGCGCCTGGTACTACACGCACGTGTACGCCGATCCGGCCAATCAGAACACGGTCTACGTGCTCAACGTGGGTTTCCACAAGTCCGTCGACGGAGGCGAGAGCTTCGAGCGTATCAGCGTGCCGCACGGAGACAACCACGATCTCTGGATCGCTCCGGACGATCCCGAGCGCATGGTGAACGCCAACGACGGCGGCGCCAACGTGAGCTTCAACGGCGGCCGCAGCTGGACCAGGCAGGACAACCAGCCCACCGCCCAGATGTATCACGTCACGACTACGACTGACTTCCCGTACAAGGTGTGCGGCGCACAGCAGGACAACAGCACGATGTGTATCGCCAGCCGCACATCGCG
This sequence comes from Gemmatimonadota bacterium, assembly GCA_039586895.1. Classification (GTDB taxonomy): domain Bacteria; phylum Gemmatimonadota; class Gemmatimonadetes; order Gemmatimonadales; family GWC2-71-9; genus WVYX01. The sequence goes on along the minus strand of JBDHJM010000016.1, from coordinate 36,188 downwards.
GTTTGGCATCACGCAGCAGGACTGGCACCGGGTGGCCGGTGGCGAGAGCGGATACATCGCCGTGCGGCCGGACAACACCGACGTGTCGTACGGCGGCTCCTACGGCGGATACCTGACGCGCTACGACCTGCGCACCGGGCAGAACCGGACCGTGGCAGTGTGGCCCGACAATCCCATGGGGTGGGGTGCGGACAGCCTGAGATTCCGCTTTCAGTGGACGTTCCCCATCGTGCTGTCGCCGCACGACCCGGACCTGCTGTACGTCACGTCGCAGCACGTGCACCGCAGCAGCAACGAGGGTCAGACGTGGGAGACGATCAGCCCGGACCTGACCCGCAACGACAAGGACCGCCAGGGACCCTCGGGCGGCCCGATCACGAAGGACAACACGAGCGTGGAGTACTACGGCACAGTGTTCGCGCTCGTGCCGTCCGTCCACGACCCGAGCACCATCTGGGCCGGCTCTGATGACGGGCGAGTGCACATCACGCGTGACGGCGGCGCGACGTGGGCGGAAATCACTCCGCGCACGCGGGACCTCCCGGAGTGGGCGCTGATCTCGATCATCGAGGAGTCGCCGCATCAGCCGGGCACGGCGTACCTCGCGGCCACGCGCTACAAGGAAGATGACTTCCGCCCCTACCTGTTCAGGACCACCGACTACGGCTCCTCATGGCGTGCGATCGTGGACGGGATTCCCGCCGATCACTTCCTCCGCGTGGTGCGCGCGGATCCGGAGCGCGAGGGCCTGCTGTATGCTGCCGGAGAGTTCGGGGTGTACGTGTCGTTCGACGACGGAGCGCACTGGCAGTCGCTGCAGCTCAACCTGCCCGTGGTGCCGATCCACGACATGGTGGTGAAGGAGGGCGACCTGGTCGCCGCCACGCACGGGCGCAGCTTCTGGATCCTGGACGACCTGTCGCCGCTGCACCAGTTGAGCGGGGCGGCAGCCGCGGCTCCCTATTATTTGTACGGCCCGCGCGACACCTACCGCAGGCGCGGCTTCGGCGGGCGGGGCTTCCCCGGCGTCGGCGCCAACCCGCAAAACGGTGTGTGGGTGTACTTCTACCTCGCATCGGAGCCGGGTGACGACACGGCAGTCAAGCTCGAGTTCCTCGAGGCTGACGGCTCCCTGATCAAGGCTTACTCCACCCAGTCCGACGAGCGCGGAGGGGAACTGGAGGTCGAGGCGGGCCTCAACCGCTTCGTGTGGGACACGCGCTACCCCGATGCGAAGCGCTTCGACGGCATGATCATGTGGGCCGGCTCGACCACCGGACCGCGTGCGGTACCGGGGGAATACCAGGTGCGTCTCACCGTGGGCGACTGGTCGGAGACCAGCCCGTTCCGCCTGCTACCGGACCCCCGCGTGGAGGTGAGCCTGGCGGACCTCGAAGAGCAGTTCGAGTTCCTGGTCCGGATCCGTGACAGGGTCAGCGAAGCCAATGAGGCTGTGGTCCGGATCCGCGACGTGAAGAGCCAGCTGAAGGGCGTGATGGAGCGGGTGGAGGGGCACGCCGACGCCGATACGATAACGGCACTCGCCAAGGACCTTGTCGAGCGGCTGAGCGAGGTCGAGGCGGAGATCTATCAGGTCAAGAACCGCAGCGGCCAGGATCCGCTCAACTACCCGATCCGGCTCAACAACAAGATCGCCGCGCTCACGGGTGTGGTATCGAGCGCCGACGCGAAGCCCACCGACCAGTCGTATGCGGTGTACGACGACCTGTCGGCGAAGCTGCAGGTGCAGCTCGACCTGCTCGCCACCATTGTGGACGGCGGGGTCCCCGCGTTCAACGAGTTCGTACGGGAGCGGGATGTCCCGGCCGTGCTGTTGCGCGGCGACTCGGGCGCGCCACCCGCGGGTATGGGGCGGCCGTAACGGAGTAAGGGGATGCGGAGTGTTGGAAGGGCCCCGCTCTTACGTCGCGGCCTGGCCGCGGCGTTGCTGGTCGCGGCGCTGCTGGCGGCCGCGGCCGTGCCGGGTGTCGCCGTCGCCCAGGACGTGGAGCCCCGGTTCCTGACTCCGGCCCCGGTGGGAATGAACGGAGCGGGTCTCGGCTACGCATTCTCGACGGGTGCGGTCTTGCTCGACAAGACGATCCCTGTCGAGGACCTGGACGGCGACATCCATACCGTAAGCGCCGCGTTTGCGAGGTTCTTCGGGCTGTTCGGGATGACTAGCCGGGCGGATCTGTTGGTCCCCTTCGCCACCGGCGACTGGACGGGTGAGCTGAGCGGGATCGATACAGTCAGATCGGCTACGGGCTTCGGCGATCCCGTGGTGCGAGCTGCCGTGTTCTTTGTGGGAGCGCCTGCGCTCTCGGCCCCGGACCTCGCAGCGCTCGATCCGCAGACGGTCGCGGGCTTGTCGCTCCGCGTGAGGGTACCACTGGGCCAGTACGACAACGACAAGCTCATCAACCTGGGAACCAACCGGTGGACGTTCAGTCCCAAGCTCGGTGTGGCGCATCGCGCGGGGCGCTTCGTTCTCGAGCTGTACGGCGCCGTGTGGCTGTTCACCGACAACACGGACTTCCTGGACGGCAACACACAGAGCCAGGATCCCCTAGTTGCCCTGCAAGCGCACGTTTCTTACCGGTTCAAGCGCGGCTTCTGGCTCGCCGCGTCGACGCGCCAGAGCTTCGGCGGAGCCGCGAGCATCAACGGCGCCGAGGAGACGACGCCGGAGTCCAACAACCGCTTGGGAGTCACGCTGGCCATACCATTGGGACACAATGTGCTCAAGTTCGCGTTCACCACCCCTTTGAGCACGGCTGCAGGGAACGACTACAACACCTTCTACGCCGTGTGGCAGCACGCCTGGGGCGGCGGTCCGTGATCCGGCTTGGAGATGGGTCCCGGCCTGGCTAACCTTCGGTATCGGCATTACGGCGAGCGAGACCATGGATGACGACAAGATCTTCGATCAGGTAGACGTGCTGTTCCGCACGCAGATCAACCCGGCGGTCGATCAGCATGGCGGCCGGGTGGACCTGATCGACGTTGAAGACGGTGTGGTGATCGTGCGGATGATGGGTGGGTGCCAGGGGTGCGGCATGGCCAACGTGACGTTGCGGCAGGGCATCGAGGCGGCTCTCAAGCGCTCGATTCCGGATGTGCAGGGAATCCGCGACATCACGGATCACTCGGCCGGTACGAGCCCTTACATATCCGCCTCCTCCAAGTGACTGCGTACCGGCGGTGCGGTGGGCGAGGGCCCGCCGCCTCGCCGGCGCCCTCCTGACGATGCCAGACGGCCGCCCTCCCCGGCTGCTCCTAATCCTCCCCACCACGACCTACCGCGCGGGTGCGTTCGTAGCCGCGGCGGACAGTCTCGGTGTCGACCTCACGGTGGCATCGGAGCGGGATAGCGCCTTCTCCGAGGGAGAAGCTGAGGGACTGCTCACCCTGGACTTCCGGGATCCGGAGACGCTGACAGAGACTGTGCGCTCCTTCGCCAAACTGCATCCTGTGGACGCGGTCTTCGGTGTGGACGACGACACGGCGGTCGCGGCGGCCCACGCCGCGCGCGCGCTGGGGCTGCCCCACAATCCGCTGGAGGCGGTGGATGCCGCCCGCGACAAACACCGCCAGCGAGTGATCCTCAGGGAGGCTGGTGTCCCGGTGCCACAGTTCGCGCAGCACGCGGTGAGCGCCGACCCCGCCGAGCTGGCGGGTGCGGTCGATTACCCCTGTGTGCTCAAGCCGCTCGACCTATCGGCCAGCCGGGGAGTCATCCGCGCAAACGACCCCGACGAGTTCGTGAGGGCTCACTCGCGCCTGGTGTCCGTTCTCGAGGCGCCGGACGTGGCCGAGCAGGGCAGGGTGCGGGACCGCTTCCTGGTGGAGGCGTTCGTCCCGGGGCCCGAGTTTGCGCTCGAGGGACTGGTGGTGGACGGAGAGCTCCAGGTGCTGGCGCTGTTCGACAAGCCGGATCCGCTGGACGGCCCCTACTTCGAGGAGACCATATACACCACGCCGTCCCGCGTGCCGCGCCCGATCCGGGAACTGCTCGCCGAGTGCGCCGCGCGAACCGTGACGGCGCTGGGTCTGGAGCGCGGCCCGGTGCACGCGGAGCTGCGCTTCAACGAGGAAGGACCCTGGCTCATCGAACTGGCCGCTCGCCCCATCGGCGGAAGGTGCGGGCAGGTGCTGCGCTTCGGAGCGGACGAGTCGGTTTCGCTCGAGGAGCTGCTGCTGGGGCACGCGCTGGGTCTGATGCTTGAAGCTCCGCAGCGCGAGGCACAGGCGGCAGGCGTGATGATGGTGCCGATCCCCAAGGCCGGTGTACTGCGCGAGGTTGCCGGGGTGGAGCGGGCGACCAGCGCCTGCGGAGTGACCGACGTCGTCATCACCGCACACGCCGGCCAGGAGCTGGGCACACTGCCGGAGGAGTCTCGCTACCTGGGGTTCATCTTCGCGCGAGGTGAGCGGCCGGAGGTCGTGGAAAACTCGCTCCGGATAGGACACCGGAAGCTGGAGATCACGATCGACTGAACCCCGGGGCGGGGCCCGCACGTAGTGGTCTGTGACGCAATCCCAGCAACTCGAGGAGCGGGCGCATGCCTCCGGACGTCATTGAGGGAGTAATCGCGGTCGTCGGTCTCGTCGGAGTCGGCAGCGTCTTCCTAGTTGGCATGAAGATGCGCTACAGCCACATGCAGAAGATGAAGGGCGCCTCGGCACCTTCTGAAGAGGCGCTTCAACTGGCCGAAGAGGTCACCGCCTTGCGCGACGAGGTGCGGCTGCTGCGCGAGGACTTCGCCGAGGTGTATGAGCGGGTCGAGTTCGCCGAGCGTCTGCTCACCCGCGGGCGCGCCGGAGAGGGCGGTGACGGAGCCCCTTAACACACTGCTGTATAAGGCATTACGCCGGCTGTCGGTGCGCCGCGGAGGCGCACCCCCCAAGCGCCGCTGCTTGACTAATCCACCCACCAGAGACCTCTTGGGCCGTTGAGTACGTCCATCCCGACCTTCCCAAGGGGGACACGCATGCCGGATAGCCGTGAGCAGTACCTGAAAGTCGCGCTGGTTGCCGTGGGGCTCATCTTCATCGTGGGCATATACCCGCTTACGAAAGTCTGGCCCGCCGGATGGGCGTGGACGCCCGAGCAGCAGGAGCTGATGCAGATGATCCTCGGTGTCTACGCGACGCTGGGCGTGTTCCTGCTGATCGCCTCCAAGAACCCGCTCGAGCACAAGAGCCTCATTTGGTTCGCCGTGTGGTCCAGCGCCGTGCACGCTGCGATCATGGGTGTGCAGGCGATCATGGACCCCACCGAGCGGGGCCACCTGATCGGCGACGTCCCGGCCCTGTTCATCGTCGCCATCGTGCTGGCCCTGCTACTGCGCGGTGCAGAGGGGGCGGCAGCACAGCGCACCTAGGCGGCTCGTCGCAAGCGCGGGAACCGCACGGTAGACCTGCGCGTAGCGGATGCGAGAGGAGCTGCCCATGACCGAGAGACCCGTTCGCAATGCCCGCACCGCCGTGCTCACGGTTGCCAGTGTGGTGCTCGCCGCCTGCGCGCCGCCGCCCGGCGACTTTCCAGCGCTCAGCGGCGACTACGTGGGACAGGCGCCGCCCGGTGCCGAGCCCGAGTTGTTTGCGCCGGGCATAGTCTCCACCGGCATGTACACGCGCGACGTGGCCATGACGCCCGATGGTCGCGAGCTCTATTACGGGGTGATGGTCGGCGGCTACAGCGTGATCATGCAGACCAGGCTCGTGAACGGCCGCTGGACGCGTCCGGAGGTAGCGCCGTTCTCGCGCGACCCACGGGTGCTGAATCTCGAGCCTCACATCTCGCCGGACGGGCAGCATTTCTACTTCCTGTCCACCCGTCCCCGCGACGGGGGCTCCGTCCCGGATGATCAGATTGGTGCCTGGGTGAACCAGGACATCTGGGTGATGGACCGTGAGGGCGACGGTTGGGGGGAGCCATACAATCTGGGGCCGCCCGTCAACACCGGCGAAGAAGAGTTCTTCCCGTCGGTAACCAGCGACGGCACGATCTACTTCACGCGCAACGCGGTGGGCTCGCGGGAGAGCTACATCTACCGGTCGCGTCTGGTGGACGGGAGTTACGCCGAGCCGGAGCGGCTTGGCGACGAAGTCAACTCGACCTCGTCCCAGTACAACGCGTTCGTAGCCCCTGACGAGAGCTATCTCATCGTGTCTACGGCGAGCCGAGAAGACGGGCTGGGCGGCTCCGATTACTTCATCGTGTTCCGTGACCCGGACGACTCCTGGACCGGTCCGGTCAACATGGGCGAGCACGCGAACTCGCGCTGGGCTGAGTTCTCCCCCTACGTCTCGCCGGACGGGCGCCACTTCTTCTTCATGTCTACACGGCGAGCCTCCGGGGCGGACCGGCCGGACAGCCTGGCGTACGACTATCTCGCGGGCCTGCACGATGGTCCACAGAACGGCAATGCCGCGATCTACTGGATGGACGCCGGGTTCATAGAGGAATTGAGGGCGGAGGCCGCGCGCTAGCTAGAGCACGTGTCAGCCAGGACGGTGTAAACTGCCGAAAGCACACACGAAAGAAGGGCCGGCCCAATGGGCCGGCCCTTTTCCATGCGCGTCGGGTCGCGCCGGCGGCTACTTGCGCCGTCCGAATACCCCGATACCGAAGTAACAGGGCTCGACCTCGCATTCGTACATCCGGACTCGGATCTGGAACTCACCGCTCCAGGCCGGATCGCACTCGATGACCGGGACGTCGTTAGTGCTCACGTCCGAGTCGATCTCGTTGCCGTTCTCGTCCTCGAGGTAGAGGTCGATGTCTCTGCAGTCTTCGTCACAGAAGGCGACGATGCGGTACTCCCAGCCTTCCCGGAAGTCACCGGTGAATTCGTCGCTCTCGTCGTCCCGCAGGGATTCGATGCGGTAATCGTGCGTCTGTTCCCAGCCCACGCTCTCGGCGAAAGTCTTGACGAGATCGAGCTGGTAGCGGACCTGATCCGCCCATTCGGACTGAGCCTGCGCGGTCGCGGCGAGCCCGGTCCAGGCGAAGAGCGCGAGCACCAAAGCCGGTGCAAGGCGTGAAGCGCGGCGTAGCATCGAGGGGCCTCCTTGGGCTCCGGGGTGCAAGATGAAGCTCAAGGTGCGCCGTGAGGTCGAAGTGAGTCTGCGAGGTGCGTCACACCCCCGGAACATGGACGAATTGCTACCGGAGCGTCACTCCCGCACGCAGGGTGACGTACTGCAGATCGGTGGAGGGGGTGACCACGTAGCGGGCGTCACCGAACAGGGCGGCGCGCCGTGCAACCACGAAGAGCAGTCCCGCACCGACCGGCACTGACACACCCGAACCGAAGGTCGACGAGCTTACGTAGCCGAGACCTGCCAAGAGGTATGGCGAGACCACTCGGGCCCGGGGAACGGGATGCCAGATTACGTCCACGAACCCGGCGTACAGGTTGCCGGAGCGGATCCTGGGCGCGCGGACTCCCTCCGGGTCGATGAGCGGCGTGGTGCCGGCGAACTGGCTGTACTCGAAGTAGGCGTCGACTAGGAGGCCGCGGGAAAGGCGGAATCTGACTGATCCTCCGACCGTGAGGCCCGGCCTCCAGGCGCCGCCGAAAGCCTCCCCACCTACTGGAATCGCGAGGCCGGAGTTCAGGTACAGGCCGAAGCGAGTGCGGCGCCCGCGGTCGGGTTGCTGCGCCTCGAGCATCCCGCCGGTCAGGCAGCACAGTACTGCGACTATCAGGGCAGTCCTCACGAATCCTCCGCTGCACCGAACGCCGGTAACCCTACTCATATACACAATGTAGGACGCCCCGGGTTCCGCTCCATTAAGGAGCCGATCGGAGCCCAAACACGCTGCGCGCGGCCCCGCTGAGCCGGGTTGACCACCCGCTTGGGCCCCGGTATGTTCCGTCGCTGCCGGAGGTTACGCCTCCCCCAGGCCCTGGTGGTGGAATCTGGTAGACACGCTGTCTTGAGGGGGCAGTGGCGCGAGCCGTCCCGGTTCGAATCCGGGCCAGGGCACTACGCAAAGCCACCGTAGCTCAGAGGTAGAGCTCTCGATTCGTAATCGAGTGGTCGTCGGTTCGATTCCGACCGGTGGCTCTCGCAAATAAGAACCCCCGAGGTTAGCTCGGGGGTTTCTTAATGACCGGCTGGCTCTGCTAAGTATCTAGCTAGCTTCCTTGGTTCTCCTTGCGCTGCCCGGCCAGGGTCGTGAACGCCAGCAGGACGGCGGCCGAATAGCGATAGGTCCGCTCCCTGAACGCCACATAGCTCACTGCCGCGGCGAGGATGCCGAGCAGGAACATCTGCGACCGGATGATCGGAAACGGGCCGATGGACCCGGCTGAGTCCAGCTCCGCCACCGGTCCCCACAGGGGCAGCAGAATGGCGAACACGACCGATGGGATTATGAACCCGCGGGCCAGCCGGTACTGGTCGCGATACACCTGAATCCTGTCGTATACGTGGTGCGCGCGGGTCATGACCTGATACTGGACGGCATGCAGGAACCCGTCGGCGCTCCGCATGCGGGACTGCAGGTCGCCCTCGGCGATGTCTCCGTACTTCGGCCCCCCGGGGAAGACCTCTCCCCCCAATGCGGTGAGCCGGTGCGCGATGGTCTGGCTCGACATGATGCTCATAGACCAGCGGTCCTTCATGTGATGGAACACGGCTCTGGACACCGTGTGCATCACCACCCCGAGCCCGATCGAGGCCGTGATCAGGATGAGGACCGCCACGATGACCTGCAGTCCCGTCCAGTCGGGAATGCTCTGGATGTTGAACGTGGGTGACGCCACGTCGAATAGCACGATCACGCCGAACAGGGCGTAGAGGCCCTGCACAACGGTCGTGACCCCCAGCGAGAAGAACCGCATTCGTAGACCTCCGGTCGTGGATCGGTGTCGCACGCGCTTGGGCCGGGTGGAGGGCCGGCCAGCGCTGAAACATCTTCGCTACACGGGTACCGCCTCCACCGTGATCTCCCGCACATCGAGCGGGATTCCCTTGCGCTCGTCCCTCACGAGCCGCATCGATTCGGTCGAGCACTGGCCCACGCACACCCCGCAGCCCATGCATTCCTCCCAGTGGATCGCGGCGGTTCCGTTCACCGAGATCGCGCCGAACGCGCACGCCTCCGCGCAGTCGCCGCACGCGATGCACGCCAGCTCGTCCACCTCGGCTACGTAGCCGGACGAGGCCACCATCGGCACGCCGTGCTTCACCATCGCCTCGATGCCCCCGCAGCAGCACTTGCAGCAGTTGCAAATGGCGTAGAAGCGGTTGTCGCAGGCGTCCTTGAAGTACGCGGTGTGCACGTGGCCGCGCTCGTGCTCCGCCTGCAGCAGCTCGAGTGCTTCGCGCTGGGTCACCCGGCGCGACCGGTGCGGGTGGTGCTCGGTGACGAACGCGCCCCCGCCGATGATCATGCACACGTCGGTCGGCTTGCAGGGATTCTCGCGGGCGTGCCGGCAGGGGCATTCCATCAGAGTCACCCCGGGCGGTCCCTTGAGCACGATGTCGCGGGCGCTGGGGTAGGGGATCACCTGCTCCAGGTCGCGCCGCGGAATGTCGCGGTCCAGCTCGATGATGGCGCACGCCAACTCGGTGGGTACCACCTTGCCGTGGTAATGGTCGGCCCACCAGCGCCCCATGCGGGGCGTGAAGTGCGGCAGCATCTTGTTTATCAGGAAACTGATGTACTGAAACGGCCAGCGGCCGTACACGTAGCCGTGCAGGGAGTTGAGCAGGGAGCCGCGCTTCCCGGATCCGGACCGTGCGCCACCCGGCCCCGGGCGGCCCGACCGTTGGCTGAAGGCGGCGCGCGTAGAGGGGAGCGCCAGATGTCCGTGCTCGCCCACCAGCCACAGGGTCACGAGCGCCACCAGCGGTATCAGGAGAATCGCCGCACCGATCGCCAGCCACGTCATCGCTCACCTCCTCAGCGCGCCCCGTGCGTCGCCCCAATCTGCAACCGCAGGTCGGGCGGCCACAACAGCCACACCGTAAGCCGTTGTGGGACAACGATCTATAGTCGACGGCCCGGGTCTGAAACTTCCGGCGCCCGATGTTTCGTAGTGAGACACTAGGAGGATCGACTCATGGAGTTCTTTGATCTCCTTTGGATAGGGGTAACCGGCGCCGGAAGCATCTGGGGCTACGTCACGTCGCGCCGCTTCGTGCGGCGCAGGCTGCGCTTCGTGGACGCCGCCCACAAGCCCGTTGCGCCGCTGCTCGCCGGCGGCGCTGCGGCCCTGGTGGCGGCTCCGCTCGCCGCGCTCCCGCTGCTCACGATCGGCACGGCGGCCGCTTTCGGGATCGGAATCGGACTCGGCGTCCGGCACGGCCAGAAGGACGTGAAGCGGCTACCCGGCATCTAGCTGGCTCCTTGCGGACCGCCTCGTCACCGGTAATTTCTGCCGGGGAGGCGTTCGCAATGAACGATCAGGAGCAGCCGATGCCCGAGGAACCGTTCGGTTTCGACCAGCCACCGCGACCACCCAACGTGGAGCGGCGGAGTGGTATGAACCGGCGCAGGGTCAGCGACCGCCGCGCGGGGGATGAGCGGCGCAAGGGAGAGCGGCGTGTACAAGCGGCGGTGCGGGGTGCTACGGACGAGCGGCGCAATGGACTGGATCGACGTAGGAAGCAGCGGCGCCGGGGTCCGCGGCGCTCGATCGAGGAGCGGCGGGACTCGGCCTGGACGGTGCTGGAAGAGGGCTGAGCGGCGTCCGCCCGGTGCTTCGCAGCCGCCTCTGTCGAGGCGGCTTTTTTCATGCCCCCGTTTGCGCTCAGCGCAGTCGGCGCCCCCTCACGGTGCGCGTCGCCCGTGCGATGACGTCGCTGCGCGGTACGTAACCCAGGAAGCGGCTGTCGGGCCAGCCCACCATGTCGCGGGTGTCTGCGAGGAGCACGACCGAGTCGGGCGGTACCGCCCACGGCCCCCACGTGAACAGGTCACCGGTCAGGGCCAGCTCCGAGCGGTTGGCGTCGGGTGCGAGAATCTCGTGCGGCCAGTCCTGCGCTACGCCGTCCACCAGCACCACGCCGTCGGCCATGCTCACAGTATCGCCGGGCAGCCCCACCAGCCTGCGCAGCACGTGGAACTCACCGTCCTCGTCCGCGTAGCGGAAGATCACCAGGTCACCGCGGCTGAGCTCTCCGGGCGGACTCCACGCGAAGAAGTACTCCTCGGCCCCGATCGTGGGCTCCATCGAGGGGCCCGTCATGAAATAGACCGAGGGCCACCGCGTGCCCAGACGGGTGATCCAGGCTCCCGCCAGCACGATCGCGGCGAGCACCACCCACAGTGCCGCCCGGAGCCGCCCCGCGGTGCCGTGCGGTTTCATCAGGCGAACAGGTCCCGCAGTGCGGCCTCGAGGTCGGGGAACGCGAACTCGTAGCCGGCGTCCAGAGGGCGTTCCGGCACAACGCGCAGCGATCCGAGCAGCGCATCGGCCATCTCGCCTAGCGCGAGGCGCATCGCAAACCCCGGTGCGCGGATCAGCGCCGGCCGGTTGAGCGCCGTCCCCAGCGAGCGGGCGAACGCGTCGACGGTGACCGGGTTCGGAGCGGTGAGGTTGAGCGGGCCGGACACTTCGCGGTCGAGCGCGAACAGAATGAGTCCGACCTCGTCGTCCCGGTGAATCCACGACCACCACTGCTCACCCGATCCCCACGGTCCACCCAGTCCGAGCTTGAACAGCGGAACCAGAGGCGCCAGTGCGCCATTTTGGGGGTCGAGCACCATGCCCGTGCGCAGCAATACGACGCGCGTGAGCGTCTCGGCTTCCCGTGCCGCACCCTCCCAGTCGACTGACAGATCCGCGAGAAAGCCCTCGCCGGCCTCGGCCGACTCGTTCAGCACCTCCTTGCCACGGTCGCCGTAGTAGCCGATTGCCGAAGCGCTCACGAGGGCCTTCGGAGGTGTTCCCGCGGTGCGAATTGCCTCGACTACCTGCCTGGTGGAGTGAACGCGGCTCCGCACCAGCTCTCGCTTGCGTGCTTCGGTCCAGCGCTGCGGCGGCTCCACCAGGCGCTGGCCGGCGAGATTGACCACTGCATCGGTCCCGCTGACTCGCCCCTGCCACTCCCCGGGCTCCGTTGGATCGGCGCGCACCACCTCTATGTTCCCATCCTTCCAGGGGTCGCTGCCGGAGCGCGACAACACGACGCACTGGTCGCCCCGCCGTGCGAGCGCGCGCACCAGATGCCTTCCGATGAAGCCCGTGCCTCCAGTTACCAAAACGCGCATTGCTAAGTCCTTGTCACTGCCCGTACTAGCTAATCCCCAGTGTGATTTCCCTTCACAAGGTGCGTACTGCTCCCTAACTTGCAAGTGCAGGAGCGTACATCCGAAACTGGTACACACAGTCCACGTAACCGAAACGCCCAAGCGAGGGAAGACTACAGCGTACTGACGGAACGCAGTACCCGACCCGAGCTCCAATAGGAGGGGTAATGAAGGTTCGCTACATGACCCACCTATCGAAGCTCGACGGCCTCACCGAGGAAGAGCGTCGTCGGCTCGAGCCGGTAGCCGAGCGTTACGTTTTCCGGCTCAACGATTACTACCACAGCCTGATAAAATGGGACGACCCCAACGATCCGTTGCGGCGCCTGGTCGTACCGCTCGAGGGCGAGCTGAACGACTGGGGCGAGCTCGATGCCAGCAACGAGGCGAGCTACACGCCTGTCCGGGGCTGCCAGCACAAATACACGGACACAGCACTCCTGTTGGTGAACGAGGTTTGTGGCGCGTACTGCCGCTACTGCTTCCGCAAGCGGCTGTTCATGAACGACAACGACGACGCCACGCTGGCCTACAAGCCGGGCCTGCGGTACATCGCGGAGCATGAAGAGATCACCAACGTACTGCTCACGGGCGGCGATCCGCTCATCATGTCCACGCGGCGTCTCGAGCCCATTCTCGGCGACGTCGCCGCGGTACCGCACGTGCGGATCATCCGTATCGGGTCCAAGATGGCGGCGTTCAATCCGCACCGGATCCTCGACGACCCCGACCTGCTGCGGCTGATCAGAGAGCACTGCGACACCAAGACGCAGATCTACATCATGAACCACTTCGATCACCCCCGGGAGCTGACTCCCGAGGCGCGCGAAGCGGTTCGCCTGCTGCGGCAGGCCGGTGCGCAGACCGTGAACCAGTGTCCGATTGTGCGCGGCGTGAACGACCACCCGCAGACGTTCGCAAGCCTGTTCCGTGAACTGTCGTTCATGGGATGCCCGCAGTACTACGTGTTCCAGGGCCGCCCCACTGCCGGCAACGAGCCCTACGAGGTTCCCATCATAGAGGGCCTGCGGATCTTCCAGGAGGCCAACCGGCACGTGTCCGGACTGGCGAAGCGGGCGCGGTTCGCCATGTCGCACCGCACTGGAAAGATCGAGATCCTCGGGGCCGACGGGTGCTGCATCTACATGCGCTACCACCGAGCGCACAAGAAGGAAGACTACGGACAGATGGTGGTGGCCAAGCGGGACGAGAAGGCGTACTGGCTGGACCAGATGACCGTGGTGTCCGGGCCGGAGTCGGCGATCCAGGCGGCCGCCGGTTTCGAGCCGTTCGCGTGGCGGCCCAGCACGCGAGAGCGCGAGAGCGAGCCCGAGTCTCCTTCCCACTCTCCCTCCCGCTGGCGCCGGTCCTCGCGGTAGGCGGCGCTACTCTTCCGGCTCGGCTGTGACCTGCAGCCGCGCATCGATGGCCATCGCACCCTGCTCCAGCGAGATGAGCGGGTTGATGTCCATCTCCACTATCCGCGGGTGCCGCTCCGCGAGCTGAGATATTCGCAGGATCGCCTCTTCCAGGGCGTCGAGGTCGCGCGGCGCTTGGCCGCGCACGCCTTCCAGTAGCTGGAACAGCTTCACCTCGCGGATCATCTCTTCGGCGTCCACGTCGTGCAATGGGCTCAGGCGCATGACCACGTCGCGCAGGGCCTCCACGTAGATGCCGCCCATGCCGAACATGATCAGCGCACCCACGCGCAGCACGCGCGTGAGGCCGACGATCGTCTCGAGGCCGCCGGCCCCCATCTGCTGCAGCATGACTCCGTCGATGCGCGGCTCTCGCGCCGGACGCTTGGTCTTCTTCGGCTTGCTGCCCTTGGCGCGCCCCTTCTTGGGCGGCGGGCCCGCGGCGACCTGCTTCAGCATCGAGCGCACGGCGCGCTCGACTTCGGCCTTGCTCTCGAGGTCGAGAGCGACTCCTCCCACGTCGGTCTTATGGATGACATCCGGCGACACGACCTTGAGGGCGACCGGGAAGCCGATGTCTGCTGCTGCGTCGGCGGCGGCTGAGGCGAGGCTCCTGGGCCCGTCGCTCGGTACGAACTTCCACGGCACCACCGGTATGCCGTAGGCCTCGAGCACGCGCATCGCGTCGGGCTCGCTCAGTTTGTTGTGGCCGTCGGCCAGAGTGCGCTCGATGGCGGCCTCGACCGCCGCGTCGTCCGCCTCGAACTTCAGGATCTTGCCTGAACGCCGCTGCGAGATACAGCGGTGGCGCCACATGGCTCCCAGCGCCCGGGCGGCCGACTCCGGGAAGATGTAGGCCGGGATACTGGCATCGTGCAGCTCGGCCAGGCCCGCCGGCAGGCCTTCGCGGCCCATCAGCACGGCGAGCAGCGGTTTCTCGGGGTGGCGCTCGTTGACGCGCACGATGGCCGCGGCCACGTCCCTGGTCTGGATCCCGAGCGGCGGAACGAACGCCGCGATGGCGGCGTCCACGTTGGGGTCGTCGAACACGCACTGCAGCGCGAACTCGTAGTTATCGGCACTCGCGCTGGCGATGAGGTCCACCGGGTTCTTCACGCTAGCTTCTTCGGGCAGCCGCGTGCGCAGCAGGTCCTCCGTTTCGCGGGCCAATCGTACCACGTTGAGGCCGTTTGCCTCGGCCGCGTCGGCCGCCATGATGCCGGGCCCACCCGCGTTGGTCACGATGGCCACGCGGTTGCCCGCGGGGAGCGGCTGGTTGGCGAACGACATCGCCAGGTCGAACAGCTCCTCGACGGTCTCGGCGCGCAGAGCCCCCGCCTGCGCGATCAGCGCGTCGGTGGCCAGCTCCGTGCCGGCCAGCGCCCCGGTGTGCGACGCGGCCGCGCGCGCCCCCGCACCCGTGCGGCCCGACTTCACCACGCAGAGCGGCTTGTGCTGGGTCAGCTCCCGGCCGATGTCCACGAACGTCTGGGGATTGCCGAAGCTCTCGAGGTACATCAGCACGACCTGCGTGTTGGGATCGTCGCGCCAGTACTCGATGACGTCGTTGCCGCTCACGTCGGCCTTGTTGCCGCTGGAGACGAACATCGATATGCCGATGTTGAGGCTCTCGGCATAGTCGAGGATGCTGGCGCCCATGGCTCCGGATTGGCTCACGAACCCCACGGGCCCCACCGGCGGCCGGGCGGGCGCGAAGGTGGCGTTCATCGCGAACTCGGGATCGTTGTTCATCACCCCGAGGCAGTTGGGGCCCACCATGCGGACGCCGGCCCGCTTCACGATGTCGAGCAGCTCCTGCTCGCGCTCGCCGCCCTCGCCGCCTACCTCCTTGAAGCCGGCCGAGATCACGACGAGCCCCTTCACACCTGCTTCGATGGACTGCTGGGCTACCTCTGCGACGTACGCACCCGGTACGACGATGACGGCCAGGTCCACAGGTCCGGGCACCTCGGTGATCGAGGCGTACGCCGGGATGGAGTGGATGGCCGAGGCCTTCGGGTTGACCGGATAGACGGGCCCGTTGAAACCGACCCGCAGGAGGTTGTCGAGGATTTGCCAGCCGATCGTGTTCTTCTGGCGTGAGGCGCCGATGACGGCGATGGACTTCGGTCGGAGTATGGGGTCGAGGGAGTGCATGACCAAATCTAATCTGCGTGCGGGCGCCCGCACTCTGGACAATTCTGCCCGTTTGCCGAACAATTGAGGCCGATGCTCACCCTCCTGAAGCTGGTCCAGTCGCTTATCCGTGCCCTGCACTCCGAGGGGACGCCGCAGCAGGTGGCCGCCGGCATCGCGCTGGGCGCGGCGCTGGGGCTCACACCCCTTTTGAGCCTGCACAACCTCGTGATCGTGGCGGCGATCGCCCTGCTCCGCGTATCGGTGCCCGGCGCGATTCTGGGCTGGCTGGTCGCCATTCCGTTCGGCTTCCTGCTCGATCCCGCGTTCGACGCGTTGGGGCGCGCACTGCTGCTCGACACGACGGCGCTGGCCGTGGTCTGGACTGCCATCTACAACACTCCGGTTCTCTCGCTGGGGCAGCTCAACAACACGGTCGTCTTGGGGAGCGTGGTCGGGTGGGCGCTACTTACGGTGCCGGTCTACTTCTTGGCCCGGCTCGGGGTGGGACAGTACCGGGCCACACTTGGGCCGCGCATCGAGCGGTCAAAGGCGATGAAAGCGTTCCGGGCCACGAAGCTCTACAACCTGTACCGGCTGTTCGAGGTGTAATGGCGCGCACCAAGCTGTTCCGCTGGCGCGCCATCGTGCCGCTGCTCCTCTTCCTGGCTTTGCTCGGGATGGCCTGGCTGTTGCTGCTCGACCGCATCGCGAAGCGGGCCATCGAGGCGGCGGCGACGCACGTAGTCGGGGCCAGAGTGGACCTCGCCGGCGCCGACGTGCGGTTGGGCGAAGGCGCCTTGGTGCTGCGCGGTCTGGCCGTCACCAATCCCGACGCCCCCATGACCAACCTGTTCGAGGCCGACGAGATCGTGGCCGACGTGCGGCTGCTGCCGCTGCTGGAGCAGAAGCTGGCCATCGACACCGTAGCCGTTCGAGGTCTCCGATTCGGCACGGAGCGCGAGACGTCGGGCGCGCTGGACGAACCCAGTCCCGAGAGCCGGCGTGCGCGGCAAGAAGTAGACGGCTGGGCCGCCGCGGTTCGCGTCCCCGAGTTCAGTCTCGAGGGTCTGGGCCAGGCGGTGGACGTGGGTGCCGTGCGGCCCGAGAGCCTGCAGACCGCAAGGCGGGCCGACGCGCTAGTGCAACGCAGCGACGCCCTGCGGCTCGGCTGGGAGCGCACGCTGGCCACGCTCGACCCGCAGCCGGCCATAGACTCGGCGCGCGCTCTGCTGGAGCGGCTTCGGGGGGTGGACCTTGGGCGGCTCGGCCCGGTCGGCGCGGCGCAGCTGGGCAACTCGACACGCTCCACCATCGGGAGGCTGGGCGAGCTCACCGCGCGGGTGCAGTCGCTGGACAGCATCGCGCGCTTTGACCTCGGCGAGATGGAGGCGGGCATGCGCGCGCTCACAGCAGCGCGGGAGGCGGACTACGCGTACGCGCGCGGCCTGCTCCAGCTGCCGTCGCTCGACGCGCCGGACATTTCACCGGGCGTGTTCGGCGCCGCGGCCGTGAGCTGGATCCAGCCGGTGCTGTACTGGCTGCGTCTGGCCGAGGAGTACCTGCCGCCGGGGCTGGACCCCAGGCGCCGCGCCGGGCCGCAGCGGCCGCGCCGGTCCGGCACGACGGTCGAGTTCCCGCGGCAGGAAGGGCAGCCGAGGTTCCTGCTGGAGCACGGCGAGGCGTCGCTCAAGCTGGCTGGGGAGGGCTTCGAGGCCGGCAGCTATTCGGCGCTGGTCACTGGCCTCACAAGCGCGCCGTCGCTGTACGGCAGGCCGCTGCGCTTGGAGATCGGGCGCATCGATGCTGCCGCCGGGCCGACCGACGTCCGAGTGGGTGCACTACTGGATCACGTCGCGGCGCCGGTGCGCGACTCGGTTGACGTGGCTGCGCGGGGCATCAGCCTGCCGGACCTGGATCTCCCGAGTCTCGGTGCGCGGCTGGTCCCCGGGCGGGGCTCCGCCGCGCTCACCCTGGAGCGCAGCGGCTCCGAGGTCGGCGGCGAGCTGGTGTGGCGCGCGACCGAAGTCAGCTGGGAGCGCCTGGGCGCCGGCGATGTCGCAGGGGATGCGACGCGCTTGGGGAGCCGGGCCTGGGCCGAGGATTTTCTGTGGCGCGCGGTCTCCGGCATGCGCGAGGTCGAGGTGGCGGTCCGCCTCGGCGGCTCCATCGGGGCACCCGCGCTCCAGGTGCGCTCCAACGTGGGCGACGTGATCGCCCGCAGTCTGCAGCGGGAACTGGGGCACGAGATACGGCGCGCGGAAGCGGAGGTGCGGGCCCAGGTGGACGCGCTGGTGGGCGACGCCGCCGGGCGGGCCCGTGCGGGGGTGAGGGGGCTCGAAGTCATGCTGCGCGACGAGATAGACGGGCCGCTGTCGGCCCTGGAGGGGGTGCAGGCCGATCTCGAGCGGGAAGTGGAGCGGCTCACGCGGCGACTGCCGGGCGGCCTGCGTATTCCCTAATATGAGAGCATGACGACGGTACCCGATCTGCAGGGCCTCACCAAGCTGGGGGCCGAGGAGCTCGCCGAGCGGGTGGCGGGCGCCCTGAGCGAGGCGGCACGGCGCGGACCAGCCGACGAGGCCTCGCTGGAGCTCGACCGCGGGGCGGTCGAAGGGCTGCGCGGCTCGCGCTATCTGCGGCGCGTGCTGGAGCAGATCGACCTCGGGCAAGTCGCGGATCTGCTCGACCGCTGCACCGCCCGGCTCGAATCCGCCGGAGAGCCGCGCGACCGCGGCCTGCGTCAGCTCGCATGGGACGCGCTGGATTTGGTGCGCCGCTCCGCGGTGCTCCGGCGCATCGAGCGCACGGCGGTGCCCGAGTGGACGGAGCGCATCCTAGGTCTGGTCGAAGCGTCCGACCTCACCGTGGGACCGCTATTCCGCCAGCGCGCGGAGACGTACGGCGCCCAGATCCTGTTCGAGATACCGGAGCCTGGCGGGAGCCGCCGCCTCACATGGCTCGAGGTGGCTGCCCGGGTGGACACGCTGTCCCGGGCGCTGCTGTCGCTCGACCCGCCGGAGAAGACAGCCCCGATCGCGCTGCTCTCCGAGAACCGGATCGAGCTGGCACTGCTCGACCTGGCGTGCCTCACCAGCGGGCTGGTCAACGTACTAGTGCCGGCCAACTCGACTGAAGCGGACGTGGGCTACATCCTGCGCCACGCCAAGGTCGGCACGGTGATCGTGTCCAGCCGCGCGCAGCTGCACAAAGTGCAGAAGAACCATGGGGACCTGCCGGATCTCAGGCGCATCGTGGTCATGGACCCGCTCGAGGAGCTCGGCCCCGAGGTGATGCTGATGGCCGACCTCATGGAGCGGGCGGCAAAGGTGTCGAGCGATGCGGTACGGGAGCGGTCGGAAGCCGGCCGGATCGGCGACCTCGCCACGATCATGTACACGTCGGGCACTACAGGCATGCCCAAGGGGATCGCCTTCTCGCAGCGCAACCTGGTGACGAAGCGGTTCGCGCGCGCGCTGGCCTTGCCGGAGATCGGCGACTCGGCGGTGTTCCTGGCGTACCTGCCGCTGTTCCACACGTTCGGGCGCTTTCTGGAGATGCTCGGCTCGGTGTTCTGGGGTGCGAAGTACTGCTTTCTGCTCAACCCATCGGTGGAGGCGCTCATAGAGGGTATGCACCGCTACCGGCCCACCGTGTTCATCAGCGTGCCGCGCAAGTGGAATCAGCTGTACGAGGCCATCTCGCAGCACGCCGATCCGCTGCACGCGAGCGACGAAGAGCTGCTGGAGGCCACGCGCGAGCTGACCGGCGGCAGGCTGCGCTGGGGGCTGTCGGCCGCAGGTTACCTCGATCCCGACATCTTCCGGTTCTTCCACCGGCAGGGCGTCGAGCTGATGAGCGGCTTCGGAATGAGCGAGGCCACGGGCGGCATCACCATGACGCCGCCGGGTCAGTACAAGGAGAACTCACTCGGTGCCGCGCTGCCCGGTATCGAGATCGCGCTGGCGGACGACGGTGAGCTGCTGCTGCGCGGCCCGTACGTGATGATCGGTTACCACGAGCCGCCGGACGGCGAGCCCTCGTTCGACGAGGACGGGTGGCTCCACAGCGGCGACCTGATGCGGATGGATGCGGACGGGCACATCCAGCTTGTGGACCGCAAGAAGGAGATCTACAAGAACGTCAAGGGTCAGACGATAGCGCCGCAGCGGATCGAGAACCTGTTCCGCGAGTTCGAGTCGGTGGGGCGCGCGTTCCTGGTGGGCGACCACCGGGAGTACAACACCCTTCTCGTCTATCCCAATCCGGAGTACAAGGAACTCGACTTCGAGTCGCTGCCTGCCGATCAGGTGCGCGAGCACTTCCGGTCGCTGGTGACCTCGGTCAACAAGTTCGTGGCCCCGTTCGAGCGCATAGTCGATTTCGCGGTAATCGACCGCGACCTGGATGCCGACAAGGGCGAGCTCACTCCCAAGGGAACGCCGCGGCGCAAGGCGGTGGTGGAGAACTTCGCCGAGCTGATCGGCTCGCTGTACCGCCGCACGCACGTGACGGTGGGCGGTGTCGAGGTGACGCTGCCCAATTGGCTGTTCCAGGTGCTCGGCCTGACCGCGCAGGACGCTGCGGTCGAGGGCGACCAGGTCCTGCTTCCGCCAATCGGTACAAGCCTGCGGATAAGGCGCGATGACGGAGGGAGGGTGCAGATCGGGTCGTGCTTCTACGAGGTCAGGGAGTCACCTCTCAACCTCGGCGCCCTGCTGGCCACTCCGCGCCTCTGGCTCGGGAACGACGAGCTGCAGGCGTTCGCGCCGCTCGACATGGCCGCGCGGCAGCGACCGGGGCGCGCGCAGGCCGGTATCGAGTGGCTGGGCAGGGTAGAGCCGTACGCGCCAGCCGAGGACGACTGCGACTGCCTCAACGAAGCGGCACGCCATGCCGAATGGGATCTGCGCGACCTGGACCGTGCCGCCCGCATGCTTTCGGTGGCCGGCGACCAGCAGCCCGAGTGCGCCGTGAAGCTGCTGGAGCGCGTGCTCGTCGGTGACGACGGACCGCTCACCGATCCGGCGCGCCACGTGCTGGCGCGGGGTGCGCTGGCGGAATCGGCCGAGGTGCGCCGCCGAGCGTTCCTGACGCTGGTGCCGTCCGAGCGTGCATCGCGGTTCCGTGCGACCCTGGAGCGGTTCTTCTCGCTGGACCCGCTGCTGCTCGACACGGAGACGGCCGAGCTCCTGTGCGAGCGCACGCTGCCCGAGCCCAAGGTGGAGGCGTTCATCGAGCTGGCCGAACGGGCGTGCGAGGGGGAGGCGGGCGACGACCAGGCCGACCCGCTCGCCTTATCTTTGCTCACGTTCCTGGCCGAGTACGGTGCCGCCCACCCGGTCACGTTCCGGCGGATTCGCGCCTTCCTCGTGCGCATGAGCCTGTTCGCGCAGAGCCCGGCTGTGCGCATGCACGCCGGTGGAGCGCGCGTCACGCTGGAAAACGGATTCCGCCAGTGGCTCGGTCCCACGTCCAAGATCGCAGTCGACACCGAGACGGGGCAGGAGTACCGCTGGGAGGACGTGGTGGTGTTCGAGGAGTCCACGCCGGAGGAGCACCGGCGCCGCCTCATGTCGGCGATCAAGAGCACGCCTTTCCTGAGGGAAGCCGTGTTTCTATTCTATCGCGGGACCGTGATCCGGCTCAACGACATCCCGCCCGGCGGAGTCTGGATCCGGCTGCTCGGCACGCGTCACGGCAAGTCCGTCTACCGGATCACAATCCAGACGCGCACGCAGGACACGCACGACGTTGCGGCAAACCTGGTGGATGAGCTCCCGGACGAGCAGGTGCAGGAGGAGATCGACTGGCTGATTCTGTGCGGCGAGGCGACGCACCGCCCTCCGGTGGTGGAGGACTTCGGCGGGCACGTACCCGAGCAGAACATGTGGAGCGAGGAGTACGTCACCGGCGACACCCTCGACCGTGAGATGCGGCGCCTCGAACGGCGCGCGGAGCAGCAGGAGGGCCTGTGGCAGATCTGGCCGTTCTTCGCCTGGAGCGCGCTCTCGGCCTACGTGGACTTCTGGGACCGCACCGGCCGGCGCTGCGAGATCGCAGCGATGGACCCCGCCGACATCGTGCTTCCGACGCACGACTACCATACGGGATCACGCATCGTGTCGCTCTCGGAGCGCAAGTCGCACGAGGGCCTGCTGCACATGGTGCAGTTTTTCAAGGAGGCGTTCGTCGATGCGGTCGAGGACCAGCATGCCGATCTCAAGGGGATGGTCGGCTGGGACGTGATCTTCTCGGCAGTGCTCGAGGTCGTGGGCGAGCACGAGGGACTCGTGGAATACGAGACGGCGCTGCAGAGCGAACCGGAAGTGCCGGACGAGCTGCGCGGTGCGCTTGAGGAATACACCTTCACGGTGCGGCGGCGCGGCTTCCTGCCGCGGCGGCTCTACTTCGCGACCAAGCGCTACCGCCGCTGGGCCGAGCTGAACGACGACGCGACACCCGTGGCGCGTGCCGCGACCCTGCAGGAGCTGTACGACACCTACGGCCTCGACCGGCTGGCCGGTTCGTACCCGGAGGTGCGGCTGCGCTTCTTCCGAGAGACAGTGTTCCGCGACAGCTCGAACGAGCTGCAGCACGGCCTCGACGAGCTGATAGCCCGGGTGCGAGGGGGGGAGCTGGTGAACGGAGACCTGGCCACCGCCATCGCTGAGCTGCGCCACCGGCTGGACGTGGAAGAGGACGACGACTACTTCCTGGCCCGGATCCCGTTTGCCTACCTCAGGCCGGAGGACGCGGTCGGATTCGTGAGCGCCGACTCCGGAGCCGGCTCGCAGAGCGAGATCGTGGTTGCCATGGAGGACGCCGACGGCAGCCTGGTGCGGGTGCGTCACGCCCTCGTGCCCAAGGAAGTCGAGCGGCTGCACCGGTTGTTCATGTCGGCCCGGCTCGAGGTGCGCTTCGGACCCGAGCACCGCTACCTGGTCGCGATCAACGAGCGAGGCCAGATCATCGGGGGCATCTACTACGAGATCGCCGAGGGCGGGCGGCGCGCACACCTCGAGAAGATCGTGGTGGCGGACGGCTACCGGCGCAAAGGCGTGGCCGACGGCTTGATGAACGATTTTTTCAACCGGCTGCGTGCCTCGGGGGTCAAGCGGGTTACGACTGGGTTCTTCCGTCCGGAGTATTTCTACGCGCACGGCTTCAAGATCGAGAAGCGCTACGCAGGGCTGGTGAAGTCATTGGAAGGTGAGGGAGACGGTGGGTAGCGCCGGCGCCGCGTCGGGTGGCGGATCCAATCGCGCTCCTTCGTTCTGCACGGTCATCAACTGCATGGACGGCCGGGTCCAACTCCCGGTCATATCCTATCTGCGACAGCGCTTTCAGGCGGTGTTTGTGGACGTGGTGACCGGTGCCGGGCCGGTCGCGGTCCTGTGCGATCCCGAGCGCGGCGCGGCAGCGCGGGAGATTCGCGACTGCGTTGCGGTGTCCATGGACCGGCACCAGTCGCGCGGCCTCGCGGTCGTAGCACACCATGACTGCGCCGGCAACCCTGTGTCCCCAGACACACAGCGGGAGCAGCTGCGTGCCGCTGTGTCGTTGCTCGAGGAGCGGTTCAGCGAAGTCCCCGTGATCGCGCTATGGGTGGACGAGGAGTGGGAGGTGCAGGAGGTGAGTTGAGCGCTGCACGGGACGTGGCGGCGGTGCGTGCAAGAGATCCAGTGAGCGCAGCGATGCGACACAAAACAAACAGGGGCACCCAACGGGTGCCCCTGTCGCTTGCTGCCTGCCGAGGGCGGTGCGCTACTTCGCGCTGCCCGCCAGCTCGGCCGAGCTGACGCCGGCCACTTCTTCCAGCATCGTGGTGGTGACCGACTTGGGCCGCTCGATCGGGTAGCCGAGCGCGCGGTCCCAGGTGATGTTAGCCAGCACGCCGATGGCGCGCCCGATGCCGAACAACACCGTGTAGAAGTCCCACTCGGTGACTCCGTAGTACCACTGGATGACGCCGGACTGAGCGTCCACGTTGGGCCACGGGTTCTTGGCCTTGCCCTGCTCCTGCAGGATGTCCGGGGTCACCTTGTAGATCGTGCTGATCAGCTTGAACAGCGGGTAGTCCGGCAGATGCTTGAGGCAGAACTCCCGCTGCGACGTGTAGCGCGGATCCGTCTTGCGCAGCACTGCGTGGCCGTAGCCGGGGATCACCTGACCGCTGTTCAGCGTGTCCCACAGCGCCTGCTTCACGTCGTCTTCGGTGTAGTCCTCACCCTTACCGAGCTTCTCCAGGAAGTTCATGGTCCAGCGCAGCACTTCCTGGTTGGCGAGGCCGTGCAGTGGGCCGGCGAGGCCGTTGATGCCCGCAGACAGCGAGTAGTAGCAGTCCGACAGCGCCGACGCCACGAGGTGCGTTGTGTGCGCCGAGACATTGCCCGACTCGTGGTCCGAGTGGAGGATGAAATACATTCGGGCCACGTCGTCGTAGGGTGCGTCCACGCCCATCTGGTGCGCGAAGTTGGCGCCCCAGTCGAGCTTCTTGTCGGGCTTGATCTGCTTGCCGCCCTTGTACTTCATGCGGTAGATGTAGGCACCGACGGAGGGGAGCCGGGCGAGGAGCGTAGTGCAGTCCTCGTACATCGGATCCCAGTACTCCATCTTGTTCATGCCCTCGTTGTACCGCTTGACGAACTCGGACTCCCGCTGCATCGAGAGGATCGCCATCGAGAACAGCGCCATCGGGTGGCTGTTCTCGGGCATCTTCTCGAGCACGTCGAACACGTACTTGGGCACCTCGCGGCGCTTCTTGAAGTCCTCGACCACTTCCAGGGTCTGCTTCTCGGTGGGGACTTCACCCGTGAGGAGGAAGAACCAGAACGCTTCGACGTACGGGTAGTCGGAGTTGGGCGCCTTGGGCAGCGCCTCGAACGTCTCTGGGATCGTCTTCCCGCGGAATCGGATGCCCTCGAACGGATCCAGGTAAGAGATGTCGGTGACCATCATCTTGACGCCGCGGGCGCCGCCGATGGCCTGCCCGATCGTGACATCGCCCAGCTTCGTATCCGCGTACTCCTTGAGGAGCCGGGTCGTGCGCGGCCGATGCTGTTCGATCTTCTGCTGAAGGGTCTTCTTGAGCGTCGACATGCTTCCTCTCCTCCTTGTCCCTCCACCCCGTTTGACAACTACCTTTGGCAGACGTGAGGTTAACCAAGACAGTTAACCAGGTTAAAGATACCATGGAGGACGCCCCAGTGTATAGGCCGTTCGGAGCAATCCTACCGCTCGTGTCCCTAATCGTTGTAGGGCTGGCTCTTTCCGCCGCGCCGGCCGCCCGCGCCCAAGTCCCGACCCTGCAGGATGTCACCGGGCACGCGTTCGGCGAGCGGATCACGGTGCACCACGAGATGGTGGACTACCTCACCAGGCTGGCTGAGGCCTCGCCCCGCGTGGCTGTGGTGGAGCAGGGGCGGAGCTGGGAGGGACGGCCCTTCCTGCTGGCGATAGTGACCTCGCCGGAGAACCACGCCCGCATAGACGAGATCCAGGAGAACTCGAGGCGGCTCGCAGACGCGCGCACCACGACGCCGGCTCAGGCTCGGGCCATTATCGCCGATCAGCCGGCCGTGGTTTGGTTCGGGGGCTCGATACACGGCTTCGAGCTGTCGGGGGCAGAGGGGGCGCTCAAACTGCTGGAGCACTTGGCCACGCGCGACGACCCGGCCACGCTGGCGGTGCTGCAGAACTCCGTGGTGCTCATAGACCCGATGCTCAACCCGGATGGCCGCGATGCCTTTGCGGCCCTCAACCACCAGAACCTGGGCCGGGAGCCCAACCCCGACACGCGCGACTGGGGCAACGACTTCACGCGGTGGCAGGCCCTCGAGTTCCGCACCGGTCACTACTACTTCGACACCAACCGCGACTGGTTCGCCCACACCCAGAAGGAAACGCGCGCCCGGATGCCGTTCCTGCACGCGTGGCGCCCGCAGGTGGCGGTCGACATGCACGAGATGGGATCGGGCAACGAGTTCTACTTCGACCCGCCCGCGGAGCCGGCCAACCCGCACATGCCGCGCTTCGTGCTGCGCTGGTTCGCGCGCTTCGGCAACGCGTACGCCGCCGCATTCGACTCGGCGGGCATCGAGTACATGGCCCGCGAGCGCTTCAACTACTTCTACCCCGGCTATACCTCGAACCGGGCCTACCAGGGCGCCGTGGCGATGCTGTTCGAGCAGAGCTCGAGCCGCGGCTTCGCGCTGACCAGGCCCGACGGAACGGTTCGCACCCTGGCAACCTCCCTGGAGCAGCACTACCTGGCCGCGTGGACGGCGGCCAGCATCGCGGCCCGGGAGCGCGAAGCGCTGCTCACCGAGTACCACGACTCGCAGCGGGCCGCGGTCGAAGAGGGCAGTCAGGGGGTGCGGCGCTACCTGATCGCACATGAGGGAGACCCGCTGCTGGTGCGCGAGCTGGCCGAGCTGCTGCAGCGCAACGCCATCGAGGTCTCGGTGCTCACCGAGCCCGTGTCGCTCAACGGCGTGCGGGACCGGACCGGAGCTGCCGTGGGCCGCCGCACCTTCGACGCGGGCACCTACGTGGTGGAGGCGGCTCAGCCTGCGGGGCGCCTGATCCGGACTCTGCTGGAGCCCGAGACTCCGGTGCCGGAGGAGTTCCTGCAGCTGGCGCGGGAGCGCCTGGACCGTGGGGCCAGCCCGCGGTTCTACGACGTCACCGCCTGGTCGTTGCCGCTCCTCTTCAACGTGGGCGGATACAGCACGACCTACTCGACGGAGCTGCCGGTGCAGTCCATGCAGGCGGCCGCGCGGATGGAGCAAGTGGAGCGAGCGGAGTGGGCCACATGGGATCTACAGCAGGCCGGCTACGCGTACCTGCTGGACGGCCGTGCGGCGGCATCGCTCTCGGCGCTGTACCACCTCAGGGCGCAGGGCTACCGCGTGGCCGTGATCACGGCTGCGACCCGGATGGGCGGCCGCGACGTGGCGAGCGGGACCGTGATCGTCCGGGTGGGCCAGAACGACGAGAGCGTGCACGGAGCGGTGCGGGAAGCGGCCGAGCGCTTCGGTGTGGGAGTCACTCCGGTGGAAACCGGGCTTTCCGACCCGGGCTACCCCACGCTCGGGTCCGGCGACCACACATTCAACGCCGCGCTTCCCAAGATCGCGCTGTTCGCCGAGGGGCCCGTACGCGGCTACTCCTTCGGTTGGGCCTGGTACACGCTGGACCGGCAGTACGAGATCCCGCTGGCGGTGCTGCGCACGCCGCAGTTCGACGCGGCTTGGCTCGCGCATTACAACGTCCTGGTGTTGCCCTCGGTCTCGGGCGAGGCCTTCAAGCGCGAGATCGGTGAAGAGAACGCCGAGCGGCTCGCGCAGTGGGTGCGGGACGGCGGCACCCTGATCACGATCGGCGCGGCCACGGAATTCGCCCGCAAGGAGCTGAAGCTCATCGCACTGCGCAGCTGGTACGAGCTGGAGGAGAACGAGGAGGCGCGCCGCTTCGCTGTGCCCGGAGCGATCCTGCGTGCGGCGCTGGGCAGCAGCTGGATGGCATCCGGCTACTCTGGCGTGCTGCCGGTGCTCGTGGATTCGGACCGCATCTACATCGATCCCGAGGGGCCGCCCTCGTCGCGCCGCCGCGTGGTGGCGCGGTACGTGCCCGGAGCGGGCACGCGCATATCGGGCCACGTGTGGACGGAGTCGCTGGAGCGGCTTCCCGGAGCGGTGTTCGCGTACGAGGAGAGGGTAGGCCGCGGCCGCGTGATCGCTTTTGCGGAGGACGTCAACTACCGCGGCTACTTCCGCGGCGCGAACCGGCTGTTCCTGAACGCGGTCATCCTGAGCCCCAACGCACCCTAAGATAGCCGCAGCAAGCGGGTCCCCCGACTGCAGCGCCGGCGTTCGGCCGGCGCTGCACCGGCTCTACGCCGGAGTCCGGTGCTCGGCAGTTATTGGGTTTCTCAGCTCTACCGGCCGCACCCGCCGGCGCACCCGGATGTTGAGCATCTCCACTGCCACCGAGAACCCCAGCGCGAAGTAGATGTAGCCGCGCGGGATCTCGTGATGGAACGCCTCGGCAACCAGCGTGACGCCGATCAGCACCAGGAACGCGAGCGCCAGCACCTTCACGGTGGGGTGCTTCTCCACGAAGCTCGAGATCGCGTCGACCGAGAACAGCATCACGAGCACCGCCAGGATGATGGCCGTCGCCATCACCCACACCTCTTTCGCCATGCCCACGGCGGTGATCACGGAGTCGAGCGAGAACACGGCGTCCAGCAGCATGATCTGCACGATCACGCCGCCGAACGACGCCGCCAGCTTGTGACTCACCCGACCCTCCTCCCCCTCCAGCTTGTCGTGGATCTCGTGCGTGGCCTTCGCGATGAGGAACAGCCCTCCCACGACGAGGATGATCGTGCGGCCCGAGACCTCCTCTCCGAACACGGAGAACAGCGGCTCCGTTAGGCCCATTACCCACGCCAGCGAGAACAGCAGGACGAGCCGCATCACCATCGCGCCGATTAGGCCGAGCCGGCGTGCCTTGTGCTGCTGGTGCTCGGGGAGCCTCGCGGCCAGGATCGAGATGAAGATGATGTTGTCGATGCCCAGCACGATCTCGAGCGCCGTCAGCGTGATCAGCGCGCTCCAGATCTCGGGGTTGGTGATCCAGTCCATGGGTGCTCCTCGGAAGCCGCGGTTGAGGTGACCGGGCAATAATATCACCACAGCCCGGGCTTTGTGTTCGAAGTCGGGTATCGGTGGTGACTTAGCTCATATCCTCTGGGTTGACTCGCCTTCTAGGATTCCGCATCGTTCGCTTTGCTCTGCCGGTCCTGAGCCCGCGAGGCGCGCAGTGACACGTAACCGTAGACAACTCATGATGTTGGGCGTCCTGCTCTCAGCCGGGGCGGGGGCCTGTCTCTACCCCGACGACCGCTCGGGGGAGCTCGAGGTGCAGATGGTCCAGCTCCCCACGCTGTTCCTCAAGGACAGCCTCAGGCTCCAGGGCCGTGTGCTGGACGGGAACGGCGATCCAGTGCACAACGCCGTGATCCAGTATCAGTCTGCCGATCCGACCATCGTGGCGGTGGACGCCGAAGGCGTGCTTCGTGCGGTCGCGGTGGGCACGACACAGGTGACGGCGACCGCGGTGGAGTACACCGCCGCCGAGGCGGTCACACAGACCGCCATCGTGCGGGGCCTGCTCGAGGTGGACAGCGTGGTGCCGCTGACTGCCCGCTTCGGCGAGCTCGTGAGCATCTACGGTGTGGGACTCGACACTACCGACCTGTTCACTGTCACGGTCGACGGATTTCAGGCTGACGTGTTCAGCTTCACGCCGCTGGATCCCGAGCAGCCGAACGAGTTCGGCAGGCTCACCGTCTGGATGCCACCGCCGGCCGAGCGCCGCTCCACGATGACCATTCTGGGCGTGAACGGCGGGGTCGTGTTCCCTGAGAGCCTCACCGTAATCCAACGCGACATCTACGAGCCGAACGACACAATGGGCGCTCCCCTGGGGGACGTCCTGCTCGGGTTTGCCAACCCAGCGCTGGCGTTCGAGGTGCTGCCGCGCGACGGCACCGCGGCGGTGCCGGCCGACTGGTACACCTTCACCAACGCCATACCGCAGGACCGCACCCTCCTCGTGTTCTCCGAAATGGTGGGCGCAGAGACGTTCCAGGTGTTCGTGACCGACTCGCTGGGCTACAACGGGGCAACCGACCCGCCGTTCTTCGTCGGGTCGCAGTCCTGGACCATAGGGCCCGAGTCCTACATATGCGGAGGAAAGCCGCTGTGGGACTACACCACGGGCAACGAGGTGAGCCCGGCCGAGCTGCCGTTCCCGTTCACGCTGGTGGCACTGGAGGACCTCCCGGCGGGGACCTACCACGTGCTGGCGCCCTACCTGCCCTCGGGTGAACCGGCGCGCTACGAGATGCTGATCGGCTCGTTGTACCTGTCCGTGCTCGATCGCGACGCCGCGGAGGAGAACGACTACTGCGACGTGGCGGCGCCGTTGAACAGCGTGCTGGGGTCCACTCTCACCATCGACAACTTCCGGGACGTGGAGTGGTTCCAGTTCAACGTGCCCGCGGGCGGCCGCAGTGCAACGTTCACCACCAGCGCGGTGCACGAAGACGCGGACCTCGACATGTACGTTATCGGCGACTGGCGCTCGCTCCCGGTGCCGGGGCTGCCGCTCGTGGCGGCGGGCGTGGACGTGGGGCAGGTCGAGACGCTCTCCATAGACACACTTGTGGCCGGGGACTACTTCCTGCTGCTCATCGATTTTCCCGGCGTGCCGACCGAGTACACGCTGGACGCGACCTTCGGACCGCTGCCCGCGCCGGGGGTACCGCTCCCGGCCTCGGCTGCAGTGAGGGGAGAGATCGCGGACATCATGCGGGCCAAGCGCGAGCAGTCCCGTGTCGGGCGCGCAACCGTGCCGCGGCCCAGGCCGCACCGCTAGGAGTCCGGTGTCCACCTGCGTCCAATGTCACACGCCGCTGCCGGACGGCAGCCGCTACTGCCCCGCGTGCGGAGCGGACTCGTCGGACCCGGGTTCACAGCCGCACCAGGCTGCACCACGCGAACAGGTGAATACGGGCGTGAGCCGGTCGGGCGACCTGTTCGACCGGCTGAAGCAGAACCTGGCCGGGCGCTACGAGGTGGAGGAGCTGCTGGGGAGGGGCGGGATGGGCGTGGTGTTCCTCGCATTGGAGCGCTCGCTGGACCGGCCCGTGGCCATCAAGGTGCTGCCGCTGGAGCTGTCGCACGACGAGAAGTTCGTGCAGCCCCAACATCATCCCGATCTACTCGGTGGAGGGAAAGGACGATCTCCACTTCTTCGTCATGAAGTACGTGACGGGCCGGCCGCTGGACGAGATCCTCGAGTCCGGGCCGATGCCGATAGAGGCCACCCAGCGCATCCTGTGGGAGTCCGCCTGCGGGTTGGGGCACGCGCACACGCGCGGGATCGTACACCGTGACATCAAGCCGGCCAACATAATGATAGACGACGCCGGCCGCACCATGCTGACCGACTTCGGCATCTCGAAGGCGCTGCAGTCCGCGAGCCAGTTCACCGCCACCGGACAGGTGATCGGCACGCCGCACTACATGAGCCCGGAACAGGCCAAGGGACAGGAGGTGGACGGCCGCAGCGACCAGTACTCGCTGGCGGTGGTGGGCTACCGCATGCTGTCGGGTCGGCTGCCGTTCGAGGACGATTCGGTCCACACGATCATCTACAAGCACATCTTCGAGCCGCCGCCGGACCTGGCCGGAATGCGCAAGGACGCGCCGGCGCACGTCGTACACGCGCTGCACCGGGCGCTGGCGAAAGAGCCCGAAGAGCGCTACGGCACGATGGAGGAGTTCGCCACCGCGGTGCTGCCCAGCCACCCCGTAGTTGCGGGCACGGCATCATCGGCCAGCCTCATCAGCTCAGGGGGCTCGCTGGAGGCGGCCACGGAGATCACCACGGCGCCGCCCCCCAAGAAGCGCCGCCGCGGGCGCAGCCTGGTACTCCTCGCAGTCGTGATCGCAGGAGCTGCCGGAGGCACTTACTGGGTGACGGGCGGACAGATGAGCCCGGCAGCCTCCGGTGGTGATGATCCCGCCGCCGCCGTCGCCGCAGCGGTCGTTGACGACAGCGTGGCGGGGCAGGCGGCGCCGCCCGAGACGACCGCCGTGCGTGAAACGGGCACGACGCAGGTGCAGCAACCCCCCGCGGAGCAGGAGAGCGTGCGGCAGGATCCGCCCCAAGACCCGGGACGCCAGCAGGAGCGCCCGGTGCAGCAGCCGGAGACGCCGCGGGTGGGGTGGGTGTTCGTCAACGCCACACCGTACGGGACCGTGTGGATCAACGGTATCGAGATCGGTGACACACCGCTCGTGCGGCACGAGCTGCGACCGGGCGCATACGTCATCGAGATTCGCCGCGAAGGCTATCGCAGCGCCGTGGACACGGTTCAGGTAACCCGCGGCAACGTGTCGCGCCACAGCTACACTCTAATCCGGGACCAGTGATGATCCGTCGATTGACACTGCTCGTCGGGCTCGCGCTCATCGCGGCGCCGCTGGCGCTCCGCGCCCAGGAGAACGTTTACGTCCGGCTGGCGCAGCAGGCGTACAACGACGTGGACTTCTCAGGCGCGATCGACAACGCCCGGCGGGCCCTGCAGGAGCGCCTCAGTCGAGAGGACCGCATCGTGGCCGTGGAGATCATGGCCTACTCCTACGCTTCGCTCGGCATGCGGGACCAGGCGATCGACGCCTTCAACCAGCTGATCTTCATCGATCCGGACCGCGAGCCCGACGTGGAAACCGTTTCGCCGCGCATCACTGAGGTGTACAGGTCCGCCCTGGCGCGGGTCCTGGTGGTGCGGCGCACGGTGGTGGACTCAAGCTCGTTCGTGGCGGGGCAGGGCAGCGTGCCGATCCGCTACGAGGTGTCGCGTGCGTCCCGTGCAGTTGTTCGAGTGGTGGGGCAGGGGCTCAGTCTCACCATCGACTCCACGCTGGTGGGCGCCGGCACGCACCAGGTCTTCTGGTTGGCCACTATTGGGGGCAGCCCCGTCCCGGCCGGTGACTACCAGGTGGTCATCACCGCCATCGAGGGCAGCAACGAGTTCGCGGCGCCCGTGGACGTCGCGGTGCGGCACTCGGCCGTGGACACGGTGGCGCACCTGGACAGCCTGCCGGGCTATTCGGAGCAGCCGGAGTACGTGCGGCCGGGCCGCGACTGGAAGCCGCTCGGGATCGCAGTGCTGTACACAGGGCTCGTGGCCGGGGCCGCGGTGGCGCTCGAGAACTCGGCGCTCGATGTAGGCGAGCGCAAGGAGTTGGCGGGAATCAGCCTTCTGGCCATCGCGACCGGCGTGGTGATGAGCATCAAGAAGCCCGATCCCGAGCCGGTGCAGGCCAACATCCTGTACAATCAGCTGCTGCGCGAGGAGCTGGCGCGGCAGAACAGGGTGATCAGCGACAGGAACGTCGAGCTGAGGCGCCAGACGTTGCTCACCGTGGTGCCGCTCGGGGGGGTGGAGCCATGAGGCGCGCACTCCTTCTGACGGCCGCGCTGGCGCTGGCAGCGGCCGGATCGGCACCGGCGCAGACCGTGCGCTTCGGCATTGGTGCACTTGGCATGACCTACAGCGAGAGCGGCGAAGGCCTGCGCTGGGAGGGAGGGGGCGCCGCGGGCACGCTGTGGTTCCGCTGGAAGCGGCTCGGCCTCGACGCCACCGGATACCTGGCCAAGCTCAAGCCCGACTCGTCCGCGGTGAGCGAGATGGACATGCTGCAGGGCGACCTGCGCGCGAGCTTCAAGATCGTGCCCGCGGTGGCGGTGGAGCTCGGCATCGGGCACCGCGCCTTCGATCCGGAGTTTTCGGCGCAGGACGTCGGGTTCTGGCGCCTCGGAGTGCTGTCGGAGCTGCCGCTGGCGCGGATTGCCAGCATCTGGGCGCGCGGGGCGTACCTGATCGCCCCCCAATTCAGTGGTGGGGGCGAGTCAGGGCTGTCGGTGGAGGTGGCCCTCGGTGTGGGGGTGGGCACCGCCAACGGGCGCTTCCGCGCGCGCGCCGACTACGAGTTCCAGCGCATAGACCGCGAGGTGAGCGGCGCCGAGCTGCCGATCCAGCTCTCGCTGGCCCGGATCGGAGTCGAGCTGGGCTTCTAGCCGGCGATTACGGAGCCGGCGTCGCGGGAGCCGAAGCGCGCGCCTACGGCGCGACCCGGTACTTCTCGGGAATCTCGAACGTCGGCGGCACGCCCCACCACATGACGTTGGCGATCCGCCAGCGCTCGCTGTCCCATACCAGCTGAACGCTGTTGATGCCCCGGGAGAAGGGCTCGGGATCCTCTGCCGTCCACCGCGAGTCGTAAGTCGAGAACGCGTGCACGATGTTCACGAACCGCTCGGTCACCCGTCCGATTTCCCGCTCGAAGAAGCCGTGTTCCTCGAGGAACGGTCCGGCCATTTGGATGTAGTCCTCGACCGAAAGGAAACGGGGCTGCACCTGGGAGGGTGCGCCCTGCCTGTTCACCGGAATCAGCCGTGCTTCGGGCGTGAACAGCGAGCGCATCCGGTCCCAATCCCGGGCTTCGCCCGCGGGGCCGGAAATCACGTCGTACAGAGCGGCCAGGATTGCGTCTACTGACTCCACGTCGGCCGGGTTGGCAGCTGGAGTGTCGGGCGGCGCGGGAGGCGCGTCCTGTGCGGCGATGGGCGCGGTGCCGCCGAGCAGCGTGAGTGCCGCGACGGCGGTGGCCAGCCTGTTGAGCGTCATCTGTTCTCCTCTACTTGGTCCTCTGTCTCATCTTCGCTGCGCCGGCTGCCCCCGGGCAGGAACCGCATGGCGAAGGCCGCGGCGAGCGCCGCGATGCCCGCCCAGACCGGCCACGACTGGCCGGTACGGCTGCCCCACAGCACGAACAGCGCGCCGATCACCAGCGCGGCCGCCTTGGGCCACAGGTAACGGTCCCGCCCGCGGCGGGTGCGGTTCGCGAAGATCATGCCGAACGATACGGGGTGCCGACCTCCTCCGGGAGGCCGGCGACCCCACCACTACCGCCGGCCGGTCCTC
Source organism: Gemmatimonadota bacterium (assembly GCA_039586895.1). Taxonomy (GTDB): domain Bacteria; phylum Gemmatimonadota; class Gemmatimonadetes; order Gemmatimonadales; family GWC2-71-9; genus WVYX01. The sequence goes on along the minus strand of JBDHJM010000016.1, from coordinate 1,786 downwards.
ACGGTTCCGACCTGGTGCCTGAGGGCGTACTTTCGCGCGTGTGGGAAGTGCGCCCCGGGGAGCCCGTTGCCAAGGAGCACCGCAATGTCCACGCTCGAATCGTTCCTCGAAGAGACCCTGCAGGCGTGGAGGGACGCGCGCCAAGGCATCATCGCCGAGGTCGAGAACATCCCGGCGGATCAGTTCGACTTCCGGCCCACGCCCGACGTCAAGAACGTGCGGGAGCTGGTGCAGCACATCCTCGAGGTCTCGATGATGATGACGGGCGAGCTGACGCGCACCGACACCGACTTCCGGCGCGCGCCGTGGCCCGAGCTGCTGGCCATGTATGCCAACCCCGCCTACCAGGCCACTACTAAGGAAGAACTGCTGGGTCTGCTGGCCTCCCAGATGGAGGAGGCCGAGACCGCGTTCCGCGGCTGCGGCGAGATGGAGATGCGCGGGTTCATCGACAACTTCGACGGCTCACGCGGCACCAAGATGCAGTGGCTGCACCACGGCATCGCCCAAGAGATGTACCACCGGGGCCAGCTCACGCTGTACGCAAGGCTGCTGGGATTGATGCCGGCGCTGACGCGGCAGATCGAGGGGGGGTAGCGGGCGGTACAGGTGGTTATTCACAGGGTGACAGGGGGTCGGACCGCAGATGCGGTGCGGTGTGAACCTGCAGGCCTGTGTCAGGGTACCACCGGAGGAGGTCCGGGAGGAAGCCACGATGAACCGGGTACACCTGATTCTGGCGGCCGCGCCCGCTCTCGCCGGCCTCGCGACCTCGGCGTGCAGCGATCAGGCAAGCCAGTGTGCCTGCACCGAGGAATTCCGTACCTACTTGGTGGCCGTGGTGGACGAAGCCGGTGATCCCGCCACCGATGTCCAGCTCACCCGCACCAACCTGCGCACCGACGAGGTGCTTGAGCCAACGTGGCTGGGTCAGCCCGTACCAGGCACCTATCTGGTGGCCGACGATGGGCTCGTTGATGCTTTCTCGAGCGAGGGTGACAGCGTGCGCGTCCAGGGCCAGCAGAGAGCAGCCTCTTTCACCACGTTCTTCGAGTTCGCCGTCGACGAGCCCTGCCGCTGCCACGTGGAGAAGCTCTCCGGGCCTGATTCGGTGGTGATCAGGGAGTAGGCGGCTACTCCGGCGGTCTCCCGTTACGGCCCATTCAATGATGGTGGTGACCACGTACACGCGTATCCGACACCGTAGAACTCAATCTCGCGCTCCACGATCTTCTTGTCCCGGCACTCTTGCGCGCTGGTCGAGCCGGCCACTGTGGTTGGCGGGCTATGGTTCCCATGACAGTCATCGTAGGACTCCCCGACGCATTCGCACGTACACATTCCACTCTCGTCTGAACAAGCGGCGGTAGAGACCGCAAGGTAGGCTACGAGTATCAGTGAGGTCCGCATCCAGGGTCTCCCCGTTGGGGTCGAGGCGACTCTATCCACGGGCCTGTCAAGTGGCCGTCAAGCACAACCGGGGGAACAGATGACGCCCTGCGTCGACAGCCCGGTCAGCAGACGTGGCGTGAGCGGCCGCAAGTGGTTAGTGTTGAAGCAGATCGGGACGTGGCGCAGTCCGGTAGCGCACCTGAATGGGGTTCAGGGGGTCGCGGGTTCAAATCCCGCCGTCCCGATTGCTGTAAGTCACGACTTCACTTAGCGTTACAAAACGGCCATTCCTTGAATGGCCGTTCGTTTTTCGCCCCTGTGTGCCAATATGGTGCCAAATGCGGTTGAGGCCTGCGGCCAGATTGCACATCATAAATGTGTATGCCTGATCAGA
>JBDHJM010000120.1:0-2831 GCA_039586895.1 Gemmatimonadota bacterium | reverse complement strand
CGGACCGCGGGCCCTCACGCTGGTCGAGCTGATCGCGGTGCTCTTGGGCACCGGGACGGCCCGGGCCGACGCGGTCGAGATCGCGGGTGCGGTGGCCCGCCTGGGGCGGGGCATGGTGCGGGAGCTCGCCCGCCGACCCGTGGGTGAGCTGGCCCGGGTGCCGGGGATGGGCCGCGTGAAGGCGGCCCGCGTGGCGGCAGCGCTGGAGCTGGGGCGGCGCTTCTCTGCCGAGTCGGCGGAGCCCGGCCGCGAGGTCAGCTCCCCTGCCGACGTGTACCGCTGGTGCGCTCCCGCCATGCGCGATCTGGTGGTGGAGGAGTTCCACCTGCTGGCGCTCGACACCCAGAACCGCATCACCCGCGACCTGCTGATCACTCGCGGTACCCTGACCGGCTCGCTGGTGCACCCGCGCGAGGTGTTCCGGGCGGCCATCGCCGAGGCCGCGGCCGGCGTCATCGTGGTCCACAACCACCCGTCCGGAAGTACCGCTCCCTCGGCCGACGACCGGGCCGTTACCCGCCAGCTGGCCGAGGCCGGCCGGCTGCTCGACATCCCGGTCTGCGACCACGTGATCGTGGCCGGAGACCGCTATTTCAGCTTCGCCGAGGCCGGGCTGCTCTAGTATTTGGGCCCGGAATCCCCCATAATTCCTGAGAAATCCGGCTCCGGCCGCGGGGATGCCACGAGGGACCCCGGACCGGGACAGGAACGTTTTGTCTCCGGGAGGATCCCAGCCCGTGACCAGCGCGCTCCAGTCGGTGGACTCCGATTTCGCACAGGCCCTGGCCGAGCACGAAGACCGGCTCGACCTGGGCCTCGTGGAGCGCGCGTTCGAGGCCAGCTCCACCGCGCACCGGGGCCAGAAGCGCCGCTCGGGCGAGGATTTCATCTCGCACTCCATTGCGGTCGCCAAGATCCTCGTGCGGCAGCAGATGGACTCGGTCACGATCGCCGCCGCGCTGCTGCACGACGTCGCCGAGGACTCGGACGTATCTCTGGACGAGATCCGCGAGGACTTCGGGGCCGAGGTCGCGGACATAGTGGACGGCCTCACCAAGATCTCCACCCTCACCTTCCGCTCCGCCGCCGAGGAGCAGTCGGAGAACTACCGCAAGCTGCTGCTGTCCATCGCACGGGATGCGCGCGTGATCATCGTGAAGCTGGCCGACCGGCTGCACAACATGGGCACGCTGGAGCACCTGCCGAAGGAGCGGCAGACGGCGATCGCTCTGGAGACGCGCGAGATATACGCACCGCTGGCGCACCGCTTCGGCATGGCCGGCATGAAGGGCGAGCTCGAAGACCTCGCGTTCAAGTTCCTCGAGAGGGACGAGTACAAGGCCCTCACCAAGCAGATCCAGGCCAAGCGCGAGGAGCGGCAGGAGATGATCCAGCGGCTGCGAGTGCCGCTGGAGGACGCACTGGTGCAGGCCGGCATCGAGAAGTTCGAGCTCACCGGACGGCCCAAGCACCTGTGGTCCATCTACAAGAAGATGCGGCAGCGCCACCGGCCGTTCGAGGAGATCTACGACCTCATGGCGTTCCGCGTGCTGGTGGACTCGGTGCGCGACTGCTACCACGCTCTGGGCGTGATCCACCACCATTGGACGCCCCTGCAGGAGCGCATCAAGGACTACATCGCATCCCCGAAGTCCAACGGATACCAGTCGCTGCACACGACGATCTTCGGGCCAGGCGGCCAGCTGTACGAGATCCAGATCCGCACGCGCGACATGCACCGCACCGCGGAGTTCGGCATCGCGGCGCACTGGGTGTACAAGGAGCAGCGGCGCCAGGACGAACTCGATACACGCTTCGAGTGGTTCCGCCAGCTGCTCGAGCTGCAGCAGGACGCGCACAGTCCCGAGGAGTTCCTCGAGTTCCTCAAGATCGATCTGTACCAGGACGAGATCTTCGTGTTCACGCCGGGGGGCGACGTGAAGCGGCTCCCGTCGGGTGCAACACCGCTCGACTTCGCTTTCGCGGTGCACACCGAGGTGGGATTGCGCTGCCAGGGCGCCAAGGTTAACGGCCGCATCGCGCCGCTGCACCGGCCGCTCAAGAACGGCGACAGCGTGGAGATCCTCACTGGCCAGACGGCGCGGCCGTCCAAGGACTGGCTCAGCCACGTGCGCACTGCGCGGGCGCGGCACAAGATCCGGCAGTGGATCAAGCAGGAGGAGGCCGGGCGGTCCATCGCACTCGGCAAGGAGATCCTGCAGCGCGAGCTGAGGCGGCGCCGGCTCGCGTTCCCCGACGACGCCCAGCTCACCATGGCCGCCGACCGGCTCTCGGTCGGCTCGTCCGACACGCTGTTCCAGGTGCTGGGCCGCGGCGACACGCCGCTGGGGCAGGTGATCAAGGCGATCTTCCCCGAGTACACCACGCAGGAGCTCAAGGCGCCCAAGCCCACCGGCTTCGGTCTGGGCCGGGTGATGGACCGCATCAGGCTGGGACGCGGGCTCAAGATCCACGGCGTCGACGGGCTCATGGTGCGCTACGCGCAGTGCTGCCAGCCGGTGCCGGGCGATCCGGTGGTCGGCTACGTGACCAAGGGGCGCGGCATCTCCATCCACCGCCACGACTGCCCCAACCTGCTCACGATGTCGGACGATCCCGAGCGGCGCGTCGAGATCGACTGGCAGTCGCAGGAAGGCGAAGTCTTCGTGGTCTGCCTCGGCGTGACCGGCGAGGACCGCCGCGGGCTGTACGCCGACCTGATGGAGGCGATCTCCGATACGGGAACGAACATCCGCAGCGCCGAGCTGCTGAGCCGCGACGGCGGTATGTTCGGCTCCGTCTTCGTGGAGGTCGAGAACCACAACCACCTG
>JBDHJM010000064.1:0-18674 GCA_039586895.1 Gemmatimonadota bacterium | reverse complement strand
CTCTTTTCGTAGTCTCTGGACGCGATTCACCAGTTCCCGGGCCAAACCTTCGCTTTTCAGCTCGTCGCTCAGCTGCGGGTCGAGTGCGGCGACCAGCGGACCGTCGCTCTGCACCAGCCAGTCGGTAGCCACTTCCCGCTCGACCACGACATCCTCGGGACGGTACTCGAACGCCTCACCGTCGACTGTGACGGATACCGCAGCGCCCAGTTCCAGCTCCTGGAGCTGGGCACGACTGAGCTGCCGGGCCGCCGCAGCCGCCCGCGGCGTGTCCTTGCCGTAAACCTTGCCCAGCGTGCGGAAGTTCGGCTTCGCCTTGAGGCGGACCAGCTCCTCGTCGGACGGCGCCAAGCTGATGCCCTTCACGTTCACCTCTCCGGCCAGCAGCTCCATGAACGCGTCGAGGGCCTCACCCTGAACCGCGGCGGGCACCGCCACCTGGAGCCGCGCCAGCGGCTGCCTGACCCGCAGCCCTGCCTCTTCCCGGGCGGCGCGCGCCAGCGAGGCAAGCTTGCGCACGGCATCCATTGCCCGGTCAAGCGCCTCGTCATTCCGCCCCGCGGTCTCGGGAAACGGCGCCACGTGCACCGAACCGCCCGTCAGCCGCCGGTGGATCGCGTCGCTGACGAACGGCGCCGCCGGCGCCAGCAGGCGGCACACCGTCACGAGGGCCTCGTACAGTGTGGCGAGAGCGGCCGGGTCTGCTGCTGCATCGGGCGCCCAGAAGCGGCCGCGGCTCACCCGCACGTACCAGTTGGAAAGCTCGTTGTCGCAGAACTCGATGATGGCGCGGACGCCCGTCGTCACGTCGTACCCCGCCCAGGCCGCGCGCACCGCGTCCACCAGCGCGTCCAGCCTGCTGGCGAGCCAGCGGTCCACCGGCGGGCGCTGCTCCAGGGATGGAGCATCCTCCGGGCGCCAGTCCTCGGCATACAGCGCGAAGAACCCGTAGCTGTTGCGCAGCCGGTTCAGGAACCCGGCCGATACGTCCCTGATCGCGTGCGGGTCGAACCGCTTGGGCAGCCACACCTGGCTCGAGGCGAGCAGGTAGAGCCGCACCGCATCCGCCCCGAACTGGCCCACCGCCTCCCACGGATCGGTCACGTTGCCGAGACGCTTCGACATCTTGCGGCCATCGGCGTCCAGCACGAGGCCGTTCACCACGCAGTGCCGGTAGGCGGGGCTGTCCGATACTCCGACTGCTATGGCCAGCAGGGAATAGAACCAGCCCCGCGTCTGGTCCAGTCCCTCGCAGATGAAATCGGCCGGGAAGTGCCGCTCGAACTCCTCGCGGTTCTCGAACGGGTAGTGCCACTGAGCGTACGGCATCGCGCCCGAGTCGAACCATGCGTCGATCGTCTCGGTGACCCGCCGCATGGTGCCGTCACACCCCTGCTCCGTGCAGGGAAACACGTACTCGTCGATGAACGGCTTGTGCGGATCGAAGTCGTCGGGCAGAGGCCTGCCCCAGCGCTGCTCCAGTTCGGCGTAGGAGCCGATGGCGACGCTGTGCGCCCGGTCGGCGTCACAGCGCCACACCGGAAGCGGAGTGCCCCAGTAGCGGTCGCGCGACAGCGCCCAGTCGACGTTGTTCTCCAGCCACTCGCCGAAGCGCCCCTCTCCAACTTCGGGCGGATGCCAGTCCACTCCGTGGTTGGCCGCGATCATGCGGTCCTTGAACGCGGTGGTGCGCACGAACCAGGAATCCCGCGCGTAATAGATCAGCGGCGAGTCGCAGCGCCAGCAGAACGGATAGCTGTGCTCGTATCCCTCCGGCTGGTAGCGCCCGAAGACCTTGCCCTCAGCAACGAGCCGGTCGGCGATGACCGGGTTGGCCTCGAATACGGTCTTGCCGTTTATCTCGTCCCACGCGGTGCCGACGAAGCGCCCCGATACGTCCACGGGATTCACGAAGGGGAGTCCTTCCTTCTGACCCGCCGCGTAGTCGTCGGCCCCGAACGCAGGGGCGAGGTGGACTAGTCCGGTGCCCTCCTCATTGGTGACGAAGTCGCCCGGCACCACGCGCATGCCCTCCCCCGGCTCCACAGCCACCGCGCCGATCAGCTGCTCATACTCCAGTCCGATCAGCTCGCGGCCGCCGTGCTCCGCCACGAGCGGGAACTCGGCCAGCGGCTTCCCGCCCGTAGCGCCCGGCATCACCCGCGTCTCGGCGATGACCTTCTCGGCGATGATGCGCCGCCCATCCACTTCGTGCTCCACGTAGCGGAAGTCGGGGTGCACGGCGACGGCCACGTTCGATGGAAGCGTCCACGGCGTCGTGGTCCACACCAGGAGGTAGCGCTCCTCTGCGCCCCTCAGCTTGAACAGAACGTGTATCGACGGACTGCGGTGCATCTCGTAGCCCTGCGCCGTCTCGTGGGAGGACAGCGCCGTGCCGCAGCGCGGGCAGTACGGCAGCACCTTGTGGCCCTGGAACAGCAGGTCCTTGTCGTACAGCTGCTTCAGCAGCCACCACACGCTCTCGATGTACTCGTTGGTGTAGGTGATGTACGGACGAGAGTAGTCGAGCCAGTAGCCGATGCGTTCCGAGAGGTTCTCCCAGTCCGACTTATACCGGAACACGCTCTCCTTGGACCGGGCGTTGAATTCGGCCACGCCGAACTTCTCGATGTCGGCCTTGCCGGAGAGGTCGAGTGCCTTCTCGACTTCGATCTCGACCGGCAGTCCGTGCGTGTCCCAGCCGGCGATGCGAGTCACGGAACGGCCCTGCATCGTGTTGTAGCGGCAGATCAGGTCCTTGATGGTGCGCGCGAAGACGTGGTGGATACCGGGCCGGCCGTTGGCAGTGGGCGGGCCCTCGTAGAACACGAACGGATCGCCCCCGCGCGTGGCATCGAGCGTTTGGTGGAACAGATCCTCCGCTTGCCACTGCTCGAGCACCGCGAGCTCGAACCGATCCGGGCCGTCGGAGCCCAACGGTTCGTACACCATCAGCCCATGCGCTCCAGCACCGCCGTTACGAGCCGCGTGAGGTGGGGTTCCGCCGCACTCGCCGTCGCGATTATCTCCGAGATGTCCGCCGGCTCGAGGGCGTCCGGCAGGCACTGGTCGGTGATGATCGAGATTCCCAGCACCTTCATGCCGCCGTGCACGGCCACGATCACTTCGGGCACGGTGGACATCCCAACGACGTCGGCGCCGATGGCGCGCAGGAAGCGGTACTCGGCCGGCGTCTCCAGGTTGGGTCCGGTGACCGCCACGTACACACCCTCACGCAGCGGGATCTTGAGGTCCCGGGCCGCGTCGCGTGCCAGCTGCCTGAGATCCTGATCGTAGGCGCGCGACATGTCGGGGAAGCGCGGGCCCAGGTCGTCATGGTTCGGCCCGATGAGCGGGTTGTCGCCCAGCAGGTTCACGTGGTCGGCGATGAGCATCAGGTCGCCCGGCCCCCACAGCGGCACCATCCCGCCGCACGCGTTGGACACAACGAGCGTTCCGGCCCCCAGCGCAGCCATCACGCGCACCGGGAAGCCGATCTGCTGCATTGAGTACCCTTCGTAGCGGTGGAAGCGGCCCTGCATGGCGACCACTCGCCGCCCTCCCAGCTCACCGAACAGCAGGCGCCCGGCATGGGTCTCCACTGTTGAAAGGGGAAACCCGGGGATGTGCTCGTACCCCAGCTCCGCCGCCAGCTCGATCTCGCTGGCGAGCCCTCCCAAGCCCGTGCCGAGAATGAGGGCCACCTCCGGCTTGTAGTCGGTGGTCTGCCGCACCGCCTCGACCGCGCGGTCGATTTCCAAGCGCGGTTCTGCGGTCACTTCGACCCCGGAGCGCTGCCGTCCTGCTCGTGCTCCGCCAGTGCGTCGACCTCCGCCAACTGGCGCTCCAGCAGGCGGCGGAACGCCACCAGGTAGCTCGAGAACTGGCGCTGTGCCTCCTCGATGTCGCGCCGCACGTCGGCCTCCGACGCGCGGGCCTCGGCGAGTATCTCCTCCGCCTTGGAGCTCGCCTCGCGCACCGTCAGCTCCGAGTCGCGCTTGGCTGCTTCCTCCGCCTCGGCGCGCACCTGCTGCGCCATCACGACTGCGTCGTTGAGCGCCTTCTCACGCTCGCGGTACGACTTGAGCTGCTCGCGCAGGTTCTCCAGCCGCTCTTCGAGGGTGGCCCGCTCGCGCAGCAGGCGCTCCAGCTCTTCGGCCACCCGCGAGCGGAAGTCCTCGACGCCCGCCACGTCGTAGCCCAACGCGCCGCGCCGGAACTCCTGCGCCCGGACGTCCACCGGTGTGAGTCGGAATGCTTCGTCGTTCATGTGGGGCGCTCCCCAAACAGCGTTGTGCCCAGCCGCAGCATGGTCGCTCCTTCGGCCACCGCTGAGCGGTAGTCAGCCGACATACCCATCGACAGCTCCGGCAGTGCGGGTCCGTCGGTCTCCAACTCGTCGCGCAGCAGCCGCAGCCGCGCGAACACCTGTCGCTGCACTCCCTCGTCGTCGGTAAACGGGGCCATCGTCATCAGGCCGCGCAGCTCCAGCGCCGGCAGCCCTGCAACGTGCTGTATCAGCCCGGCAGTCTCTTCTGGAGGGCAGCCGCTCTTCTGCTCCTCGCCCGCCACGTTCACCTGCAGCAGCACATCCAGCCGCGCCGCAGGATCGTGCCGCTCCATGGAGCGTGCCAGCGCGTCGGCGACGCGGACCGAGTCGACCGAGTGCACCATAGCGAATCGGCCGGGCACGAACTTGGCCTTGTTCGTCTGCAGGTGCCCGATGAGATGCCAGCGCACCCGCAGCTCGGTGAGCTCGTCGAGCTTGCCCAAGGCCTCCCGGATGCGGTTCTCGCCCAGATCCGCGAGCCCGGCGCCGGCCGCTGCCCGCGCGGCGGCGGCCCCATGGCCCTTGGTCACCGCGACGAGCGTGACCTCCCCACTCACCCCTTCCCGGGCCTGCACCTGGGCAATCTCTTCGCGCACCCGCGCGAGATTCCCCGGGAGGGCTTCGAAACTCATAACCTGTGAAGGTAGTGGGACTTGAGCGGGATGAAAACCCGCATCGTCCCCCGGGGTCCGGGCTCGGGCGCCGCTACTCCGGCACTCCACCCGCCGCGGTGTCCGTCGGCACCGCAGTCGGTTGCACCGGCGCCTGGAACACGTCGGCCCCCGCCTCGAGCAGCTGGGCTATCCCGGGAATGGGCTGCAGGTGCAGGGCACGCCGCAGGTTCTCCTGGGCCCGCTCCCGCTGGCCCAGCACCTCGTAGGCCTGTGCCAGGGTGTAGAACGGATAACTCAGGTTCACCGCGATGTTGCGGCTGGTCGGAGCGAGTGCCAGCGTGTCCGCTTCGAACATGCCGCCGTAGCGGTACAGATCCCACGCCAGGGAGTCCGTCCGGGGCACGTCCACGGGCACCTGAAACAGACCGGGCGCCAGCCTCGTCGAGTCCGGCCACCCGCTGCTGTACAGCCTCAGGCCCAGTCCTTCCTGGATCAGGAACTGGGCGACCTGGCCCCAGTTCTCGTTGCCCGACGTCAAGGAGTAGTAGATCGGACGCCGCGCCCAGTTCTCCTGAATGAGGCGCAATGCCACCATGTGGTGAATGTACAGCGCGGAGTTCTGCGGCAGCGTGACCGCCATCTCACCGGCGCGGAAGGTGAGCGCGCGCGGCAGCAGCGTCGCCTGCATCGCGCCGATCTCTTCGTCGCGCAGCGTATGCAGCGGGGGCGGGATCTCGGCCGGCGCGACCGAGGCGAACCACGGCGCCTGCTCCTCGCGGAACGGCCGGATCGGATTGTCGCGCAGCTGCCGGATGTACCAATCCGTGTTGGCGAGCGAGAGGTTCACGACCCACACGTCCTGGCGGACTCCCTCGGCCTCCTGCAGGTACCACAGCGGGAAGGTGTCGTTGTCGCCGTTGGTGAACACCACCCCGTACGGCTCTATGGTCTGCAGCAGGTTGTAGGCAAAGTCGCGGGCCAGCGTCGTGTCCGGTCCATGCGCGCGGGTCGCGGCCCGGAAGTTGGCCACAAACGGAAGCAGAGCCACGAGCAGGATTCCCGCCGGGGCGAGGCTCGGGGTCCTCATCCTCTCGCGCAGCATGCGGTAGAGCCCCGCCAGGCCGATCCCGCAGAACAGCCCCCACACCTGGAACGACACCAGGAAGAAGTAGTCGCGCTCGCGCACCTCGTGCATGTCGATGCGGGGGTACAGATCCCATGCCAGCGAGTAGCCCGGCTTGAAGTTCATGTACCCGACCAGGCCCGGCCCCGTCGTGAGGAACAGCAGCACCAGGAGCCAGAACACGGAGCGGTCGAAGCGGCGCAGCACCGTGGCGCCGAACGTGCCGAGCGAGATGAACGCGAGAGTAAACGGCAGCCGCACGCCCGCGAACACGGGCTCCAGGGGCGCCAGCCCCTTCACCCACTGCCAGTCGAAGTACTGCAGGTACATCTGGATCTGGCGCAGCATCAGCGGGATGCTGCGCACGCTGTAGCAGCGCGGCGTCCCGAATGCGGCCTCGTCGGCGGGCACCGGCCCGTCCACGAACTGGGGCAGGCAGCCGAAGAATGCCGCGATCTTGTCCACGGCCCCGGTGCGCAGCGTGTAGATCGGGTTGTCGACCGGCGAGCGCGGCGGGTACTGCTCGCGCGCGATCACCGCCAGCAGGTTTTCCCAAGTGGAGGGATCGGCCTCGTTCATGAACGGACCCACCTGCGCCCGGATCAGCAGGAACAGGTAGGTGGACGCGCCCACCAGCGCGATAGCGAGCACCGTCACCGCGAAGACGAGCGTGCCGGCCGACGCGGCGTATGCGGCCGCTGCCAGGAACGCAACGCCGCCCACGACGAACAGCCCCTTGCTCCCGAGCCCCACACCGATCAGCAGAGACCAGATTCCCACGACCACGGCCCACTGCGCCCACTCGGTCTTGCGGTCCTGTTCGTCGGGCAGGGGATCGGTCTTGAGCACGTGCCACATGAAGCCGATCAGAGCGGGACCAACGAGCAGCGTCAGCAGGTGGTTCCCCAGCGAGACGGCCGCCAGGTAGACGATCAGCAGAATCACGTGCGGGGCGCGCTCCGCCCCCCGGTGTTTGCGCCACTCCCAGGCGAGCCAGCAGACCGCCGCGATCGAGAACGCGGCGACCATGTAGACCTCGGTCTCGTTGGAGTTCTGCCACACCGTGAACACGAACGCCGAGAGCACGGCCGCGGCGGCGGCGCCGCCCAGCGTGAACACGTTGTCGGCCGCGGCAGCAGCGTCGGGGCCGTCGCCCTGCGCGATCTTCCAGCCCCTGAGAGCCTGCACGACCAACAGGAAGTACATGGCCGCGGCGGCGGCGCTGAAGATCGCGGTCAGGAGGTTGGTGCGGTACGCGAACGCGCCGATCGGCACCAGCGTACCCCATACGTTGCCCATCAGCACGAACAGCGGCGTGCCCGGCGGGTGCGGTATGCCAAGGATCTTGGCGGCCGCTATGAACTCGCCAGCGTCCCAGAACGTGACGGTCGGCGCGAGCGTCCAGACGTAGCCCACGAGCACGACAACGAACACCGCGATTGCGGCGCGGAACGGAACACTGGCCGGGCTGGCCTGCGTGGTTGCGGTCACGGTGCGTTACCTACGTATGCAGTGGATCAGGCGGGTGAAGCGTCACTACGGGAGCCCGAGAGCGCAAGTCCCTTCTCGCCCGGGCCGGCGATGGCCTCCCGCACCTGGTCGGGAGTGAGATCGCGCCGCAGCATGCCCCGCTCGGCGAGCGATATCTTCGATGTCTCCTCCGACACCACGACCACCATGGCGTCGGTTTCCTCGGAGAGGCCCAGCGCCGCCCGGTGCCGGGTGCCCAGCGACTTGTCGGTAACGGGAAACTGGGTCAGCGGCAGCACCGAGCCCGCACCGACGATCTGGTCGCCGCGCACGATCACCGCGCCGTCGTGCAGCGGTGAGTACGGTGTGAAGATCGTGGTGAGCAGGTCGGCCGACACGGTGGCGCGCATCGAGGTGCCGGTCTCGATGAACTGATCCAGCGACACGTCGCGCTCGACCACGACGATGGCGCCCGTACCGTTTCGGGCGAGGCGGCCCACGGCCTCGCCGATCTCGTCGGCCATTGCACGCTTGCTCGAGCTCGCAAGGAAACTCACCAGGCGGGAGCGGCCCAGCCGCGCCAGCGCGTGACGCAGCTCGGGCTGGAATACCACGATGGCGGCGAATGCGCCGTAAGTGAACACCACTCCGAGCAGCGTGGTGATCATGTTCATCTTGAGCACCAGCGCCGCGAAATAGATCACGAACAGTGCCGTGATGCCGATCAGGATCTGCAGCGCCCGCGTCCCTGCCAGGAACAGGAGCAGACGGTAGATCACTAACGCCACCACGAGGATCTCGATAACGTCCCACCAGTTCGGGACCAGGAACTCGAGCTGTTCGAACGGCATCAGGCGCTCCCCACTGCGTGGGCTATGGTCAGGGCCTCCCGCACCGGCGCCACCGCGTGCACCCGGAACAGCGCGGCTCCGGCCGCGTGGGCGGCGACGCAGGCAGCGGCCGTGGCGGGATCCCTCTGGTCCACGTCTCTCCCGGTAACGGCGCCCAGGAACCGCTTGCGCGACGGGCCCACCATGACCGGATGACCCAGTGCGACGAGGGTCGGCAGCCCTCGCAGCACTTCGTAGTTGTGCTGGGGTGTCTTCGAGAATCCGAGGCCCGGGTCGATCACCACACGCTCCCTTGCCACACCGCGCTGAACGCCGCGCTCCACTGCCGCCGTGAGCTCTCGGGCGACCTCGCCCACCACGTGGGCGTACGCAGCGTGATCGTAGGTAGCCATGTCGGAGACGTCGCCGCGGGAGTGCATCAGAACGAGCCCCGCGTCACGCTCGGCACAAACCTCCGCAATCTGCGGATCTATCCGCAGACCGGACACGTCGTTCACGGCCCAGGCGCCGGCGTCCAGCGCACGAGCTGCCGTCTCCGCCTTCACGGTGTCGACCGACAGCGGAAGTCCGGGATGGCGCCGCACCAGACCCTTCAGGACCGGCTCGAGCCTGCGCCACTCCTCTTCGCTGGGGACCGGTGCCGGCCTCCCGGGACGCGTGGATTCGGCGCCGACGTCCAGCATGTCGGCCCCCTCTTCCACCATCCGGTCGCCGTGCTCCAGTGCCGCCTCCGTGTCCAGGTAGCGGCCGCCGTCGCTGAACGAGTCCGGGGTGACGTTGAGCACGCCAACCACCACCGGCGACTCCAGATCCACGGTCCCACGGCCCATGGGCCACGTGAGGGCGGATTCGAACGCGGTTCCGACGAAGCGGGACAGCTGGTCCGCGAGCTCGGGCGGCAGCAGTGAGGAGCCCGGCCGTGCAAGCCCGGCGAGCCGAGCCGCACCGCCGGCAAGCAGCGCCCAGCCGTCACCGGTCAGGCACTCGACCCCTGCGCCCCGGGCGGCGTTGGCCACCGCGTCGCGCGCATCCTCATCGATTCCGTCGAATACCGCGGCCAGTGGGCGCAGGCCGTGCGCGGCGGCGTCGGCCCGTGATGGGTCGACGCCGCGCTCTACGAGCGCCTCTTGGAGGGCGGTGGGGCTTTGGGACGCCAGCGGGAGGAGCGTCACGCTCCGGCGGGCTCGGCCGGCGGCGTGCCGAGGACCGGCCCGGTACCCGGCGATTGTGACTTGTCGCCCGCGGCGGGGCGGTCCGACTCGGCCGGCTGCGCTGGTGCCGGAGCCCGAGGCGGCAGCTCCTTGCCCTGGGCTACGAGGTCCACCTCTTCGCGGTCCAGCGTCTCACGATCGAGCAGGGCCTCGGCCATCTTGTGCAGCGTGTCCATGTCGCCCTTCAGTATCTCGCGGGCCCGCTTGTAGGCCTCGTCGAGAATGCGCTTCACCTCGGTGTCCACCAGCTCTGCGGTGCTGTCGGAGACTTCGCGGTGCTGCTGGATCTCCCGCCCCAGGAAGATCTGCTGCTCTTTGTCGCCCACGGCCATCGGGCCCACCAAGTCGCTCATCCCGAACTGCGTGACCATGCGGCGGGCCATGTCGGTTGCCTGCTCGATGTCCTGCGCGGCGCCAGTCGTCACCTTGTCGGGACCGAATATCAGCTCCTCGGCCACGCGGCCGCCGTAGGCCATGGCCAGCCGGCCCAGGATGTAGGACTTGGTGTAGTTGTGCCGGTCCTCCTCGGGTAGCGAGAACGTGATCCCTAGCGCACGGCCCCGCGGCACGATCGTGACCTTGTGCACCGGGTCGAGACCCGGCACCCGCACGCTCACCAGGGCGTGTCCGGCCTCGTGGTAGGCCGTGAGCTTGCGCTCCTCGTCGGACAGGACCAGGCTCTTGCGCTCGATGCCGAGCATCACCTTGTCCTTGGCGTCCTCGAAGTCGATCATCTCGACGCTCTGCTTGTTGCGGCGGGCTGCGAGCAGGGCGGCCTCGTTCACGATGTTGGCGAGGTCGGCGCCGGCGAGTCCCGGTGTGGCCCGCGCGATCACGTCCAGCTGCACGTCGTCGGCCAGCGGGATCTTGCGGGCATGCACCTTGAGGATCTGCTCGCGGCCGCGCACGTCGGGCATGTCCACCACGATCTGCCGGTCGAAGCGTCCCGGACGCAGCAGCGCTGGATCCAGCACGTCCGGCCGGTTCGTGGCGGCGATGAGGATCACGCCTTCGTTCGACTCGAAGCCGTCCATCTCTACGAGCAGCTGGTTGAGCGTCTGCTCCCTCTCGTCGTGCCCGCCGCCGAGCCCGGCGCCGCGGTGGCGGCCCACCGCGTCGATCTCATCGATGAAGATGAGGCACGGCGCGTGGGACTTTCCCTGCTCGAACAGGTCGCGCACCCGTGAAGCGCCCACTCCCACGAACATCTCCACGAAGTCGGACCCCGACATCGAGAAGAAGGGCCGCCCGGCCTCACCGGCCACCGCGCGCGCAAGCAGCGTCTTGCCGGTGCCGGGCGAGCCGACCAGCAGCACGCCCTTGGGCAGCCGGCCGCCCAACCGCTGGAAGCGCTGCGGGTCGCGCAGGAACTCGATTATCTCCTCGAGCTCCACCTTGGCCTCGTCGCAGCCCGCCACGTCCTGGAACGTCACCTTGGGCGTGTCGCCGGTGAGGAGCTTGGCCTTGGACTTCCCGAACGAGAACGCCCGGTTGCCGCCGGCCTGCACCTGCCGGAAGAAGAACACCCACAGCCCGATGAGAATCACCCACGGCAGCAGCTGCACGAACACGGCTCCAAACGACGGCTTGGGCTCCTTCGCCGTGATCGGGACGCTTTGCTCCTCGAGCCGCTCCAGAAAGAGCTCCGAGTCCTGAATCGGCAGCACCACGCTGAACCGCTCGACCTGCCGGCCGTCCACGGTGATGGGCCGCTTGAACTCTCCCTCGACGAACTTCCCGCTCGTGAGCTCCACGCGCGCGATGTTGTCCTGGTCGAGGTAGTTCTTGAACTGGGTGTAGGAGATCTCCTCGGCCGCTTCCCGGTTCGCGCCGACCATCTGGTAGAACGCGATGGGGATGAGGATGATGAGAAGCCAGAAGACCAGGTTCCGGCTCAAGCCGGACCAGGTGAACTTGTTGTTGGGAGGTGTACGCTCAGCCATCTACTCCAAATCACTCCACCAGCGCGGCGCGGTTCATTCCGCGCCCCTCGTAATACTCCATGACCAACGGTCCGGTCCGGCGTCTCAGCGCTCGGCCGGCGCCCTCGCCTCGAGCCGCAGCGCGCCTTCGCCCGGCTCGGGCAGGTCGTGGCGCGAGCGGCAGATCCCGGGAACCCAGACCACCTCGTCGTCGCGCACCAGCACCGGATAGCTGCCCCGCTCCCGCACCGGCACCCGCGCCTCCATCAGCAGCCGCCGCACCTTGCGGCGCCCGCGCGCACCCAGCGGCACGATGCGGTCGCCCGCCTCGGCCGCCCTCAGGGTGCTCACACCCGGCGTGACCCAGGTGGCTCACCCTGCCTTCGTCGTCGTCGCCGCACTCGACCGCCGCCGCCGGCTCGCGCACCGACTGCGAGGGCACGATGCGCACGCGGTCGAAGGCGATCTCCGCATCCCACCCGGCCCCGAGCTGCATCACGCGGCCGCTCGAGCTGCCGGTCGCGAAGCGGCGCAGGCGCGCCGCACGACGCGGGCCGACACGACAGCCCGCTTCCCTCGCGAGGGCGCGCAAAAGCGCCTCCGACAACGTTTTATCATACCGTGCCAGGGGGGCCCGAGCAACCTCGACGGAATCGCCCCGCAGCCTGAACTCGAGCTCTTTGAGCTCCCGCAGCGCGGCTCCCCAGGCCCGCCGATCGGCTCCCGCGTGCCGCGCCACGTCGAGCAGCCGGCGCTCGCCCTCGCTTCCGAACCGCTCGCCGATTACCGGCAGCAGCCGGCGCCGCACCCAAACCCGGTCATGACGTTCGTCGGCGTTGGACGGGTCCCGGTGCAGCGCGACGCGCTCTTCGATGCCGCGCTGCGCCAGCCAAGCCTCCAGCTCCTCGCGACGGAACGGCAGCAGCGGCCGCACCAATCCGCCCCTGCCGCGCGCCGGGATTCCCGCGAGCCCGGCGAGGCCCGATCCGCGCAGCAGCCTGAACAGCACGGTCTCCGCCTGGTCGTCGGCGTGGTGAGCGGTCACCAGGTAGCGCGCCCCCGCGCCGTCCTGCATGGCTCGCAGGGCATCGTAACGCCCGCTGCGCGCGCGAGTCTCGCTGGCGCCGGAGCCCAGCTCCAGCCGCATGACTCGGCACTGCACCCCGTAATCACCGGCCAGCGATTCCACCCGTCTCGCAACGTCTCCGCTCTCCGGCAGGATGCCGTGATCCACGTGCCCCACGGACAGCTCGAGCTCCAGCTCCGGCGCGAGCTCGGCGAGCAGATCGAGCATCGCCACCGAATCAGGACCGGCGCTCACGGCAAGCAACGCCCGTCCGGGTTCGGGGAAGAGACGCGCTTCGGCAAGATGCGCGCGCAGCCGCTCGAGCAGCTCCCGTTCCACGTGCCTCAGTCCGCCCGGCCCACCGCGCGCTTGCGCGCCTCGGCCAGGTAGCCGGCTCTCAGCTCCAGCAGCGTCGACAGCTTGCGCATGAGGTAGCTCTCGTGCTTGGCCAGCTCTCCATCGGCGTAAACAAGGCGCCACATGACCTCGGCCAGCACCATGCGCTGGCCCTCGTCGTAGTGCTTGTTGATCAGCGAGGTGAACTGGTACAGATCCACAGCCTGGCGGCGCTCGGCATCGGCCAGCTCTATCAGCTCGCGCGCAGTCTGCTCCGAGAGCGCGAAGTGCCGGGTGAGCACCTCCTCGATGTGGTCCCGCTCCTCGAGCGTGAACTCGTCGTCGGCGTGCGCCAGCTCCAGCAGCAGGGCGCAGGCCGCCAGCTGCAGCGGGTCGGCCTGGGCCGCGGCACCGGCCTCGCCGGCCTCGCCGGCCCCGGCTGCAACTTCCGCCGGCGCGATGTTGTCGTCGAAGAACCGCTTGATCGCGTCGAGCATCCGACTACTCCGGTTCGCCAGTGTCGGGCGCGAAAGCCAGCGCTGCGATGCGCCACTCGCCGCCCACTTGCATCAGGGTGAACGCATCGATCCCCTGCCACTCCATCACGTCACCGGGATCTCCGAACCGCGCTCCGTAGTGCACCCACGCGCTCGCCAACGTGCTCGTGGCCACGATCTGGGCATCGGTCATCCATTCCTCGAAGATCTCACGGCTGCCCGGCCCTGCGGGAGCCGCCGCCACGAACTCGTCCACGGTCTGAGTGACCACCGCGACGCTGTCCGCGTCCGGCGCCTGCCACGCGGTGGTGATCGTGGCACCCGGCCAGAAGTGCGCCGCGAAGGCATCCCAGTCGCGGGCGCTGAAGTCGGCGTAATAGGCCTTGAGCTCGGCGCGCACGGCGGCTTCGGCATCGGTGCCGGACTGTTCCGAGTCACCTCCGCAGGCGGCGAGCAGGAACGCCGGGATCAAAGCAGCCTTGAGTCGGTTCAATCGCATCGCTTCCAACCGCTGAATCAGATTCTCCGTGGCCGGCCTTGGCAGTTCGGGCCGCGGCCGGCGTCAGTGCAACCCCGCAGGGAATCTAGGTGTTTCTCAGCGGAGCCATCACCGGGGCCCCAAATCCCACCGAGCTTGGGCGGTTGCTCCTAAGTGCTTGTTAGCTAAAGACATACACCCCACTTGACAGAGCCGGCACAATGTGTAAGTGTATTAGTTAGCTAATACACTTGACGGGACCGTGAACTGGTGATGCTCACCGGGATAGATCCCCGCAGCCCCACACCGCTCTACGACCAGATCGCGGCGCGCATTCGCGTGGCGGTGGCCGCCGGCGAGCTGAAGCCGGGACAGGCTCTGCCCTCGGTGCGGCAGCTGGCGGGCCGGCTGCGCATCAATCCGGCCACTGTCGTACAGGCCTATCGCGTGCTCGAGTCGGAGGGTTTCGTAGAGATGCGCCGCGGCTCCGGCACGTTCGTGCGGGAGGTCGAGTCAGCGCGGCGCTCCGAGGAGCGTGCCGCCCAGGCGAGCCGACTGGTGCAGGACATGATGTCGCGCGCGGCCCGCCTCGGGATCGCCACGGAGGATCTCATCTCAGCATTCAACGACGAAGTCGGAACGAGCGGCCGATGAGCAACGCGATCGAAACGCGGGGTCTCCGCTACCGCGCCGGCAAGACCTTCGAGATCCGGGACCTCTCGCTGAACGTCCCGGCGGGCTCGATCTACGGCTTCCTGGGCCCCAACGGTTCGGGCAAGACTACCACGATCGCCCTCCTCATGGGACTGCTGCGCGCCAGCGAAGGGACCATAACGGTACTGGGCGAGCCGGTCCCCCAGGCGGCGGCGCGCGTGCTGGCCCGCACCGGGTTCGTACCGGAGCGGCCGCACCTCTACCCCACCCTCACCGTGGAAGAGACGCTGCGCTACCACGCGGCCTTCTACTCGACCTGGGACTGGCGCCGCGCCGACGAGCTGTTCAGCCGCTTCCAGCTCGACCGCTCGCTCAGGATCGGCGGGCTCTCGAAGGGCGAGACCGGCAAGCTGATGATGCTGCTGGCACTGGCCCAGAACCCGGACCTGCTGGTGCTGGACGAGCCCACCGACGGACTCGACCCCGTGGTGCGGCGCGCACTGGTGATCGCGGTCCTGGACTACGTGTCGCAGCGCGATGCGGCGGTGTTCATCTCGAGTCACCTGGTGCACGAGCTGGAGCGGATCTGCGACTGGGTGGGAGTGATGGACGACGGCAAGCTGGTGGCCGAGATGCCGATGCAGACGTTCAAGAGCGGCATCAAGCGGCTGCGCGTGACCGGCGCCCCCTCCCTGGTGGAGGACCCGCCGTTCGTGCTGCTTTCGCGCGACACCGGCGAGACGCTGGGCGCCGGCGAGGTGTGGGTGGTGCGCGGCTGGCAGTCGCCCATGCAGCAGTACTTCGAGGGGATCGGCGCCTCGCTACGCGAGGTGGTGGACCTCGACCTTGAGGAGGGCTTCGTGGAGCTGCTCCGCACTTTCAGAGCGCCACCGGCGTAGGGGGCGACAATGTTCCGAGTCATCCTCTACACGCAGTGGAAGTGGTCGCGCATCGTGGTGGCGCTGGGGGTGTTGGTTGCGTTCGCGCTGCCGATCCTGTCCGTGCAGGGGGCGGGCGTCACCGACCCGACGCGCTGGGACGCGACGCGTCTGCTCCGCTCCATCGAAACCTGGAGCGTGTGGTACGCCACCTTCGCGCTCGGCATCGGACTCCTGGTGGCGACCACCGCCTGGGCTCAGGACCACCGCGGCCGCCACGTGTACGCACTGTCGCTGCCGATCCCGCGCTGGGAGTACACGCTGCTGCGCTTCGCCGCCGGCGCGGTGCTGCTCGCCGCACCCGTGGTGGCACTCTGGATCGGCGCCCTGTTGGCAACGTCACTGGCCCAGATCCCGCCGGGGCTGCACGCCTACCCCAATGCGCTGGCGCTGCGGTTCGCCCTGGCGGCCCTCGTCGCGTATGCGGTGTTCTTCGCGGTCTCGGCCGGAACAACGCGCACGGCGGGCTACGTCCTGGCCGTCGTGGGCGCGCTGTTCGCCGCGGAGGTCCTGCTGAGCGCGGCCGGTGTTGGGGGCAGCGTCATCGAAGGTGCGTTCGACCGCCTGGTGAACTGGCCCGGCCCACTGGAGATCTTCACGGGCCGCTGGATGCTGATAGATGTTTGACCGTTTACTCCACGCGGTGACGTGCGGTGCGGCCGTCGTCGTCCTGTTGGCGGGTCCGGTGCAACGGTCCCGCCTGGAGGCACAGGACGCGGCGCCGTACCGCGCCCGCGTGGACACGCTGGCAGCGCTGCTGCAGGAGGCGCGCGAGGCGGCCGCTCGGGCGGAGAGCTCGCGCGTGGCGGGCGTACAGATCGACTCGATAGTCACGGGAAGCCTGGTGATCCTCACGACTCCGGCGGAGCGCGCACGGATCGAGGCGGCAAGCAGGCGCGCCTGGAATCAGCTGACGGTCCTGCTGCGCCAGGATACGGAATCCGTTGGGCAGCTGACGTTCTATCTGGTGAAGGCGGGCAGCCGCGAGCCGCGACCGCTCGGAGCCGACACTATTCCCACGGTCGTATACAGCGAGAAAAGTGACGCGGTGGACATCGCCGACCGCATCATCTGGAGGCTGGAAGAGGAGACCGCCCTCGGCCTGGACACGGTGACGTTCGAGTGGCTGGGCCGCAGACTCCCACTGCGCCCCTCGAGTCCCGGAGAGCTGTCCCGCATCTACGTCGACCTCGCCACACGCCCGGCGCGCGTGGTCAGGGAGTGCTACCTCGGCAACCTCGGGCGCTGCGAGGAAGCGCTGCTCGTGTGGACCGCAGACGATCCGGTGATCGAGTGGTACGACGCAGCCGAGCGGCGCGACCTGGTGGCGCAGCTGTGGGTGCCCGCATCCCAGAGCAGCGACCAGCGCCGCCGCGCGTGCCTCGACCTCGGATCCGACGACGCATGCGTGGAAATGCTGCAAAGGCACTGGGCGTACGGTCTGCCGCCGCCGCTCTCCGTCGATGCACAGCGCAGCCTGACCGCGCTGGCACTAGAGCTGGGCGGTGAGGGAGCGCTGGGACGCTTCTTGGACACGGCAGCAGCCGACCCGGGTGACCGGCTGACTGCTAGCTCCGGCCTCACGCTGGACTCGCTGGTCGCCGCATGGCACTCCAGCGTCCTGGCCGCGAGACCGCCGCAGACGACCATCGCCCGCCGCCTGGGGTGGACCGCCTTCTTCTGGGTCCTGGTACTGACGTTCATCGCCTCACGGAGCACCAGATGGCGCCGCGCCTGAAGCTGACGATAGCGCTGGTGGTGCTGCTCTGCGGTCTGTTCGTTTGGGCCTATCTGCCGCCGCATCCGCCGCACCGTTACGTGCCGCCGCAGTCGCCGTCCCCGGAGCAGCGCGCTGTTGCTCGCCTGAGCGTGAAGATGGAATCCGCGCGGTGGACCGCCGTCGCGGTGGAGCGCCGCGGGAACCTGCTGGCCGAGGCACGCAGGCAGGGACTGCTGCTGGGAGACAGCGTGTCGCTGCTGGTGGATCCCGAGTACCCGGACAACGTGAGGCGCACCTTCGAGGTCGTGCTCGAGCGGCCGCGCCAGGTGCTCAACGGCGCCGAGCTGCGCGGGCCCATCGTCATCGCGGTCGTGCTTGATACGATGCCGGACGATCCACGAATGCGGAGGCGCAACCCGTGGGGCGCCTTGGTAACGCACTTCCTGCCCGAGGCGACCGACGGCACCGCCTGTTTCTCCGTGGTCGACATCGGGGTTTACCAGGCGCGCATGATCCGAGCCGGACGCTTCTCGCCGCTGGAGATGCGCCAGTGGGCGAGCCCCGCCCAGATTCTCGGTGTTTGTGCCTACTACCAGCGCTTCGGGCCGCCGGGACGGGCGGTGACTGCCTGGCTCTCCGAACGGAACTTCC
The DNA here is from genome assembly GCA_039586895.1 of Gemmatimonadota bacterium. Lineage (GTDB taxonomy): Bacteria > Gemmatimonadota > Gemmatimonadetes > Gemmatimonadales > GWC2-71-9 > WVYX01. Next base: position 813 of record JBDHJM010000064.1, on the reverse strand, counting down.
TGTTCGCCCAGGACCCGTATTGGGCCGTGACCGGCGAGGCGCAGCCCCTCACGCCGGGTATGCGCAGTCCTCAGACACACGTGTGGTGGTGGAGTCATAGGACGCCCACGATCGAAGTGTCTGGATGCGCGGCCGGAGATCTCGAAACCTGCCGCATGGCCGTGCTGGGAGAGGGTGCCTTCCAGGAGGACCCCAAGCTGTCGGGCCGCCGCGCATACATCAGCCGGATAATGCCGGACGGCGTGGTGCCCCTGGAACCGTACTGGGCAGTGCGCCACCCGATGGGGTGGAGTAGCCCCGCATACCTGGGTGACATGCTGGGCGACATCGGTGACGAAGCGTTCGCCCGCTTCTGGAGCTCGGAGCTTCCCGTTGACAGCGCGTTCGCGGCTGCAACCGGTGAGTCGCTGGAAGAGTGGACTGTGAGATGGGCCCAGGCCCAGATCGGCGTGAAAGAGCGCGGACCGTTTGTTCCGTTCAGTGCCGCGGCGCTGGGGCTCCTGCTGGCTGGCGTGCTGGTGGGCGGGGGCGCACTGCTGACCGCTCGGCGCCAGGTGCACTAGCTCAGACGGCCTCTTCCCCGGAGGCGCCGCGCGTGCGGGTGCGCGCCGCGGCAACCGCCACCTCCAAGTCGGTGCGAGCGCCGGACACACCCAGCGCCTGACACCGCTCCAGGGCCACGCGCAGGTCGCGCATCGACTCGGGTATGGCGCTCAGCTCGGCAGCGATCTCCCCGCGCCGCGTTTCCATCTCCTCCAGCTCCGACGGCGTGCGTGCCCCCCCGCTGCTCGCCACCCGTTCCCGCGCCTCGTC
>JBDHJM010000063.1:0-11948 GCA_039586895.1 Gemmatimonadota bacterium | reverse complement strand
CGAGTACGCCGACGGGATGGTGGAGCACGACATGCACATCGGCAAGTTCCTCGACCTGCTCGACGAGCTCGGGATCGCCGACAACACCATCGTGTTCTACTCCACCGACAACGGCCCCCACTACAACACCTGGCCCGACGCCGCGGCTACGCCGTTCCGCGGCGAGAAGAACACCAACTGGGAGGGCGGCTGGCGCGTGCCGGCCATGGTGCGCTGGCCGGGACAGATCGAGGCCGGCTCGGTCTCCAACGAGATCGTGCACCACATGGATTGGCTCCCGACGTTCGCCGCGGCCGCCGGCAAGACCGACATCAAGGAGGACCTGCTGGACGGGTACCGCTCCCGGGCCCTGGGACGGAACTACAGGATCCACCTCGACGGGTACAACATCTTGCCGCACCTGACGGGCGAATCCGAGGCCAGCGGCCGTCACGAGATCTTCTACTTCTCGGACGACGGCGACCTGACGGCCCTGCGCTACGACGATTGGAAGCTCATCTTCATGGAGCAGAGGGCGACGGGCACCTTGCTCGTTTGGCAGGAGCCCTTCGTACCGCTGCGGCTCCCGCTCATCGAGAACCTGCGGCGCGACCCCTACGAGCGGGCGACCATCACGTCCAACACCTACTACGACTGGCTGCTCGACCGGGCGTACCTCCTGGTACCGGCGCAGACGTACGTGGGACGCTTCCTGGCGACGTTCAGGGATTATCCCCCGCGCCAGAAGGCCGCGAGCTTCAGCCTGGACCAGGTCATGGAGAAGCTGCAGCCGCCGACGCAGTAGCTTCGGAACGCAGTGGCGGGGCCGCATTCGCGGCCCCGCCGCGGCACCACAATCGAGTGTGACCTGGAGGACCATGATGCACAGGCTCACGATCGTCGCCTGGCTGGGTCTCATCGCCTCGGCATGCGCGGGGCCGGGCGACCCCCTTCCCTCCTGGGCCGACGGACCCGCGAAGGGGTCCATCACCACCTTCGTCGATCGCGTCACCGATCCGGCGAGCCCCGACTTCGTGCCGCCATCCGAGCGCATCGCCGTGTTCGACAACGACGGCACGCTCTGGGCCGAGCAGCCGCTCTACTTCCAGCTCCTGTTCGCGCTGGAGCGGGTGCGCGCGCTGGCCGACGAGCGCCCCGAGTGGCGGGGACGCCAACCCTTCCAGGCGATTGTGGACGACGACCGCGATGCACTCATGCAGCTATCGCTGCACGACGTGCTGCAGGTTGTGATGGCGACGCATGCCGGCATGACTACAGACGAGTTCGCGGCGCTGGTCGCCGACTGGCTCGCCAGCTCCCGCCACCCGCGCTTCGATCAGCCGTTCACGCGTATGGCCTACCAGCCGATGCTCGAGCTGCTGGACTATCTGCGGGCCAACGGCTTCAAGACGTTCATCGTGTCGGGGGGCGGGATCGACTTCATGCGGGTGCTCACCGAGGAGGTCTACGGCATCCCCCCCGAACAGGTTATCGGATCGATGGGGCAGACCACGTTCGAGGTGTGGGACGAAGGCCCGGTGCTCGTGAAGCAGCCCGGGATCAGCTTCGTGGACGACAAGGCGGGCAAGCCGGTCGGCATCCACCACTTCATCGGGCGGCGTCCCATTGCGGCGTTCGGCAACTCGGACGGCGACCTGCAGATGCTGCAGTACACCGCAGCCGGTGAGGGCTCGAGTCTGATGGTTCTGCTGCACCACGACGACGCCGAGCGCGAGTGGGCGTACGACCGGGAATCGCACGTGGGCCGACTCGACGCGGCACTGGACGAGGCACGCGAGCGTGGCTGGACGGTGATCTCGATGCAGAATGATTGGAACCGGGTGTTCTCTTTCGAGGAGCCTGGCAACTAGACACGGACTTCCTGCAGACACTCCGGGACCAGGTTGCTGGATGCGCTTGGTGACCAGGGCGGGACGGGACGGGGGGATAGACGCTACGATGAGCGCTCAAACTGGCAGCGCCAGAATGTTCAGTGCGGATCCGCGTCGCTCGCAGGCTGCCCGCGTGCCGGTTGCGGCTCTCCTGGTTCTCCTGGCGGCCCTCGGCATCACGCGGGCCGAGGCGCAAGACGTCCCCCCCGATAAGGGCGGGATGGTGTACTCGCTGGGGATGCCGCCTCAGTGGAAGGGCGACGCCGGCGCCACTATCGGCGCGTACAACCCGGGGGCAGAGGGCCAGCTGAACACGCTCGTCAGCATGGGTCTGCGCCGCGACCTGGGAAGCCCCGTGGTCGGGCTCGCCGCACTCGGTGTAGAGGGCTATACCGGTATGCGGGGAGGCCGGGTCGAGGGCGGCGGCCGCGCCCTGTTCATGGTACCGGCGCTCCACTTCACGATCGGCGCCGACTACAACGTCACCGACAACAGGTTCGACCTGCTGCTGCGCCTGGAGCTGCCGATCCGACGAGGCGGCATCCTGGGCCGGGGTACCCAGGTGCGCATCGACTACCGGCCCACGAACGGCCACACGCTCGGCTTCGGCGTAGGCGTGCCGCTGTGGGGCCGCAACATCGGTGCCACCCGACCCAAGCACAACACAGTCGTGCTCGAGCAGCCACCTGCCGAGCGGATAGCCATCGAGCGTCCACCACCGGGGCTCGATTCGTCCCTCGCCGGCCTGCGTGAAGGCGCTCGCTGGATCACACTGCTGGCGATGCCGCTCACGGACCACGGCGGCGCCGATCCAGAGGAGGCGTTCAGCCAGAGCGTGGCGCAGCTCGAGACACACATCGGAGCCGGCCGCTCGCTCCCCGAGGAGATCCGTCGCTATCACGTCGAGCTGGACCGCGCGTTCTCTATTGCGGCTGCAAATCGCTCGTTGCCGCGGGGGGAGAGCACCGCGGAGGGACGCGCGGCGAGCTCAGTAGCGCGCAGGATTCTGCTCGACGACGTGCTGTTCCCCTACAACCGGCTCCTGGGCCAGCGCAAGTCCAACGACGCGCTCGACGAGTTCGCGGCGGTCGGGCACGCTGAGTTCGGCCGCTGGATGCTCACGGAATCCGGCCTCCCGGAGGATCGCTTCCGCGATGTCTACTTCGTGTTCCAGACGCTCGTGGACATCGCCGAAGAGGTGAGGGTACTGCAGCGCGAGCGCTGGAAGGACTCCCGCTTCGTCTGGCTGCCGCTCCAGCTCGGGCTGCGACCGGACGAACACGACTCGCAAGGCGAAATCGACGCCATCATCGAGCGCGCGGTGAGGGAGCGGTTCACCCGCGGGAACAACGTGTGGTACGTGCGGAACGAGGATTTCCAGATCCAGATGGCCCGCTCGGTGCTGGAGGCTGAAGAGTACCACGTCCTGTGGATCCACGACTTCCGCGGCAAGGTCGAAGGCAAGCCGGACGAGATCGCGGGCGCGCAGACGATCATCTACCTGAACGCGCTGACGCGCCGCGTGCGCGAGTACGACCAGACCGGGGTGCTGCCGTCGTACTTCATCTTCATCGATCAGCACTACTTCGAGCTGAACGACAGCCGCTACTTCTTCCGGGTGCTGCTCGACCCGCTGGACTACGAGCTACGCTTGCCGGCGGGTTATGAGGAGTGGGAGCAGATGCTGGCCGCCGCGCAGGACAGCCTGCGGCAGGCCGTGGACGAGTCCCTGCTGCTGCGGATGCGCCGGGGCCAATACGGAGAGAAGTGGCTGAAGAACCGGATCAAGGTTCACGTCAACGTCACGAACCCGTCGGACTTCTCCTTCAACAGCTTCCATATGGCCGGGATCATCCCGCTGCCCGACAACGTGATGCGGGATCACCGCAAGATCGCCTTCTATGACATCACCGAGGACGATCCCTACCGCGGCCTCGCCATGTACACGGGCATGGGCATCAGCGATCACTACGCCGGGGCGGGCTGGGAAGACCGTGCCATCATGGTCCAGGGACCGTCGGCGCTGTCGGTGAAGGATGCGGCCCGGCGCCTGCTGCGCGCGCAGGGGCTCACGGAGGAGGAGATGCCGCTCCCTCTGAGGGCGAAGCCCAAGCCCGCTGACTACGACGCGCGGGTCCAAGCCGAGCTGCAAGCGATCGAGCGCGAGTGGATGGTGGATCCGGGAAGCGTGCTGGAGCTGCACAACAAGACCGGTTTCCAGGCGAAGCAGATCAACGTGGCCAAGGCGGTGCTCTACAGCCTGATGCCGAGTGGCTCGGTGCTCAAGATCCCCGACTCGCTGTGGCAGAGCTATGTGTACGCTTCGCTGCTGGTCGGCAGCGCGCTGCGCGGCTGCAAGGTGCTGATCTTCGCGCCCGCCCTGGCATCGGCTCCGAGTGCGGCCGCGCCGACCATGGCCCGGGCCCACGGGCTGTTCAGCGCACTCCTCTACTGGCGCAACGAGCTGGCGGACGAGTTCCTGGCCGAGGGGGGCGTACTCAAGATCGGTCTCTACGCGCCGCGCACGGGCGTGGGTGACCTGCGTGGCCGGATCATGCAGGCACGTGAGACCAGGTCAGCTGCACTCGGGGAACTCTACCCGGGCAATCCGGCGACGGACGCGGTACTCGACAGCCTGGATTACATCCTGGACGAGGTGGAGTACGAAACCACGTATCTCATCGCCACCGATACGACGGAGCGGCCCAAGCTGCACCTCAAGGCGAACTTCTTGATTTCCGGGGCGGCGTGGGACGCGCTGTACAACCGTCCGGAGTGGGGGCCGGTGGCGCGCGAATACCTGAAGTACGTGGCGCGCGAGACCGGTCGTGTGGAGGAGCGGGTCGATGCACGGGAGAGGCCACGGGCCCTGCAGGATGCATACAAGGACTTGGTGCGCGGCCTGCTGAACGACAACCCCGCGGCGTGGCGGGAGCAGTGGCTCGGCTACCTCACCGTGGGGTCCGTGAACATGGATTATCGCAGCATGGTGATGGACGGCGAGGTGATGATCACTGTCTCGGGGTGGGGGGCGGTGGTCGGTCTCATGGACTTCGTGCTGCTTGTCGGGCTGTGTAAGTGGATCGAGGACCAGGCCGGTCTCGACGCGCTGCTGCCGCCGCCCTCGGGCACCACGCGCAAGATGGCGAACCTGATGAAGCTGATGCTGTGAGCGCGGCGGGTAGGGCGCGTCGACGCCGAGCTACCGCCTGCCCCGCCCCGCCAGCTGCCCCTCCACGTAATCCTTCACCTGCTGTCCGATCGGGTTGTCGGGCGCGAGTGCAATCATGCGGTCGGCCAGCGCGAGCGCGCGCTGTAGCTGGCCGCGCCGCACGTAGTGGTCGGCCAGGGCGAAGAGGAAGTCGATGTTCTCGGGCTCGACGTCGAGCGCGCGGCGCAGGGCAGCCTCCGCCTCCGCCACACTTCCCACCGCCTGAAGCGCTAATCCATAGTTATAGTGCGCCCGGGCACGCTCAGGCATCCCGGACGAGGCGCGGCCCAGGAACTCCACGGCCTCATCTACCCGTTCCATCTCGGCCAGCAACAACCCGAGTGAGTACGCGGCCTCGTACTGCTCCGGGTAGTCCTCTACCAGCTCCCGCAGCAGCACCTCTGCCTCGTCGTTGCGGCCCTGTGAGTTGAGCAGCAGGGCGAGGTTCGACTTGGCGGGATAGAACAGGTCGTCGATCTCGACGGCCGTGCGGTAGTAGCGCTCGGCGCGGGCTGCGTCACCCAGCCGCGCGTACAGGTTCCCCAGGTTGTGTCCCGCGAAGGAGAAGTCGAGCGAGTACGCCATGGTACGCTCGTACTCCTCAAGCGCCGTCACGCGCTGCGCCTGCTGGTAGGGCTGCAGCATCGCCTCCGGCGCGTCGGCTAGCCGCACCGCCGCCTCGATGCGCACCGCCCGCACGGGGTCGAACAGCAGGGGCGACACCAGCTCGACGTAGCGCTCGGGCGTGGGCGCGGTCGCCGAGCTGAGCGCGGTGTAGCGGATCAGCGGGTCCTCGTCCTGCAGCGCGAGGTTGAACGCCCCCGTGCTCGCCTCGCCGGGGTAGCCGCTCAGGTAGTCCAACGCCGTGGCGCGCACGATCGCGGGGTAGAGCGGGTCGGCCACCATCTTGATGAGCTGCTCGCGCGCCTCGGCCTGCCCAGCGCGCGCCGCCGCGAACACCTGGCCGTAGTGCGGCCGCTTCGCCTCGCCGTACCACTGCGTGTAGTAGCGCAGCGACCAGGCCAGTGGCTGGTCGTCGTGGCAGCCGCTCGCGGTGCAGGCGTTGGGCGCGCCGGTCTCGCGCGACAGGTCGGGCCGCGGCAGCCGCAGGCTGTGGTCGGCGCGCCAGTCCACCACCATGTACGGCTGCTCCACCATGTGGCAGCTCACGCACAGGGCGCCGTCGCTGGGCTCACCCTGGTACTCCTGCTGGTGGAAGTGGTGGTCGTAGCTGTCGTACACATCGGCCCGGTGACACTGGGTGCAGAGGGCGTTCCCTTCCTCACGCAGCGCGAGGCTGTGCACGTCATGACAGTCGCTGCAGCGCACGCCGTTCTTGTACATCTTGCTCTGCACGAACGAGCCGTAGACATACACCTCCTCCAGTATCTGCCCGTCGGCGTGGTACAGTCCCTCGCGCAGCACGGCGGGAAGGGCGTGGTCCAGCAGCTCCGCACTACGGTGGTCGTAGTCCCCCAGCTCGGTGCGGCGCGAGTGGCACGGGGCGCACAGCGCCACCTGCGCCTCGCTGGTGATGTCGCCCGTGGGCACCACCAGGTCGTAGTGCTCCACATCGGGGCGCGCCATGGGCGGCAGCTCGGCCCACGCCACGTGGCGCGAGCCCGGCCCGTGGCACGCCTCGCAGCTCACGTCGATCTCGGACCACGTCGTGCCGAAGCTCTGCGTTTCCGAGTCGTAGCCCTTTATCAGGTTGGTGGAGTGGCACTCGGCGCACATCCCGTTCCAGTTCTGCGCGCCGCGGGTCCAGTGCAGCCAGTCGTCGGCGGGGATGTCCCGCCCCGGATAGAGGAAGAACCACTCTTCCCGCTCGGTGTCCCACGCGACCGACAGCGCCTGGAGCCGCCCGCCGGGGAACGGAATCAGGTACTGCTGCAGCGGCTCCCACCCGAAAGTGTGGGTGATCTCGAACTCGGCGAACACCCCGTCCGGCCCCTCGGCGTGGACCAGGTACTTCCCGTCGCGTCGGTAGAAGCGCGTCGTGTCGCCGCGATACACGAACACCGCGTCGTCGAAGTCGCCGCGCACCGTGGTGTCGCTCGCCACGGTCATGGCGTGGTCGTGATCGGAGCCGCGCCACGCCTCGTAGGCCTGCTCGTGGCAGGAAGTGCACTGCTCGCGACCCACGAACTCTGCGGGCGCGGCCTCGGTGGCGCCGCGCTCGGTGCGGGCGATGCGCTCCTTCACCAGGTAGAGCGGCAGCGACAGCACGATCACCGCGGTGGCCACTACGCCCGCCCTGACCCAGCGCTGCAGGTCGCCGCCGTCCGCGGCCACGCGCTCGTCGCTCACGCGCGCGTCACCTGCGCCGCGAGAAACGCGCGACGCTTCTGCAGGTTGGCGGTGTTCACCTTCACCACGCGGTTCTCGATGCGCACCTCGTAGAGATCCAGCGCCCGGGGCGCCGGCGGGTTCACCACGTCACCGTGAATGTCGAACGCCGAGGCGTGGCAGGGACATACGAAGCGGTGCTCCTCATCCACCCAGGGCACGGTGCAGCCCAGGTGCGTGCACTCGCGGGAGACGGCGAGAAAGCCGCCGTCAGGCAGGCGCACGAGGTAGAAGCGTCCCTGCGGGAAAGCGGTTACGGAGTCGGGCTCGAAGCGGTCCACCGGACCGGCCACCACTATCTCACCGGTCTCCTCGCGCCTGCGCGCCCGGCGCGGCCTGAGGAAGTCCACCACCACCCACGCGCCCTCGGCAAGCATCACGCCGAGCAGCCCGAGCCACGCGGTCCACAGGAAGCGGCGGCGGCCGCCCATCACGAACCCCAGGGCCACACGAGCGCCATCCCCGGACCGCGGAACCACACGCCGGTCACGGTGAGCGCCGCGAAGGCCACGAAGAAGAATACGAACACCGCCTGGATCGCCTCGTTGCGGGTGGCGCCGATGCGGCGGCGCGCCAGCAGGTAGAGCCCGGCGAGCACGCCCCCGAGAACGACGACCGGCAGCACCCCTTCGCTCAGCGCCGCCGGCACACCCGACAGCCACCCGCCAAAGTCGATCACGAACTCGTCGAGCACGATCCACAGTGGGGTGAGCACCGCGGCCAGTAGCGCCGCCCATAGCGCCAGGCGCCGTCCTTCGAGTGACGCGAACCAGACACCGGAGGTGTCCTTGTCGTACCGCAAATAGGGAATCATCAGCAAGGCCAGTAACGCACACAGCGGCAGCAGCACCACCGCGAACACCGGATGGAAGTGCAGCAGCAGCTCCTGGATGCCCAGGAAGTACCACGGCGACTTGGCGGGGTTGGGGCTCATGCCGGGATTGGCCGCCTCACCCAACGGGGCCGCCACCAGCGCTGCGAACACCATCACGAACGCCACCAGGATCAGCGCCACCACGAACTCCCGCAGCAGCAGGTACGGCAGACCCAGCACCTTGTCCGGCGTCTCCTCGATCGGCTCGCCCGGCGCGCGCGGCACCACCACGCCCTTGGCCTTGCGCACCCGCCAGAAGTGGAACCCCATGAGCATTACGATCGTGACCGGTACGATGGTCGTGTGCAGCGTGTAGAAAGTGATGAGCGTGGCACGGCTGATCTCCGGGCCGCCCCGCACCACGCGCTGCAGCCACTCGCCCGCCAGCGGCACGTAGCCGATCATCCCCGTGGATATCGTCACCGCCCAGTACGAGAGCTGGTCCCACGGCAGCAGGTAGCCGGTGAAGTTGGATGCGAGCACGCACAGCAGGAGTCCCAGCCCCAACACCCAGTTGAACTGGCGCGGCGGGTGATAGGCGCCGGTGAGGTAGGTCCGCAGCAGGTGCAGCACCACGACCGCGATCAGGAAGTTGGCGCTCCAGTGGTGCACACTCCGCACCAGACGCCCGAACAGCACATCGCGCTCGAGGCCCAGCACGGAGGCGTACGCGCCCTCGGGTGAGGGCTCGTAACCGAACATCAGCAGCACGCCCGTCAAGATCAGCAGCAGCACGAGCACGAGCGACATGCCGCCGAGGCCGAAGGTGTGCGTGTAGCTCAGCGTCTTCGCGGGCACCCGCACCGGCCGAAAGTGCAGCACGAAGTTGTTGAACACGATCCACTTGCGGTCACGATCGGTGCGGGGACGTATCGGGCCACGTACAATGGAGCGCCACACCCGGCCGAGCAGGCCGGGCTCAACCTCGGTGGAGCGATTCGAGGGATCGGTGTGCGTCATGGGCAGTGGGCTTCAAGATACTGCGGCGCCCCGCACATGGCACCAAAGCCCGCGGCTTGCGGCAACACGTACAAGCAAAGAGCCCGGCGTACCAAGCCGGGCTCTCGACGTTCAACGGGGCTCGCCGCCCTGCCTACCCCACCTCCACCGGCTTGCTGGTGCGCGGGCCGCGCTTCACCTCGTGCTCCGGCGGCAACTTCAGGTTGGTGACCTCCTCGGTCACCTCGAAGTCGTACTCCGGATACTCATACAGCGGCATCCTCGGCTCGGTCTGCCCGATCGAGTAGCCGTAAACGCTCTCGTACTCCGGAACCTTCTCACCCATCGCGTTGAGCTGCCCCAGGTACTCCCCGATCGACTTGGACTCGATCACAATCACCTTCCCCATCCGATCGATGATGGGGCTGTGCTGCCTGGTGCGGTCGTGATCGAACTCGAGCACCCGCCGCCCGTAGCGGGTGATGCCGATGACGCGGAAGGTGAGGCTCTTGCCCACGGCTGGCAGGTTGAGCACGCTGCGGTCGGTGGCGAGGAACGGCACCGAGCAGCGTCCCCTCAGGTCGCTCACGTCGTGCACCATGGACTCGGCCCGCTCCGGCAGCTGACAGATGGCCTCGTGGTAGCGCTCTGGGATGCGACCGATGACCTTCTCCTCCAACTCCTCCTGCACCGCGCGGGCCACCGGCGCGTAGTTGAACTGCGTCTCGCGGTAGCCCTTGACCACGAAGGTGTAGTACGGCAGCACCCCCACCTCGTTGAGCACCTCCCGCAGCTTCGCAGTGTGGCCCCGCCGTGACGCCGCCGACGTGAACACGAATTGGTTGATGACGACCCAGCCGGCCGCGAGCGTTCGCGCCACCGCGTCGCGTGCCTCCGGCGTCACCTCCATGGGCGACTCGAAGTGCGCCTGGATCACGAACTGCCGCACCCCGACCTTGGAGGCCTTCTCCTTGAAGCGCCGCAGGATCTCGGTCAGCTCGGGGGTGATGCGCTGCGGCAGGTAGGCGTGCAGCCGACTACCCAAGCGCACCCGTATGAGCTCCGCGTACTTCTCGCCGTCCTTGCGCTTCGCGTTGGCCTGGCGCTTGGCCTTCGCCATCTCGTAGACGGCGTCGAGGATGCGCTCCAGATGAGTGTCCGTGCTCATCAGCGCATCGCCGCCCGTGATCAGTATGTCCTTGAGCTGGGAGTCCCGCTCGAAGTACTCCATCAGCTCGTCGAGCTTCTTGGGCCAGCTCTCCTTGGGCGCCAGCTCGTCGAGATCGAAGTCGAGCTGCCCGTGCTGGAACCCGTACATCCGCTGGCAGGAGGCGCAAAGGCCACCGCACGCCCGGCCAGTGGTGTCCGGAATCAGGATCGCCACGTCGGGGTAACGACGGTGCACGTTGTCGTACGGCGGGAGCAGCCACCCGGCCGCGTTGGGCTTCCCCGGCTCGACCTCGTCCTCCTTCTCCCAAGCACGGATGTGGCCGAACTCCTCCACCAGCTGGCTGCTGTACACGACGTAGTGGCGGATCGCAAGGTCGGCGCCGATGGCGAAGTACGGCACGCGCACGTGCAACAGCGAGAGGTAGTAGGGGTTCACGAAGAAGGGGATCCCAGCATCGCGCGCGCGGTACAGCACCTTCATCGTGTCGGGGTCGAGCGAGTTGCCCAGCATCTCGTTCAACAGCTCAGGCGAGCGCACCGCGAAGCGCAGGTGGAACCTTGGGTCGTCCCACCACTCGAGCGCGCGCTGGAACTTGTCGTCGCGCGACATGCCATCCGCGAACGCGAACTTCTGGCTGGTGATCTCGCCCGCGTCGATCCGGTCGATCAGGATGTGGAGGATGCGGTCGCGGTTCTCCTCTCTGAGCGCCACGATGCGCGGGTCGGAACCCGACGGGTAGCGCTCCATCCATGCTTCGACCTCTTCCCGCGTCGGCTGGCGCAGCGTGCTGCGACCGGTGAACTGGCGGAAGAGGTAGAGCATGTCCTCGAAGAAATCGGGCTTCGCTCCACCAGTGCCCCGGTTCACAGCAAGCCACAGCTGCCGGATCGGGGTACTCACCGCCACCGCGCCCCGCAGGTTGAGATCGAGGAACTCGCGGCCCGCGTGATCGCCGTAGTCGAGCAGCCGGATCGCCGCGTAGTCGCTCCACGAGAGCGCCTCGAATGCCGCGCGGTCGGAGTGGGTGCCCTCGTAGTACGCCAGCGCCTGGGGCCGCTGTCGCAGCTCCTCCATCACCCAATCCTTGAGCCCGATGCGCGCCTCGATCTCGTTCTTCGAGTTGCGCATGATCTCATCCAGCTTGGGATTCTCTTTGAGGAGAGTCTTGAGCAGTCGGTGGGATTTGACGTCGATCGCAATGCGATCGAGCTCTTCGATGGGCGTCATGGCTCACTCCTGCCGCCGCCATCCTACGGCCTAACGTACTGCGCCGCTTGCACTTGGCCGTAACCCGCGTCACGCCGCTGGGCAGCGTCCCCCGAGGCGGCGCGCGATGGCGGAAAGGTATGGCCTGCCGGGGCTTAGGGCCAGGGAGCCGGACGGTTGGGGCGCGCGAATGCGACCATTACCTTACCCCCCGGAGGGCTAGACCTAACTGGTAAGGCAGCGGTCTTGAAAACCGCCGGGCGCAAGCCCTTGGGGGTTCGAGTCCCCCGCCCTCCGTAAGGACTTAGGCCCCGTCAGCCGGGTGGC
>JBDHJM010000015.1:15192-58593 GCA_039586895.1 Gemmatimonadota bacterium | reverse complement strand
GAACACGGCGAGAACGCTCGGTCGGCTGGCCGGGCGCCGTGTATCTCGGGAACGTCAAGGAACGTACTGCGGTGGTGGACACAATGCTCCTCTGCAGGAAGTGCCACCGCGGCACGCGATGCGGAGCCCAGGTGACTACAGCACCGAGAGAGTTCGCCCATTCAGACCGGCCCGAGCCGCACCGCGGCCGCACCAAGCAGATCCTCCAGCAGCACCCCGAGGTCCGCGAGCTGATCGGCAAGAACCCCATGACGTTCTGGTACACGGTGGGCTTGGTGACACTGCAGACTGGGCTGGCCTTCCTGCTGCGCGATCAGTCGTGGTGGCTCGTAGTCGCCGTCGCGTACTTCGTGGGCGCAGTGGCCAACCACGCCCTGTTCGTGGTGATCCACGAGTGCACGCACCGGCTCGTGTGGAAACGGCGCACTCCGAACGTCTTCACCGGGATTTTCGCCAACCTGCCGCTCGCTTTTCCGAGCTACGTTCCGTTCGCCAAGTATCACCTGAAGCACCACGCGTTCCAGGGCGTGTACGAGCTCGACGCCGACCTCCCGTTCGAGTGGGAGGCCAAGCTGGTAGGAACATCGGCGTGGCGGAAGGCGCTGTGGCTGGCATTCTTCCCGGTGATAGAAGCGATACGGCCGATGCGGCTGCGCGAAGTGCCGTTGTGGGACTGGTGGATGGTGACCAATACCTTCATCCAGTTCGCGTTCGACGTGGCCGTGTTCGTGTTGTGGGGCCCCAAGGCGCTGGTCTATCTCGTACTGTCGCTGTTCTTCGGCATCGGCCTGCACCCTCTGGGGGCGCGCTGGGTGCAGCGCCACTACATGGTAGACGGAGGCGAGCAGGAGACGTTCAGCTACTACGGCCCGCTCAACCGGCTGTCACTCAACGTCGGCTACCACAACGAGCACCACGACTTCCCCTCGGTGCCCTGGAACAACCTGCCCAAGCTGCGCCAGACGGCCCCCGAGGCTTACGACAGCCTCGACTACCATTCGTCCTGGACGCGGCTGCTGTTCCGGTTCCTGTTCGATCCCTCGATCTCCCTGTACTCCCGCATGGTCCGGGACGAACGCGGCGGGGTGGGATTGAATGACGAGGTGAAGCCCGACCGCGACGCCCTGGAAACGGCCCGGTAGACAGCCCTCGCTCCGCGGCGTTATTTGACCGGGAGTCACGAGAGACCAACCCGGCACCGCGGAGCCAATGTCCAATCCCGAAATACAGGTCACGCCCGAGCGGTTCGACGCCGTCCTGTTCGATCTCGACGGCGTGCTCACCGCCACGGCCAAGATCCACGCCACCTGCTGGAAGCGGATTTTCGACGGCTTCCTGGAGCGGCGCGCGGCAGCCGCCGGCTCTGAGGTCGTGCCGTTCGATACCGAAGCCGATTACCTGCCTTACGTGGACGGCAAGCCGCGCTACGACGGGGTAAAGAGCTTTCTCGCGTCCCGCGGCATCGAGCTGCCGTGGGGTGATCCCGCTGACCCGCCTGGTGACGCTACTGTGTGCGGGATCGGCAACACCAAGGCCGCCCTGTTCAATCAAGTGCTGAGAGAGCAGGTACCCGAGGTCTACCAGGGGTCCGTGGACTACGTGCGCCATCTGCACGACCACGGCATCAAGACGGCCATCGTCTCGGCCAGCAAGAACGCAGGCTCCGTGCTGAAGGCGGCCGGCATCGACGACCTGTTCGATCTCAGGGTCGACGGTCTGGTGGCCGCCGAGCTCGAGCTGGCGGGCAAGCCGGCGCCCGACATCTTCCTGGAGGCTGCCCGGGAGCTGGGTGTGGAGCCCGCTCGCGCGGTCGTCGTGGAGGACGCCATCTCCGGAGTGCAGGCCGGGCGCGCAGGGAACTTCGGGCTGGTCATAGGTGTGGACCGAACCGGGAGTGCCGAACAGCTCAGGGCGAACGGCGCCGACGTCGTGGTGGCCGACCTGGGCGACCTGCTGAGCTGACCGATGGACACGACCAGCGAGTTCGCGGTTGTGCGCGGGCCCATGCCCGACCCGGAGCAGCTCCGGATCCGTTCACTGGGACCCTGCGAGATACCCTCACCCCTCGCTCAGCGCGACACGCTGTTCGTGGACGAGGGGCGCCGCGTGCTCACCTGCTCCGATACGGTCGAGCTCAAGCCTTATATCGACACCTGCACGATGCCGCCCGCTTTCGAGCCGGCCGGGGCCCGGCACTCGATCTTCTTCGAGCCATCCAAGGTCACAGCCGGAATAGTCACCTGCGGCGGCCTGTGTCCCGGCCTCAACGACGTGATCCGCTCGATCGTGATGACGCTCAGCTACGGCTACGGTGCCAAGCGGATCCTGGGCTTTCGCTACGGGTATGCCGGCCTGGCGCGCGAGCCACGCGAGCCTGCGGTCGAGCTCGGCCCCGCCGACGTCCGGGACATCCACCACGACGGCGGTTCGCTGCTGGGATCGTCGCGCGGGCCGCAGGAGCCGGCGGAAATGGTGGAGACGCTCGCTGAGCTCGGCGTAAACGTGCTGTTCACGATCGGAGGCGACGGCACGCTGCGCGGCGCGGCTGCTATCGCCGCAGAGATCGGACGCCGCGGGCTGCCGATCAGCGTGATCGGAATCCCCAAGACCATAGACAACGACCTGGCGTGGACCGTGCGGAGCTTCGGCTTCGTGACCGCGGTCGAAGAGGGGCGCAAAGCCATCGAGGCGGCGCACAGCGAGGCGCGCGGCGCGTGGAACGGCGTGGGCCTCGTGAAGCTCATGGGCCGCCACTCCGGATTCATCGCCGCCCAGTCGAGCCTGGCCAACGCAGACGTGAACTTCTGCCTGGTGCCCGAAGTGCCCTTCGCACTGCACGGCGAGACCGGCTTCCTGTCCGCCCTGCGCAGCCGGCTGGAAGAGAAGCACCACGCGGTGGTGGTCGTAGCGGAAGGGGCGGGCCAGGACCTGCTCGAGCAGGCGCCGCCCGTGTACGACGCCTCGGGCAACGTGAAGCTGGGCGACGTCGGGACCTTCGTGCGGGACGAGATCCGCCGCCATTTCGCGGAGGCGGGCCGCCCCGTGGACGTGAAGTACATCGACCCCAGCTACATCATCCGCAGCCTGCCCGCCAACGCCGTGGACTCCGAGTTCTGCCTCATGCTGGGGCAGGACGCAGTCCATGCGGGCATGGCCGGCCGCACCAACATGGTGGTGGCATTCTGGAACCGGCACTTCACACACGTGCCGATCGAGCTCGCCGTCGCCACCAGAAAGCGGCTCGACCCGGAGGGTGCGATCTGGCAGGGCGTGCTCAAGGCCACCGGCCAGCCCGCCTCGATGGTGTGACTCACCCCACACCCGGCACACCAGGTGGGCCCAAAGGAGGCACCCGAATGAGCGCAGGGAACGCATCGGAATTCCTGGCCAGCGTCGAGCGCATGATCGGCGCCGCCATCGAGCGCACGGACCTCCCACCGGGGCTGGGCGACGTGATAAGACGCTGCCGCTCGGTCTACCAGGTCAGGTTTCCGGCCGAGATCCGCGGCGAGTGGCGCGTGTTCCACGGCTGGCGGGCCAATCACAGCGAGCACCGGCTGCCTGTGAAGGGTGGCATCCGCTACGCCCCCGAAGTGGACCAGGACGAGGTCGAGGCTCTGGCCACCCTGATGACCTACAAGTGCGCCGTGGTCGACGTGCCGTTCGGCGGATCCAAGGGCGGCCTCAAAATCGACCCGCGCGAGTACGACCAGGAGGAGATGGAAAACATCACGCGGCGCTTCACGATCGAGCTGGACCGGCAGGGTTACATCGGCCCCAGCATGAACGTGCCCGCGCCCGACATGGGAACCGGCGCGCGCGAGATGGGCTGGATCGCCGACACCTACCGCACGCTGCACCCCGACGATCTCAACGCAGCCGCCTGCGTCACCGGTAAGCCCGTGGAGCTGGGCGGGATCCGCGGCCGCGTCGAAGCGACGGGCCGCGGTGTCCAATACGCCATTCACGCCCTGTTCCGCCATGCCGAGGACCTCAAGGAGGTCGGCCTCGACGGCACTCTGGGTGGGAAGCGAGTGGTCGTCCAGGGACTGGGCAACGTGGGCTTCCACGTAGCCAAGTTCCTGGAGGAAGAGGACGACGCCAAGATCGTCGCGATCATCGAGCGCGACGGCGCCGTGGTGAACGACGACGGGCTTTCAGTGGAGCAGGTGTTCGCCCACATGAAGGAGCACGGCGGCGTGAAGGGCTTCCCCGACGGGAAGTACGTGGCGGACGGCTCCAGCGTCCTGGAGACCGACTGCGACATCCTGATACCAGCGGCCCTCGAAGGTCAGATCACGCGCGACAACGCGGCGCGGATCCGCGCCCCCGTGATCGTCGAGGCCGCCAACGGTCCGGTCACGTACGAGGCGGACCAGATACTGCGTGAAGCCGGCAAGATCATCATCCCCGACATGTACGCAAACGCCGGCGGAGTCACCGTGTCGTACTTCGAGTGGACCAAGAACATCTCGCACATGCGGTTCGGCCGCATGGGACGCCGCCTCATGGAGATGCGGTCCGAGACGGCCATCGACCTGCTCGAGACGATGCTGGAGCAGAAGGTGCCCGCCGCCTTTGCGTCGGCGCTGCGCCATGAGGCCGATGAACTCAACCTCGTACGGTCGGGCCTGGACGACACCATGCGCGACTCCTACGGTCAGATTCGCGAGACATGGCGCTCGCGCGATGACGTCCCCGACCTGCGCACGGCCGCGTACATCGTCGCGATCGAGAAGATCGCGCACTATTACACGCACTACGCACTGTGAGCGCGCGGCAGCTTGCCGCCGGATTGACCAGGAATTCGAGGAACTGAAATGACGAACTCGGTGCAGATGACGCGGAGCCGCCTCGCGCAGTTCGTGCACCTCGCGCACAACGCATGGTCCTACGTTGGCCTGTTCCTCATCAACACGGCCGCCGTGCTGTGGCTGTTCGTCCTGCCGGTGTACGTCCGCGAGGGCGGGCAGCACCCGTACCTCAGTCTGTTCTTCATCGTCGCGCTTCCGATGTGCTTCATCGGCGGCTTCGTGCTGATCCCGTTCGGAATGTGGCTGCGCTACCGTGCCGAGAAGCGCCGCGGCACGTACAGCGGGGAGTTCCTAGCCCTTGGGTTTGAGAACCGCGAGCTGCGCAACATGGCGGTGTTCGTGCTCGGGGTCACCGGCTTCAACGTGCTGGTGGGCGGCTACTTCAGCCACGCGGCGGTCAAGTACATGGAGTCGCCGCGCTTCTGCGGGACCACATGCCACAGCATGGCCCCGGAAAACATCGCCTTCCGGGATTCACCGCACCGCAACGTGGATTGCGTGGAGTGCCACATCGGGTCTGGGAGGGGCGCCCACGTCGAGGCCAAGCTCAGCGGAGTGCGCCAGATGTTCGGCGAGCTGCTCAACAACCACAGCCGCCCCATCCCCACACCGGTGCACCAGCTGAGGCCGGCCCGCGAGATCTGCGAGAAGTGCCACTGGCCCCAGAGCTTCGGCGGGTGGCGCCTGCACGTGCTGCACAAGTTCGCGCTCGACGAGGCCAACACCCGTACCATGACCGTGCTGGCCCTGCACGTGGGCGGCGGACAGGCAGGCGGCGGCATCCACGGCTTCCACATGGACCCGGGCGTGTCGATCGAGTACCTGGCCGATCCCACCCGTCAGCGCATCCCGTGGGTGAGCTATACCGACGAGTCGGGCGAGGTCACCGAGTTCATGCGCGCCGATTGGGATTCGACGCAGGCGGAGGGATTGGAGCGGCGCACAATGGACTGCCTCGACTGCCACACGCGGCCCTCGCACCGCTTCCAGGTGGCGGGCCGGGCCCTGGACGCTGCGCTGGCGCGCGGGGACATCGACTCCACGCTGCCCTGGGTGAAGCGGCAGTCCCTGGAGATCCTGCGTGCCGGATACGAGAGCACGGAGCAGGCGGAACGGCGCATACCCGAGGCGCTGGCGGAGTTCTATCGCACGGAGCACCCGGACGTGTTCGAGAGCCAGGGCGCTGCCATCGAGCAGTCGGCAGCGGCGCTCCTAGCCGTGTACGCGCGGAACGTCTTCCCCGAGATGGCCATAGACTGGGGCACCTACCCGGACAACACCGGCCACTCCGACTCGCCAGGGTGCTTCCGCTGCCACGACGGGGGACACCGCACCTCGGATGGAACGGCCATCAACTCGGACTGCCGCGCCTGCCACGAGATCCTGGCCATCGGCGAGTTCCAGGAGGACGTCATGCGCCGCTTCGGGATCGAGCCGCGGCAGTAGCGGCAGGAACCATCCGCGCCCAGAGCGGTATTGTGTGCATCCCAATGGCGGGGGCCGGCCCGCCCGGCTATCCTCCGTCGTGATGCGAACCGAAGGGAACCTCATGATCCGACGCACGATCCCCGTGCTCGCGCTGGCAGCGCTCACCGCGTGCTCCAGCAAGCTGCCCGTGGTACCCCCCGTCAGCCCCACGGCGACGGGCACGCACCACGTCGGGAAGTTCGTCTGGTACGACCTCATCACCCACGACGTGGATGCTGCCGAACGGTTCTACGGCGCGCTTCTCGGGTGGGAGTTCCACGATGCCGACGGAGACCGGCGCTACATAACGATCCTGCATCAGGGTCGGGCCATCGGCGGCATGGCACAGGTGAAGCGCGAAGCGGAGGAGGCCAACGTCACGCAGTGGGTCAGTTGGCTCTCCGTGGCCGACGTCGATGACGCCACGGCGGCGGCGGCGGCGGCGGGCGCTACCGTGCTGCGCGAGCCGCGCGATATCCCGGAGCGGGGCCGATTCGCCCTCGTGAGCGATCCGCAGGGCGCCATCGTGGCCCTGCTGCGCTCCGGCACCGGAGACCCGCCCGACGCGGATGATGTCGCGGCCAACGAGTGGCTGTGGACCGAGCTCTGGACCCACGACGTGGCCGATGCGTTCGCGTTCTACCAGTCGCTGGCCGGCTACGAGCGGGAGGTCACCGACCTGGGCCTGCAGCAGCCCTACACTCTGCTGATGCGGGGGGAGCGGGCCAGGGCCGGAGTGGCCGAGCTGAACTGGGATGACGTGCGGCCGCACTGGATTCCATACGTGAAGGTCGACGATCCGGCGGCCGTGGCCGCCCGCGTCGAGTCCCTGGGCGGCACCCTGGTGTTCGCGCCCGACCCCGACATCCGTGGCGGATCGGTGGCCATAGTCCAGGACCCCACGGGCGGTGTGTTGGCGATCCAGAAGTGGCCCTACGAGGAGGAAGAGGAAGGAGGGGCGGACCGATGACGCGTTTCTCAGGCTTCCTGCTCGCGGCCGCGATCTGCACGGCCGGTGCCACGCTGGGCTGCGGCGGCGGCGGCGGCAACGTCTACGTTGGCGTCGGCGTAGTGGGCCCATACCCCTACGGATATCGCGGGCCCGGACCCTACGCGGGGCGCCCCCCCGGGTACTGGGACGACAGCGAGAACCTCACCCTGGGGCCGGTCGAGGGACCGGAGCTGCCGGCGGCTGCCGAGACGGCCGATCTGGGCGGCCCGGCGGGCGGCGTTGCAGCGGGAGCGGCGGGGGAGGCGGCCAGCAGGTGATGCCAAGCCGCTGAGGCGGCGCCGATGGCGGCTCCCTCCCGGCCCCAAAGCGTCTCCATCTACCCCATCCTGTCGGTCAACTTCGTCGGGACCCTGGGGTTCAGCATCGTGGTGCCGTTCCTGGTCTTCCTGGTGACCCGGCTCGGCGGCAACGCGCTCGTGTACGGGGTCATGGGCGCGACCTATTCCTTCTTCCAGTTAATCGGGGCTCCAATCCTGGGGCGCTGGTCCGACCGCTACGGGCGGCGGCGCATCCTCCTGCTGAGCCAGCTGGGCACGCTCGCGTCCTGGGCCATCTTCCTGGCCGCACTGTACCTGCCGACCCGGACCCTGCTCGCCGTGGATTCCCGTCTGCTCGGTGCGTTCACGCTTACGCTGCCGCTGGCCGTACTGTTCTTCGCCCGCGCGCTGGACGGCGTCACGGGCGGCAACGTATCTGTGGCGAACGCCTACCTCGCCGACATCACACCAGAGAGCCAGCGGAGCACCGCCTTCGGCAAGATGGCGATCTCCGCCAACTTGGGGTTCATAGTGGGTCCGGCGCTGGCCGGCCTGCTCGGCGCCACCGCGTGGGGCGAGACGCTGCCGGTGGCGGCGGCCCTGGCCATCTCGCTCGTCGCCACGCTGCTGATCGTCACGATGCTCCCGGATTCAAAGCAGTGCGTGCTTGCCACGAGCCCCGAGCAGGCTTCCGTGCGCAAAGTGCTGGGTCAGGAGCAGCGCGATTGCTACCGCCTGGAGGCGGCCAGGAGGATGTCGTTGAGGCAGGTTCTCGGCCTGCCGTCGATGCCGCTCCTGATGGGTGTGTACTTCCTTGTCTATCTGGCATTCAACTTCTTCTACATCGCCTTTCCGGTTTTTGCGGCCACGGGCCTCCAGTGGTCACTCACCAGGGTCGGTGTCTTCTTCGCTATCCTCAGCCTCTTCATGGTCGTGGTGCAGGGCCCCGTACTGAGCCGCGCCGCAATGCGCTGGTCGGACCGCACTCTGGTGCTGGCGGGCAGCTTCATACTGGGAGCCAGCTTCCTGTGCTTCACCTCGCAGCGCACTCCGGCCCTGTATTTCGGGGCGGCACTCCTGGCGCTCGGCAACGGGCTGATGTGGCCCTCGCTCCTCGCGGTCATCTCCAAAACGGCCGGGAGCGAGAACCAGGGCGCGGTTCAGGGCTTCGCTGGCAGCGCCGCAGCAGTGGCGAGCATCCTGGGGCTGATCGTGGGCGGGGTGCTGTACGGCCTGCTCGGCCGGTCGGTGTTCGTGCTGTCGGCGGCAATCACCCTGACGGTGTTCCTGGCGGCCTTCGCTGCGGGGCCGCGGGCGCCGCAGGGAAAGGCCCCGATCCGGTAAGGCTGCCCGGCCACGGGCCGCCGCGGGCAGGTGCCGAGACCCCGAAACTTCCCGGACCACCCGCCGTACGGAAGGTCGACCGGGCCCGGCCGCACGCGTTAGCTTGCGGGCGGGCTACCGTGCCGCCCCGGTCCACTCTGGGCGGCCCCCAGTTCACCGTTGCGTCAAACCCGGAGAGTTAGGGATGAAGGCCGTGAGGATTCCCGCGTTGCTCCTGACGTTTGCAGTAATCGCCGCCGGTCCGCTAGCCGCGCAGAGCCAGGCGCTGCTCGGCTTGAAGGGCGGCATCAACCTGGCAAACTTGAGCGGGACCGTCGACGGCACCGACCTCGACGGCAACAACCGCACCGGCGGCCACGGCGGCGTGGTCGTGTCTTACGCCTTCAGCCGCAAGTTCGCGATCCAGGGCGAGGCCCTGTACGTCGGCAAGGGGATCGAGCCGGGTGGGAGCGTCGCCACCGACCTGGACGTGAACTACGTCGATTTTCCCGTTCTCGGCGTGCTGACCTTCCCCATCGGTGAGTCCTTCTTCGCCCCGCGCGTGTTCGCCGGTCCAGTGTTCAGCTGGCGCACGACCTGCAACATCGCCGAGCCGGTGCCCCCGAGCGGCGTGACCGACTGCGACCTGGATGTGGCCAAGAACCTGGACATCGGGGTCGAGTTCGGGGCCAGCCTCAAGCTGGGCAAGGGCTACGGCGGGTTCACACTGGACGTTGCCTACAATCTAGGCCTCACCAACGTCAGCAATACCGATGGCGACACCGTCCGCAACCGCAACCTGATGTTCTCGCTGGGCTACCTGTTCGCGATCAAGTAGGGCTGCCCCTGGTGGACACCCGCCGGCTCGCACCACATTAGGGGCGAGGACTCGAGCGACGGGAGACAGCGATGCAGGCGGCCAACTCCAAGCCCCTCGACGAGGAACTGGACGTCCACGGCCTCACCCACGTGGGCAAGGTGCGCAAGGTCAACCAGGACCACTTCCTGCTCTGCTCGCTCCACAAGCAGATGGTGGTCCACGATACCAGCCTCCCCAACCCGGAGACCCTGCCGCTCAGGGGAGAGCGCCTGGCGTACATGGCCCTGGTGGCAGACGGGGTGGGCGGGCTTTCGGCCGGGGAGGACGCCAGCCGGCTCGCCCTGGAAAACGTGGCCCGCTACGTCACGCACTCGATGCAGTGCTACTACACCCACGATCCCCAGCTGGAGTCCCAGTTCCTGGAGCAGCTCAACGAATCGGTGATGGAGTCCCACGCGGCCGTGGTTCAGGAGGCGGAGGCCGACCCCAAGCGCCAGGGGATGGCGACGACGCTCACGCTGGCGATCGGAATCTGGCCCTGGGTCTACATCGTGCAGGTGGGCGACTCGCGCTGCTACCAGCTGCACGACGGCGAGCTGATCCAGATCACGCGCGACCAGACCGTGGCACAGGAGCTGTACGACAAGGGCGTGCTGAGCACGGCCGAGACGATCGAATCCAAATGGGCCCACGTGCTCTCCAGCGCCATCGGCGGCCCCGAGGCGCGGCCCATGACCAACCGCGTCGCCTGGCACCCCGACGACATCATGCTGTTGTGCAGCGACGGGCTCACCGGCTACGTCTCCGAGGAGAAGATCAAGCAGCGGCTGCTGGCAATGGAGTCGGCCCAGCAGACTGCCGAGGAGCTGCTGCAGGACGCCCTGGAGGGCGGCGGCGGCGACAACATCACGGTGGTCGTGGGGCGGGCGCGGGCGCCCGTGGCCACGCCGGTCTAGCCGAACTTGTAGGATAACAGGAAGTTGAGGCCGTAGTCGTTCTTGGTGCCGTCGCCGCCCGGCCGGCTGTCGAACTTCCAGAAGAACACGAAGCTCAGGTAGAAGTCGCTGAACAGCTCGTAGTCGACCCGAGGGTCGAAGTCGAAGCGGATCCGGCCGATGTCCACATATGACGCGAACGTCATCAGCTGAACGCTGAGGTCCGTCTTGGGTGAGTCGTAGCGGAACAGCGAGTAGTCGCCGCCCAGGTAGAGCTCGCCTGAGAAGGCCGGATCGGTGCCCGAGAACTGCTCCGCGCCCCCGGTGGCCCCCATGCTGAGCAGCAGCCGGGATTGGTTGGTTTGGAGCAGTCTGTGGGTGCCGCCCAACCCCAGAGTCGTGCGGTAGTCCAGCTCCAGCTCCTGGTTCTGCTCGGCCCGCGCCGTCACTCCCGCCCCCCACCTGTGCGCCATGAACCGCTGCAGCTCGAACGTGTAGTTGTTGCGGCTCGTGCCCTCGGTGGTCTCCTGAGTCTGGAAATAGCTGCTGCCCGAAAGCCGCGAGTACCATTTGCGGCCCCGGTACTTGATCTCGAACCCGCTGGTCCACTCAAAGAGCTTGTTGGCCCGGGTGAAGTTGACTCCCGCCTCAACCCGGCCGCTCAATCGCTGCCAGAACGTCGCCTCCACGGGCGTGATCCGCACCACGTCGTCGAACTCCATCGTGTCCGGCCTGGTGAGAATCACCACCAGCTCACCGGGCACCTCGGTGCGGCCCAGCTGTCCGAAGTGCTTGATCCCGGAGATCCGCTCCACCTCGAAGTAGTGGTTGCTGGTCACGTGGTGCACCTTGAGCCACTCGATCGAGAGCCGACCCATGTCGTCGGTGGAGTAGTCCAGTTTGCCGCGCTCGAGCTTCTTCACTTCGCCCGTGATGTAGTCGCCGTTGTTCATTATGACGACGTCGGTCTTCTGGGCGTGCAGGGGGGACACGCCCAGGAGTGCGGCCGCCGCCAACGCGGAGGCCAGCACGATGCCGAGTCGGGTGAGCCTCGGGGTCGTCATCGCCAACAGAACGGGGCACGCATGACACCGAAGTTAGCTAAGGCCCGCGTAAGCTCAACGCTCGGATTTGACATGCGGGGTACGGGCACGAACCTTCCCAGCATCGAACCCCTCTCCTGAAGGGAGACGCGCGGCATGACCACACCAGCGACTGAGGTGAAACGGGCCGGCGGGATGGGAGTCCTGCTCGGCATCCTGCTGATCGTACTGGGCGTGCTGGCCCTTGGCGCGCCGCTGGTCGGCGGCGTGGCGGTGGCCTACACGGTGGGCTTCCTGGTGCTGTTCTCGGGGATCGCGCACACCGTATCGGCTTTCGAACACGAAGACTGGAGGAAGGGCGTCCTCACGATCCTGTTGGGTGTCGTGGGCGTCATCGCGGGTGTGCTCATCGTCGCGCACCCCCTCTACAGCCTTGGCTTCCTTACGCTGGTGCTGGCAGCCTGGTTCGTGATCGACGGCGTCTTCGGGATCATCCTGGCGTTCCGGATCAAGCCCGAGCCGGGCTGGGGCTGGACGCTGTTCAGCGGAATCCTGGCCCTCTTGCTCGGGATCTTCATCTGGCGTCAGTGGCCTCTGTCCGGAGAGTGGGCGATAGGCGTGCTGGTCGGCATCCACATAATGTTCGTCGGCTGGTCGCTGGTGGCGGGCGGCTCGGTGGCCCGCAGGGTCGGTAAGGCCTTCGAGTAGCAGGCCCAGCGCGTCCGGCTGGAGAGCGTTGGTCGGGGGGGGCGTCGCGCCCCCCGACCGGCCCCGCCCCGGGCGCCCGATGGGTGTGCGACACCCCTAGGCGAGTCCGTCGGCACTATCGGAACCGCCTCGGGAACCCCTTGCCCGCCATACGGCTGAGGGGTTTGATATTGGGGTCCACCCTGTGATAATTCTGGGCTCCGAAGAGGGGCGTTCGATACCGGCCGGCGAGCCAGCGGCACGGCGCCGCGCCGACCAATCCAGCTGGAGGAAGTGAATGTACAGAGTACGGTCAGCCAGAATCCTGAGATCCGCGCGGGTGTGGGTCGCTGGAGGGCTCTTTGCCGCGGCCGCGGTGGCCGCCGCGTGCTACCCCGGCGATGTCAGCAACGTCACGGAGCTCGATGTCGTCGCGACGCTTCACGACCCAGACTACACCTTCGCGCGGCCCACGTTCGCGATCCCCGACACGGTGGTCCAGCTGTTCCCCGAAGACGAGAACGGCGACCCTGACTCCACCGGCTCGGTCCCGCTGAGCCACGAATTCGACGCGCTGATGGTCGCGACGGTCGTGGCCAACATGGAGGCGCGCGGCTACACGCGGATCACCGACACCACCGAGATCCGGCAGAACGGCGTGGACTACGTGCTGTTCATGACCAGCGTCGGCAGTGAGAACGACTGGTACGTCTGGAGCCCCGGATGGTGCGGCGGCTGGGGCTGGTGGGGCGGATGGGGCTGGTGGGGCGGATGCTGGGGCGGCTGGTGGCCGCCGACCGGAGCCAGCGGCACCTACGAGCAGGGCACCGTGTTCATCGACCTGTACGTGCCCGACTCGACGATCACAGCCGATACGCTCGAGCTGGCCTACGTTCCCTGGACCGCAGGGCTCCGCGGCCTGCTGGTGAACCTGTCGGCCGCCGGCACCGAGGCGCGCCTGACCGATTTGATCAACCAGGCGTACTCACAGTCCCCGTACCTGAGACGCAACTAAGGGAGAGCGAACCATGACGAAGACATTGCGCATCGTTGCGGCCGCGCTCGTCCTGACCCTTGCGGGGGGCGCGGAGGCCAAGGCCCAGGAGTGGTTCTGGGGCATGGAGTACATGGTGGGCATTCCCACCGGCGACACCAAGAGCTTCACAAACGATTTCAGCTGGCGGAACTTCGGCATCGAGGGCCGCTATACGGCCACGCCCAACATCTCGGTGGGCCTCTACTTCGCATGGAACGTGTTCCATGAGGCGACCGACTCGGTGATCAACCTGGGCAACATTGATGTCTCGGGCGATCAACTGCGTTACGTCAACTCGTTCCCGATCATGGCCACGGCGCACTACTACTTCGGCCAGCCGGGAGGTTTCCGGCCCTACGCTGGCATCGGGCTCGGCACCTACTACATCGAGAACCGGCTGGACATCGGGCTCAGCTCGATCGTGGTGGACAGCTGGCACCTCGGTGTGGCCCCCGAGATCGGCGTGGTCATTCCGGTGGACTGGCACGTGCGGTCGTTCCTGAACGTGCGTTACAACTACGCGGTCAAGGCCAACGACATCACGCGCAGCTACTTCACGATCGGTCTGGGCTTCGCCTGGATGTAGCAGGTAGCGGGATTCCGCTGCCGGCGTGACAATCAGAGCGGGCGGTGCGCGAGCGGCGCCGGGGTTTCCCGGGCCGCCGCCCGCCCGCTCGGCGTGTCCGCACCCGCGGGAGCCTTCCTCCCGCACGACAGGAGTGATGACGTGAACAGACTGTCCCAAGTCGCGATCGCGGCCCTGGCCCTCCCGCTGGTCGGCTGCGGCGGCATGAAGATCCAGACCGACTACGACCCCGCGGCCGTCCCCACCATGGAGGCCTACGAGACGTACGACTGGATGCATATCCCCCAGGGCGATGACCCCCGAGTCCAAAACGAGGACACGGAGCGGCGCATCCGCGCCGTGGTCGACGAGAAACTGGCCGACAAGGGGTTCGACCTGGACACCGATCAGCCCGACTTCCTGATCGGCTACCACGTGGCGCTGCGGGGTCAGATGAGCGTGACCCAGATCAACACGTACTACGGCTACGGCTGGGGCCCCTGGTACGGGGCTGCGTACGGCAGGAGCTACCCCACGTACTACGAGGAGGGCTCTCTGGTGCTGGACGTGGTGGACTTCCGCAAGGGCGAGCTGGTGTGGCGCGGATCCGCACAGGCGGAGATCGACCGGTCCCGCCCGGCAGACCAGCGCGACAAGCAGCTGCGGGAGGCGGTCGACAGGATACTGAGGAAGTTCCCGCCCAGGTAGCGCGCGGCCGTACCGACAGCCACAATACGCACCGGGCATAATTCGCCGATCCATCGGAGGCGACAGATGAGCTTGATCGGACGCACATGCGCCCTAGTGCTGGTTACTGCCGCGGTCGTCGCATGCGGCAAGACCACATTCATGGTGGGATACGCGCAGGATGCGGCTCCCCTGATGGCCGAGTACAGCTCGTATGCTTGGCTGAGCCCGGCCCCCGGGCAGGCCAAGAGGCCCCATGAGGACCTGGTAGGCCTCCGCATCCGGCGCACCATGGACAGCGTGCTCAACACCAAGGGCTTCCTGCGCAACGACTCCACGCCTGACTTCCTGGTGGGCTATCACCTGGCTTACACCGGAGATCTGGACCGCGACGCGGTGGACGCGTACTTCGGCTTCGGGTTCGGCAGTGGCGAGCCCGGCGCGGACAGCATCCCGCAGGGCACCCTGATCATCGACGTGGTAGACGCTGCCGAGCGGCGCCTGGTATGGCGCGGCGGAGCCGACATAGACGTCGATCCCCGCACCCTGGACGCGCGCGAGCGGAACCGCCGCATCAGGGAAGGCGTGAGCGGCATCCTCAAGGACTTCCCGCCCAGCCAGTAGAAGAGCTGCTACCAAGGACCTGAAAGCGAGCACCGCAGATGCAGGACCACATATCCCTGGCCCCGCGCAACGACACCGCCGACGCCCTGCTCAGCGCGGCAACGGCGACCCGGCCGGGTCTGCCGATGGACCTGCTGCAGGACATCGCTCGGCGACTGCAGTTCGTGTGCCTACTGATCATCGGCATATCCGTAGCCGGTTTGGTGGTCTGGGAGCTGACCATGCTCCCCACCGACCGCATGGAACGGATCGGAGCGGACATACTCATCTGGACCGCGAGCATCGCGGTGTTCTTCATTGCTCGCAAGGGCAAGCTGTCGGCGGGGCGCCTGCTGGCTCTGGGACAGGCTTACGAGATCGTGGTCGCGCTCGCCATATCGATCCTCTCGGTGAAGTACAACTGGTTCGAGTCGCAGCGGGCGGGAGTCCTGTGGTCGCCGGTAGCCGTATGGGTGCTGCTCTACCCCATCATCGTGCCCAATACGCCGCGGGCCACGCTCATTGCCTCGGTGATTGCAGCAGCAACCGAGCCGCTCATCGCCGTCGTCTACGCGCTCGGCGGTGAGGGCGAGCTCCCTGGCGTAGCTCTGTTCATTCGCTACCTGTGGCCCAGCACCTTGGCAGTGTTCCTGGCCACGATGATCGCGAAGGTGGTGTTCGGGCTGGGCGAGCAGCTCAAGAAGGCACGCTCGATGGGGAGCTATCACTTGGAGGATCTGCTGGGCAAGGGGGGCATGGGAGAGGTGTGGCGCGCCACCCACCGGCTGCTGGCGCGCCAGGCCGCGGTCAAGCTGATCCTGCCCGACCGGGTGGGTGCGAAAGACGAGGCCGGGGTCATGACCGCCCTGCGGCGCTTCGAGCGCGAGGCCCAGGCCACCGCTTCGCTGCGCTCGCCCCACACGATTGAGCTGTTCGACTTCGGCATTTCGCGCGAAGGCTCCTTCTACTACGTGATGGAGATGCTGGACGGGGTGGACCTGCAGTCCCTGGTGGACAAGCACGGCCCCCAGCCGCCGGAGCGGGTCGTGGCCCTGCTGCGCCAGGCCTGCCACTCGTTGTACGAGGCTCACCTGGCCGGTATGATCCATCGCGACATCAAGCCTGCCAACCTGTTCGTGTGCCGCTACGGAGCCGACCTGGACTTCGTGAAGGTGCTGGACTTCGGCATCGTGAAGCGCGAGCAAGTGGAACAGCCCGACGCGCAGCTCACCGCCGTTGGTATGGTCACCGGCACGCCGGCCTACATCGCGCCGGAGATGGCGCTCGGCGAGGGTCCCGTGGACGGCCGCGCCGATCTCTACTCGCTGGCCTGCGTGGGATACTGGCTCCTCACCGGGCGGCTCGTGTTCGACAAGTCGAGTGCGATGGCCATGGTGGTGGCGCACAGCAGCGAGATGCCGGTGCCGGTATCCCACCGCACCGAGATCGAGGTGCCCGAAGGGCTGGAGCGGGTGCTGATGCAGTGTCTCGCCAAGGACCCGACGGACCGGCCGCAGGATGCGCGTGAGCTTTCGCGTCTGCTCGACGAGCTCGGCCTGGAGCACGCTTGGAGCGACGAGCGCCGCACCGACTGGTGGAACCGCTACGGACCGCCGCCGCCGAAGCGAGCTTCCTAGAAGCAAAGAAAGGCCCGGCCGATCGGCCGGGCCCTTCTCTCAACGGAGGTCGTCTGTGGGGTCCTATCCCGCCTAGTTGGCGCTCACCTTCACCGCGATCTTCCGCGGCTTGGCCGCCTCCACCTTGGGCAGGGTTACTGTGAGCACACCGTTGGTTACCGTGGCGTCCACCTTCTCGGAATCCACGGTGCGCGGCAACGAGAAGCTGCGCTCGAAGCGGCCGTAGCGCCGCTCCACCAGGTGGTACTCGGAACCATCCTTGCCCTCCTCGTGCACGTGCTTCTTCTCACCGCTGATCGTGAGCACACTGTTCTCGACGCTCACGTCCACCTGCTCCGGCGCCACGCCGGGCAGCTCCGCCTGAAGTACCACTGCGTCCTGCGAGTCGCTGACATCCACCACGGGACACCATGCACTGGTGACCTCGGCGTCGTCGCGGCGGCGCAGGAGCCGGTCGAACTCATTCCGCACGTTGAACATGTCTTCCCAGATGTTGGGGGCGCGCTTGCGCCTGATCGTCGGGTGCAGCATCGCGTGTTCTCCTTGAATCCAGATCCAGTGGGGTAACGGTTCTGTAACAGTCCGGCGGCCGCCGGCGCCGCCGTACGTGACTTCGTCACGCAAGTGCGATGCCAGGTTTCGTCTGCAATCGTGGCAGGGATTTGGGCGCCCGGGTCGCCGCGCTTGCCGGATCAGCAGGCGGGCCTGCCACGTTTGCGCGACGGCATAAACCCGGACACGAGGCCGCAAGAAGAAGGCGGCCTGCAGCAGCAGACCGCCTTAACTGGCTCGCGGTTGGGGGTGTTCTACCGTCCCTCGGCCAGCACCTCTTCTGGCGGGCCGGCGTCGAGCACCTTTTGCATCTCCACCGCCACCAGCTCGCTGAACTGCCACAGCGTTGCGCTCAGCGCTGCGACCTTGGCGGCGGTCGTGGCCGCGGAGTCAGCCGGCTGCGTGAAGCGGTGCAGGCCCCACTCCCGGTTCTCCCCACGGCTGTTCGTGATGGCCCAACCTACCAGCAATTCGGCGTAGCCTGCGACGTTCCACTCGAAGCGGGCGACGTGCACCTCGACCGCAACGTCGGGCCGGCGTGACTCAAACCAGGGGAACTCAAAAACCTTGGACGATTCCAGGATGACCGCCAGGTTCTCCGTCACGACTCGACTGAAGCTGTGGCGCAACGGTCCCGCCCAGCGGCCCACGTCGGAAAACAGCACCTGGTTCTCACCCACCCGCGTCACGAGCTGCGGCCGGTCGAGGTACGTGGCCAGCTGCACTGGTCCCACGCCGAAGGAGAACTCCCCGGCCGGCCTCACACCCTGTTGCATCTCCTCTTCCGCCCCCGAGTTCAGCACGTAGAACTCGGTCAGGTCCTTCTGAGGCCCGAGGGGCGAGCAGCCCAGCGTGGCCACGGCAGCCAGCGCCGCAGCGTAGCAGAAAGTGCGCCGTCTCATTTGTTGCCCTCGACTTCCTTCCCGCGCACCAGGGCAGCGGGGTTCTGTTCCAGATACTCGGCCAGCACCCGGAACGCCCGGGCGGTGTTCTCCAGCTCTGCCAGCGTCTGCACCAGCGTGTGGGTGATGGGCGACTCCGGGGCCATCTGGGTCCGCAGGTCAGCCATCGCGAGGCGCATCTCTTCGAGAGTCGCAGTCAGGCTCTGTGAGACGGTGTCGAGGTTGTCAGCCAGTCCGTCGACGCGACTGTCGGCGTGGTCCACGAATTGGTGAATTCCGTCCAGCGCCACGTCCAGCGTCGCCATGGTCTGGGGGAGCTGCCGGCTAGAGACCCGCTCCATCGACTGTATAGCCTCGGTCAGGGCGATGAACATCGAGTCGATGGGGGACGCTTCGATCTCAGCCAGTATCCTCTGGATCTGTGCCTGCAGCACGTCGAACTCGGTGGCGGCGACCACCGGGATCTCCTTGTAGCGCGTCTCGGTCGGGTCCTCGAGAACGATCTCGGTCTCGGGCATCAGGTCGAGGGAGATGAACCGCTTCCCCGTCACGAAGCTCTCCAGAGCGAGCTGAGCTCGGAAGCCCTCGGCTATCATGCTGTCCACGAGCGCTTCGTTGCGCAGGTTGATCGTGCCTCCCCTGTGCCGGATCAGGCCCTGGTCCATCTCGAACACGACGGGGATACTGTAGTCGTCGAACCGGCGTACCTCACCCGGGATCCTGAACATGATCTCCCTCACCGTCCCGACCGGCACGCCGCGGAACTTGACCGGCGCCCCTACGTCGAGGCCCGCTACCGATGCGTCGAAGTACACCACGAACGGCACCGTGTCGCGGAACAGCTTGCCCGAGCCGAACACCATCACGCTGAACACCGCCAGCACGATCGCCCCGACCACGAACAGTCCCACCGTCCGCGGGCTGGCTTTGCTAGACACTCGCCACCTCCCCCCGTGTCAGGAAGCGGCGCACGGTCGGGTTGTCGGAGTGATCCCGCAGCTCCTTGGGCGGCCCCATTGCTATCATGGTTCGCGTCTCCGCATCCAGAAATACACTGTTGCTCCCAATGTCGAATATGCTCTGCAGCTCGTGCGTCACGATCACGAATGTAGTGCCCAGGCTGTCGCGCAGCCCCACTATCAGCTCGTCCAGCAACCGGGAGCTGATCGGATCAAGCCCCGCGGACGGCTCGTCGATGCACAGGATCTCGGGATCCAGCGCCATCGCCCGCGCCAGCCCGGCGCGCTTCTGCATCCCGCCGCTGATCTGCGACGGGTAGAAGTCCTCGAAGCCCGCCAGTCCGACCAGCGCCAGCTTGAGCGCCGCCACATCGCGCTGCTGCGCAGCGTTCAGGTCGGTGAACTCGCCCAGCGGGAGGCTCACGTTCTCCGCCAGAGTCAGCGAGCTCCACAGTGCCCCGCTCTGGTACAGCACGCCGATGCGCTGCAGCAGCGTTTCACGCCGCTCCGGCTCCGCCCGCGTGAAGCTCTCGCCGCGGTAGAACACCTCACCCTGCGCCGGCTCGTTGAGGCCCAGCAGGTGCCGCATCAGCGTGCTCTTGCCGCACCCGCTCCCGCCCATGACGATGAAGATGTCGCCCTGCTTCACCGCAAAACTGAGGTCGCGCTGAAGCACGAAGCTGCCATACGCCATCGTGAGGTCGCGCACCGTGATCGGGTCCTTGGCGCTGACTTGGATCACCGTACCCCCCTCACCAGCCCATCACGTAGAACACCGCCGAGTAGATCCCGGCGGCCGCTATGATGGCCACGATCGCGGTGACCACGGCCGAGGTTGCCGCGTCGCCCACGGCCGAGGCGCTGCGGCCCGACTGCATGCCCCGCAGACAGCCCGCGAGCGCGATGAGAATGCCGTAAGTCGCCCCCTTCATCACTCCCCCCAGCACGTCCCGCAGGCTGATGGCCGCCACCGTCTGCTGGTAGTACGTGGTGAGCGAGAGATCCAGCATGCCCGTGCCGACCGCCGCACCGCCCAGGATGCCGACTGCTGCGGCATACAGCGAGAGCAGAGGCATCATCAGGAAAAGAGCGGTCATGCGGGGCAGCACCAGGAACTCGAGCGGCGAGATGCCGGTCGTCTGCAGGGCGTCTATCTCCTGGTTCACGTTCATGCTGCCGAGCTGGGCAGCGTAGGCGCCGCCGCTGCGGCCCGCCATGACGATCGCCGCGATCAGCGCCCCCATATCGCGCGCCATCGCGATACCCACCAGGTTGGCCACGTAGATCTGCGCCCCGAATGCCTGCAGCTGTATCGCGCCCACGAACGCCAGGATCAGCCCGAGCAGGAAGCTCACCAGGGCCACGATGGGCAGCGCCTCGACTCCGGCCTGCTGGATCTGAAGCAGCAGCTCGGAGCGGCGGTAGCGGGCCTTGCCGATGAGCATTCGCCCGAATGCGATGGCGGACGCGCCCACGAACTCGAGCTGCTCCGACAGCGACTCGCCGATCTCGAGGGTGGACTCGCCGATGCGCTCGAGCACTCCCCGCTCAATGCCCTCGGCCCGCGCATCGCTCTTTTCCGGCACCGCCTCGGCCAGTGCTATCAGTGACGTCACGCCCTCCGGGAGGCCCTCTCTCTCGACCTCGAAGCGGTGCTCTTCGAGCAGCGGTCTGAGTGACGTGAGGAACGTGAGTAGGCCGGTGTCCCACGCCCCCAGCGCGCTGGAGTCAAACGCCAGCCGCTGCGGCCGAGGTGGGCTTTCCAGCTCACGCCGGACCGCCTCGTTGGACGGCACACCCTCCCGCAGCAGCCAGTCGCCGCCGAGGCGCAGCACCAGGGTGCCGTCGCCAGCCCGCTCGACCGCGAGGCTCGCCGGTTGCGCGGCGAGGATGCCGGTGTGAGTCGTCGAAAGAGAGATTCGGTCCATGGGTTCCGGGTATGCTAACCGCGGGTTCGGGCCTGGGCCAGCCAAGAGCGGCTCCACGAAGGCCAGTGCCGAAGTGCGCCAGAAACCCTCAGGACAGCTCGCCTACGGCTCCCCGGATGTCTTCCAGGGCCTGCTCCATGCGGTCGCGATGCGTCCGGAACGAGAGCACGCAAATCCGCAGCACGAAGCCATCGCGCACGGTGGTGCCCGTGAGGTAGACACGGCGGCGGCGGTTGATGCGCTCCAGCAGGTCGCGGTTCAGCGCGTCGCGATCGTCGTCCCCGAGCCCGGGCCGCGCCAGCCGGAACGCGACGATGGACAGCTGCGGCTCGGCAACCACCTCGATGCCGGGGATCTCACGGAGGGTCCGCGCGGCCCACAGCGCGAGATCCAATTTCTCATCCAGGTTCTGCCGGAAGGCCTCCGCACCCAGCAGCTTGAACGGCAGCCACACCTTGAGGCCGCGGAACGGTTTCGACAGCTCCGGCGAGAGCTGGCATGGGTCCGTGAACTCGGCCCCCTCGCGCAGCTCGGGCATGTACTCCGCGTCCAGCGCGTGGGCCCGCTGCAGCGCCGCTCCGTCGCGCACCAGGAGGGCGCCGCTGCCGTAGGGCAGGAACAGTCCCTTGTGCGGGTCCAGCGTGATCGAGTCGGCGCGCTCCAGGCCGCGCAGGACCGCGCGGCCCCGCTCAGTCATCATGAAGAACCCGCCGTACGCCGCATCGGCATGGAGCCAGAGCCCGTGGCGCTGGGCTACGTCGGCCGCCGCCTCGAGGTCGTCCACCGCCCCGGTGTTGGTGGTGCCAGCGCTCACCACCAACATGAACGGTGTGCTGCCCGCTTCCCTGTCCTCCTCGATGCGGCGCTCCAGCACGTCCAGCCGCATGCGGAAGCTCCTGTCCGAGGGGATCTCGTCCACGCTCTCCGGCGGGAAGCCGGCCAGGAGAGCGGCCTTCTCGACCGAGTGATGCACCTGGTCCGACGCGTACAGAGTCCCCTTCAGGAAATCGGTGGGCAACCTCTCACGCCGCGCGGTCACCACTGCGGAGAAGTTGGCCAGCGAGCCACCCGACGTGAGGATGCCGCGTGCCGTTGCCGGGTAGCCCACGATGTCACACAGCCAGAGCAGCACGTTCTCCTCGAGCTGCACCAGTGCGGGCGCCGCGAGCCACACTCCGGTGTAGCGGTTGACTGCGTCGGCTATCAGCGCCGCGACGGCCGAGTGGAACAGCCCGCCGCCCGGAATGTAGGCGAGGTATCCGGGACCGGCCGTGTTGAAGCTCTTGGGAACGGCCCGCTCGAACAGCAGATCCAGCAGGTCCTCGTACGCCGAGCCCAACTCCGGGAGCGGCTCCGCCAGCTCGCGCGCCAGTTCCTCGGCACCGTCGAGGTCAAAGGACGGCTGCTCGGGAAGCGACTCTATGTGGGCGACGATGCGCTGCATCGCCTCGTCCACCAGCCGCTGCATCTCAGCGGGCGAGGGCTCGAGCGGGTAGGGAGCTCTGGTCGTCATGGGTTGAGCTTACTGCGTCGTAGCAGGCGCCGAAACCACGCGATATCTTCCCCCCACTCTTCGATTCATCCCTACTGACGGAGCGAACCACAGATGCCCCGCCCATGGCTGATCACCGTACTGGCGTGCCTCGCGGCCGCCTCACCGGCCGCCGCTCAGAAGCAGGCGGGAACACACCCCTTCGGCACCCTGCGCCAGCAGGCCGATCTGCAGCAGGAATGGCTGCGCCAGCGCCTCGACGGCGTGCTGCCCGCCCTGATGCGCGAGTACGGCGTGCAGATGTGGGTGATCCCGATGCGGGAGTACAACGAGGACCCGCTGTTCAAGGCGCTCACCGCGCCGACCACTTTCGCCGCGCGGCGCCGCACCGTTTACATCTTCTTCGACCGCGGACCCGATGAGGGCGTGGAGCGCATCGCGATCGGCGGCAACTCGCAGGGCGGCGTGTACGAGGTCCTGCGCGAGACCGAGGAGGCGCCCGACGGGAGGCCGCGTGAGTTCTGGGGCCGCGACCAGTGGCAGGTGGTGGCCCGGGTGATCCGCGAGCGCAATCCCGGCAGCATCGCGCTCAACATCTCACAGGAGCACAACTTCGCCGACGGGCTGAGCGCCGGTGAGTGGGAGCAGTTGAAGGAGGCGCTGGGCCCAGAGCTGTTGGAGCGCGTGACGCGCGCCGAGCACCTGGCGCTGGATTACCTGGCCGTCCGCACGCCCGCGATGGACTCCACCTACCTCGCGATGCAGCAGCTGGTCCACCACCTCATCGCAAAGATGTTCTCCTCGGAAGTGATCACTCCCGGTGTCACGACCGTTGACGATACGCGCTGGTGGTTCCGGCAGCAGCTCAACGACCTGGGGCTGGGCACCTGGTTCCAGCCTTCGGTGGACATCCAGCGGCAGGGTGTGAGCTTCGCCGATTCCACCAACCCCGTGATCCAGCGCGGCGACCTGCTGCACTGCGACGTGGGAATCACCGCTCTCAGGCTCAACACCGACACCCAGCACATGGGCTACGTGCTGCGCGAGGGCGAGAGCGAGCCTCCCCTCGAGCTCCAGGCGGCCCTGCACAACGCCAACCGGCTGCAGGACATCCTGCTGGCCGAGATGCGGCCGGGACTCACCGGCAACGAGGTGCTGGCAGCGGCGCTGGGCGCCATGGAGGAGGCGGACATCGACGGCACCGTCTACACCCATCCGATCGGCGAGCACGGCCACGGCGCGGGGCCGCTGATCGGGCTGTGGGACCGTCAGGACGGAGTCCCGGGACGCGGCGAGGTGAGGCTGCGGGCCGGCACCTGGTTCTCCATCGAGCTGCAGGCCACGACGCCCGTGGCCGCCTGGGACGGCCAGCGGGTCCGCATGATGCTCGAGGAGGAGGCCGCCCTGACCCCGGACGGCGAGATGCGCTGGGTGCTCAGGCGCCAGGAGAAGCTCCACCTGGTGCGGTAGCCCCTGCGGCGCCCCCCGGGGTATCTTACAGCCCTCTCCCCGGGGGCTCCGGGGGGCCTTTCCTCGATACCTGCAGCAGTGCGGTTGGGGAGGCTGTGACGGGAAGTTGGACTTACCAGTGAGGTTTTCATGAAACGGACCCAGTTCTTTGGCCTGGTGGCCATGGGCCTGTTCGTCGCGGGTTGCGCATCGAGCAGCGTGCAGACCACCGCGCCGGCACCGGCGGCGGCACCCGAACCCCAGATGGTCGCGAAGGAGCCGGGAGTCAAGCCGATCGAGCCGCATCGCTTCGACATGGGCAAGATGTGGACCTTCGAGAACGCTCCTCTGGATTACTTCGAGGAGGCCTACAGTTTCCGGCCCACCGCCGAGTGGCTCGAGACGGCCCGCATGGCGTCGCTGCGGATCCCCGGCTGCACGGCCTCGTTCGTGTCGCCCAACGGGCTGCTGATGACCAACCACCACTGCGGCCGCGGCCACGTGGGGCGGGTCACCCGTGAGGGCGAGAACCTGTTGGACGACGGGTTCTATGCCGAGACCATGGAGGACGAGCGCCAGGCCCCGAACATGTGGGCCGACCAGATGATCGTGCTGGAAGACGTCACGATGCTGATCGAGTCGGCGATCGACCGGACTGCGCCCGACGCGCAGCAGAGCGAAGTGCGGGATGCCCGCGTGGAGGCCGTGCAGGACAGCGCGAGCGCCGCGCACGATTTGCGCTGCGAGGTCACCGAGTTGTACAACGGCGGCAAGTACTCCATGTACTGCTTCAAGCGCTTCACCGACGTGCGCCTGGTGATGGCGCCCGAGCTCCGCATCGGAGCGTTCGGCGGCGATCCCGACAACTTCACCTACCCGCGCTACAGCATAGACATGTCGTTCTTCCGCGTGTACGAGAACGGCGAGCCAGTCCGGCCCGAAGCGTACTTCCGTTTCGACACGGACGGCGTGGCAGAGGGCGACGCGGTATTCGTGATCGGGAACCCAGGCTCCACCGAGCGCATGAGCACGGTTTCACAGCTCAAGTTCAACCGGGACCTGCGCGAGCCGTTCATCACGCAGCTGCTCCAGACCCGCACCGACATCCTCGCGATGTTCATGGAGCACCACCCGGAGGAGCGCCCCAACTACATCAACATGTACTTCGGCTGGATGAACGGCCTGAAGCTGTACATGGGCCGCACCAAGGCGCTCAACGACCCGGAGATCATGGGCCGCAAGCTGGGCTGGGAGATGCAGTTCAGGGATGCGGTCAAGAGCAACCCGCAGCTCAGCCAGCAGTACGGCATGCTGTGGGACGAGATCGCGGCGATTCGCGATGAGATGCGGGACGTCTACCCCGTGCTGATGGCGATGGCCACGGGCGGAGGGCTGCGCTCCCGCACCCTCGGCACCGCGGTACAGATGGTGCAGTACGCGCAGATGGTCCAGGGCGGCGCGCCGGCCGACGAGAGCGACCAGCTGCGCGGCCGGATCGAGGGCGCTGAGTGGAACATCGATCTGGACGGCCACATGCTGGAGGCCCAGATCGGCGACATGATCTTCCTGTTGGGCGACGGTGACCCGGTGGCGCGGATGGCGCTGAACGGCATGAGCCCGCGCGATGCGGCTCACGCGATCATCGACGGATCGCCCTCGGTGGTCGATCCCGAGGCCCGCCGGGCCCTGCTCGACGACCCGGCCGCCGTCATGATGAGCACCGAGCCGGCGTTCGCCATCGCTCGTGAGGCCCTGCGGCGCAACCAGGAAGCCGGCCAGCGCTGGGGACAGCTCAATGCCCAGGAGGACGCGAAGGTCGCCAAGCTTGCCCGTGCCCTGTTCGACGTGTACGGCACCGACCTTCCGCCCGACGCCACGTTCACGCTGCGCATCGCCGACGGCGTGGTCGCCAGCTACGAGTACAACGGCACGCTGGCCCCGCCGTGGACCACTCTCTACGGCATGTACGACAGGTACTGGAGCCACTACGGCAGCGCCGACTGGGATCTGCCCGAGCGCTGGCTCGACCCGCCGGCGGAGCTCGACCTCGGCACTCCCGTGACCATGGTGTCCACCAACGACATCACGGGCGGCAACTCCGGCAGCCCGATGATCAACACTGACATGGAAGTGGTGGGACTCGTGTTCGACGGCAACATCGAGAGCCTGTCGGGCGACTTCATCTACACCACCGAGGTATCTCGCACGGTGGCCGTGGCCGCGCCGATCATCCTGGCGTCACTGCGGTACATCTATGGCGCCGACCGCATGGTCCAGGAGATGACCGGCCACTAAGGGGCGGTCGCCGAAGTACAGCACGGCCCCCGCCGCACGACGCGGTGGGGGCCGTTTGCCTGGGCACCGGTTGCAGCCAACTGCACTGCCGCGTCAACTTGTGCCATGATGACCACGATCCACGACCTTCCCACCCCGGCGCTGCTGCTGGACCTGGACGTGCTGGACCGCAACCTGCGGGACATGGCGGACCGGGCACGGCGGCTGGGAGTCGCGCTGCGGCCGCACGTGAAGACCCACAAGTGCATCGAGATCGGCGAGCGGCAGCGGGCGCTGGGCGCCGACGGCATCACCGTGGCGACCCTCGCCGAGGCCCGCGCATTTGCCGAGCACGGGTTCCACGACATCACCTGGGCCTTCCCGGTCGTGCTGAACCGAGTGCCGGAAGCGCAGGCCCTCGCGGAACGCGTGACCCTGCGCCTGGTGGTGGACACTCCCGAGGCCGCGGAGGCGCTGGAGCGGGCGGGACGTCCCCTACACGTCTGGCTCAAGGTGGACTGCGGCTATCACCGCGCCGGCGTGGACCCGCGCTCGCCCGCCAGCGTGGATCTGGCCCAGACGATCCACGAGTCAGCGTCGCTCACGTTCGACGGGATCCTCACCCACTCGGGCCACGCCTACAACGGACCGACCCAGCGCGAGAGCGCGGTTGCGGCCGCCCAAGAGCGCGACGTGATGGTGGAGTTCGCCGCTGCGCTGCGCGGCGCGGGAGTGCCCGTGGAGGGGATCAGCGTGGGCTCGACGCCGGCGATGAGAGCCGTGGATCACCTCGAGGGCGTCACCGAGGCGCGGCCGGGCAACTACGTCTTCTACGACTATACCCAGGTGCTGCTCGGCGCCTGCACCGCGCGCGACTGCGCCGCCACGGTGCTGGCGAGCGTCGTGTCGTCACAGCCGGGTGCGGATCACGCGGTGGTGGACGCGGGCGCGCTGGCCCTCTCCAAAGACATCGGCGGCGGCGACGCACCGGACGCCACCATGGGGGAGATCTACGGCGACTATGAAGCGGGCACCCTGCTGCCGGACACCAGGCTCGTATCAGTCAGCCAGGAGCACGGCGTCGTGAGCCGCCCCCTGCCCGTGGGAGAGAGGATCAGAATCCTGCCCAACCACTCCTGCCTGACCGCTGCCTGCTTCGACGAGTACAACGTGGTGCAGGGCGAGAAGGTGGTCGACCTTTGGCGCATCTGGCGCGAGCGGTAACACGCCCCTGCACGCCTAGCGTTCGAACACGATCTCCCCGCCCACCATCGTCAGGTCGACCTTGACGTGCTCGATCTCCACCGGTGCAATCGTGAAGATGTCACGCTCCAGCACGACCAGATCCGCGTACTTGCCGACTTCCAGCGTGCCCACGTGCTCCTCCAGGAAGCTCGCATAGGCGCTGTTGGCCGTGTACGCAGCGACCGCCGCCGCAACCGTGATCTTCTGATCGGGCACCCAGCCGTCGGGATTGGCCCCGTCGATCGTGCGCCGGGTCGCCGCCGCGTAGATCCCGTACAGCGGGTCGAGCGGCGCCACCGTCCAGTCGCTGCCGAACGCGATCCGGGCTCCGGCGTCCTCCAGCGAGCGGAACGCGTAAGTGGTGCGGATGCGCTCGGGCCCGATGCGCTTCTCGGCCCAGCGTCCGTCATCGATTGCATGGTACGGCTGCATCGAGGGAATCACGCCCTGCCCGGCAATGCGCCCCATGGCCTCGCGCGTCAGGTGCTGTGCGTGCTCGATGCGGGGTCGGCGGTCACGCGCCCCGTGCACTTCCTCTGCCTCGGCGAAGACGTCCAGCAGCCAGTCGTTGGCGCGGTCTCCTATGG
This sequence comes from Gemmatimonadota bacterium, assembly GCA_039586895.1. Classification (GTDB taxonomy): domain Bacteria; phylum Gemmatimonadota; class Gemmatimonadetes; order Gemmatimonadales; family GWC2-71-9; genus WVYX01. Next base: position 30,319 of record JBDHJM010000015.1, on the reverse strand, counting down.
CGTGCACGATCAGGTGCAGCCCGGCCTCGTCGGCGGCCAGGATGGCCCGGCGCAGCTCGGCCGTGTCGGTCACCATGAGCCCGGTAGTCTCCGGTGCGTCGTCGTAGGGCCGGTAGAACCAGGCAGTGGTGGAGCCGAGCGAGCCGTCTACGAAGGCCTTCACCCCGCCCCAGAATAGGTGGTGGTCTCCCCGCCCCTCGGACGCCACGTACTCGGCCAGCCGCTCCCAGCCCGAGATCTGCACTACGGAGTAGACCCGGATGGGCAGCTCGCCGCGGGCGTAGGCGCGGCGGTACGTCTCGTGCCCGCGCCAGTTTCCCATGTCGGCGATCATGGTGACGCCGCGCTCCACGGCGTGCCCCACCGCGGCCTCGAGCGCCCGGTCCAGCTCGTCCTCCGACGGCTCCGGGAGCGATCCGTATACCAGGCTCATGGCCGCATCCTTGAGGACACCGGTGGGCTCCCCGGCTGCGTCCCGCACTATGGTGCCCCCCTCGGGGTCCTGCGTGGCGGCCGTGACGCCAGCCAGCTCCAGCGCCCTGGTGTTCGCCAACCCCATGTGGCCATCCAGCCGGGCCACAAAGACCGGCGTCTCACCCGTGAGGGAGTCGATCCAGTCCCGCCGCGGCAGCTCTCCGCCCCACAGCTCGTGGTCCCACGTCCCGCCCGTCACCCACTGGCCGGGGTGAGCCGCCGCAAACTCGCCGATCCGCCGGGCGAACTCCTCGGGCGTGGCGGCGTCGCGCAGCTGGACGCTCGCCAGCTCGAAGCCGCCGTCTATGAAGTGGGTGTGTGCATCCAGGAAGCCGGGCACCACGCGCCGGCCCGCGAGATCGATCCGGCGGGTGTTCCACCCGGCCCGGCGCCGGATCTCGTCGTCGGAGCCGACTGCCACGATCCGGCCTCCCTCCACGGCCACCGCGGTAGGCGCACCCTCCCCCAGCGGCGGCGACTCGGGTCCGGCCCACACCCTGCCCCCGGTCAGCACCACGTCCACTCCCTGCGTGCGGGGCAGCATCAGCGCCCCCAGCACCAGCACGAGAACGAGACCGGCCACCAGCACCAACGCACCGCCGCGCCCCTGCATGATTGGCCTCCGAGTCCGTTGCGCATGAGTCCGTGTGAGTCGTTGCCCTTGGTCCGCGCGGTGCAACTTCGACACCCGGCCCGGCACCCGCAAGTGGGCCCGGCGGGCTCCACGATGAGCCCTGCGCGGGCCGGCTACTGCAGTCCAAGTCATTGAACGGCAACCGCATGGCCCGGCTCATGAGAGCCCGCTCACACCACAAGTCATAGATAGTGAGCAGTCACTCAGTATGCCGATTTGCGCTCTCCCCGGGGTTGGTTACCGTGAAAGCGTACAATTCTGTGTCGTGCAGAGACTTAGGCCGTCTCGGCTACCACAAGAGGGCTGCCGTAGGTAGCTTTCTGCCCATGAGTTTACGGCCGATCTACGGTCATGAGGCCTTGCTGCACCGGCTGGCTGGCGCCATCGCCACCAGCCGGTTCCCACAGGCGACGCTGTTCACGGGGCCGCCGGGAGTGGGAAAGCAGCGGCTGGCGCTGTGGGCGGCCCAGACCCTGCTGTGCGAGCAGGGGGGTGAGGGGACGCCCTGCGGAGAGTGCGACGGCTGCCGCCGGGTGCTGAATCTGACGCACCCGGACCTGCATTGGTTCGTGCCGATCCAGCGTCCCAAGGCCGGCGACGCGGACAAGCAGGTGGAAGAAGCCCGGGAGACGCTGGGCGCCGCCATGGCCGAGCGGCGGCAGAACCCGCTGTGGCAGCGGCCCGACCGCATGGCCAGCCATTCGCTGGCGTCGGTGCGGCTGCTGCACCGGATGGCGTGGGTCACGCCGTTCGCCGGGCAGCGCAAGGTGTTCGTGTTGGGCGACGCAGAGCGGCTGGTGGTCCAGGAGGCGAGCCAGGAAGCGGCCAATGCGCTGCTCAAGGTCCTGGAGGAGCCGCCGCAGGACACCACGCTGATCCTGACGGCGGCCGATCCCGAGGCCCTGCTGCCGACCATCAGGTCGCGGCTGGTGACGCTCCGGGTCTCACGGGTGGCGGACGGGGATGTGCGACGGTTCCTGAGTGCGGAGCTGGACCCGCCGCTGGCGGGGCGGGCGCTCGAGCGCCGCACCGTGCTGGCTGAGGGCAGCATCGGCAGGGCGCTGTGGGCCGACGACGAAGGGGAAGGCGCCGACCGCCGGGCCGCGGAGCTGGTCGAGGCGATCTCGAGCGGAGCCGAGGGCTGGGCGGCCCAGGCGCTGGGCCAGGCGCCGTGGGCGGCGCGGGGGGACTTCACCGGGCTGCTCGACGCTCTCGCGGTGCGGCTGAGGGCCGGCCTGGCAGATGAAGCCGGGCAGGACGAGAGCCTGATGCGGGCACGGCTCGAGGCGCTCAGGCGTGTCGAGGAGACGCGCGCTTCGGCCCAGGGGAACGTGAACCCCCAGCTCGCGCTGGCGGTGCTGGCAAGCGATTTGGAGCACCTGCTGTGAAGCTGTCGCACGTGGACGAGCGGGGACGGGCCCGCATGGTGGACGTTGGCGAGAAGCCCGAGTCTGCCCGCACGGCACGCGCCGCCGGGTCGATTCGGATGTCGCAGCAAGCGTACGCCCTGGTCGCCGGAAACTCTGGGCCCAAGGGTGACGTTATGTCGGCGGCGGAGCTGGCCGGGACAATGGCCGCCAAGCGCACTGCGGAGCTGATCCCGCTGTGCCACCCGTTGGCCCTGGACCACGTGGGGGTCTCCGCCGAGCTGGAGCCGGGCCTGCCTGGTGTGCGGGTGGAGGCGCAGGTGAAGGCGGTGGGGCGCACGGGGGTGGAAATGGAAGCGCTCACCGCGGTATCGGTCGCACTGCTCACCGTGTACGACATGGTGAAGGCGGCCGGGCACGGGATGGAGATCGGAGCGATCGAGTTGCTGGAGAAGACGGGCGGCACGAGGGGCGACTGGAAACGAGACCAAGAGGGAACACAATGATCTTGAGGCTCATCGTGCGGCGAGCAGCGGATTCGGTAGCGGCCGGCTGGCTGCGACTATCGGCGACCCAACGCCTCACCATGCGGGGCCTGGGCGTGCTGGCCATCGTGCTGGCGATTGGGGCCGTGGCTGGGGCCAACGCACCCCGGGCGGACGCCGCGTCGGACGACGGCGCGTACACCGGCACCGCGATCCAGTCCCAGTTCCGGCAGCTCAGAGTGTCGCTCGACACCACGGCGGGAGAGCTCGAGCTCGCGCGCCTCAAGCTGGATCGGGCCGAGGCCATCCTACACTACTCGGCCCACTACCAGGTGCCGGCCGACCTGGTGGAGCTGATCTACGACGCCGCGCTGCGCGAGGGCATCGACCCCGAGCTGGCATTCCGGCTCGTGAACCTGGAGAGCGACTTCAAGGTGCGGGCCCACAGTCATGCCAACGCCCTTGGCCTGGCCCAGGTGCAGCCGGCGACGGCCCGCTTCTACGAGCCCACGATCACCCCGGAGCAGCTGTTCGATCCCACCACGAACCTGCGGATCGGGTTCCGCTACCTGCGGCACCTGATCGAGACCTACGGTGACGTGAAGCTGGCCCTGCTGGCCTACAACCGGGGACCAGGCCGAGTGAAGGAGCTGCTCGACGCCGGGCGCGATCCGCGCAACGGCTATGCGTCGCGCATAATGGAGGGCTATCGGGGGGTGGAGTAGGCTCCCTGCTACTGCGTGCGCTCTAGGGGGTCCCGCGCGGCGGTACCACCGCCAACCTCTCTCCCACGTCTATCAGGGTCTCGCGCGGCCCCATCCCGTTCCACCGCCTCAGCTGCGCGAGCGTGATCCCATACCTGTTGGCAATGATCCACATGGTCTCGCCGCGGCGCACGCGGTGGTACCGCACGCCTGACACCGTGGCCTGTGGCCGGGGCGCGCGGCCCGCTGCCGCTCGGGTACGCGCGGCCGGGCTGACCGGCACCACCAGCCGCTGCCCGATCCTGAGCCGGCGTGGGTGCACGTTGTTGTTCGCAGCACGGAGCAGGCGGACGCTGACGCCGTAGCGCTCGCCGATCTCACCCAGGGTCTCGCCGCGGCGCACCACGTGCTCCACGAAGTTGACCCGCTCACCGACCGGGAGCTCTGCGTAGCGCTGCAGCACGGTTATGCCGCTGCCCCGCGGCACCCGCACGATCGACGCCCGCCGCGGAGGGGTCACACCCCGCACATAATGGGGGTTGAGCTCCACGATGGCCCGCGCCGTCGTGTCGGCCAGATCCGCGATGACGTCGAGCCCGGTCGCGTCGGGCACCGTGACCTCGTCGTACACCAGCGGCTGGAGGATGGGCAGGCTGTCGAAGCCGTAACCCACGGGCTCCTTGGCGATGATCGTCGCGGCGATCAGCTTGGGCACGTAGTCGCGGGTCTCGCGCCGCAGGTAGCGGCGCGCCGAGAGATGGAAGAAGGTCTCGTCGCTCACCGAATCGGCCCCCGGCAGACGGCGTATCCCCCGCTCCACCCTGCCCGCCCCGCCGTTGTAAGCGGCCGCGGCCAGATACCAGGATCCGAACAGCGCATACAGATCCGCCAGGTGACGGGCGGCCGCCTGCGTTGCCTTGAACGGGTCGCGTCGCTCGTCAACCCAGGTGTTCACGGTGAGGCCGTAGTTGCGCGCGGTGGACGATATGAACTGCCACATGCCTACCGCATTGCTGCGCGACACAGCCGTGTTCGAGTACCCGCTCTCGATGATCCCGAGATAGACGAGATCCTCGGGCACGCCCGCGGCGCGGAACTGGGCGCGGATCATCCCCTCGTAACGGGGCAGGCGTCCCAGCCAGATAGTGAACCGGCCGCGAGTGGGGCCCAGGAAGTAGTCGACGAAGTAGCGCACCCGGTCGCGTTCGGCGAACGCCTCGATCTCGAAGTCGTAGGTGGGACCGTCGGTGCTGGCCGTCCCGCCGCGCGGGTGCGCGGCGCCATCCTCGGCTCCCGTCAGGGCGGGTGCGCGCATTACCCCACGCACGTGCCCCGCTCCCTTGCCCAGGCTCGCGAACTCCAGGGCGTGCAGCGCGTCGAGTGCTGCCTCGTCGGCGAGCGAATCCTCCACCGAGGGGGTGGGAGCCGCCACCGCCACCGGGCCGGCCGCGGAGCCGGCGTCCGCCAACTGAGGCTGCGGCTCGGACGAGCCTCCCCCGGCGGAGCACGCCGCCGCCATCCAGGCTGCGAGCGGCAGGATCAGTCCGGGGCGGGCGCGGGAGGACACGTGTCTATTTGGTGAAGATCAGGTTGCCGAGGTAGCGGTTGGTGGCGTTGAGCACTGCCAGGGCCGCGCAGCGATGCGGAGAGTCCTCGCTCAAGCACGAGCCCACGAGCCGCACGGCAGGCACCCCGTTGTGGCACGAGATAGCCACGATCACGACCGTGGCGTCGAACGCGCGCACGGCCTTCACTCCGAGCAGCTCGAACGTGAGCTGCTCCTCCACCGCCACGCGCAGTGCGTCGGCCGCGGCCTCCGCGGCGCAGCGCAGCTCGCCGGCCTCGGAACCCAGACCCTCGGCGCTGCCCTGGTAGCGGTCGCCGGGCTGGCCCTCCAGCACCACCCGCGAGCGGTACCGCCCGTTGGGCAGCCGATCGAACTCGAACTCGAGAAATTTGAGCCGTTCCCGCTGTGCAGGCGCCGTCATCGCCTCTCCTCCGGGAGCCTAACTGGCTTCCTCGAAGCGCACCTCGAGCTGCCTCTGGTCGACCCTCTCCACTGAACGCAACAGATCCACATCCAGCCTAGGCTTGCCCGCTTCGTCCAGCATCGTCGAGATGAGCAGCAGCTGCCCGTTGCTCAAGGTGACTCTGAGCTGGCGGCAGTCGGAGCGGATCTCGACGTCCTGCACCGTCTCGCCGGTCAACTGCCCGACAGCCTCGGCGATGCGACGCAGTTCTTGGACCGGAGTGAGCGACACGCGTATTCCGGTTTCTAACCTAGGAGATGTGTTGGACGAGCACTTCCTTCAGCGCGTCGTTGGTCAGTCTGTCGGCGGCCTGGAACAGGGACGACTTGGAGCTCGATTCGAGTGGGTACGAAGCCCAGAAAGCACGAGGCTCGCGATCCGAATTGGTCGCGCGGAACGACAGAGTGAGCTGCCACATCTTCACGTCGGGCCGCATCTCTGCCGCTGCCTGTACGTGCCAGACCTCTTCCCCGGTTTCGATGATTCTCCACGCCATCGCCGATCCCCCCGGACTGGTTCTAGGGTGAGCAAGTCCGTGGAATATGAGGAGTTACGGCGGAGCGGGTCAAGAGCGCGCGAGCCCCAATTCTTGCAGGTCGGCGGCCGTATCCAGATCCCTCAGCGCCTCGAGCTGCCTCACTGCAAGATCGCCGGCGCGGCACCGGGCCACCGTGATTCCCAGCACATCCGCGGTGCCCCAGGGCACGTCGGCGAGCAGCTCGGGGTGAGGACCGCCGAATCCCAGCAGATAGTACCCCCCGTCCAGCGCCGGCCCCAATACCACGTCGGCCTCCCGTAGGGCCGCCTCCGCAGCCGCAATGGTATCTGCCGTCACGCCCGGCGCGTCCGCCCCGATGGCTATCACGGGCCGATCCCCGCGGGCGAAATGGGCCGAAAAGGCGTGCTCCATCCGGGCGCCCAGGTCGCCGGCCGGCTGTGCGTGGTACTCGTGCGCACCCAGCCAATTGCGCGTCTGCTCCTCCGCACCGGGCGGGTCGTACCACACGTTGAGCCGGTAGCGCTCTGCCACCTGCCTTGCCACCCGGGCGCCCACATCGCGGTAGGCCTGCAGTGCCACGTCTTGCCCCACCTCGGCGGCAAGCCTCGTCTTGACCGTCCCCGGGAGCGGCGCTCTGGCGAACAGCAGGACCGCGGTCACGGCCGCTCCGGGGGATAGAATCGCGCCAGGCGATCCGGCCCCGCACCCGCCAGGTAGGCCGCCATGAGGGCGCTGTTGCGCAGCCATGTGCGGTAGGGGCCCTCCCGCTGCCAGCGGCGCGGCGACACCAACAGCGGCGCGGCCAGCCGCTCCAGCCGCGTCCGCCGCTTGAGTGCCCTGACCAGCGCCACGTCCTCCATGAGGGCAATCTCGGGGAAGCCGCCCACCGCGTCGAACAGGTCGCGCCGCACCAGGAGTCCCTGGTCGCCGTAGGGCAGGCCGCCGAGCCGGTCCCGCAGGTATGTGCCCACCTCCATGAAGCGGGGCCAGAACCCTGATGCGTCGATCGAGAAGCCCCACACCGCCGCCTCAGCCCCCGCCGAGACAGCCCGCTCCAGCTCCTGTCTGGCCGCAGCCGGCACCCGCACGTCTGCGTGCAGGAAGCAGAGCCAATCCCCGGCCGCCCGTGCCGCACCGGCGTTCATCTGAGCCGCGCGCCCCGGATTAGAGCCCACGACGCGGGCTCCCGCTGCCTGGGCCACGGCCACTGTGTCGTCGGCAGAGCCGCCGTCCGCCACCACCACGTCGGCGGCCAGCTGCAGCAGGTCCAGGTCTTCCAGCAGGCCCGGGAGCTGGCCCGCCTCGTTGAGCGTGGGGATTACCACACCGACCGCGGCCGTGCGCTTCCCGGCAGCTGCGGCCGGCGCAGGGCTGCCCGCTGCCTCGCTCACTGGCCTCCGGTCACTCCGAACACGGCCGTGTCGTTGAGCGTCCAATCGTAGTCGAAGTAGTCGACCCGGGGGGGAGCATGTGCGGTGACGTACTCGCGGTCCTCTTCGGTCAGATAGGGCAGCAGGAACTCGACCACTCCCTCCGTCCCGCCGAAATCGTCCTTGTACCAGTCGAGCACCTTGTTGAGCGTGATGCGTGCGCGCTCCTCTTGCTCCAGCCGGTAGTGGGCGGGATTCGTGAGCAGGCGCTGCACTGCGGCGTCCAGCTGCTCGTCCAGCGCGTCTCCAGTGTAGGCGGCCGGTGCCAGCACCGGGCAGGACCGCGAGGCGCAGTTGACCGCGAAGTGGATCCGCGGCTCTCCCATGGGACGGATGATCTCGTGCTCGATCTCATCCAGGGCCCGGTCGGCTCCGGCGACCGCGCAGAACTTGCGGGACCACGTGTCGGGGATCTGGCGGATCGAATTGCCGGGCACCCCCTGCAGCGACTTGACCAGCGAGGTGGGGAAACTCGCCTTGCCAATCGGGTAGTTGTCGACGACGAGCTTCAAGGCACACGCGTTGTACGCGTTGATCCAGAATGCGAGCTGCACCCTGAGGGGCGCTGCTTCGAGCAGGCCCGGCGGCGTGGCCGCGAGCCGGGCCAGGTATAACTCCAGCCCCTCGGGGAACTCCCTCAGCGCCGCGTAGTCCACCAGCTCATCCTGCACCACCTCGCTCAGCACGGCCGTGAACGTCGAATGGTCGGGGATCTCCTGCGCGGCGAGCGCGGGGCTCGCGGCCAGCACCAGTGCGGCAGTGAGAAACGGGCGGTTGAGCAGCGACATCAGGACACCTCGTGGGAGGAATTCGAGGGAAGCCGGAAACCGAGCCTGCGTGCGGCCAGCGGGATCAGCGACAGCGCCACGAACAGGGCCCCGGCGATCCACAGCCGCGTGCGGGCGGCCTCGCTCGCGCCGGCGGCGCCCTGCACCAGGGCGTCCGCGAAGAAGGTGTACACCACCGTGCCGGGTACAATTCCGACGAGCGTGGCGAGGGCGTAGTCGCGCCAGCGGATGGCCGTGAGGCCCGAGCCGAAGTTGAGCGCGTTGAACGGGACCAGGGGAACCAGGCGCAGGACGAGCAGCCCGATGAAGCCGTGCTGGGCCGTCGCATCGTCCAACCCCTTGAGTCGCTGACCTACCAGCCGTTCGATCCCGTCTCTGCCCAGCGCCCGGGACAGGGCGAACGCGGCGTTGGCTCCGATGTTGGCTCCCAGCGAGTTGAGCACGAAGCCGCCCCAGAACCCGAACACCGCTCCGCCCACTATCGTGAGCAGCGAGCCAGGCAGCGCGATCGCGGTGGCCAGGGCGTACGCCGTCACGAACACGACGGGCGCCCACACGGAGCTGCGCATCGCCTGCAGCGTCTCCACCATTTGCTCGCGCGCCAGAAACTGCCCCAGCGGAGTGGCTCGCGCCGCCAGCCAGGCTCCGACCAGGATTGCCGCGAGCAGGGCGAGCTTCACGAAGGGATGGGCCCGCTTCACTTCAGCCACTGAACGACCCGTCGCAACCAGCGTCCCGCGCGCCCGGCCAGCCGTTCGCGATAGTAGCTATCGGCCGCACGCTTCACGCCCTCTACCATCGTGGGGTACGGATACACCAGGTGTGACAGCTGCTGCAGCTTGATGCCGCGGCGGGCCGCGAGGACAAGCGGCATCAGCAGGTCGCCCGCGCCGGCAGCGACAATGGTTGCCCCGAGGATCTTGCCACCCGGACGCGTTATCACCTTCACGAAACCGGCGTCGTGCCCCTCCAGGATGGCCCGGTCCAGGTCGGCGAACTCGTAGCGATACACCTCTACGCGTTCGTACGCGCTGCGCGCATCCGCTTCCGTCATCCCCACGCGCGCCACCTCCGGATCCGTGTACGTCACCGCGGGAACGGCTCTGTAGTCGGCCTTTGTAGTGAACGGGAAGACTGCGTTGCGCAGCACCAGCTTCGCCTGGTACTCCGCCACGTGCGTGAACTGCGGACCGCCGGCCACGTCACCCGCAGCCCAGATGCCGGGCACCGACGCACGCAGCGCCGAGTCCACCCGCGGCGCCGCGCCGTCGAGCTCCACACCGAGACGGTCCAGCCCCAGGGTGTCCGTGTCGGGCCGGCGCCCCGTAGCGACGAAGATCTCGTCGGCCACGACGGCATCCGGCTCGCCGCCGGGGCCGCGCACGTGCACGACCTTCTCTCCGGCCGAGCACTCCACCCGCTCTGCACCCGTCCCGGTGCGCACGACGATACCCTCCGCGCGAAGCGCGTCGGCCAGCACGGCCGTCGCCTCCGGCTCCTCGCGCGGCAGCAACTGGGGCAGCAGCTCCACGACCGTCACGGCGGCACCGAGCCGCGCGTACACCTGCGCGAACTCGAGCCCGATGGGCCCGCCTCCCAGTATCACGATGCGCGCGGGCAGCCGGTCCTGGTCGAACGCAGTCTGGTGCGTCAGGAAGCCGGCCTCCTCGAGGCCGGTAAGAGGCGGCACGGACGGAAGGGCACCGGTCGCCACCACGATTCGCTTGCTTGCAAGATCGAGCCCGTTCACGCGCACGCGTCCCTGCGCCGTGAACTCGGCCGCTCCGAACAGGACGTCCACACCCATGCGGCGGAAGCGCGCCGGATCGTCGTGCTCAGCAACCCGCGCCCGCGCCGCCCGCATCCGCTCCATCACGCGCTCGAAGACGTGGGCCGGTGCGGCACCTGCGAGGCCCAGCCGCTCCGCCTGCCGCATCTGGTGCGCGAGCCTGGCCGATACGATGAGCGCCTTGCTGGGAACGCACCCAGTCCACAGGCAGTCGCCGCCCAGCGCTTCCCGTTCCACCAGGGCCACGCTGAGGCCCAGCGCCGCACCGCCGGCAGCGGTAACCAGTCCGGCGGTGCCGCCGCCGATCGCGATTAGGTCGTAACGCTCCATGATTCGCCGCGGAGAACGTGACAGGAGTCAGGAATGTTTCCGTGGTTCCGGCCGTGCGCAACGGCCGCAGAAAGGCGCCGCGGGGCACTGGAGAGGGCCCGCGCACGGCGCCTGAGGTTGTGGTGCTCTGCAGTCCTGCTTACTGACCAGGCGGGGGCCTGTCCCAGGGCGCGTCCGAGGGCTGCTGAGTGGCGGGCTGGGTAGCAGGGGCGCTCATCATGTGCACGGATGACATGCCCCCCCCCACCAACTCGACGGGTGCCGCCAGGCTGTAAACCACGGGCGCTGAGTACACGGCCGTCTTGGCCAGCTTCTTAAGGAACTCGCGTCGGTCGGGGTCGGTCATGATCCACCTCTCGGGACGGCGGACGTCAGTCCGTGCCCGACTACAATCTTGTGCCGCAGGGCCCTCACGACAAGCCGCTCGGCCTCGCTCTGCGTGAGACCGTCGCGAACTGCGACGATCTCCCTGGCAATATCGCGAATCGAGCGTTTTCCGTCTGTGAGGGCGAGCACTCTAGACTCCAGCTCCCCGCGGGGGGCCAGCCGCGGCACCGCATCGGGCGAGGCCATGGCCAGGTCGCCCAGTGAGGCCGGCGCAGCTCGGAACTCGTGGCCTTTGCGGCGCTCCTCACCGACAGCCAGCTCCCACTTCAGCCATCGCGGCACACCGTCAGCCGCGGTATCTGTCCTGACCGTCGCGAGGACGGTGTCGCCAGCCCTAACCTGCAGCGGGGGATCGACCGGCAGGAACAGGTGGCCCCAGGATCCGGGCTCCGCACCGGGTGCGTTGGAGAGCCGCTCACCGCCTCCCAGGTCGATATCGAACCAGTAGGCCAGCCCATGCAGCTCGGTGTCGCGCTCGAGCTGCCACGTCACCTCCCCAGCGGGCGCTCCGGCATCGGGCGGCGCGCCGAAATGCACTGCGGCTACGAGCTGGGCCGCCGCAGCCAGCGCGTCAGCAGCGATTCCCACGTTGAGCGGTGAATTGACCACGTACTCACGGGTGGCGCTCCAGTCGATTCCGTATGCCACATCCTCCTCGCCCAGCGGCGTCACCTCCGAGCGCAGAGCAGGTGAGCTCACCGGCGCCATGTAGAGCTCCGCTGCCGCGGGCACCGTCCGCGCGCCGGGGGCCGCGTAGCGCTCCTGCACCGAGCGCAGCAGGCGGAACACGCTCCCGCCCATCAGCTGTGGAGGGAAGTCCTCGAACACGATCACATCCGCTCGCTCGGGGATCTCCACATCCGGGAGCCAGCCGCGGATGAACTCCACGCGGTCGTCGTAGCCATTGAGCCTGGCAATCGCCCGGGCCACGTTGATGACCGGATCCCCGTCCACTCCCCACACGGCCGCCGCACCCGCATCGGCCGCGAAGAACGCGAACGTGCCCACGGCGGTGCCGACATCCAGCACCTTGTCGCCCGGACGCACGACTGCGGCGATAGCTCGGCGGAACGCTTCGACTCTGGCAGGCTGGGCGAGGAGCTCGCGGTAGTACTTGATGTCGCTCACACGAGCAGGCCTTCGCTGCGGAAACGGGCGACGGCGGCTTCGACGTCCGGGAGGACTTCGTCACTCGGTACGGGAGGATCGAAGGCGCCCCCCACCTCCGCCGCGATCTCCCCCACGTCCAGCTCGCCGGTGCAGTGCGTCCATACTAGAGCCGCCGTGAGATTGAGTGCGTGCAGCCGGTCCGAGCGGGGATCGAACACGACCCATTCTTCGTCGAGCTGGCGGAACACGACATCGTCGCGTCCGCGAGGGCGCGCGGTAGCTGCGTCGGGTGTCATGTGGGCTAAGATTGCGGAGACCGCGGGGTGTGGCAAGCGGTGCAATGAATCAGCGCTCGGCGGCCTTCCCCAGCACCTGCGCCACATGGCGGCGCCACGCGGCCGCATCCGAGCCGGCCTCCGGCCAGCGCCACCGCAGGTGTGCGCGCGGCGGCGCCACCACATCGGCGAACAGCCGGCGCGCGTCGGTTGACCGGTCGAGCAGGAGCAGGCGGCGTGCGACGCGGCGCGGCGTGATCCGCATGTGCTCATCGTCGGCCGCAGCAGCTGCCCAGGCGAACCAGCGCCCCAGTGCCATCTCCGCGCGCAGTCTTCTCCCGCGCCACCCTCCGGGAGCCTGCCCCACACCCTCGATCGGTTCGAACCCGAAGCACTCCACCAGCAGCCCGTGCAGCGTTCGCGCCGCACGCAGCACGCCGAGGTGCCGGGCCGTCTCCTCGAAGGCCGATCCGCCGCCCGTCCAGTGGCTCTCACGCAGCAGGGCGAGGTCGAGCAGGTTTCTCACGTGCAGCATGTCGTGGTGCACCAGGTGGTGCACCAGCAAAGCGGCGTGGTGCGCCGGCGCAGGAGCCGGCAGGGTGTCGTGGCGCGTCACATGTGTCCACACTGATTCGGGCAGCGCGGTGTCCGCCCGGGGCAGCAGCCGGTTCACCGGGTCCAAACCCCAGTGCAGGTCGATGTGTACTTCCTGCGAACCCTCTGCGCCGGCACGTTGGAGACTGGTCGTGGAGCGCAGCACCTCGGGTCCGTCCTGTTGCCGCAGCGGCAGCTCGGCGTACCCCAGCTCGCCCAGCGCCGCACGTGTCTCGGCTTGCACGTGCGGCGGCACGAAGAGATCCAGATCGGCGATCTCCCGATCGCCCGGATCGTACACGGTGCCGACCAGCACCGCGCCGCGTGAGTACAGGTGGGGGATGCCCGCCGCCTGCAGCGCTAGCGATGCCTCGGCTGCGGCCTCGAGCAGAATCGTCTCGTGGAAGCGCCGCGCCAGGTGCTCGTCGCGGCACGCATCCAGCAGACCGCGATGCCGTGCCACGTAGCCGCCAAGACCGAAGCGGCGCCCCAGCGCCAGCGGAGCGTCTGCCCGATCGTGGCCGGAACTGGCACCGGCCTCCTCCAGTGCGGCGATGAAGGTCGCCGCTATCCGGCCGCTCATGCTACGTGGCCGGCGATCGCCTCTGCCGCTTCGGCCGCCGACCCGAACACGATGTCGAGAGCCGTCGCCTGCTCGGCAGCACGCGCCAGTGCATCGACGTTGGCGGCACGGTCCCACACGCTGGTCATCTGGCTGTGGACCAGGGCGTTGAGCGCCTCGAGAGGGGATAGCTCACTGATCTCGAGGCTGGCTTTGGAATCATGCCGCACCACCGCGACTACGCCGAGGGGAGCTGGGTCTCCCCACCCGGCACCGACGCCGGGATCGTACCACGCCTCCGAGCTGCCCGGCTCCCAAAGCGGAGTCCCGGTCACCTTCACTCCGAGCTCTTCCAGCACGCTGGCACGCACCTCGTAGAGGCGCTTGAACGGGTGCACCGACCCGTCCCCGTCCACCATGACGACGTCGTCCCCCAGTGCGGCGTGCCCGGCAAGATGCCAGCTGACAGCGAGGCTCGACTTGCCCGCCCCCGCGCGCCCCAGTGCCAGCACGGCTCGGCCCCGCACGACTGCCCCACCCGCGTGCACCGGTACCATGCGGTCGCACGCCTCCATGAAGGCCTGCGTCAGCGCGAACTCACACACCGAGAGCACTTCGGTAAGCGTACCGCACGTCCGCACCACCCCCTGCGCCGGGCGCACCAGGTACCCGCTATCGACCCCGCTGACCGTCACGGCGGGTGTACCGTGTGGCGCGCCCCGGCGCGAATCGGTCTCGTAGGGGGCGAACAGGACCCGCAGCGGTTCCAGGAGCGTCGCCGCCTCAAGCACCAATTCCACGGTGCTGCCGCAGACTGAGTACTCCAGGATGTGGTGGTCTCGGCTCAAGGCATCGGTCCGCCGTTGACCTTCAGATCGAATCCGGTCGTAGTGAGGAAGGCAGTGACCGGGGTGGGGGTCGAACCCACGACCTACGGATTAAAAGTCCGTTGCTCTGCCAACTGAGCTACCCGGTCCGATGAACTGAAACTTCGCGTTCCTCCGGTCGGGAGACAAGCTCCTCATGGGTGGGCGGCGTTCCGCTCCCCTCCCGGGAGGGTCCTCACCGCCCCCGAGGGGCCCTCCGGCGCCCTCGCTGACGTCCCCCCGGGGGGCCCTCCGGGGATGATCGAACCCGGGAAAACACCCCTGCAGCAGGATCGATCCAGGCCGGATTTCATTGTGCTGAATGTCACATCACCAGCACTCGAAACGTCTTCCCAGTGAGTTTTGCACACGTCGTCACACGGCGAACGATACCTCGCCTTCAGAGGGAAAATCGACGTTTTTCAGAGGGAAAACAGCTTGTCTACAGAGATTCCATCCACTCGCTTCGGAGTGAGATCGTCGCTGCAACAGCGGCTTGCACAGGTCTCTCAGAGGGGAAAACCGACCCCCCAGTGAGCGCTCCCCCTTGACTCCCCTCTGTACCCAGAGGGAAAAAACTCTTGTCTCTCAGACAGAAACCCTTACTTTGGGGGGCGTAGTAGGGGCTGGTTGTTCATCCGTTCACAACCTACTCCGAGGAGCACCATGGCGAAGAAGAGAAAGAAGAAGAAGGCCGTGCGCAAGAAGAAGCGCGTAGTGCGCAAGAAGAAGCGCGCGACCAAGAGGAAGAAGAAGCGGGCGACCAAGAAGAAGAAGCGCGTCGTGCGCAAGAAGAAGCGCGC
>JBDHJM010000015.1:0-15138 GCA_039586895.1 Gemmatimonadota bacterium | reverse complement strand
AAGAAGAAGCGCGCAACGAAAAAGAAGAAGCGCGTCGTGCGCAAGAAGAAGCGCGCGACGAAGCGGAAGAAGAAGAAGGTCGCCAAGAAGCGCAAGAAGGCCAAGCGCGTCGTGAAGCGGCGCAAGAAGAAGCCGGCCAAGAAGAAGAAGCGGAAGAAGCGGAAGCCGAACGCGGCCTTCATGAAGCCGGTCCAGCCCGACGCCAAGCTGGCGGCGGTCGTCGGCAGCAAGCCGATTCCGCGGACTCAGCTCACCAAGAAGCTCTGGAACTACATCAAGCGGAACAAGCTTCAGGACAAGAAGAACCGGCGCATGATCAATGCCGACGCGAAGCTGAAGCCGGTCTTCAACGGCAAGTCCAAGGTGAGCATGTTCGAGATGACCAAGCTGGTGAACAAGCACGTGAAGTAACAGTTGGCTCCGCTGGCTTCCGTGCCAGTTGGAATGGATGGTAGTACCGCAGGAATGCAGTACTGACAAGCTCCAGCCCCGCATAAGGGGGTCGGCGCGCTCGCCGGCCCCCCATGTGCTTCCAGGAGGCACTGCACCGTTTCGGTGCACGCCGCTCCGTTTCGATGCAGCCCGCCGAGCGTGTGACTCCGGTCAGACTGCCATAACCCGCTCCACAATACTGACTTCGCGCGCTGGCACTGGCATCGCCGGTTTTGGCATCGGCCTTGCACTTCCTGTTGGACGCGGCGCCACGGTGGCCCGCAACGGCACACCACCAACGGGAGGACAGGACCATGAAGCGCATCACCATCGCACTGACGGCCGCCGTGCTTGCCGCGGCGTGTAGCGACAGCACGGGGCCGGCGGCGGAGAGCGGAGTGTCGCTCTCCTTCACGAGCGGCGGCGCAGGGGCCGCGGCGGCCCCCGGAGCGTTCTTCAGCATCATGTCGGACACGCTATCCGACGGTCAGAGCAACGTGCTGATTCTGGACAAGGTCGAAGTCGTGCTGCGGGAGATCGAGCTCAAGCGCCAGTCGGCGCCCGGCTGCGACGACCTGCCCGACGACGACGATTGCGAGAAGTTCGAGACGGGACCGGTGCTGGTGGACGTACCGCTCAACGGCCAGACCGAGACGGCGGTCACGATCTCGCCCGATCCCGACACGTACGACGAGTTGGAGTTCGACATTCACAAGGTGAGCAACGACGATCCGGAGGACGCCGCCTTCCGCGCCGCGCACCCGGACATGGTCGGAAAGAGCATCCGGGTGATGGGCTCCTACAACGGCCAGCCCTTCACCTACGAGACCGACCTGGACGTGGAGCAGGAGTTCGACCTGAGCCCACCGATCGTGGTTACCTCAGAGACGACGAGCACCAACGTCACGGTCCTGCTCGGCGTGGACCAGTGGTTCCGGGACGGCTCCGGAGACCTGGTGAACCCGCAGGACGGCAACAAGGGCGGGCAGCACGAGAGCCTGGTGAAGGAGAACATCAAGCAGTCCATCGAGGCCTTCGAGGATGAGGACCACGATGGGCACGACGACCTGGATGACGACTCCTAGAGGGGAGACCCCTGGTTTCCCCGGTCACACGGTGCCGGTGCCGCGGGTCACTACCCGCGGCACCGCCCGTGCTAGATTTGTAGGCCATAGATCCCGGTTGAGGAGAGTCACGATGAAGTACCCGCAAGCACTGGCACTGGCACTGGCAGGAGCCCTCGGCGCCTTCGCCTGCAGCGACACGCCGACCGCCCTGGAGCAGCGCGGAGGAGTGGTCGTCTCGTTCTCGACCCAGGCGCCCACCAGCCCCACGCCAGCTCCCCTGCCGAGCCTCGGCAACCTCCTGATCGACACGGTCACGAGCGGCAGCGACACACTGATCATGACCAGCGTGGAGCTGGTGCTGCGCCAGATCGAGCTCAAGGCGGCGGAGACGGTAGACTGTGACGTCGATCCCGAGCCCACCGGCTGCGAAGACGTCGAGGTCGGGCCGGTCCTGGTGGACCTGCCACTGACCCCGGGAGTACAGCAGGAGTTCCAGATCGAGGTCGCGACGGGCACCTACTCCCGCATCGACTTCGAGATCCACAAGGTGTCGAGCGACGATCCCGAGGACGCTGAGTTCAGGCAGACACACCCCGATCTCGTCGAAAAGAGCATCCGCGTGATGGGCACGTTCAACGGAGCGGCGTTCACCTACGAGAATGACATCAACGTTGAGCAGGAGCTCCAGCTCGTGCCCGCCCTCGTGGTCAGCGAGGGAGGCAGCCTGGGCGTCACGATCCTGGTGGACGTGTCCACCTGGTTCGTGGCCGGCGACGGCAGCCTCATCGACCCGGCCACCGCCAATCAGGGCGGCCAGAACAAGAGCGAGGTCGACGAGAACATCAAGGATTCGTTCAACGCGTTCGAGGACGACGACCAGGACGGCAGCGAGGACTGATTCGTGAGCGATCGGCTGGCGGTGGCGGTGATCGAGCTCTCGGATTCCTTCCGCGCGGCGTGGGACGACCTCGCCGCCGAGCTCGACGTCGACCGGGTGGCGCTGGCACCCGACGACGCGCCGCCGCCGGGCGCGGTAGCAATCATCCTCGCCGCCGGCGGGGAGGAAGACCGGGCTCTCGATCTGCTTCCTTCGATCCCGGCGGGCGGCACTCCGGTGCTCCTCGTAGGCGCTGCCGCTTCGCATCGGTTCGGAATCCAGGCCCTGAGGCAGGGTGCGGCTGATTACTTCGCGCTGCCCGGCGACCTCGACATCCTGCGGCGGACGCTCACCGCGCGGGTGGAAGCCGCACGCGAGAGAGGCCGCCCCTCGGGACCGGTGGCTCCGCCTGCGGACCCGTTTGCCGAGCTGCGGGGACAGAGCGACGCCCTGCAGAGCACGCTCGACGCAGCGCGACGGGTACTTCCCCACGATCAGGTGACGGTGCTTATCCACGGCGAGACCGGCACCGGCAAGGAGCTCCTCGCTCGGGCGCTGCACGAGGGCGGCCCCCGTGCCGGCGCGCCTTTCGTAGCCGTGAACTGCGCGGCCATCCCCACGGAGCTGATGGAGAGCGAGCTGTTCGGTCACGAGCGGGGTGCGTTCACGGACGCCCACGCCGCAAAGCCCGGACTGTTCGAGGAAGCCCACCAGGGCAGTCTCTTCCTGGACGAGATAGGCCACCTGCCCCTTCCGCTCCAAGGGAAGCTGCTGCGTGCGCTCGAGGACCGTCGCATTCGGCGCGTGGGGGGCACCCGCAGCCGAGAGGTCGACGTACGCATCATCGCGGCGAGTCACGTGGATCTGGAGGCCGCCGTCGAGCGCGGAGATTTCCGGCAGGACCTGTTCTACCGCATCAACGTAGTGAGCCTGACGCTGCCGCCGCTGCGCGAGCGCGGCGACGACGTGCAGTCGCTGGCCGGGCACTTCGCAGCCACGCTCGCGGAGCGATACTCGCTCCCGGTGCCGCAGCTGGACGACGCCACACGAACTGCGCTGCGCGGCTACGCGTGGCCGGGCAACGTACGCGAGCTGCGGCACGCCATCGAGCGCGCGCTGCTTCTCTCGGAGGCAGGAACGCTCGACCCACAGCACCTCATCCCCCGCGCCACGGGGGGTCCGGCCGGCGCCGGTCCCATTCCCTTCCCCGCAACCCTCGAGGAAATCCAGGCAGCGGCGGTACGGGCTGCACTGCTGCAGCACGGCGACAACAAGAGTGCGGCCGCCCGCCAGCTGGGCATCTCACGGGCCCGGCTGCAGCGCCTGCTCGACCGGGACGACGAGGAGCAGTCGTGAACGCCCCGAACGGCACGCCGACCTACAGCGACCCGCTGCGGGCGGGGCGGCGCGCCGTGCTCGGTGGAGAATTTCTCCAGGCGCGGAGCGAGCTCGAGCGGGTCGATCCCGAGCTGCGCGGCTCGCCGGAGTGGCAGCTCCTCAGCGCAATGGCGAGCTGGCGGCTGGGCGAGTTCGCGCACAGCCGCATCGCCGCCATGCAGGCGCGCGACCAGTACCGCGCGGTGGGGGACACCGACGGAGAGATGCGTGCCGAGAACGTGGCTGCCGCCGGTGCGTTCGCCCTGGGAGACCTGACCGATGCGGAGCGGGGCTTCTCCCGCGCACTCGCCCTGGCGGACCGGCTCACAGACGAGCTCATGATCGGCCACTGCGCCAACAACCTCGGCAACGTGGCCTACTACCTGGCCCGCTACGCGGCGGCGCTCGGCTTCTACCGACTGGCCACGGTGAGCTTCGACAACGTCGCGTCGTGGAAGTGGCTGGCGGGGAGCTGGGTCAACTCCACGATAGTGTTGCGCGAGTCGGGCGAGCTCGACGGGGCGCGCGACGCCGCCGAGCGGGCACTGGCTGCCGCGCAGCGTGCCGGAGACCAGCGCATCATGGGACAGGCGCTTGCCGCGTGCGCCGAGACCACGGCCGCGCTGGGCGACCTGGAGCTGGCCCACGTTCAGGCCGGCAGGGCGCTAGCCCTCGCCACCGAACACCACGATCCGTTGGGCGAGGCAGAGGCGCTCCGCGTGCTCTGCGTCGTCGCACGGGCGTCGGGGGAGCCGGACCGGGCGGAGCGGGAGGCAACGCGTGCCCTGGCCGTGGCCGAGCGCGTGAGGCACCCCTGGACGGTGGCGGAGGTGCAGCGCGAGCTAGGCGAACTCTACCGGGCGGTCGGCCGCAGCGGGGACGCCAAGAAGGCCTACCAGGCGGCGGCGCAGGCGTTCGATCGGCTGGGTGCTGCTTCGCGGGCGGAGGAGATGCGCGCCCGCACGAACGGGGAGTAGCTAGAACAGCTCGCCCTGCGCCATCGGCGAGAATGTGAGGCGGTGGTGCGGCGTGGGCTCGGTGCCGCGCAGCGCTGCCAGATGCTCCGCGGTGGCGTAACCCTTGTTGGATTCCCAGCGGAACGGAGGATAGCGCGGCGCCAGCCGCTCCATGAGGCGGTCGCGCAGGCATTTCGCCAGCACGGCGGCCGCAGAGATGGTCTGGCAGATACCGTCGCCGTCGACCACCGGCTCGTGCGCCCGCTCCAGCTCGGGCAGGGGCGTGCCGTCGACCAGTACGTGATCGGGGGTCACGGGGAGCCGGTCGAGTGCGCGGCGCATGGCCAGCGCGCTGGCACGCCGGATGTTGAGGCGGTCGATCTCCCGCACAGACGCGGCGCCGAGGGCCCAGTGCAGGGCCGCCCGGCGCACCTCACCGGCCACGCGCTCGCGCTCGGCCGGAGTCATGTCCTTCGAGTCCTTCAGTCCTTCGATGGGTGGCTGGCCCGGCACGAACACAACGGCGGCCGCCACTACCGGTCCGGCGAGCGGGCCGCGCCCGACCTCGTCCAGACCGGCGACAAGCCGGAATCCCTCCGCCCAGAGCGCTGCCTCGCGCTCAAGCGTAGGGACCCGCACTCAGGACTCTCGCCTCTCCCGAATACGGGCTGCCTTGCCTGCCAGCTTGCGCAGGTAGTACAGCTTGGCCCGGCGCACGCGCCCGCGGCGCACCACCTGGATGCGGTTCACCATCGGTGAATGCAGCGGAAACACCCGCTCCACGCCGACGCCGCCCGAGACCTTGCGCACCGTGAAGGTCTCGCTGATCCCGGCGCCGCGCCGCGCGATGCACACGCCCTCGAACGCCTGGAGGCGCTCCTTCTCACCCTCGCGCACACGGACCGAGACCCGAATCGTGTCGCCCGGAGCAAACTCCGGCAGATCCTCGCGCAGCCCCTCGCGCCGGATCTCTTCCAGCTGTCTCATTTCTCCACCTCTTACGTCTCGGCTCCCTCGGAACCGTGTTCAGCTTGAAAGCGGGCCCACAGCTCGGGCCGCCGCTGTTTAGTCAGTCGCTCTGCCTGCTCGCGCCGCCAGGCCTCGATCTTGGCATGATCGCCGCTGAGCAGCACGTCCGGCACCTTCATCCCGCGGTACTCCGGCGGCCGCGTGTAGCTCGGCGGGCTCAGCAGTCCGTCGTAAAACGAATCGCCCGCGGCCGAGTCGTGATCCCCCAGCGCACCGGGGAGCAGCCGCACCACCGAGTCCACCACGCACAGCGCTGGGAACTCCCCCCCAGAGAGAACCACGTCACCGATGGAAACCTCCTCGGTGCCGTTCCGCTGCGCCACCCGCGCGTCCACGTCCTTGTAGTGGCCGCACAGGAGCGTCAGCTCCTCTCCCACGCTGTAGCGCACCGCGTCGTCATGTGTGAACTGCCGGCCCCTGGCCGACAGCAGCACCACCGGCGGTGCCGGGTCCAGATCGTCCAGCGCCTCGAAGAACGGGTCCGGCTTCAGCACCATCCCCGCTCCCCCCCCATAGGGGTAGTCGTCCACCGTCTGGTGCCGGTCGTGCGTGTAGTCGCGCAGGTTCACGACCCGGTACTCGACCAGCCCAGCCTCGGCAGCCCGCCCCATGATGCTCGCCGCCAGCGGCGCCGCGAACACCTCGGGGAACAGCGTCACTACGTTCACCCGAAGCACGGTTACAGCTCCAGCAGCCCGTCCGGCGGATCCAGCTCGATCTCGCGCGCCAGCCGGTCCACTCGCTGCACGATGGGACGGCGGAACGGCACGAGTGCCTCGCGGCCGTCGCTCAGGTCCACCGCCAGCAGCATGCCGCCGGGTATCTCGATCATGCCCTTGGCGACCCCGATCTGCTCGCCACCCACCAGCACGTGGGTGCCGGGCACCTCGTGCAGGTAGAGCTCACCGTCTTCGGGCGGCTTCAACTCCTCCTGCGGCACGCCGAACAGCCTCTGGCGCCAGGCCTCCAGCACCGAACGGTCATCGACGCCCTGGAACTTCACCAGCCATTGCCGATGAAACGGGCGGCTGCGCTCGATCACCACCGGCGAGTCTATCGCCCGGCCCGCCTCGTCCACCGGCACGAGCTGCCGACCCACCGTCAGCACCTGCTCGGGCTCGTCGGTCAGCGTCCAGACGACGACTTCGCCCTTCAGCCCGTGCGGCTTTCGGACGCGCGCCACCGCGAGGTGGGCGCCGTCCACCACCGCCTCAGGCGGTGGGCGTCTCGAAGACGCCCGCCTTCTTGAACAGCGAGCGCACGGTGTCCGAGGGCTTCGCACCCTTGGCCATCCATGCGCGTGCCTTATCAGCGTCGACCGTGATCTTGGCCGGTTCGGTCCGCGGATTGTAGTGGCCCAGCGTCTCCACTACCCGACCGTCGCGCGCCTTGCTCCCTTCCGCAACGACGATGCGGTACTCCGGCTGACCTTTGCGCCCGACCCTGCGCAAGCGAATCCGAGCTGCCATTTCCTTACCTTGGTTGCTGCATGAGCATCTGAGGGCCGAAACGACCCAGACCTTTCATCATCTTCCGCATCTGCTCGAACTGCTTGAGCAGTGCGTTCACTTCCTGCACCGGCCGCCCGGCGCCCCGCGCAATCCGGGCGCGGCGCGAACCGTTGAGCACCGCGGGACGGCGCCTCTCCTCCGGCGTCATCGACAGGATGATCGCCTCCACGTGCCTCAGCCGCCTGGGATCCGCCTTGGCCTGCTTCAAGAGCTTGGCGTTCATCCCGGGGAGCATCCCGATCAGCCCCTCGAGCGGCCCCATCTTCTGTATCTGCTTCATGGCCCCGAGGAAATCCTCGAGGTCCATGCCCTTCTTCGAGACCACCTTCTTGGCGATCCGCTCCGCCTCGCCGGCCTCGACCGCCTGCTGTGCCTTCTCCACCAGGCCGACCACGTCGCCGTGCTGCAGTATGCGGCCGGCCATGCGCTCCGGATCGAACGGCTCGAGAGCGCCGATCCCCTCCCCCACACCGACGAACTTGATCGGGGCGCCGGTCACACCGTTCACCGACAGGGCGGCCCCGCCCCGGGCATCGCCATCCAGCTTCGTGAGGATCACTCCCGTGATCCCCAGCGCCTCGTGGAACCCCTGGGCGATGCGCACGGCGTCCTGGCCGGTCATGGCATCGGCGACGAGCAGTATCTCGTGCGGCGCCACGGCTTCCTTGAGGCGCCCGAGCTCGGCCATCATCTCGTCGTCGATCTGCAGCCGGCCCGCCGTGTCCACCAGCACCGTGCGTGCCCGCGCCCGTCCCGCCGCCACGATGCCGGCCCGCACCACGGCCGGGACGTCGCCGTCCGCATCTGCCGCATCGCTGGGCCCGAACACCGGCACCTCGACGCGCGCGCCGAGCTGCCTGAGCTGCTCCTCGGCCGCCGGCCGGTACGGGTCGGCGGCCACCAGGAACGGTGCCTTCTGCTCCTGCTTGAGCCGGGCCGCCAGCTTCGCGCCGGTCGTGGTCTTGCCGGAGCCCTGCAGGCCCACGAGCAGCACGACCGTCGGCGGCACAGACGCGAACTGGAGCGGTGCCCGCTCCTCGCCCAGCAGCACCACCAGCTCGTCGTGCACGATCTTGACCAGCTGCTGGCCCGGGTTCACGGCCTTGAGGGCGTGGACCCCGACGGCCCGCTCGCGCACGCGCTCCATGAACGTGCGCGTGAGCTCGTAGCTCACGTCGGCTTCCAGCAGGACCCGGCGGACGTCCCTCAGCCCGTCCTTGACGTCCTGCTCCGTCAACACGCCGCGGCCCGTGAGGTTCTTCAGGGCCGCGGCGAGATTGTCCGACAGCGCACCAAACATAGAGCCGTGTAATATACCCGGGGACTTGGACTTACGCCAAGTGGCGGGTTTAGACCTCCAGGCCGGTGTCCTCCGTCCGGACCAGCTCATTCTCGCTGCGCGCGATGAACGTGGCGCCGGCCAGATCGCCCGTGATGTTCACGCTGGTGCGCAGCATGTCGAGAATCCGGTCCACCCCCAGGATCAGAGCGATTCCGGTCTCGGGCACGTTGGCCTGCTGCAGCACGAGGGCGAGCATGATGATGCCGGCGCTGGGCACGCCGGCGGCGCCGATCGAAGCGAGGGTGGCGGTGAGCACCACGGCGAGCTGGGCGCTCCAGTGCAGGTCGATACCGAACACCTGGGCGATGAACATGACGGCAACTCCCTGGTACAGGGCCGTGCCGTCCATGTTGATGGTCGCGCCCAGCGGGAGCACGAAGCTGGCCACGCGGTTGGAGACACCGAGCTCCTCCTCGGCTACCGCCATCGTGACCGGGAGCGTAGCGTTCGAACTTGAGGTCGAGAAGGCGACGATCTGCGCTTCGCGGATCCGCTTGTAGAAGTACAGCGGGTTCAGCTTAGCGAGAAACCTGATGACCAGAGCATACGTACCGAACGCATGGAGCAGCAGGCCGATCACGACCGTCATGGCGTAGACCAACAGGCTCCGCAGGATGTCGAAGCCGAACCGCGCCGTGACCGCTGCTATGAGGACGAACACCGCGTAGGGCGCCGCCTTCATGATCCAGTGGATGATGGTCATGGAGACCTGATTCACCGCATCGAAGAAGCCGACGAACGCCTTCTTCCGTTCCGCGTCCAGCATGGAGGCCGCCGCGCCGAACATAATGGTGAACACGATGAGCGGGAGCATGTCTCCGTTGGCGGCCGCCTCGACGGGGTTGCGCGGGATCAGGCGCAGCAGCATATCGGCGATGCCGGGGGCCTCCTGGGCCAGCTCGATGCGTCCCGCGGCCTCGCCGCCGTACTCCGCCATCAGCGCGGCCTTGGACTCTTCGGCAATGCCGGCTCCCGGCTTGATGATGTTGGAGAGAACCAGCCCGATGGTCACCGCCACTGCGGTGGTGCAGAGATAGTACGCCAGCGTCTTGCCGCCGATGCGGCCAAGCGCACGCAGATCGCCGAGGCTCGCCACGCCGACGATGAGGCTGCCGACCACGAGGGGGATCACGATCATGGTGATGGCCCGGATGAAAGCCACGCCAAGCGGCTCCAGCACCCGCACGAACTCGATACCTTTGGTCCATCCGGTGCCGGCGGCGAGGACGTTCACACCCACGCCCACGACGGCGCCGGCAATCAGTCCGATCGAGATCTTGGTGTAGAGTTTCATGTCATCCCAACGGGCGTGTACGCGTGATCGCTGAGTTCTCTCTGGTCCGAGCGGCCGTGACCGTCTTCTTCGGGGCCCTTGCCGGCGGCCTCACCAACGCGGTCGCCATTTCGATGCTGTTCCACCCGTACGAGCCTCGCGGACCTTGGCGTCTCAAGATCCAGGGTGCGATCCCCAAGAACAAGGCGCGGCTCGCTCGGACGATCGGGCGCACGGTTGGCCAGCGGCTACTTACCGCCCAGGACCTCACGAGTCAACTCAGCGCTCCGGGAGTGCGTGAGGCGTTCGACCGCGCGGTGAGCCACTTCGTGACGCACCTGCTCGAAACCGAGCGCGGCGCACTGCGCGACGAGCTCAAGCCCACCCTCGTGGCGGAGCTCGAGACCGTGCTCGATGCGGTGGCCGCTGCCGTCTCCGCGCGGGTCGACGAGTTCGTGGCCACCGACGCGTTCCAGGAGGCGGTGGAGCGGTTCCTGGTCCGCACCCACGAGCAGTTCGCCGACCGCCCGGTGGGCGACCTCCTAACGGCCGCCCGCCAGGAGGTGATCCGCGAGCGCGTCGAGCACTGGGTGGGCGACGCCGTCGCCAGCGACGAGCTGGACGGCACCATCGGCGGATGGCTGGACCGGCAGATCGAGCGCCTCTCCACCGATGAGACTCCACTGCTGGACCGGCTCCCGCCCGACCTCGTGTCGGCCGTGGAGCGGGAGATGACCGGCTACCTGCCGGTGGCACTGGAGCGCCTCTCGGCCATTCTCTCCGACCCGGACGCGCGGGCGCGGATCCAGAGCGCACTCCACGAGCTGTTCCAGCGCTTCATCCAGGAGCTGCTGCTGCACGAGCGCATAGTGGCCCGCCTGGTGGTCACCGAGAAGACCATCGCGCGCATACTGGACAACGTGGAGCGGGACGGTGTGGACCAGCTCGCGGCGCTGCTGGACGAGCCCGAGATGCGCACGCAGGTGGCCCGCAGCATCAACGACGCGATGGTGAACTTCCTGCGCCGGCCGCTCAAGGACC
Source organism: Gemmatimonadota bacterium (assembly GCA_039586895.1). Taxonomy (GTDB): domain Bacteria; phylum Gemmatimonadota; class Gemmatimonadetes; order Gemmatimonadales; family GWC2-71-9; genus WVYX01. The sequence continues at coordinate 4,233 of JBDHJM010000015.1, read as the reverse complement.
ATTTCGATCGGCTGGGACCCGAGCGGGTAACCGGTATCAGGAACACGCTGACGCGCAACATCACCGCCGCCCTGCGCGACCCTACCACCCGGGCCCATGCCATCGAGCAACTGGACCGCGCCATGCAGGCTGCGGAGCAACGCACCTGGGGTGACCTGCTGCAGCGCCTCCCGCCCGAGCGGGCTGCCGCCTGGGTCGCGGACCTGGCGCGGCAGCCCAAGCTGGCCGAGTGGCTGGCCGAGGGAGCGTCCACGGCCCTGCGCAAGACGCTGGACCGCCCCATTGGGCGCCCGGCCGACTGGCTCCCCGAGGGCACCGTCGACCGCCTCGGCCGGCAGCTGTCTCCCGTGCTGTGGGACTGGATTCAGGAACAAGTGCCGGAGGTCGTGGCGCAGGTAGACATCCAGACGATGGTGGAGCAGAAGGTGCTGGGTTTCTCGCTGGAGCGCATCGAAGAGATCGCACGCAACACGACACAGCGCGAGCTCAACCTGATCGTGCGCTTGGGCTACGTCCTGGGTGCGGTGGTGGGGACGGTGGCCTACGTGATCTCGCTGATACTGCCCTAGATCCTCCCGATCAGGGGCGCACCGATACCTCGGGGCGCCGCTCCCAGCCACCCCACTCGTACGGCGCGTCGATCAGCAGCACGGCGGGGTGCCCGTGCACGACGGCCCTCTCCACCAGGTGCCGCCGCCTGAGCCAGCTCCGTTCGGGCCACACGCGCTCGAGTATGGTGGCGAACCGCTCGGCGGCCCGCTCGGTGTCCCACACGCTCCACCACACCAGGGCGTGGTCTTCCTCGCCGTGGCGGTACACCCCGTACCGGTCGCCGCCCCAGGCGATTGCCCCGGCCCTGCCCACGGATTCGCTCCCCGTCAGGTGGGTGAGCAGCACCCGCGTCTCGAACTCCCCGAGCCCGTCCTCGTGCACGGTGGGGAATGATGCTTCCAACACCAGCTCCACGGGCGCATCGCCCTCCCTGTACCGCTCCGGGTGGAGAATCTGCTCGCTCGACTGCGGCAGTCTCGGTCCGAGGGGCACGGTGTCGGCGTAGGCCGCGCCGAACCAGCGCACGAACTCGGCACCTCCCAGGTAGGGGAACACCAGGGCCTCCCGCACGATCAGAGGGGCGGAGCTGAACACCGGCATCGCCTCGTGCTGCTGCTTGAGCGAGCTGCGCACCGTGTTCCAGAAGTCCGGCACCTCGTCGAAGTCGAGCTCGGGCATGAGGGCCTCAAGAGCGGCCAGGGTCGCCTGGCCTTCGAGCACGGCTTGGGCGGCGGAGCGGCGGTCGTTGCCGCGCTCGGGCTCCAGCAGCTCCGGGATCGACACGTACTGCGCCTGGAGGGCATGCACCAGCTCGTGCGCCAGCACCATGCGGAGCTGCAGCGCGTCGGCGCCTTCGACCACGTACAGCGTGGAGGAATCGGGGTCGAAGTAGCCCACCACCTGTTCCGTGTACAGGGCGAGCAGGAGGGGGCGCAGCTCGAGGGTGTCCGGTATCAGGCCAAACAGCTTGTACGCCACGGACACGCGGTTGAGCACTTCCGGCGGCATGTCCTCGTCCATCTTGTAGGCCAGGTAGCCCTTCACGGCGTCGTGCGATCGCAGAGCTACCCGGGGCGGGGCCAGAAAGGTGAGCCCCACGGCTCGCTCCACCGCCGGCACCAACTCCTGGGTCATCGAGAGCACCCGATCCCCGCTCTGCGCTTCGCCCTGATCCCCACACGCCACCAGGGCAAAGCCGAGAACCCCGGCGGTCAACAGGCGCTTCACGTACGCTCCTCCTTGATCAGCTTGGTGGCCGGCCGCGCACCAAGATACCCCCGAGCCGGGGGAAGGTCCCCGCCCAGGCCGCATGAAAAAAGGCCGCCGGGCGCGAGCGCCCGGCGGCCTCTCGACGGCGTGGCCGCTGCTCAGCCGCCCCGCCGCAGGCGGATCGAGCCGTTCACCGTCTCCAGACTCAGGTCGCGTCCGCCGTCACCGATCGTGCCGGTGAGCTTGCGGGGACCCCAGCGCCCCTGGATCGTGAGCGGGAAATCGGTTTCCAGATCGCCGTTCACGGTGCGTGCGGTGACCTCGGCATTCACTCCGTCGGGCAGCTCGATGTTGATGCTGCCGTTCACGGTGTGGAACTCGAGATCGCCGCTCCAATCGGCGCGCCCCATGGACGCGTAGATGGAACCGTTTACCGTGTGGGCCTCCACGAATCCGGCGGCCGCCACCTCGATGCCGCCGTTCACCGTGTAGGCGCGGACGTCGCCGCCCAGCCGGTCGGTCTCCACGTCGCCGTTCACCGACTTGCCGACGAAGTTCACGCCGTCGGGCACCCTGACCCGGAACTCCACCTCGGTGTTGTTCTCGTGGGTGCTCATGCGCCCGCCGCTTCCCGGGCGGCACTCGTTGGGCCGCTCGTCGGGATCGTCCGGGTACACGGCGCAGATGGTGACGCCATCGGCGTGCTCTACGATCTCGAACGTGACTTCGTCGGCATCGCCGCGGTGTCCCGCTCGCTTTACGGCGGTCACCTCGATCTCGCCGCCGCCGGCACGCTCGGCCGTCACGTCACCGTTGATGTTCTTGATCTCGAGCGTCTGACCGCGGTCCAGCCGGCCGGACCACTCGAAGTCCTGGGCCTGCAGCGGTGTCGTGAGCGCCGCCGCTCCGAAGACGGCCAGAATCGGAATTACTCGCATGCTCTCTCTCCTGTGTGCGCGCCCCGGGGGCGTCGCCGTCGTGTGTCCCGTTGTCCCTACGGGCGCCGCAGCCGGATGGTTCCGGCGAAGGACTCCAGCTCGATGCGAGCACCGCCGTCGCCCAGCACGAAGTTGATGCGCTTCCCGCCAGAACGGGTCTCGGTGAGCGTCACCGGGAAGTCCGCGCTGAACTCACCGCTGAACGTGGATACCGAGACGTTCGCGTCGGTGCCGGCTGGGAGCATCACGGTCAGATCGCCGTTGTGGTTCGAGAAGGCGTAGCGCCCGTCGGCGGCGATGGTGCCGTCGTACAGGATCTCGCCGTTCATCGTGCTGACCTCGACGTCGCCGGACCGCACGTCTTCCATGATGATGCTGCCGTTCACGGTCTCGCCCACGATGTCGCCCTCGATGTCCTGCAGCCGCAGCGAGCCGTTCACCGACCCGACCTCGAGCCGGCCGCGGACACCCTCGCACACCACATCGCCCTGCGTGGAGTGCAGTGTCACAAAGCCCTCACCGCCCACCAGGCGAAGCCCACCCTGCACGGTGTGCGCCGACACCTCACCGCGCACGCCTTCGATCTCCACGTCCAGGAACGTGCCGGAGACCTCGACGTCCATGGTGGCGGGGATCGTTATCTCATAGTCCACCGCCTGTGCCACCCCACGCTCCCGTTTGGTGCGCACTTTGACCACCCGGTCGCTGAGGTGGATCTCCACACGCTCCCGCGAGGAGTGGTCTGCCACCACTCGCATCTCGCTGCGGTCCCAGGTCCGGATGATCACCTCGCCACCCATGGCGGATATGTCGAGCCGGGCCTCGGGGTTCACGGCCACCACCGTGTCGGTGTCCTGCGCCAGCGGCGCGCTCAACACGGCTACGGCCATCAGTGTCGTCAGCATGCAGTCTCGTCCTTTCCTTCTCCGCGCTCGCGCGGTCCGTTGCTCGTCACCCGGTCGCGCTGGCGATAGCAGCCGCGCGCCTGAGCAGATGCACCTTGCGCCACATCGCCGCGGCGAGGTGCGCGCTCAGATAACTGTTGGTCGGATCGTCCAGCAGAGCCGCCTGGGCCTCGGCGATCGCCTCGTCTATGACCGCCAGGTTCTCCTCCAGGATGCGCACCGTGGCCGTGTCCAGCTCGCTGCGCCGGTCGGTCAGCATGTCCTGCAGCTCGGCCACGGCGGCGTCGTAGTCTGCCGCAGCCACCGCGATCGCCTGGGCTCCGGACACGGCCGACACCGGCCCCGCGGGCATGGCGCCGCCGGACGCACCGCTCTGCGACAGCGCCAGCCACGCGCCGCCCGCCGAGAGCAGCATCACCGCCAACCCGGCTGCCGCCAGCTGCGGCAGGGTGAACGACACCCTGCGCCGCGTGGGGCGGTGCTGGCGGAGGTCAACGACCGCCGGCTCCGTGGGCGCGGCCTCGCCGAGACGCTCCGCTATGCCCGGCCACAGGCTCTCCGCCGGGGGGGAGTCCTCGAGTGCCGCAGCCCGCTGCGCGACCTGCCGCAGCTCCTCCAGGGTCTGGCGG
>JBDHJM010000062.1:0-22830 GCA_039586895.1 Gemmatimonadota bacterium | reverse complement strand
CTCCGGCTGGGGCAGACCCTAGGGCCGCTGGTGGCGGGCGCCGCCTACGCCGGTCTGGGCCTCACGGGCACCTTCGTCGTGAGCGCCGCGCTGGGCGCCGCGATGCTGCTGGTGCTGGTGCTGCTCGTCCCTGACCGGGAACCGGCCCGCGTGTAGATTCTGCAGCATGAAGCGCACGCAAGCCGAGCAGCGCGCCAGCGAACTGCGCACCGAGATCCGCCACCACGACTACCTGTACTACGTCAAGGATGCGCCGGGTATCTCGGACGAGGCGTACGACGCCCTGTTCCGCGAGCTGAAGGAGCTGGAGCAGAGGCATCCCGAGCTGGTGACGCCCGACTCGCCCACCCAGCGGGTGGCCGGGCGGGCTCTGGACCAGTTTCCCTCAGTCGAGCACACCGCGCCGATGCTGAGCTTGGATTCCAGCCAGGAGCTGGACCAGCTGCGCCGGTTCGACGAGCGGGTGCGCAAGGCAGTAGGTCCCGATCCGTCCTACGTGCTCGACCCCAAGCTGGACGGGGCATCGGTGGAGTTGGTGTACGAGGGAGGCTCCCTGGTGCGCGCTTCGACCCGGGGCGACGGACGCACCGGGGAGGGGATTACCGAGAACGTCCGCACCATTCGAGCGGCTCCCCTGCGGCTGCGCGACGGAGCGCGCCCCGTCCCGGGGTTCCTGGCGGTGCGGGGAGAGGTGATCATGCGGGTCGCTCCGTTCGAGCAGTTGAACGAGCGGCTGCTGCAGGAGGGCAGGGAGCCGTTCGCCAACCCGCGCAACGCGGCGGCCGGATCGCTGCGTCAGCTGGACCCCCAGATCACGGCCGAGCGCCCGCTCGACCTGTACGTGTACGACCTGCTCGCGGGCGACGGCGTCGCGGTAGATACCCAGTGGGAGGTACTGGCGGCGCTGGCCGACTGGGGCTTCCCCGTGAACGAGCTGGCCGGGCGTGCGGGCTCGGTCGATGAGATAGCCGAGTACCACCGCGATCTGCAGGAGCGGCGCGACGATCTCCCCTACGAGATAGACGGCATCGTCATCAAGCTGGACCGGCTGGCGGCGCGCGAGGAGATGGGTGAAACGTCACACCATCCGCGCTGGGCTTACGCCTTCAAGTTCCCGCCGCGCAAAGAGGTCACCCGCGTGCTCGCCATAGTGCCGAGTGTGGGTCGGACCGGTGCAGTGACGCCCGTCGCCATGCTGCGGCCGGTGGAGCTGGGTGGGGTCACGGTGAGCCGCGCCAGCCTGCACAACCGAGCCCAGCTGGAGGAAAAGGACATCAGGGAAGGCGACCGGGTGCGCGTGCAGCGCGCGGGGGACGTGATCCCGCAGGTGCTCGAGCGGCTGGACGAGCCCGATCGGGAGCGCCCCGACCCGTTCCAGATGCCGACCAAGTGTCCCTCGTGCAGCACCAAGCTGGAGCCGCGCGGCCCCATCACGGTGTGCCCCAACTCGTTCGAGTGCCCCGCCCAGCTGGCGGGCAGCATTCAGCACTTCGGGGGGCGCGAGGCGCTGGACATCGAGGGCCTCGGTGACAAGACGGCCAAGCTACTGGTGCGTGAGGGGCTGGTGCGACGGCTGCCCGACCTGTTCCAGCTCGACCCGGGCACGCTGACGGCTCTGGAGGGCTTTGCGGAGAAATCCGCCGTCGCGCTGGTCGAGAACCTGAAGCGCACGGCAGACGGCGCCGACCTGGCCCGTTTCCTGGTGGCCCTCGGGATCCCCGAGGTCGGCGTCGCCGTGGCGCGCGATCTCGCCCGGCACTTCGGAAAGCTCGACGACCTGCGGCAGGCGGCGCCGGAGCAGCTGGAGGCCGTTCCCGGTGTGGGCCCCAAGATGGCACGGGCCATCACCGGGTTCTTCGCCGACCCGCGCAATGCGGAGATCCTCGACGCCCTGCTGGAGCACGTGAAGCCGGCGGAGTTCGAAGGTACGGCGGATGCCGTCCTTGCCGGGCTCAAGATCGTGTTCACCGGCAGCCTGGAGCAGCTGAGCCGCAGCGACGCGAAGCAGCTGGTCGAGTCGCTCGGGGGAAGGGTCACGTCGTCGGTCAGCAAGGAGACCGCATACGTGGTGGTGGGCACCAGCCCCGGATCCAAGTACGGCGACGCCCAGCGGCTCGGCGTGGAGATCCTCACCGAGGGAGATTTCATCGAGCTGCTGCGCTCCAAGGGAGCGCAGGTTTAGGTGGAGAACCTCGAGATCAGCCGCGTTCTCGACGACGTGGCAGTGCTGCTGGAGATCTCGGGCGCCAACCCGTTCCGCATTCGCGCCTACCAGAACGCGGCCCGCATCATCGAGTCGCACTCCACGCCGTTGAAGCGCATGGTCGCCGAGGAGGAAGACCTCACCGAGCTTCCCGGCATCGGAAAGGGGATCGCGGCGGACATCCTGCAGCTCCTGTCAGAGGGACGGACCGACACGATGGATGATTTGGCCGGTGAGATCCCGCTGTCGCTCATCGAGATCACCCGCCTCCCCGGCGTGGGAGCGAAGCGGGTGCGCAAACTGTGGCAGGAGCTGGAGGTCGAGACCATAGACGACTTGGAGCACGCTGCACAGGAGGATCAGGTCGCGGGACTCGCCGGCTTCGGAGCCAAGAGCCAGGAGAAGATCCTCCGCGCCATCGCGGCGCACCGGCGCCGCGTGGGCCGCTTCAAGCTGGCCGACGCCGACCAGTACGTGGAGCCCCTGCTCGAGTACCTGAGGGGGATCGATGCGGTCGAGCGAATCGAGGTGGCCGGCAGCTACCGGCGCCGGCGTGAGACGGTGGGCGACATAGACCTGCTCGCCATAGCCGGCGAAGCGGCGCCCGTGGTTGAGGCTTTCACCGCATACGACGATGTGAGCCGGGTGGAGCTTGCGGGCGACACGAAGGTCACTGTCGTGCTGCGGTCGGGCCTGCAGGTGGACCTGCGCATTCTGCCGCCGCAGAGCTACGGCGCCGCGCTGCAGTATTTCACGGGCTCCAAGGAGCACAACTTGAAGCTGCGCAAGCGAGCCGTTGCGCAGGGATTGAGCATCTCCGAGTACGGTGTGTTCCGGGTGCAGGGGGGTGACGACCCGGGTGCGGCCAAAGGCGGGGACGCAGATGCGACGGAGGCCGGTGCGGGGGAACCTGTGGCGGCCCGCGAGGAGGCCGACGTCTACGCTGCGGTCGGTCTGCCGTGGTTTCCGCCGGAGCTGAGGGAGGACCGCGGCGAGATCGAGGCGGCGCTCGCGGGTTCGCTGCCGCACCTCATCGAGCTGGGCGATGTGCGCGGCGACCTCCAGATGCACTCCACCTGGTCGGACGGGAAGAGCACGCTGGAGGAGATGCTCGACGGCTGCCTGGAGCGGGGCTACCAGTACTTCGCGATCACCGACCACTCAAAGGCGCTCGCCATGACAGGCGGCCTCGACGCCGCGAAGCTCAGGCGGCAGTGGGAGGAGATCGCCGAGATCGCCGCCCGGCGCGGCGAGATCCGAATCCTGCGGGGCATGGAGGTCGACATCCTGGCCGACGGGACGCTCGATCTCGAGCCGGAGCTGCTCCAGGAGCTGGACATCGTTCTCGCGTCGGTGCACTCGCGGTTCGACCTGCCGAAAGACGAACAAACCGAGCGGGTGCTCGCCGCGGTGCGGCACCCGCAGGTCAACGTCCTGGCCCATCCCACCGGCCGCCTAATCGGCCGCCGTGACGCGATGAACTTCGACCTGGAGGAGGTGCTGCGCTGCGCCGCAGAACACGGCGTGGTGGTCGAGCTGAACGCCCACCCGGAGCGCCTCGATCTCCAGGACACGCACCTGATGCGCGCACGCGAGCTGGGCCTCAAGGTGTCGCTCGGCACGGACGCGCACCGCGTGGAGGACCTGGCACTGATGCGCTACGGCGTGGAGCAGGCCCGCCGCGCCTGGCTGGAGCCGGACGACGTGATCAACACCTACACTCTGGACCGGTTGCTGGAACTGCTGCACCGCGGTTGATTTACGATCCAACCGTAAGGAGCGCTTCGTGGCGACGATCAAAGTGCGCAAGAACGGCCCCTACCTAGTCACTGGCGGCGTTGAGCTGACCGACGCCGAGGGCAACCCGATCGAAGCGAAGAACCCGGAAAACTTCGCCCTGTGCCGTTGCGGTCAGTCGCGCAACAAGCCGTTCTGCGACGGCGCGCACAAGGAAGCGTGCTTCGACGACGAGAGTTAGTATGGACCCGCGAGGCTCGTTGCGGCGGGTTTTCCGTGGGAGTAGCTTCCCCACGCGGCCGCCCGGCCGCGCGGGTACGTACCCACAGTCACCAATGAGGTAGTCGTGAAGATAGCCGTGTGCGTGAAGCGGGCTCCCGACTCCGAAGCCCGCATCAAGGTCGGTGCCGACAAGAAGTCCATCGACGAAGGCGGCGTGAAGTTCGCGCTCAATCCCTACGATGAATACGGCGTCGAGGAGGCCCTCAAGCTGAAAGAAGCCGCGGGGGACGGTGAGGTCGTCGTGGTTTCGGTGGGTCCCGACGCAGCGCAGGAGACCATCCGCACCGCGCTCGCGATGGGGGCCGACCGCGGCGTGCTGCTCAAGACCGATGCGGTCGGGCCGGACCCGCTCCCAGTGGCCAAGGCACTCGCAGCGGAGCTGAAGGACGGCGGCTACGACCTGATCCTGTTCGGCAAGCTCGCCATCGACGACTACAACCACGCCGTTGGGGTGATGGTGGCCGAGCTGCTGGAGCTGCCGTGCGCGAGCGCCGTCACCGTGCTCGAGCTGGCGGACGGCAAGGGCAGGGCGGAGCGCGAAGTGGAGGGAGGGGTCGAGGTCCTGGAGTTCGGGCTGCCGGCGGTCGTGACCGCAGACAAGGGTCTGAACGAGCCCCGCTACCCCGCTCTGCGCGGCATCATGCTCGCCAAGAAGAAACCGCTCGAGGTCAAGGACGTCACGCTCGATGCAGGTGGAGTGGAGGTGGTTGAGCTGGTACCGCCGCCCGAGCGGCAGGAAGGGCGAATCGTGGGAGAGGGCGCGGACGCCGTGCCCGCTTTGGTCGACGCGCTGCGCACCGAAGCGAAGGTGCTCTGATGGCCAACGTTCTCGCAGTTCTCGAGCAGCGCGACGGCGCGCTGAAGCGGGTGTCGCACGAGGTATTGACGGCAGCGCGCGGCCTCGCCGACGCAATGGGTGGCGAGGTGCACGCGCTGCTGATCGGACCGGCCGGGACCGCCACGGACGGTATCGCGGAGCACGGAGCCGACAAGGTGCTCGTCGCCGCTGACGACGCGCTGGCTCTGTACCAGCCCGACTTGTACGCAGCCGCAGCGGCGGAGCAGGCCGGCGCGGCCTCCGCTGTGCTCGTTGCAGCCACCGCCATGGGGAAGGACCTGGCTCCGCGCATCGCGGCCCGCCTCGGTGCCACGCTGGCCACGGACGTCACAGGCGTCTCGTACGATGGTGCGGTCGTGGTGATCCGGCCCGTGTATGCCGGGAAGGCGGTGTACACGCTCAAGCTCACCGGCTCGCCCTGCGTGATCTCGCTGCGGCCGAACGCGGTCTCCCCGCATGAGAATGCGAAGGCGGGGACCGTCGAATCCGTTTCGGCGGGAGCCGGCTCCCCGCGCGTGAGCACGGTGGAGGTGAAGCAGCCCGAGCACGCCGCGCAGGACGTGGCGGAGGCATCGGTGGTGGTGGCGGGTGGGCGCGGGCTCAAAGAGGCGGAGCACTTCAAGCTCATAGAAGAGCTGGCCGAGGCCGTGGGCGGTGCGGTCGGAGCGTCACGAGCCGTGGTGGACGCCGGCTGGAGGAGCCATGCAGAGCAGGTGGGGCAGACGGGCAAGACGGTGAGCCCGAGTCTCTACTTCGCGATCGGCATCTCCGGCGCGATCCAGCACCTGGCGGGCATGCGCACAGCCAAGGTGATCGTGGCGGTCAACAAGGACCCCGACGCCCCGATCTTCAAGGTCGCCGATTACGGAATCGTGGGCGACCTGTTCGAAGTGGTGCCGCGGCTGACGGAGGAGATCACCAAGATCCGGGAGGGGTGAGGCGATGGCGGGACCTTTGATTCCCGCACGGTACCAGCCGGCACTGCCGCGCGAGCAGCTCATCGTCAGCGACGCCCCCGGCGAGGAGCGGATCGACCTCGACGCTGTTTTCGTCGGGGGCGGGCCCGCCGGCCTCGCGGGGGCGATTCATCTCGCGCAGCTGGTACAGCGGGACAATGAAACGGACGATGGCATCGGCGATGTGAGCATCGGTGTGCTGGAGAAGGCAGCCTCCCTGGGCGAACACTGCCTCTCCGGTGCCGTGATCAACCCGCGCAGCCTGCGCGAGCTGTTCCCCACGCTGTCTGACGCCGATCTGCCGCTGAACACACCCGTCGATCACGAGACGATCTACCTGCTCTCGGCGGGCGGAGCGCGCAAGCTGCCGACCCCGCCTCCCATGAAGAACAGCGGCAACTTCGTCGTGTCCATCTGCGAGCTGGTGCGGTGGCTGGGGGAGAAGGCGCAAGAGTCCGGCGTGGACGTGTTCGCCGGTTTCCCGGCAGGGGCATTGCTCACCGAGGGCGATCGCGTGACGGGGGTGCGCACCGTGCCTTCGGGCCTCGACCGCGACGGCGGCAAGATGTCCAACTACATGCCGTCGGCCGACATCGTAGCCAAGGTGACGGCGCTCGCCGAGGGGACGCGTGGTCTGCTGTCACAGGCCTACTACGAATGGCAGAATGTCGGCTCCGAGAACCCTCAGGTCTACGCGCTCGGGGTGAAGGAGCTGTGGGAGCTCAAGCGCCCGCTGGACCGGGTGATCCACACAATGGGCTGGCCGCTGCCCAAGGACACGTTCGGCGGGAGCTTCATGTACCCGCTGGAGCCCAAAGTGGCGGCTCTGGGCCTGGTCGTGGGGCTCGACTACCCATATCGCGCGCTGGACGTGCACGACCGGCTGCAGCGCCTCAAGCTGCACCCGCTGTTCCGGAAGTATCTCGAGGGCGGCGAGCTGGTGGAGTGGGGTGCCAAGACGATTCCGGAGGGCGGCTACTACTCGATACCAGAACGCATTTCGGGGGATGGGGTCGTGATCCTGGGCGACTCAGCCGGCCTCGTGGACGTTCCCTCGCTCAAGGGCGTGCACTACGCCATCCAGTCGGGCATCTTCGCCGCCCAGGCCATCTTCGAGGCGCTCAAGGCCGGCGACACGTCACGCGGGCGGCTGGGGAAGTACGACCGGCTGGTGAACGGATCCTACATCCGCGAGGATCTCTACCGCACGCGCAACATGCGGCTGGCGTACAAGAGCGGGTTCTGGAAGGGGTCGATGAAAGCAGGGCTGATGAGCCTGACCGGAGGCCGCTTCCCGGGCGGGCGTATCGACATGGAACCCGACGCGGCGGCTCCGCGCCGCGCCGGCGCCTCCGAGCGTGTCACTCCGGACAACGAGCTCACGTTCAGCAAGGTGGACGCCGTCTTCAAGGCCGGCAACGCTACGCGCGACACGATCCCGCAGCATCTGCTCGTCGGGCGCGACGTCCCGCCCGAACTGGCCGAGTTCTACCAGCACATGTGTCCGGCGGGCGTCTACGAGGTGAGCGGCGGCAAGCTGGTGGTGAACTCCCCCAACTGCGTGGACTGCAAGGCGACCGACGTGGTCGGGCCGCGGTGGACGCCGCGGGAAGGCGGTGCGGGGCCGAGCTACAAGAGGATGTAGGCGCTCCCGCTAGTACGGCGGCTGCTCCACATGGGCGGAGTCGTTGAGCACGATCGCGCCCAATGACTCACCCGCCGGCACCTGGTCCACTCCCTCCGGCACGATCAGCAGCGCGTCTGCCTTCGCCATCGAGGTCAGCATGCCCGAGCCCTGCGGTCCGGTGAGCCGGGCCACGGTCTCGCCATCCTCCTCTTGAAGCCGCACGCGCAGGAAGTGAGTGAGCCGGGCCGGAGTCGAGACCGGCTCGCCCACCTTCACGGGCACGGCGCGCCGGAACGGCCGGGCGTGGCCCGCCAGTCTGCGGATCGCCGGGCGCACGAACAGCTCGAACGTGACCATGGTGCTCACTGGATTGCCGGGGAGTCCGATCCAGGGCAGGTCGTCCAGGATTCCGAAGCCCAGCGGTGCACCGGGCCGAGTGCGCAGGCGCCAGAACTTCATCCCGCCGCCCAGCTCCTCCAGCATGCCGCGCAGATGATCGTGCTCGCCCACCGACATCCCGCCCGACGTGACGAGCAGGTCGGCGGCGCCGGCGCGCTCGAGGCGGCCGTGTAGCACAGCGGGGTCGTCGCCCGCGATTCCCAGCTCCAGGAGGTCACCGCCGGCCTCCTGCACCGCCGCGCGCATGGTGTAGGAGTTCGACGAGGCTATCTTGCGGCCGCTCAGTATCGCGTCGCGCTCGCTGAGGTCGGCGATCTCGTCGCCGGTGGCGAGCGTCGCCACCATGGGCCGGCGGTGCACCAGCGGCCTGTCCCACGCCATCGAAGCCAGAACCCCTATCCGCGCCGGGCCGAGCAGGTCGCCCGCCCCGAACACGAGCGAGCCTCGGGCGATGTCCTCACCCCGGCTGCGCACGTTGCGGCCCGCGTCGCGCGAGTCGTCGATCCGCACGCGGCCCTCTTCTAGCCGCGTGGTGTCCTCCTGGCGGATCACGGTATCCGCACCCTGGGGGACCGGTGCGCCGGTGAAGATGCGCGTGCATTCCCCCGCAGCGATCTCTCGAGTGGGAAAGCCGCCCGCTGCGACCTCCTCGACGATCTTGAGCACGGTCGGTTCGCCGCCGGGCCCGAGGTCGGCGCTCCGCACGGCATAGCCGTCCATCGCTGAGTTGTCCCACGGCGGAATGTCTATCGGACTCTCGACCGGCTCCGCCAGCACGCTGCCCAGCGCGTCGGCCAGGGGAGTCCGCTCGGAGTCGAGCGGGGAAAGGGGCTCGAGGATCGCCGCAGCGGCTGCCGCTGCGCTGATGCGCGTGCGTGGCTTGTCGCTCACGGGTGAGGCTCGCGCCCCGCGCTCAGGCGTTCGACTGATGCAGGCCGCGCCACAGCTGCTCGGCGAGCTTCAGGTCGTCGGGCTCGTTGGCGTTGAAGAACAGCGTCGCCGGATCGCCCAGCTCGCGCACGCGCTCCAGGGGGAGCGCGCCTGCACGCACGTGCTGGTGAAACGCCGTGGTGCGGTAGTCTTCGTCGTCGATGCTGCGGCGCATGGGCTCACCGCAGGCGGGACCATACACGCCGCACATGGGCTCCACACCCAGCGGGCCCTCGCTCTCGGGGAGAAAGACGTCGGACTCCCCGCTGCCCTCCATGAGGGCTTGTAACAGCTCCGTGCTGACGAACGGCATGTCCCATGCGACGACCAGCACGGGATCTTCCTTCGCGGTTACCGCCGTATAGAGCCCTCCAAGGGAGCCGCAGTGTCTGACGACGTCCGGGACCACCACCAGGTCGGGGCGCCAGGCAGCCGCCTCGGGGTCGTTTGCCATAAGTTGCGGCAGACTGCCGGTGGCTGCGCGGACGGTATCCACGACGCGATCGAGCACGCGCTCGCCGCCGACCAGCTCGAGTCCTTTGGGGCGGCCTCCGAACCGGCTCGCGGCGCCGCCCGCGAGCACCGCGCTCCGCACGTGTCAGTATCTCCGGCCGCGCTTGCGCTCCAGCACGATGCTGAACCCGACTGTGAACGTGAACGCGTGATCGAGGAACGAGTCGGTCACCGGTGCGCGCGACACCCTCGGGTCCCACGGCTCCAACACTCGCTGCATTTGAATGAGGTGGTCGCGCAGCTCGAGAGTCACCGCGTAGCCTGAGGAGATGGGGATCATCACGCCGGCGGAGAAGGCCGCGCTGAACGCGGTGGTAGATCCGGAGGGATCGGGTATCACTATCCGGTCCTGTGTTATGCCGGTGCCCTGATCCAAGAAGAAGCCGGAAACCTCCACGACGCTCTCGCCGCGCAGGGAGATGCCCGCCTGAGCCCGCAGGAACGGAGAGAAAGCGCCACGCGGCGTGAACCGGTAGAAGGCGCCAAGTAAGAAGGACGACGTGGCCGCAGTCGACTCCTTGCCGCCGATGGAGCGGCATACCTGAGCGTTGCGCCGCTGCGGGTCTGCGGCCTCATCCTCGTAAACCATGGTGCAGGCGTCGTCCAGACCCTGACCGAGGTACATCGCCTCGAAGGAGATGCCGAGGTTCCCCCACGGGAACACGGTGAAGGTGAGTCCGGCCGCCAGTCCGGGCTCGATCCGGCGCGCGATGCGCATGGTGTCCGGCTCCGTCAGTGGGGCCCCGATGATCGCGACCGGCTGCTTGTCCACGGTCCAGAGGTCCCCGCCGAACACCGCGCCGCCGTTGATAGTGATGAAGAGCTGCGGTGAAGACCGCTCCTGTGCCGCCGCAGCGGACGCCGCGAGCAGCCCGGCCAGAACCAGAATGCCGACGCGGATGTGATTCCGTACCGGGTCTTCCGTGACGCGTCTCATGCGGCTACTCGCTACCGTGGTAGTCGGCATAGAGCGATGAGTCCTCCCGTACGCGGACGCGTTCCAGGCGTACCCCGTCCGGCATGTGCGGCGCGATCCGGTTCCACACGTAAACTGCAAGCGCCTCGACCGTAGGCACGGTCTCGCCGAGAGCGAACTCCGGAACGTCGTGATTGAGGTGGCGGTGGTCCAGCCGTTCCGTGACCTCCTCCTGGAGTACCCGGTCCAGCGCGTCCAGGTCCATGACCATGGAGGTGTCCCGGTTCGGGGCGCCGGCCACGGTGACGGCGCACTCGTAGCCGTGGCCGTGTTCCCGGACGCAAGCACCGAAGACTTCCCGGTTGCGCGCCTCCGGCCACTCAGGCCGAGAGTAGCGGTGGGCCGCACTGAACGTGACTACGCGCGTCAGCCGAACGGTCGCCATGGTCTGGAATGTATCCTCGAATCAGAAGACCCGCACGGACATGGCCTTGAACGAGAGGACCACGGGCGTGCCGAGACTGAGATCCAGTTCCTGGAGTGCAGGCCGGGTTATGCGCACGGCCAGCTCGACCCCCGCGTCAACTGTCAGGGCCACACCTCCCCGGCCGTCCTCGCTGATGCGTGACACGGTTCCGGGGAAGGTGTTGCGGGCGCTGGAGTGGAGCGGCTCGAGGCTCACCAGTATCTCGTCGGGCGGTATGGCGACTGTTGCGAGGCCCGACTTGTCGGTCACGACGTGCACCTCGATCGGACCGACCGGTACTGTCTTGGGCCCGTCACCCTCGGGCACGACGGCGCGGAACAGGTTCTCCGGGGTGACCGGGCTGAGCCTTCCGTCGCTGAGTGCGAGCAGGCGGTCCGACCAGCGGTAGGCGTCCTCCAGGCGGTGCGATGCGAAGCACACCGCAGCGCCGCGCTCGCGCTCCTGCTCCAGCGTCTGGTGCAGCTGTGCCACCGCTGCGCGGTCGGCGGCGGCGGCAGGCTCGTCGAGCAGCAGCACGTCGGGCTCGAGCGCCACCGCACGGGCCATGGCCACCCGCTGGGCCTCGCCTGCGCTCAGGTCGCCGGCCTGCCGCTGCGTCAGGTGGGCCACGTGCAGCCGCTCCAGGGCGGCGCCGGCCAGCTCGGCCGCCCGCGCTCCTCGCATGCCGTGCAGGGAGAGCCCGTACAGCACGTTGCGCAGTACCGTGCCGCGGAACAGGTACGGGCTCTGCTCGACCAGAGTGACTCTGCGCCGGGCGTGCCTGCGCTCGGCCGCTGAGCCGACGGCGGCGCCGGCCAGCTCGAGGCACCCGGAGCTGGGGCTCTCCACCAGGGCGAGGATGCGCAGCAGCGTGCTCTTGCCCGATCCGTTGGGCCCCACGAGCGCGGTGACCGTGCCCGCGCCGAGCTCGAGCGATTCGATGGAGAGAACGGTGCGGCCGCCGTAGCGGTGCTCCAGGGCCCTGGCGCTAAGCATCGCCCCGTCCCTGGAACAGCTGCAGTAGCACGTTCACGGTCAGCGCGAGCGCCAGCAAGATCAGTCCCAGTGCCATCGCGAGAGCGAAGTCGCCCTGTGACGACGCCAGTGCGACCGCCGTGGTGAGCGTGAGCGGGCTCGCTCCCAGCGTGAGCGCGGTGCGCCGCACCCGCGGGTCGATGCCCTGCACGGCCGCCGCGGTGAGGGCCGCCGCGATGGGCGCGGCCAGCAGGACCTCCGCGATCACTATCGCCCACCAGGTGTACAGCAGCTCGGCTCCGCCCAGCGGACCGCGCCGCGACAGCAGGCCCCACACCAGCACTCCCACCACCACGGTGGGAAACGCCAGCATCGTGTTGAGCACGGTGATGGCGGCGCGGCGGCCCCAGAATCGCGTCGTGCCCACCCAGAAGCCGAGCGGCACGCCGACACCGCAGGCCAGGATGGTCGCGATGACCGCCACCCGCAGCGAGAGGAGGGTGATGTCGAAGACTTCGGCGTCGCCCCCGAAGATCAGCTCGACGCCGCGGCGCAGACCGTCAGCGAAGAACTCCAAAAGCTACATCCGGATCGCGTACCCGAGGGCGAGCGTGATCTGGGGATTGTGCGTCCACTCGCTGTCCTTGTTGACCAGCGGATTCAGGAGAGGAGGCACTCCCTCCTCGGGCGGGATGAAGAATTCAGGAGGATACTTGAGCTGCCACAGCACGTCGCGCACCTCGAAGCGGAACACGATCCGGTCCCCCAGGTGCCAGCGCGTGCCTGCGTACAGCCCGACCGTAAACTTGGTGTTGAACTCGAAGCTGCTGAGGCTGTCCTCCGGCACGCTGCCTCCGAAGGCCAGGCCCAGGGCGCCGCCGATGAACGGAGCGAATCCGTTCCATGTCTTGCGGCCGGTGAACACGAGCGAGAACGACCCCTCGAGGAACAGGATCGATTGTTTTGCCTCGCCCAGATAGCGCTCGTCGAGCTCGGTCGCCTCGGGGTCGACCAGCAGGCGGGTGAGGTTGCCGACCTGTGCCGTGATGCCGATGTCGGCCGGGCCTCCCAGCAGCAGGTCGAGCCGCAGCCCGCCCATGGGACCGTCGTGAGGGCCCACGCCCGCGGTGCCGCCGCCGCCCCAGGTGTACCCCCCCGTGGCCGAGAGGAACCACTTGCCGCGGACGTCCTTGTAGGGCGAGGATGAGGGGGGGTGGCCGACCTGCGCCCCTGCAACTGCGGGCCACACGATCACAAGGGCGGCGCAAGCCGCCCTGATAGAGTACACTACACCGTTGTTGAGCCCGTTTGACATCGAACCAGGTGACTCCTACAATGCCCTCGGAAATCCAGGATGAGGCAATCTAGCCACCTCATAGCGGCGCTACCAGCCTGCGCTGTACTGCTGGGGCTGACGCTGTGCGCGGCACAGCCGCTCCCGGCGCAGCAGCGCTACCGCGTGCTCAGCACCGAGAATCTGCGGCGCGAGCCTTCGGGCCGTGCCGCGCTTCTGGCCACCGTCAACGCCGGCGTAGAGCTGCGCGCCGACACGGTGGAGGGGCGCTGGGCGCGTCTGACCCTGGAGGGCTGGGTCTGGGCCCAGTCCCTCGAGCCCACCAGTCAGCCGGGCTACGACCTCCGTGTGGCACCGACCCGCGGTGAGAACCTCCGCGCGGGCCCCAACGGGCGCGTCCTGGCCCGCCTGGCGGAGGGCTGCCTGCTCGAGGAGCTGGATCGGGAACCTGGGTGGGTCCGCGTCCGTAGGGTTGCATGGATGTTCGGGGGCTCGCTGCAGCGAGTGGATGCAGGGGCTCCGGCATCGACACAGCCGGCCCCGGCGGCGGCCCGACCCCAGTCGTCCCAGCCGGGCGACGCTCTGGCGGGCCTGGACCGGGCGGTCACGGCCGACCGCGCCGGACTGTTCCGCACGCCGGACGGGGATTCGGCCGGGGTCCTGGCCGCTGACGCCCCGGTGCGTGTGCTGACCCGCTCGGGGGAGTGGGTGCGGGTGCAGACCGAGGGCTGGGTCCGCGAGAGCGACCTGCGGCCTTCGTCGGCCGGCGTGCTGGTGGGGGTGAGCGGAGCAGAGGTGCGCTCGCGCCCGCAGGAGTTCGAGGGGCGGCTCCTGCAGTGGGCCGTGCAGTACATCGCGATCCAGCGCGCCGACGAACTGCGCAGCGAGATCCCGGAGGGGCAGCGCTATCTGCTCGCCCGCGGGCCGCTGCCGGAGGCCGGATTCGTATACGTCGTCCTGGACGATGCGCAGCTCGAAGAGGTGGAGCGCCTGGAGCCGCTCGCCGAGCTCGTGATAATAGGCCGGGTGCGCACGGCGCGGTCGCAGTACCTGGGCAACCCGGTGCTGGACCTGGTGGACATGGCCGTGCGGAGAGAATGAGGGGGCAGTCATGAACGAGAACCTGAAGACCAAGATCACGCGCCGGCTGGATGAAATGACCGACGAGACGGGCCGGCAGGTGCTGGACTACATGGAGTTCCTGGAGTCGAAGTACAACCTGAGCCGGCGAGCGCCTTCGACCGTGCAGAAGATCGCCGAGGGCCTCGAGGACAGGATCGGCAGCGTCTCCGTCACCGACATGGCCACCAAGGGGGCGGCCCAGATGATGGATGCCGCCAGCAAAATGATGGAGGGCCTGGCCGCTGCGGGCAGGGTGGTGTCCGAGGAGCTCACTCCCAGCGATGAAGCGGCCAAGGCCGGAGAAGCGGCTGTGGCCGGTGAAGAAGCAGCCGGCGAGGAAGCGACCGTCGAGGCCGACCAGGAGGAGGAGGCGCAAAAGACGGACGCTTGACCGCCGCGCCGGGAGGCGCGTAACTTTCTTTATGGTACGAGCGATTGAGCACCACACGACCCGCCCAGCGCCTCCGGCGCGGCGGGTCTTTGCGCATATGGAGGCATCGTGAGCAGTCTCCGTCCCGGCCACGCCCTCACCTTCGACGACGTACTGCTCGTCCCGCGCCATGCGACGGTGCACCCGCGGGACGTGGAAGTGAGCGCCCAGTTCTCCCGCGGCATAATGCTGAACATCCCGCTGGTCTCCGCGGCCATGGATACCGTCACCGAGTCGGAGATGGCGGTCGCCATGGCCCGCTCGGGCGGCATCGGCGTCATTCACAAGAACATGGCTATCGACCGCCAGGCGGCGGAGGTGGACCGGGTCAAGCGCTCCGAGAGCGGGATGATCCTCAACCCGATCACGCTGGGGCGGGACCGCACGATCCGCGAAGCCAGCAACCTGATGGCGCGGTTCAAGATCTCCGGCGTGCCCATCGTGGACGACGCGGGCAAGCTGGTCGGGATCATCACCAACCGTGACCTGCAGTTCGAGAGCAGCCTCGACCGCCCCATTGAGGAGGCGATGACCAGGGAGAACCTGATCACCGCCCCGATGGGAACGACGCTTGACGAGGCCGAGGCGATCCTCGGCAAGCACCGCATCGAGAAGCTGCCCGTGGTGGACGAGAAGGGATTGCTGCAGGGCCTGATCACGGTGAAGGACATCATCAAGCGGCGCCAGTTCCCCGACGCGAACAAGGACCACCACGGCCGGCTGCGGGTGGCGGCCGCGGTCGGGGTGGCCGCCGACGCGACCGACCGCGCGCGGGCGCTGTTGGACGCGGGCGTGGACGCGGTCGTGGTGGACTCGGCACACGGGCACTCCGAGGGTGTGCTGGAAACCGTGAGTGCGCTGCGCGAGGCGTTCCCGGACGCTCAGCTCGTGGCTGGCAACGTGGCGACCATGGACGGCACGAAGGCGCTGGTGGAGCGCGGCATCGACGCCGTGAAGGTCGGCATCGGTCCCGGCTCCATCTGCACCACCCGCGTCGTGACCGGTGTCGGAGTTCCGCAGATCACCGCAATCGTGGACGCGGTGCGCGGAGGTGGCGACATCCCGATCATCGCCGACGGCGGCATCAAGTACTCGGGCGACGCAGTCAAGGCGCTCGCGGCCGGAGCTTCGAGCGTGATGCTAGGCTCGATGTTGGGCGGCACCGAGGAGAGCCCGGGAGAGAGCTTCCTGCTCGAGGGGCGCCGCTTCAAGACCGTGCGGGGCATGGGCTCGCTGACGGCCATGCAGGAAGGCTCGGCCGACCGCTACTTCCAGGAGGGCGAGGTGTCGGTCCAGAAGCTGGTGCCGGAGGGCATCGAGGGCCGTGTGCCGTATCGCGGCCCGGTGGGTGACGTCCTGTTCCAGCTCGTGGGCGGCATCCGGAGCGGCATGGGCTACTGCGGCTGCGCCACGCTGTCCCAGCTGCGCTGTGACACGGAGTTCACCCAGGTGACCGCGGCCGGCCTGCGCGAGTCGCACCCGCACGACGTGGTGGTCACGAGGGAAGCGCCGAACTACTCGCTGTAGACCGGAGGTCCGCTACCCCCAGGGCTTGCCGGCGCGCCCCTCCCTCACCGCCTGCTCGTGCTTCTTCTGGTTCTCGATCCAGGGCTTGCGCTCGAAGTAGCTCTTGGTGAGCTCCACGACCTTGGGTGAGAGCAGGATCAGCGCCAGCAGGTTGGGCAGGATGACGATGCCGAGGAACACGTCGCCCAGGGTCCAGGCCACCGACAGCGAGAGCACCGCACCCACGAAGTGCATGGTAACGAACGCGAACTTGTAGGGCAGCACCGCGCGGTGGCCGAACAGGTAGTTGGCGCAGCGGTCGCCGTAGTAGCTCCACGCGATCGCCGTGGAGATGGCGAACAGGAACACGCTGAGCACCACGATGTACTGGCCGAACTTGCCCGGCAGCCCGGCCTGGAATCCCAGCATGGTGAGCGGCGCCCCGCTCTCGACCGCACCGCCGTAGAGCGCCGCGTGCTCGACGCCGTCGGAGTCCACCGCACGGTCCTCGCCCGGATACACCGTGCCGCTGAACGGCATGGTCTGCTCTTCATCGGTGAAGACCGGCTCCACCGCGACTTCGTGCCACGCGATGCGGGCCGAGCCGATGCTGGTCTCCACGTAGCGGCCGTCCTGCAGCACGATCTGTGCGGGATCGTCGATCTCGTGGTGACCTCCCTCGAGCTCGTAGCTCACGTACGAGAGGTCGCCGCCGGTGAGGTCGATCTCGGTCGGCACGCGCTCCTGCCACACGCCGGTCATGATGATCACCAGGCCGGTCATGGTGCAGATCACGATCGTGTCGATGAACGGCTCCACCAGGGCCACGACGCCCTCTGATACCGGCTCGTCGGTCTTGGCCGCGGCGTGCGCGATGGGGGCGGAGCCCTGGCCGGCCTCGTTGGAGAACAGCCCGCGCTTCACGCCCCAAACCATCGTGAGCATGAACACGCCGACACCGGTCCCGGCCACTCCGGCGGTGGGATTGAACGCCTCCTTGAAGATGAGCCCGAACGTCGGGATCACCTCACCCAGGTTCATCGCGATGATGATGAGAGCGCCGGTCACGTAGATGGCGGCCATCAGCGGCGCCAGGATGCCGGTGACGCGCCCGATCCGTGTGATCCCGCCGATGATCACCATGGCCACGATCGACGCGGTGATCATGCCGGTGATCCATACGGGGAAGCCGAACGTAGTGTTCAGCGTGTCGGCGACGGTGTTGGCCTGGATGGCGTTGCCGGTAAGGAACGCCGTGGTGCCCAGCATGAGTGCGAAGAAGGCGGCCAGCGGCTGCCACTTGTCGCCCAGGCCACGCTGGATGTAGTACATGGGTCCGCCGGAGACGGAGCCCTCCCACTTGTAGGGGTCGGTGTCCTTGTCCACCTGGCGGTAGTGCTGTGCGAGCGTCACCTCGGAGTACTTCGTCGCCATCCCCAGCCCCGCGGTCACCCACATCCAGAACAGTGCGCCGGGGCCGCCCCAGTGAATGGCCAGGGCCACGCCCGCGATGTTGCCGATGCCTACCGTGGCGGAGAGCGCCGTCGTGAGCGCCTGGAAGTGGGACACGTCGCCCGGCTCGTCCGGGTCGTCGTACTTGCCCGAGGTGACCGCGAACCCGTGGCCCAGCTTGCGAAGCTGCAGGAAGCCAAGCCGGATGGTGAGGAAGATGCCGGTGCCCAGCAGCGCGACGGCGACCCATGGGATCTCGCCGCCCCCGACTGGGATCCCTCTGTCCCAGATGTACTCAGAGAGAGTGCTTATGATCTGCTCGAGGATCTCCATGGCACCTTCCGGCAGGTGAGAGGCCTGACATAATGGGCAGGGGCAGGGGCCCCGGCAAGGCCCGGTCGAGCCGCCGCCGTGGCGGGGAGCCGGGACGCTCGGCTAGAATGATACCCATGGGAGGCATCGACGTAGTCCCGGAACGGCGCGCGGCCGCCGACAAGGTTCTTGGCGCGCTGAAGCGCGGGATGCGCGTGGCAATCACGACCCACGTGAACGCCGACGGCGACGGGGCCGGCAGCGAGGTTGCGCTGTGGCACCTGCTCGCAGCCCACGGATTGGATCCCGCCATCACCAATCCCACGCCGTTTCCGCAGCGGTTCGAGTTCCTGCTGGGCGGCTCCGACCGGATCGACCGCTCGCCGGCCGCCGTGAAGGAGCTGAAGCGGGCCGACGCCGTGGTTGTGCTCGACATCTCGGACGTGGGGCGCCTGGGCCACCTGGGGCGGATCGTAGAGCAGGTGAAGGTGCCCGTGATCTGCATCGACCACCACCAGAGCGACGGGTCTCTCCCCGAAGGCCCGCGACTGGTAGACGCGGCGGCGTGCGCCACCGGAGAGCTGGTGTACGATCTCTCGTGCGTGGCCGGGTGGCCGCTTTCGCTGGACGCCGCCCGAGGCCTGTACGTGGCGGTGCTCACCGACACGGGCGGTTTCCGGTTCAGCAACACCGGCCCGCGCACCCTCCGGGTGGCGGCGGAGCTGCTGGCCGTGGGACTCGACCCCGAAGCGATCTACCGCGAGGTGTACGCCAGCGAGTCGGAGGGGAAGGTGCGGCTCGTGTCGGAGGTGCTGGAGACCCTGGTGGTGGAGCCCGATCACGGTCTGGCGTGGGTCACCATCCCGCCGGGCGCGCTGGGGCGGCACGGAGTGGATGCCGCCGAGCTGGACGGCATAGTCGAGTTCGCGCGGTCCATCCGCGGCGTGCAGCTCGCCATCCTGTTCCGCGAGCTGGCCAGCGGGCGGGTCAAGGTCTCGTTCCGCTCGGTGGGCGAGGTGGACGTGGCGAAACTGGCCGAGACGTTCGGCGGCGGCGGACACCGCCGCGCCGCCGGCGCATCCCTGGGCGGCACCCTCGCCGACGTCCAGGACAAAGTGCTCGCGGCGGCCCGCTCGGTTGCTCCCGGTTGAGCGCCCTCGGTATCATTCGGCCACTATGACCAAGAAACTACAGGCGCTCGTAGCGGGCGCACTAACGAACGTCCGCAATCCGCGGGTCGACAACGACGTCATCTCCGCGGGGATGGTGCAGGACCTCACGGTCGGCGACGACGGGCACGTCTCCTTCACTTTCGTGCTGTCGCAGGACGACCCTGCCGGTCTGGTGCGCGAGGCCCGTAAGGCGGTGCGCGAGGTGGACGGGGTCGAGGATGTGAAGATCGAAGTGGTGGAGCCCGCTGGAGACGCTCCGGCACCGGGCCCGCCTCCGGGCACCGCCCCCGCCGCGACCGCCGCTCCCCCGCCCGCCGCGGCCATGCCGTCGCTGGGCGCGGTGCTGGCCATCTCCAGCGGCAAGGGGGGAGTGGGCAAGTCCACCGTGGCCGCCAACCTGGCCGCGGAGCTGGCCCGCGCGGGCAAGCGGGTCGCGCTCATGGACGCCGACGTCTACGGACCCAACATCCCACGGCTGTTCGGCGTGAACGAAAAGCCCCGGGTGGAGGGCGGCCGTATCCTGCCGCTCGAGCGCTACGGCGTGAAGCTGATCTCGCTCGGTTTCCTGGTCGAGCGCGACATGCCGGCCATCTGGCGCGGCCCCATCGTCACCAAGATCATCAACCAGTTCCTGCAGGACGTGGAGTGGGGCGAGCTGGACTTCTTCCTGGTGGACCTGCCGCCCGGCACCGGCGACGCTCAGCTGTCGCTGGCGCAGGCAGTGCACATGAAGGGCGGCATCATCGTCACCACCCCGCAGGAGATGGCCGCGGGCGATGCTCTGCGCGGTGCCAAGATGTTCGAGCGCGTCGGCGTGCCGGTGATCGGCGTGGTCGAGAACATGAGCTACTTCGAGTGCCCGCACTGCGGCGAGCGCAGCGACGTCTTCTCTGGTGGCGGCGGCAGCCGCCTGGCCGAGGAGCTGGGTGTGCCGCTGCTGGGCGAGGTGCCGCTCCAGGCAGGCATGACTCAGGAGCAGGACGCGGGCAAGCCGGTCGTGGTGGGCCAGCCCGACTCACCGGCGGGCAAAGCGCTGGCTCAGATAGCTCAGGAAGTGATCCAGCGGGCGGGTGGTAAGACGATCCAGCTGCCGATCGTGACGTAGCCGGACGGGCGCTCAGCGTCCGGAATCCACCCACTCGACGTTGATCGTCCCCAGCGCCGCCGTGATGTTCAGGTGCAGGCGGTTGCGGGCGGACTCGTAGTCCAGCGAGCGGTACTCGTCGCCCTGCTTGCTGAAGCCGGCGGACTCGAACCCCGCAAACAGCCGGTCCAGGTCGACCGTCACGCCCAGGTCGCGCGGCAGGCGCAGGGTGAGCGTACCCAGGCCGACCGCGATCTCCGCGGTCGGATGAAGTCCGCTGTCCCAGTCGCCCGTGAAGTCGAGCGTCATCTTGCCGGCTCCGCCCGCGAACTCGATGACCTTGCAGCGGGCGTTGCCCAGCTGCATGACGGTCAGCTGCGCGGCTCCCACCGCGAACTCGATGCGCTCGCACGCCATGCGGTTGGGTGCGGCGAAGGATACCAGGGTCGAGCTCGCGCCGGTCTGGATCTCCGCGCGTTCGAGTGCCAGACCTCCCAGCTCCAGCTCCGCAGTCGCCGCGCCGAACTTCAGGTGCAGATCGAGCGGCACGCTTGGTGAGAGCTCGAGGTCCAGATACTGGCCCGACTCGGTGTCGTACTCAGGGTCGCTGCGGTCGGTCCGCGCGAGTCCCAAATGGAGCGAGTTGGTGCCCCCATCGAAGTGGGCCGTGGGCTCGAACTGCTCCTGGTCGTAGTGCAGCTCGGCCCTGTATAGCGCGCGGCTCGCCCCGGGGCTCAGGCGCAGCGTACCAGCGCCGAACTCCACGTTCACCCTGAGCAGGTTCTCTCCCCGGTAGCTCCGCGAGACGGACTGAGTCTGCCACGACTGAGCCCGAGCGCAGTCGGGCGCGCCGGCCAGTGCCAGCACGCCCGTCAGAATAAGCGGCGCGAGCGAGCGCGTCCGCACTATCTGTTCTGCGAGATACGCTGCCGCGAGCCGGCCACCGGCATGGCTTCGGGCGTCCAGAACTGCTCGTCCGTGAGAGCCATGTCGAGCCTGCGCACGAAGGTGCCCCGCACTCCTGCGCGCGAGATGATCGTCGCGCCGAACCCTGCAGTCGCTATCACGTAGGTCGTGAGCGCCGCCACCACCAGGGCAATGTCGCCGGCCACCGGCACCCGTCCCAGCACGACGGCCGGGGCCCAGATGGCGAGCAGCCCGCCGAGGCCGTACACGATGTAGCGGAACGTGCCCCACGTACGGATCGAATCGCCGCGTGCCATCTTGCGGCGCAGGTAGATCTCGCCGATGGTGCGGGCCATCGCCACGTAGCCGCCGATCACGGCCAGAACGAGAGCCATTACGAATGCGGCCGCGGCGAACGGTATCACGACCACTCCGACCACCGTGAGCGCCAGGCCGACGATCATGACGCCGAACGCCGGCACGATGAGCGGCTGTGCGAACAGGCCCGCGAGGAACGAGCGCCAGAACGAATGCCATGCCGTGTCGGCCACGGTCTCGAGCTGACGCGGGGCGAAAAAGATGAAGCCGAGGCCCATGAACGCCAGCCCCACGAAGGTGGCCAGCAGGCTCAGCAGCCCGCTCGCGATGCCGCCCACCAGGGATGCTCCGCCGATTCCCACGTGCACGGGGTTTACGGGCGCGACGCGCGGTGCCGTCACCACGCTCACTCCTCCCACCCCCCGGTTGGCCTCAGCCGTCGCGGCCGCGGCCGCCTCGGCGGCGCCGATCGCGATGGCTATGTTGGCGTCGAGATCCTCGAGAGCGACCTCCTCTGCCATCTTCAGCTGAGACAGCGCGGCGGCGAACGCCGCGATCCCCTCCAGCTCGTACTGCTCGTACTGGCTCACCTCGAGCTCCTGCACACCTGCCAGCAGCTCCTCGGTGTCCGCGCCGCCCACCTCTTCGAGCTTCTCGCGCCAGGCGGTCTCGAACGCGCCGCCTGCGTCGTAGCTGCCCACCGCGACGCCGTTGATCAGCACCTGGCCGTCCGCCAGGGCGATGACCAGCTCGGCGCCGTCGGCCAGCTCCAGTACGAGCGTGGCGCCCTCGGCCGACCTCACCGTGGTGTGCGCCACTACCCCCTTGCCGGTCGCGGCGTCAGCCTCCTGCGCTCGCGCAGCCGGCGCAAATGCCAGGAGAGCGGCGCCGGCCAGGCCGAGCGCGAGAATACGGACCTCTTGTCTCATGCGTGTCATCGAGAAAGCCTCGCGGCGCCCCGCGGGTTCATGGTGCGATGCAGGCCCCAAGCACATCCGGCGAGGAGCAGCAGCGAGCCGGCGGCGGCCCCCAGCAGGGCAGCCTGGCTCGGGAAAAGAGCACTCAGCGTCGTGTTCACAGTTGAAACGAACGGTTCGATGTCCTCCAGCAGCCGCGCCCATGCGTATGGGAGCCCGACGCGGAAGAACCAGCCCACCCCAAAGCGGATCTCGGACCAGAAGTTGACGACCGTTCCAACCGCCACGGTGGTGGTGACCAGGCCGCCCAAGGCAGCCACCCCGGCGACCCCAAAAATCCGTCCCGAGCGAACGAACTCATGCCAGCGCGCCAGCCACTGCTTGAGCTTGGCAGGCAGCGGCCGCCACACACGCGACAGGACCCGGTTCTCGAACACGGGGCCTGGCGAGTGTGCGGGCAGCGTGGCGAGGAGCC
>JBDHJM010000061.1:0-12460 GCA_039586895.1 Gemmatimonadota bacterium | reverse complement strand
TAACGATCATTCAGCAGTGTCCGTGGGGCAGTGACAACCTACTGGCCATCAAGCGGGTCATCATCGTGGCGTTCCCCGCGTCGATGAGCGCGACGTTGACGGACGCCCTCAAGTGACCATGTCGAGGGGAATGACTTGCCCCGCTGGCTGTCACACTCATTGTCACAACGCCCACGAGCGCGTATGAGCGCCAGTGAGCCTTCAGGTCAAGAGATTCGGGCGAAATGAGCGCCCACGAGCGCTGGTGAGCGTACGGGCATTGCCTCCGGAGCCATCGATCCTTGACCCGGCAAAACCGCGACTGGAGTCAGCTTGTTTCTCGGGCACCCGCGACGGAGATGAAGCACATGCCGCTGAGAGATCTCGCGTATCTCGGAGGCTGGAAAGAGCCCAAGACCCTGCTCGACTGCTAACAGCAGCCCGACGAGCAGCTCATGCGCGTGGATGCCATCTTCCGGAGTATGAGCTTCCCCAACTGAGCTGCCGGGCAACGGGCCGGGCATTCGGTGGCCGAGTTCCCTGGCCGCCCCCCCGCCTTGACTTCCCTCCCCTAACTAGTTCCCTTTCAACGGCTTAGGGACAGGTGGCCGAGTGGCTGAAGGCACGCGCCTGGAGAGCGCGTGAACGGTTTCCGTTCCGTGGGTTCGAATCCCACCCTGTCCGCTGACAACTCAGATGGGAGGGGGTGTGCGGGGAGTGGCGCCCTACCGGAGCCCGTTTCCCGGCCGGTTTTGGCCAGGGGTGGACGGGCTCATTCCGTATCCAAGGCTTCGCCCGACCCGCCCCGGCAACTGCCTGCCCCACCCGCCCCACCGGGCCCCGAAGACGCCCGCACGCGGGGTAAAGAGTTCTTCACGAGTCCTTGCCAATCCCCTCTACCACAAGGGTTTAAACTGCCTCGCTGTAGGGCGGCGGAATCCGGACCGAGAATCTGGCAATTGCGACCCCAAATGGCGTACTTTGCAGACGGGAATCGGTCTCACAAACCGCGAGGTCAGGGGGGGCGGAGTGGTCAACCGGCGCAGTCGCCGCAGGCTCGGGCACGGCCGGTCGCTCCGCTTCAGTGTGTAAACAACGGAACCCAACGCACGCATCCGAGCGAGAGAGTTAGATGACACCCTCTTCATCCACCAAGGCCCCAGCCAAGAAGAAGAAAGCGGCCAAGAAGCTCAAGGGGCCGAAGGTCATCAAGGTCCCCGAGCACACCGTCGAGATCGTTTCCGACTCCGGTGAGGGCGCGCAGCGCTGCGGCCAGGCCTTCGGCCGCGTATCGGCGCGCATGGGCAACGGCGTCTGGACTGTGGAGATCATACCCGCGGAGATCCAGCCGCCCGCACGCACGCCGCCCAGCGCCAGCGGCAACCGCATACGCATCGGGACCAAGCCGGTCACGAACTGGGGCGACGCCGCCAACCTGGTGGTGGCCTTCAACGAGCAGGTTCTGCTGCACCGGTTGCGCCTGGGCGCGCTGGCCGACGGCTGCATCATCCTCATCGAGTCCATGTGGGAGACCCACGAGGACGAGGACATCCGCAAGGCGTGGAAGGCCGCCATGAAGGAGCTCGACGGCCACGACTTCCGGTTCGTCAAGATCCCGATGGAAGAGGAGTGCCTCAAGTACGTGGAGAACCCGCGGCGCGGCAAAAACATGTTCGTGCTGGGGATGCTGTGCCACATCTACTCGCGCGACGTGGAACTGGTGCGGGAGCAGAGCAAGTACGACTTCCGCAAGAAGGCGCAGCAGGTCGTCGACTCGAATCTCGAGCTGCTCGACGCCGGCGTCGAGTGGGCCAAGCAGAACATCGACTTCCGCGTCGACGTTCCGATCGAGAAGCCCACTACTCCGATGGTGGTGATGAACGGCAACCAGGCCATTGCCATGGGGTCGATCGCATCGGGCATGGAGCTGTGCGCGATGTACCCCATCACGCCGGCCACCTCCGCCTCGCACTACCTGAGCGACATCTTCGAGGACTACGGCGGGATGGTGCACCAGGCCGAGGACGAGATCGCGGCCGTGGGCGTGGCTATCGGCGCCTCCTTCGCCGGCAAGGTGGCCTTCACGATCACGTCGGGCCCCGGCCTCGCTCTCAAGACCGAGTTTCTCGGGCTCGCCGTGATGACAGAGGTCCCGCTCGTGCTGGTGAACGTGCAGCGCGGCGGACCCTCGACCGGGCTACCCACCAAGGTGGAGCAGGCCGACCTGCTGGCCTCGATCTTCGGCCAGCCGGGCGACGCTCCCCACGTGGTGATGGCGCCGGCAAACATGGAGGAGTGCTTCCTCTGCATGACCACAGCCCGGCGCATCGCCGAGGCGTTCCGCACCGTGGTCATGGTGCTCACCGACGCCAACCTGGCCACGGGTGTGCAGCCGTTCGCGCGCCCCGAGGTCACTCCAGAGTGGATCGCGCACCCGCTGGATCTCTCCGCGGTGCCCGAGGGAACCCGCCCCTACGAGTGGGATCCCCAGACGGGCCTCTCGCGGCGCCTCATCCCGGGACAGGAGAACGGGATGCACACGCTCACCGGCCTGGCGCACGACGAGGCCAGCAAGGTGGCCTACCAGCCCGACATCAACCAGCGCGGCTCCGAGATGCGCAGCCGCAAAATGGCGGTGCTGCAGCAGACGCTGAAGCCGCCCACGCTGTACGGCCCCGAAGAGGGGGAGCTGCTGGTGGTGGGCTGGGGCAGCACCCAGGGCGCCATCCGTGAAGCGGTGGACCGGGCGCAGGAGGAGGGGCTCTCGATCTCCTCGCTGCACCTCAGGTTCCTGTCGCCGATGGAGCCGGGCCTCAAGGAGATCTTCAAGCGCTTCAAGAAGGTGATGACGGTCGAGATCAACTACTCGGACGAGAAGGACGCTCCGTTCGTCACCGACGAGAACCGCCGCCGCGGACAGCTCGCATGGCTGCTCCGGGCCCACACCCTGGTGGACGTGGACTGCTGGGGCCGGGTGCCGGGCGAGCCGCTGCGCCCCGGCGTGATTCTGGACGCCATTCGCGGCTTCATGCCGCGTGGAGCCAAGTGATGATTCAGTTCAGTGGTGGATGCTCACTGCTCGGAGCGGGGACCGACGACGACCGCTCCTGGAGCATGCAGGATTACGAGGGCGCCGTGGCCAGATGGTGCCCCGGGTGCGGTGACTTCGCCGTCCTCACGGCGGTGCAGCTGCTGCTCGAGGAGGAGCAGCTCCCGCCCGAGGACACGGTGTTCGTCTCGGGCATCGGCTGCTCCAGCCGCTTTCCGCACTACATGAAGACCTACGGGTTCCACGGGCTGCACGGTCGCGCCCTGCCGGTGGCCACCGGCATCAAGCTGCGCCGGCCCGACCTGCACGTGTTCACGGTGATGGGCGACGGTGACTGCTGCTCGATCGGCGGCGGGCACTGGATCCACACGACCCGCTACAACCCGAACATGGTCGCCATCATGCTGGACAACGGCGTCTACGGGCTCACCAAGAACCAGACGTCGCCCACGACGCCGCAGGGAACCAAGAGCTACACGCAGCCCCGGGGCGCGTTTCTGCCCGGCATGAACCCGATCGCGACCATGCTCGGAATCACCAACGCCTCGTTCGTGGCGCAGACCGGCGACTGGCTGCCGGACCACATCTACGAGACGGTCAAGCGCGCGTACCATCACAAGGGCTTCGCGTTCGTGCGCATCCTGCAGCGCTGCCCGCAGTACACGGACCACCTCTACACCGAGGTGATGCGCGATCCCAACCGGATCGAGCTGCTCACGCATCCCGACGGGATCCAGGTGCCGGAGCTGGAGCAGATCTACAAGAACCACACGTACCACGACCCCGCGGACCTCAACAACGCGTTCCGGCTGGCGCAGCCGGACGAGCGGATCCGCCTGGGGATCTTCTACCAGAACGAGGACCTTCCGGTCTACGAAGAGGTCCGGGCCGTACCGCCGAAAACAGCGGAGGAGAAGCTCGAGATCCTCAATCGGGAGCTGGACCGCTATGCCGTCTGACAAACGGGTGGATCAGGTGATGCAGGCACTGGCCGGACAGCGAGATGCTTTCCGGACTGCGGTGGGGACGACGGTGGACCAGGTGCGGACCTTCCTGGCCGAGCACCAGACGGGCGCGAACGGGAAGACCGGCCGCATCGAGGCCGAGCTCGGCCCCTTCGCCGCACGGCGCATCGACCCGGAACGGTTCTCGAAGCTCATGGGCAACGAGGCCAAGCTGGACCGCCTCACCGTTGAGACTATCGAGAAGGCGCGCGACACGATGGCCGAGGTGGCCGCGCGCGACGAGAAGTCGTACCGCGTGGACGTGCCCTCGGACGGCTGCCTGCACGACGTCGTGGACCACGCGCTCGAGAACATCGGCCGGGCTTTCGGCGCGGTCAGGATCTTCGAGCTGACGCGCGCCGGCACCCATCAGGGCAACGAGCACGCTCGATCGCTGGGCGCCTTCCCATACGACCGCTGGAGTCGAGGCGAGCGGCGCCTGGCGCCGCCCCTGGTGGTCACGGTCGACGGCGCCGACCTGCGCGCCGAGGGACTCGCGGAGTTCTTGGACGGACATCAGAAGATCGTGCTGGTGGTCCGCGGCGAGTGCGCTCCGGCTCCACTGGCCCGGCTGGTCACACCCGACGTGTTCGTGATGCAGACCGGCACTGCGGCGGACTTCCAGATGCTGGCCGAGTTCGAGGGACCCGCAGTCGGCGCGCTCGTTCCGGAGTCGGCCGCGCGCTTCGTGCACGACCCGCGGGCC
Organism: Gemmatimonadota bacterium; assembly: GCA_039586895.1. Taxonomy (GTDB): domain Bacteria; phylum Gemmatimonadota; class Gemmatimonadetes; order Gemmatimonadales; family GWC2-71-9; genus WVYX01. Next base: position 7,722 of record JBDHJM010000061.1, on the reverse strand, counting down.
GGGAGCGAGACGCGGCAGCGCCTCGCGGTCGCGTACCTGCCGGAGAAGGACCCCAAGGGATCCATCGGCGGCCTGAGCGGCTTCCAGCAGGCGCAGGAGCTCAGACAGCTCAGGGCGTTGGCGGCACAGCCGGCCGCCCAGCCGGCTCCGGCCGGAGAGCCGGGTGCAGCGGCAGAGCCGCTGGCAGACCCGGTGGACAAGCTGGCGGCCTGGCTGCTCACGCAGGCCGACATGAGCGACGCGGGGTGAGCGCGTGAGCGCGGGCACGATCCTGCTCTCGGTGCTGATCCTGGGCGGCCTCGGCTTCGCCTTCGCCGCGCTGATCGCGCTGACGCACCGCAAGTTCCACGTGTGGGAGGACCCGCGCATCAATGACGTGGCGGATCTCTTGCCCGGCACCAACTGCGGCGCCTGCGGGCAGGCCGGCTGTCACGCGTTCGCCGAGGCGCTCGTGGACGGCAAGGTCCAGCCCGCCACCTGCACGGTGATGGGCGTGGACGACGTGCACGACGTGGCCGGCTTCCTCGGCATCGAGGCGGGCGAGGCCAACAAGCGGGTGGCGCGGCTGCTGTGCGCCGGCGGGTGGAACGTGGCGGTGCAGCAGGCGGACTACGTCGGGCTGGAGACCTGCAAGGCGGCGGCGGCGGTTTCGGGCGGAGGCAAGGGATGCACCTGGGGGTGCATCGGTCTGGCCGACTGCGAGGTCGTGTGCGACTTCGACGCGATCTACATGAACGCCTTCGGCCTGCCGGTGGTGATCCCCGAGAAGTGCACCGCCTGCGGCGACTGCGTGGAGGCTTGCCCCCTGGACCTGTTCGAGATCATGCCGCTGGAGCAGAAGCTCATAGTGCAGTGCAAGAGCCTGCTCGAGGGCGAAGAGGCGGAGGAGTTGTGCAAGGTGGCCTGCAACGGCTGCAAGCGCTGCGCGGCCGACGCCGAGCCGGGCGTGATCGAGATGGTGGACGGGTTGGCGGTAGTGAACTACGAACTCAACGAAATGGCGACTGCGGCGGCCATCGAGCGGTGTCCGACCGGCGCCATCGTCTGGGTCGAGGGAGCTCAGCGGTTCGAGCCCCGGCCCTCCGAAGAGGTAGCTGCATGATGTTCAAGAAGAAGAACGACGCCCCTCCCGAGGCGAAATACCCCGGCATCCCGACGCAGACCGACGGGACCGGCGCCGTCGTCGAGATGGAGACCGACGCCAGCGAGGGCGCCGGCGCGTACCCGATCACTCCCTCGACCCAGATGGGCGAGGGGTGGGCGGCCGCCGTCGCCGCGGGCAAGACCAACGTGAACGACCGCCGGCTCATCTTCTTCGAGCCGGAGGGAGAGCACGCAGCGGCAGCCGTAACGGCCGGGATGAGCATGGTGGGCCTCAGGGCCACCAACTTCTCGAGCGGCCAGGGCATCGCCTACATGCACGAGTCGCTGTACGCGGCTGCCGGCAAGCGCCTCACCTATGTGCTCAACATCGGCGCGCGCGCCATGACCAAGCACGCGCTCAACGTGCACGCGGGCCACGACGACTATCACGCCATCGACGACACCGGCTTCTTCCAACTGTTCGCGAAGGACGCGCAGGAGTGTGCGGACTTGAGTCTCATCGCGCACAAAGTGGCCGAGCTGTCACTCAACCCCGGCGCGCTGGCTCAGGACGGGTTCCTCACGACGCACGTCATCGAGACGATGAAGATGCCCGAGAAGGAGCTCGTGAAGGAGTTCCTGGGCGATCCCTCGGACATCATCGACTCGCCCACGCCCGCCCAGAAATGGGTGTTCGGCGAGAAGCGGCGCCGCATCCCCGAGATCTTCGACCTCGACTACCCCGCCATGCTGGGCACCGTCCAGAACCAGGACAGCTACATGCAGGGCGTGGCTTCACAGCGGCCGTTCTACTTCGACCACGTGCTCGAGTTCACCGAGCAGGCCATGGAGGAGTTCTACCAGCTCACCGGGCGGCGCTACGCGCGGGCCATCGGCTACAAGCTGGATGACGCCGAGTACGTGATCGCCGGACAGGGTTCGCTGGTATCGAACGCCGAGGCAGTGGTGGACTACCTGCGCGAGACGCGCGGCCTCAAGGTCGGCGTGCTCAACGTGACCATGTTCCGGCCCTTCCCCGCCGACGTGATCACCGCTCTGCTCAGCGGCAAGAAGGCGGTAGCGGTGCTGGAGCGGGTGGACCAGCCCCTGGCGGTCGACCAGCCGCTGTTGCGCGAGATCCGCGCGGCGATGAACAAGGCGCTCGAGAACGGGCGCGCCAAGGGTAAGCTGCCGCACCCCGGTATCGCCCAGTACAAGTCGGACGACGCACCCGACTTCTACAGCGGCACGTTCGGTCTGGGCAGCCGCGATCTGCAGCCGGGCGACCTCATCGCGGCGTTCGAGAACATGCTGCCCGACGGGAAGCAGGCACGGCAGTTCTACCTCGGCATCGACTTCGTGCGCGAGGGCACCAAGCTGCCCAAGCTCCAGATCTGGCAGGAGGAGCTGCTGCAGGCGTATCCCGACATCGCCGACCTGTCGCTCCCCTCGGCCGTGGACATCGACCTCATGCCCGAGGGCTCGAACTCCATCCGCATCCACTCGGTGGGCGGCTGGGGCGCCATCACGATGGGCAAGAACCTGGCGATGACGGCGGCCGACCTGTTCGGGATGTACATCAAGGCCAACCCGAAGTACGGGTCAGAGAAGAAAGGCCAGCCCACGACGTTCTACGCCACGCTGGCGCACGCGCCCATCAGGCTCAACTGCGAGCTGAAGCACGTGAACTGCGTGCTCTCGCCAGACCCGAACGTGTTCCGGCACTCCGATCCGCTGGCGGGACTGTCCGACGAGGGCGTGTTCGTGATCCAGCATGACACGACCCCGGAGGACCTGTGGGCGAGCCTGCCGGGCACCGCGCAGAAGACGGTCAAGGAGCGCAAGCTCCACATCCACTTCCTCGACGCCTTCAAGATCGCGACCGAGGAGGCGAGCGACCCCGAACTGCGCTACCGCATGCAGGGCGCCGCCTTCATGGGCGCGTTCTTCAGGGTCTCGGGCCTGGCCGAGCGGGAGGGCGCCGACGAGCAGACGCTGTTCGACGGCATCCGAAAGCAGCTCGAGTACAAGTTCGGACACCTTGGGGCGCGGGTGGTGGAGGACAACGTCCGCGTGATTCGGCGCGGATACGACGAGGTGCAGACGCTGCCCGTCGAGAGCCTCGAAGTCCGGGAGGACGAGGTGGGGGCCGTGCCGCAGATGCCCGCCATCCTGGACGGCACCGGAGTGCGCGAAGGCATCGGCAACCCGGGGCGATTCTGGGAGCAGGTCTGCTACCTGTACAAGACCGGAGACGACGGCATTGCCGATCCGTTCGCTGCGCTGTCGGCCATTCCGGCCGCTACCAGCACGATTCGCGACATGACCGATGTGCGCTTCGAGGTGCCGGAGTTCGTGGCCGACAAGTGCACCGGCTGCGCCCAGTGCTGGACGCAGTGCCCCGACGCGGCGATCCCGGGCGTGGTCAACACCATCGACGAGGTGATCCACGCCGGCATCGCGACGGCCTCCAACGGCCGCTCGCTGGACCGGCTGGGTACGATCGTGAAGCACCTCTCCAACGAGTCACGCAAGATCATGAAGGGGGTGCCGTTCACGACCTTCGGCGACGTGCTGTCGCAGGCCTACAAGAACGTGGTCGAGAAGCTCAAGCTCGATCCGGACCGCCGCAAGGCGATGGACGAGGAGTTTGCACCGGTCTATACCGCGCTGGCCGAGTTTCCGCTCGCCAAGGCGGCGCCCTTCTTCGACCTGCCCGAATCGCAGGAAAAGGGATCCGGCGGACTGTTGTCCATCACTGTGAGCCCCGAGGCGTGCAAGGGCTGCAACATCTGCGTCGAGGTATGCCCCGACGACGCGCTGATCACTGTCACGCAGACCGACGAGATGGTGGACAAGCTGCGGCGCAACTGGGAGCTGTGGGAGAACCTGCCCGACACCGACGACCGCTACGTCAATGTGTCCAACCTCGAGGAGGGGATCGGCGTGCTGTCGTCGCTGCTCCTCAAGAAGGACAACTACAAGTCGATGGCGGGCGGCGACGGGGCGTGCATGGGCTGCGGCGAGAAGACAGAGGTGCACCTGGTCCTTTCCGCAGTGAACGCGCTGATGCTACCGCGCGTGAAGCAGCACGTAGAGAAGCTGGATGGCCTCATCGCCGACCTGGACGAGAAGGCGCGCCAGATCCTGGCGTCCGATGCCGACCTCTCCAAGCTGGGCGTGGCAGAGGGCAAGGTCGACCTGCCGCTCGAGGACCAGAAGCAGCAGGCGGTCAAGCGCATTTCCGGCATGATCGAGGATCTCAAGGACCTGCGCTGGCGCTACAAGGAAGGACCCACTGGCAAGGGACGGGCCACTCTGGCGATGACCAACGCCACGGGGTGTTCGTCCGTGTGGGGCAGCACGTATCCCTACAACCCGTACCCCTTCCCCTGGGTGAACCACCTGTTCCAGGACGCGCCCTCGATAGCGATCGGCATCTTCGAGGGCCACATGCGGAAGATGGGCGACGGGTTCATCGCGATCCGCCGCGCGGAGCTCGAGCTGGCGGGCGAGTACGAGCCCGACGAGCACGAGGCGTTTTTCCAGAAGTTCGAGTGGCGCCAGTTCACCGACGAGGAGTTCGGGCTCTGTCCGCCCATCTTCGCGACGGGCGGCGACGGCGCCATGCTGGACATCGGATTCCAGAACCTGTCGCGCCTGCTGGCTTCGGGTAAACCCGTGCGCGTGATCGTGCTGGACACCCAGGTCTACTCCAACACGGGCGGCCAGGCCTGCACCAGTGGCTTCCTGGGCCAGGTCAGCGACATGGCGGCCTACGGCAAGGACCAGCACGGCAAGGAGGAGACCCGCAAAGAGATGGCGCTCCTCGCCATGGCGCACCGCAACGTGTTCGTGCTGCAGTCGTCCCAGGCTTCGCCGGCGCACATGCTCGGCGGCGTGCTCAAGGGCCTGCAGTCACCCTACCCGTCGGTGTTCGCGCTGCACTGCCCGTGCCCGCCCGAGCATGGACTGGGCGACGACCAGCCGCCCGACGCGGCGAAGCTGTCGCTCGAGAGCCGGGCCTATCCGCTGATGCAGTACGATCCGGCGGAGGGCAAGGCGCTGGCCGAGCGGCTCAGCCTGGACGGCAACCCGTCGCTCGACGAGCCGTGGCCCGAGTACGACCTCACGTACCTCACCGAAGACGGCAGCGAAGAGACCAAGACGCTGCCCGTCACGATCGCCGACTGGGCCGCGACGGAGTCACGCTTCAAGAAGCACTTCAAGAAGGTGAAGGACGGGATGGAGGACGAGCTGGTCCCGTTCCACGAGTACATCGACCGGCCGGTGGACGACCGGGAGGGCGTGGTGCCGTTCATCTACGTGCTCGAGCGCGACAAGACGCTGGGCCGCCTCACCGTTTCCGACGAGATGGTCCTTCTGGCGGAGGACCGCATCGAGGTGTGGAACCTGCTGAAGGAGATGGCGGGCGAAGGCGTGGCCGAGGCCGGCGCCGAGGAGGCGTTCGAGGAGCAGGCCGCTCAGATCCGCGCCGAGTACGAGGCCAAGATCGCCGAGCTCAAGAATAAGTTCCCGCAGGTGATCGCGCGGCGCCTGGCCGAAGGCCTGGTGCGCGCCGGCAACGGGCAGCAAACCGTGGCCGACCTGCTGGGCAAGGTGCAGGGAATGGAAGGGCTCACTCCCATCACCGCCGATGCGGTGGCGGGGTTCGGCGGGGTGGCCGCTCCGGCGGCGGCGCCCGCGGCACCGGTCGAGAGTGGTGACGGAGGAGCCGCAACGGCAGTGGCGGAGGCTCCGGCCGCGGCCGTCGAGGAAGAGGAAGAGATCGCACTCGAGCCGTACATAGACTCGGCACGGTGCACGACCTGCGACGAATGCACCAAACTCAACAAGCGCATGTTCGCCTACGACGACAGGAAGAAGGCATACATCAAGGACGCAAAGGCCGGAACCTACAAGCAGCTGGTACAGGCTGCGGAGCGCTGCCCCGTGCGGATCATTCATCCGGGGGCGCCGCTCAACAAGAAGGAGAAGGACCTCGCGAAGTGGATGAAGCGGGCCGAGCCTTTCAACTAGCGTAACGCGCTCATGGCCCGACTTCGGTTCCGCCATGGGGTGCACCCGCCGGAGCTCAAGCAGCTCACGGCCGGCACCCCCATCCGGCGGATGCCCTTCCCCGAAGAAATCGTCCTGCCGCTGTCGCAGCACACCGGCAAGCCGGCCCGGCCCATCGTGCGGGTCGGCGACCGGGTGGAGCGCGGCGACAAGATCGGGGAGGCCGACGGGTTCATCTCGTCACCGATCCACGCCTCGGCGGCGGGCACGGTCGATGGCATCGAGCTGTGGCCGCACCCGTCGGGCAACTACCAGCAGGCGGTGCGCATCGAGGTGGAGGCATACTCCGCCCAGGCACCGCGGCCGCGCATCATCCCCGACTGGGACGGGCTGAGCCGCGAGCAGCTGGTGGAGGCGGTGCGCCAGGCCGGCGTGGTGGGCCTGGGCGGCGCGGCATTCCCCACACACGTGAAGCTGCAGCCGCCCAAGGACTTTCCGGTAGACACCATCCTCATCAACGGCGCCGAGTGCGAGCCGTACCTCACGACCGACCACCGCACGATGGTCGAGTACCCCGCGCGCGTGCATCTCGGCATCCGCATCATGATGAAGTGCCTCGGGGTGGACCGCGCGGTGATCGGCGTCGAGAAGAACAAGCCCGACGCGGTGGAGCGCCTCAGGGAGACTCTGCCCGGCGACATCGACATCTCGGTGCAGCCGCTCACCGTGAAGTACCCGCAGGGCGCCGAGAAGATGCTGATCAAGTCCTTGCTCGACCGCGAGGTGCCGTCGGGCGGGCTCCCGATGCACGTGGGCGTGATCGTGCAGAACGTGGCGTCAGCGGCCACGATTGCGGAGGTGTTCGAGACGGGACTTCCCCTCATCGAGCGCATCGTGACCGTGACCGGCCTGGGCATCCGGCAGCCGTCGAACCTGATCGTTCCTGTGGGCACCAAGACCCGTGACCTGCTCGAGGCGTGCGGCGGGTTCATGCCCGACGCGCGCGAGGTGGTGTTTGGCGGCCCGATGATGGGCGCGGCGGTGGCAGACCTCGACGTGCCGATCATGAAGGGCACTACCGGCGTCGTGGTGCTGAGCGAGCGCGAGGTGAAGCCGCAGAAGTCGTATCCGTGCATCCGCTGCGGCCACTGCCTGGACTCCTGCCCCGTGTTCCTCAACCCGCAGATCCTGGGCCAGCTCGCCAAGTCGGAGCGCTGGGAGGAGATGGAGGAGCACAACCTGCTCGACTGCATGCTGTGCGGCTGCTGCAGCTACACGTGCCCGTCTAACATCCCGCTGTCTCAGCTCTTCGCGATGGGCAAGGCGGGGCTGCGCAAGGTGAAGGCGGCATGACCACGCCACGCTTCCTGATCACGGCGTCGCCGCACCTGGCCGAGCGGGACTCGACGCCCAAGATCATGTGGCACGTCAACCTGTCGCTGCTGCCGATCGTGGGTGTGGCGATCTACTACTTCGGGCCCAGCGCGGTGCTGGTGCTGGGGGCGAGCCTGGCGGGCTGCCTGCTCACCGAGTGGGCGTTCGGCAAGCGGGAGACGCTGCTCGACGGATCGGCGGTGATCACCGGGCTGCTGCTGGGGCTCATCCTGCCCCCGGGAATCC
>JBDHJM010000119.1:0-4000 GCA_039586895.1 Gemmatimonadota bacterium | reverse complement strand
CGTTCGAGGAGCGCACGATTCACGGCACCGACAACATCGCGCGGGAGCTGCAGCACTACGTGCAGGCCACCCGCCCCTACCCTGCCTGGCTGCTCGCCCTGGATGCGGGTTGGCGCCGGGTGCGCTCACTCGAGCGTCGCGCGCTCGGAAAGCTGCGCCGCACGGTGTCGGGACGCTGAGGGGCGACGGGATGCGCATTCTCATCGTCGGTGCCCACGGCAGCGTGGTAGGCGGAGCGGAGGCATATCAGAGGAGCCTCATTCCGGCCCTGCGAGAGCGCGGCCATGAGGTCGCCCTTCTGCACGAGACGGCAGCTGCTGGCGGAAGGGCCGACGTCGTTCCGGTGGGGACCGTCGACATATGGTGTGCGGACGAACTCGGAGCCTCGGCTGCCCTCGACGCCGCGATCGGCTGGAAGCCCGACGTCGCGTACGCGCAGGGCCTGGCGTCACCCGCCCTGGAGGCCTCCCTGCTGGAGCGGGTCCCGACGGCGCTGTTCGCCCACGACTACTACGGCACCTGCGCGACCGGGACCAAGCGGCACGCCTTCCCCCGGGTGCAGTTCTGCAGCCGCCGGTTCGGTCCGGCGTGCCTGGCACTGCAACCGCGCGGTGCTCGTGGCGAGCCGTCACATGGAGGCGGAGTTCCTGCAGCACGGAGTGCGCCGGGACAGGCTGCACCGCACCCCACTCGCGCCTACTGGCATCGAGCCGCAGCCGGAGTCACCCGCTCCACGCCCGCCTTCAAACCGCGTGATCATGCTGGGCCGGCTCACCGAACTGAAGGGCGGACGCCTGCTCGTCGCAGCCATAGGGTCGGCGAACAAGCGGCTGGGACGCGCGCTCACCCTGGTAGTGGCGGGCGACGGACCGGAACGGATTCCCATGGAGCGCGAGGCGGTGCAGCTCGGAGTCGCCGCCGAGTTCCACGACTGGCTCGATCCCGCGGCCCGCAATAGGCTCCTACGGGAGGCCGATGCGCTCGGCATGCCCAGCGCGTGGCCCGAGCCGTGGGGACTGGCGGGCCTGGAGGCGGCCTGCCTGGGAGTGCCGACCGTGGCGTATGCATCGGGGGGGATTCCCGACTGGCTCGCCGCCGGCACCACCGGTGAGCTGGCACCCGGCGATCCGCCAAAAGCGGACGCGCTCGGTGCGGCGCTCGTGCGCGCCCTGGCCGACCCGCAGCACCACCAGAGCCTGCGGGAGGGTGCGTGGCGCCGCTCCCAAGAGTTCACGATGGAGGGACACCTGGACCGACTCGAAGCGATCCTGCGATGAACATCGGCTTCGTGGTGCACGACTACGACACCCGGGAGGGACACGGGCGCTACGCGGTCGAGCTGGTGAACCGGCTCGCCGAGGAGCACCTGGTGACCGTGTACGCCGCCAACCAAACGGAGCCGCTGCCCGAGGGAGTGAAGTTCCGGGTGGTGCCGGCGGCGCGCCGGCCGGCTCACGCCACGATGCTGACGTTCCCGCCGGCGCTGGCCGCGGTGCGCACCAAGCACGACGTGCTCCACGTGCAGGGCTGGAGCGCACCGTCGGCAGACGTGGCCACCGCGCACATCGTGCTGGCGGCGTGGCGCAGCGCGGTGCGCGAAGCACACATCGCGCCGGGAATCGGCGAGCGAATGCTGGGCGGCCTGGTGGAGTCGCGCGAGGCGCGGTTCTACCGCGACCGCGTGCGGGCAGTGATCGCCCCGAGCGCGCGCATCAAAGAGGACCTGGCCCGCCACTACGGCCGCAAGGACGACGTGACCGTGGTGCCGCACGCCTTTCCCCCGACACCCGAGCTGCCGGAGCAGGCCGAAGCTCGGCGCCGCTTCCAGCTGCCCGAGAAGGGCATCGTGGCACTCTACGCAGGCGACGCCCGCAAGGGCCTGGATGTGGCTCTCAAGGCGCTCGCCGCGGTGGAGGGTGTGAGGCTCCTGGTGGTGAGCCGCTCCGACCTGGAGCCGCATCAGGCCGATGCCCGCGCGCTGGGACTGGGTGAGAGGGTGTGGTGGGTGAGCGGGCTGCCGGACCTCACTCCCGCGTACGCCGCCTCCGACGTGCTGCTCCACCCCACGATCTACGACGCATTCGGACTCGTGGTGGCCGAGGCGATGGCGTGCGGGCTGGTACCCATCGTGTCGGATCAGGCCGGGGTGGCCGATCACGTCACCCACCACGAGTCGGGCTGGATCGTGCGGCCGCGCCGGGCCGAAGAGTCGGCCGCCGCCATGCGCGCTTTGGCTGCGGATCCCGAGCTCCGCGCGCGCATGGCCGCCGAGGCAGGCCGGGTGGCGCAGGAGAGATCCTGGGACGACGTGCTCCGGGAGACCCTCGCGGTATACGAGGAGGTGCGCCGCTCCTGATGCGTGTCGCCGTGCTGTCCCACACCTACGTCGAGCCCGAGAGTCGCAAGAAGCTCTACGCAATCGCTCGGATGGGCGTGGACGTGACCCTGTTCGTGCCGGACCACTGGCAGGAGGGCGCCCTGGGCAAGACGTGGGATCCCGGACGAGGCGACGATCGCGGGGTGAACGTGGTTCCGGTGGGCGTGCGGCGCCTGCTCGGGTCACCGGCTGCCGCGCACTGGAATCTCGCCGCACTGGCGAGCATGCTGAGCGCGGGCGGCTTCGATCTGCTGCACCTCGAGGAGGAGCCGTGGAGCCTGGCCGCACGCGGCTCGGTGCGGCTGGCGCGGCGCTTGCGCGTTCCCGCCACGCTGTTCACCTGGCAGAACCTGCCGCACCACCCACAGTGGCCCCTGCGGCTCCTGGCACGCCGCGTGCTGAGCCGCTGCTCCGGGTGGGTCGCGGGCAACGAAGCGGCAGCAGGCCTGCTGCGAGCCGTCGATCCCACCAGACCGCTCATCGTGCTGCCGCAGCTCGGAATCGACGCTCCCAGTGAGTCCAGCGACACCGACAGGAGAGCCGGGCGCGGGCCCGGCGCACCGCTGCACGTCGGGTACGTCGGCCGGCTCGTGCCCGAGAAGGGCGTGGCGGACCTGCTCGCCGCCCTGGCGTCATTGCAGCGCGACTGGCGGGCGACGATAGTGGGTGACGGGCCCGAGCGCCGCGCCCTGGAGGCGCGCGCGGGCGAGTTGGGTATCGCAGACCGGGTGACGTTCGAGGGCAGTGTGCCGAGCGGCGAGGTCGCGGGCACCATGGAGGACCTCGACGCGCTGGTACTGCCCTCTCACACCACGCGGCACTGGGCCGAACAGTTCGGGCACGTCCTGCTCGAGGGAATGGCGGCGGGAGCGGTGCTCGTGGGGTCCGACTCGGGCGCGATTCCCGAGGTGATCGGCAACGCCGGGATGGTCTATCCCGAGGGCGATACGGCTGCGCTTGCCGCGGCCCTCCAGACACTGGCTGCCGATCCCGCGCATCGCGCATCTTTGGCCGCGGCCGGCCGCGCCCGGGCCGGCGAGTTCACGCACGAGCGAATTGCCGAGCGGCTGATCGGGTTCTGGGAATCGGTGACGGAGGACAGCGATGGGTGAGCTGCGCGCGCTGCACGTGCACAGCGGCAACCTGATGGGCGGGGTGGAGACCGTGCAGCTCGCGCCCGGCCTGGAGCAGCACTACGCGCTGTCCTTCGAGGGAAAGCTGAGCTCAGCGCTGGCGGCGGAAGGTGTTCCCGTGTGGATCCTGGGGCAGGTGCGCACCAGCCGCCCCTGGACGGTGCGGCGCGGCAGGCGGGCGCTGCGCGACCTGATCGAAGAGATCGATGCACAGGTCGTGCTGTGCCACGGACCGTGGCCCCAGGCCGTGTTCGGACCGGCGGCGCGCACTGCAGGGCGCCCGCTCGTGTTCTGGCAGCACGGAGCGCTGTCCGGACATCACTGGCTCGAGCGCATGGCGCGCCGCACGCCGCCCGACCTCGCCATCTGCAACAGCAGGTTCTCGCAGCAGAGCCTGCCGTCGCTGTACCCGGACGTCGAATCCACCGTGGTCTACTGCCCCGTGGCCGAGCCCGATTCCGCCGCGCTGCGCCCCAGAGCCGACCTCCGG
>JBDHJM010000118.1:0-3003 GCA_039586895.1 Gemmatimonadota bacterium | reverse complement strand
CCGACCGATTCGTTACGTCCTTCTCGGCCGTCGCCTGCTCCGGACTCATGTAGTGCGGCGTACCGAGTGAGAGGCCGGTCTCCGTCATCCGGCCGCCGGCGGCGGCACTCACCGCCAGCGCGATCCCGAAGTCCGCCACCATCGGCCGGCCGTCGTGCAGCAGGATGTTCTCCGGCTTGATGTCGCGATGAATTACCTGGTTGCGGTGCGCATAATCCAACGCGTCAGCAAGCTCGGTCGTTATCCGCACCGCCTCATCTATGCCGAGTTGTGTCTCACGATTCAGCTTGTCCCGCAGCGTCTCGCCGTCGATGAACGGCATGACGTAGTAGAGGAATCCGTCCGCCTCGCCGGAGTCGAACAGGGGAAGGATGTGCGGGTGCTGGAGATTCGCTGTGGTCTTGATTTCCTGCACGAAGCGATCGGCGCCGAGCACAGCAGCGAGCTCGGGGCGCAGCACCTTCACGGCCACCTTGCGGTCGTGCTTGAGATCCCGCGCCAGATAGACCGTGGCCATGCCGCCCTCGCCGATGTGGCGCTCGATCCGGTAGCGGCCGGCAACAGCGGCGCTCAGGCGTTCAGTGACTTCGGACATCGTATGGCTACTCCCCGCCCTGGGCGGCCATGCGCTGTTCCAGTTCCTTGAACCAGTTGAGTACCACGACGAGTCGGTTGGACAACCCTCCGGTCCTGATCATCACGAAGTGCTCGCCGTCGGGGTGCACGTCGTACTGCGCCCAGCGCATCTTGCGGAAATACGGCCCCGTGAAGAGCTGCTCACGTGGCCCCACGTGGAACGCATCTCCGGCGTCGATCGGGGCGGCCATTAGCGCCGGGCCGCTGCGGTAGAACAGCTCGCGACCGTCCCTCGACCAGACCGGCTCCGTGCCGCCTTCGGTGGAGACCTGCCACCGTGCGCCGCCGTCGGGGAACGCGCGGACGTATACCTCTGCCCGGCCGGTCTCGTCGGACACATATGCCATCCAGCGGCCGTCCGGCGAGAGTGCCGGGCTGACTTCGTTGAGCGGCGTCACCAGGATCGGCTGGGGCACGGGCTCGCCGTCCACCGGGAGTGCGTAGATGTCGAACCCGGTAGAGGGCGAAGTCTCCCTGTAGACCAGCAGCTTCCCGTCCGAAGTGAATGCGCCGGGGAACCTGATCTCGTCACCGGGGAGCATCCGCTCGGCACTGCCGCTCCCGTCGCTCGGCTTCCAGAACAGACCGGCCACTCCCTCGCTGCGAGACGTGTAGGCGATGCGGCTTCCGTCCGGCGTCCACACCGGATAGAAGTTCTCGCTCTCGAACGTGAGCCGGGACAGCGTGCCCGTCTCCGATTCGTGGATCCAGATGTCGCCCTCGTCCTCCTCGGTCACGTGGACCGCGAGCCGCCCGCCGTCGGGGGAAAGGCGCAGGTCCTCATACTGGCGCGGCGCGGCGAGCAACGGTGTCTCCCGGCCGCTACGGTCCACGAGGACCACCGTCCGACTGGCCCCGGAGCCCGACAGGTAGCTCAGCACCCCGTTGCGAGACACGGAGAGATGGGTCGCGTTGGCCGACGTGGCCGCGGCATCGTCCACCACCGGGATCAGCGGCCCAGTGAGCTCGAGTCGATCGGAGTCGAATGGCGCTGCGACCACCGATCCGTCGCGCATCCGCACCAGCAGGTGACCCGAAGCCAGGTAGCGCGCGAAGCCGGCGTCCTGCACCAGCGTCTTCACCTCACCTGTCTCGATATTCACCGCGGCCACGCTGCTCACGTTGAAGCCGGCGGCCTGCGGCCCGCGAAACGCGTATATGGACACGATCATGTCGCGCTCCCCGGGAAGGAGCTCGGGCCACCAGTGCAGCTTCGTAGTGTCGGGAAGCACGATGGGGATCGGCTGGCCGCCCCCTGCGTGTACTTTCGAGAGGCCTTCCCCGATCTCGTGCGCGAAGTAGATAGTGTCGTTGGTGGACCACGCTGCCCCCGCCATGAGCGTGCCCTGGCCGAGCTCCGTCACGGTCAGGGCCGGCCCGCCCAGCAGGTCCACCTTCTTGATCCTGTCCGCCGCCACGAAGCCCACCCAGCGGCCGTCGGGAGAGAAGAACGGGTTGTACGCGCCTTCGGTATTGGGAATGGGCGTCACTTCCAGATCGTCGAAGCGCCGCAGGTAGAGCTGTCGCTCCACTGAGCTCACGCCCGAGTAGACCAGGAAGCGCCCGTCGGGCGAGACCGCGATGGCGGGCGAGAACGCGTTCTCGAACAGGTCCTGTTCCGGCGGCAGTGGCACGGTGAAGCGGATCAGCTCGCCCTCGGGCACCGATGCGGGTTTGAGCCAGCCCCACAGCGCCGCGGCCGCGAGCAGCGCGACCACACCGGGCACCGCGAGCTTGCTCCACCGGTTCGACGGGGCCCCGGCGGCCGCTGCAGTGCCCACCGCCGTCTCCGCGCCCGTGCTCCAGCCCGGACGCGCCAGCGCGTCCGCGAAGCTCGCCGCGGTCACAAAGCGGTCGGCCGGGAGCTTCTGGAGGGCCTTGTCTATGCTGGCCGCCACGTTCGGGGGGGTGGTAGGACGCGCCGCCGTTACCGGTGCGGCCTTCTCCGTGATCACCTTGGCCACAATGGCCTGCGCCGTGCTCCCCGTGTACGGCGGATCACCGGTGAGCATCTCGTACATCATGGCGCCCAGCGAGTACACGTCGCTGCGCGCGTCCATCTCCCGGTCGCCCATCGCCTGCTCGGGACTCATGTAGTGCGGCGTACCGATCGAGAGTCCCGTCTCGGTGAGGCGCTCGCCCCCGGCGTGGCTCACGGCCAGCGCGATTCCGAAGTCGGCTATCAGCGCCTGGCCGTCGTGCATCAAGATGTTCTCGGGCTTGATGTCGCGGTGGATCACGTCGTGGCGGTGCGCGTAGTCCAGTGCAGCGGCCACCGAGCGGGTGGTCTCCACGGCGTCCTCGATCGAGAGCTGCTTCTCGCGATCCATCTTGTCGCGCAGCGTCTCGCCCTCCACGTAGGGCATC
>JBDHJM010000117.1:0-3045 GCA_039586895.1 Gemmatimonadota bacterium | reverse complement strand
CCACATCGACCTGCGGCCGGTCTCTCCTTTCTATCGAGTGCGGTTCGACGACGGATCGCTGTTCGACTACACCGGCTCCGCCGACGCCATGCGCGCCGAGGTGGCGCGCCTTTCACCCGAAGACGTTGCGGGATACGAGGCGTTCGTCGCCAAGAGCGAGGAGATCTTCCGCGTCGGCTTCGAGCAACTGGCGCACGTGCCCTTCGGTTCGCCTCGGGACATGGCCCGGATCGTGCCCGACATGATGCGGCTGGAAAGCTACCGCTCGGTCTACGGGCTCGTCTCCAAGCACGTGAAGCATCCGAAGCTGAGGCAGGTGCTGAGCTTCCACCCGCTGCTGGTGGGCGGCAACCCGTTCACCACGACCTCGATCTACTCGCTGATCGCGTTTCTCGAGCGGCGCTGGGGTGTGCACTTCCCCATGGGTGGAACGGGAGCCCTGGTGTGGGGACTCGTCGACCTGATCGAGGCAATGGGCGGCGAGCTCAGGCTAGGTGAGGGCGTTAGCGAAATATCACTGGCAGGCCGCAGGGCGACCGGCGTCCGACTCGAGAGCGGACGTCATGTGCGCGCCGACATAGTCGTGTCGAACGCCGACGCGGCGTGGACCTACCGTCACCTGCTGCCCGCGCATGCGCGGCGGCGCTGGACCGACCGACGCATCGAACGCTCGCGCTTCTCGATGGGCCTCTTCGTGTGGTACTTCGGGACACACCGCAAGTATGACGACGTGGCGCATCATACGATCCTGCTGGGGCCACGCTACAAAGAGCTGCTGGCCGACATCTTCCGGCACAAGCGCCTGGCGGAGGACTTCAGCCTTTACCTGCACCGCCCCACGGCCACCGATCCGTCGCTGGCACCCGAGGGATGCGACGCATTCTACGTGCTCTCGCCCGTGCCCAACCTGGAGGACGGCACGGACTGGCATAACAGCGCCGAGACGTACCGCCAGCGGATCATGCAGTATCTCTCGGATTCCGTGCTGCCCGGATTGCGTGACGAGATCGTGACATCGCGCATGCTCACGCCGCAGCATTTTCATGACGAACTGCTGGCGTTCCGCGGAGCTGCGTTCAGCTTCGAGCCAGTGCTCACGCAGAGCGCCTACTTCAGACCCCACAACAAGTCGGAGGACATCGAGCGCCTCTACCTGGTGGGCGCAGGCACCCACCCCGGCGCCGGCGTGCCCGGAGTGCTTTCGTCTGCCCGGGTGCTCGACTCCCTCGTCCCGGAGCCCCATGCAATCCGCTGACACTCTGCGGCTCTCGCCCGGCGACCTCGCCGCATGCCGCTCCCTGCTGCGCGACGGCTCGCGGAGCTTCTTCGCCGCGTCGCGCCTGCTGCCGCGCGACGAGCGCACCGCTGCGTGCGCCGTGTACGCCTTCTGCCGCACGGCCGACGACGCCGTGGACAGCGGCACCGCCACGCTCGAAACGGTGACCGACCTGGGATGCCGGCTGGACCGGGTGTACGGGCGCGGTGAGCCTCGGGACTTCGTGGAGCGCTCGCTGAGAGCGGTGGTGCGGCACTACGAGATCCCCCGCACCGTGTTCAGCGCGCTGATCGAGGGATTCGCATGGGAGCTCGAAGACCGGAGATATGAGACCATATCCGACGTCTACGCGTACAGTGCCCGCGTAGCGGCCACGGTGGGTGTGGCCATGACTGTTGTGATGGGGCGCAGAGACGCGGCCACCCTGGCGAGCGCCTGCGAGCTCGGGATCGCGATGCAGCTCACGAACATTGCGCGGGACGTGGGGGAGGACGCGGCCAACGGCCGCCTCTACCTGCCGCGCGAGTGGATGAGCGAGATGGGCATCGACCCTGTCGAGTGGCTCGCCCGTCCGAACTTCAGTCCGGCGCTCGGCTCAGTGGTGCGGCGGCTGCTCTCCGCTGCGGATGCGCTCTACAACCGCGCGGCAGCCGGCATCGAGTCCCTGCCGGCGGAGTGCAGGCCGGCGATCCGTGCTGCGCGTCTGATCTATCGCGAGATCGGCACCGTGATCGCACGGCGTGGCTTCGACTCGGTGAGCCACCGTGCCCACACTACCGCGACTCGCAAGACTTGGCTCGCACTGCAGGCGTTCGTGCCGCCCGCGCCCGTGGTCGGCCGCTCCATCCGTCAGCCGCTTCCCGAATACGCGTTCCTAGTTCGGGCCGCGGCTAAGACAAGAGTCAGATTCACCGCGGGGCACACCAGTCCGGCGCGCTCCGCATTGATCTTGGCAGAACCAGCACACGAGGAGTCCCGATGACTGCCGCGCCCGACCGGCTCGAACACGCTCTCGAGCGCACGATTGACCGTCTCACCGGGGAGGGATGTCCCCCGCGTCTGGCAGAGGCCATCCGCCACGCGGTGTTCCCGGCCGGCAACCGACTTCGGCCCAGGCTGTGCCACGCGGTCGCGACGGCCCTGGGGGAGGACCAGCCCGCAGTCACGGATGCCGCAGCCGTCGCACTGGAATTGCTGCACTGCGCGTCGCTGGTGCAGGACGACCTGCCCGCGTTCGACGCGGCGGTCGAGCGTCGGGGGCGTCCCTCGGTGCACCGGGCCTTTGGGGAGCCGCTCGCCATTCTCGCTGCGGACGCGCTGATCATCGGTGCGTACGAGACGATCGCGCTTGCCGCCCCGGCCCAGCCGTCGCGCGCCGCTGCGCTCTCACTCGTGCTGTCGCGCGGCGTGGGGACCCCAGGCGGGGCCGTAGCCGGCCAGGCCTGGGAGAGCGAGCCGGAGATCGATCTGCAGCAGTACCACCGGGCCAAGACAGCCGCCCTGTTCGAGGCGGCCACGGCTGCGGGCGCAGTCGCGGCGGGACACGACCCGGCGCCCTGGCGCGACGTGGGGACCCGGCTGGGCCAGGCCTACCAGGTGGCCGACGATATCGCAGACCAGCGCGATACTGGCGCTGGATCGGACGCAGCGCTGGGCAGGCCCAACGCAGCGCACGAGATGGGAGTCGGGGCGAGTCTCGCCCTGTTCAACCTCCAGGCGGCGAGCGCGTTGGATGAGATACCGCCGTCCCGTGAGCGCAGGGTCGTGTA
>JBDHJM010000060.1:0-13048 GCA_039586895.1 Gemmatimonadota bacterium | reverse complement strand
CCCTCCGATCACTGCCGTCTGCCCGTCCTCCACCAGCAGTACGCTCTGAGCTTCCTGCGTCTGGAACGTGAAGCCGAGGTCCGACGGCGCCGCCTGGAGCTGTGAATTCTCCGCGTGCACGCGCATCAGCACCTGACGGTTGTTCGTCACGTGCGGCGTGACGCGCAGCTTGATGCCCGTCTCCTGGTAGTCGACGGTGGCCTGCGCTGCCGTGGACTGCGCGCTCGGGTCGAGCACACGCACCGGGGTCCGCTCACCCACCAGGATGTACGCCTCGGTGTTGTCCGACGTGGACGTGAGCGGCTCGGCCTGCAGGTCGGCCAGCTCGACGCGCTGCAGCGCCGTCACGAAGGCAGTGACGCTGAAGTTGCCGATGGCCGTGGAGAAGATCAGGTCCAGGGCCGGGTTTACGATCGTTGCGTCGGCGTTGGCCACGGCCGACAGCGAGTTCCCCCCGAGATCCACTACGGTGGGGACCTCTTCTGGATCGAAGAAGTCGGTCGGGGCCACACCGTCCGGCACCCCGTCACCGTCGATGTCGACCGGCTCGGACGTGCGCGGGTCGGGCCGCGACACCAGCGTGTTGAAGAACTGCGTCGGGCTGCCGACGTCGTACTGCAGCCCCAGCTCCTCGATGTCAGTCCGGTTGACGAAGATCAGCTTCGCCTGGATCGACACCTGAGGCGTCTGAATGTCGAGCTCCTGGATGAAGTCCACATCGTCCTGGATGCGGCTTCTAATGTCGGTGACGATCAGGCTGTTGGTAGCGGTGTCCGCTATCACCCTGCCGCGTCCCTGGGTGACGATCGTCTCCATCACGGGCACGAGCCCCGCGGCAGTGGAGTAGTTCACCGGCACGACGCGGGTCTCGAGCGGCTCCGTGGAGTCACGGGCCAGCAGCGCTGCCCGCGAGTCCACCCGGATGATCCCCGGCGGATCCTCGACGGCGTCGAGGCCCTGCGATTCGAGAATCACCTGGAACGCAATGTCCCACGGCTGGTTCCGGATGTCGGCCGTGACGAAGCCCTCGATGTCTCTGCCGAGAATGATGCTCTTGCCCGACAGCTCGGCGAAGCCGGACATCACGTCGGCGATGGTGGCCGAGTCGAACGAGGCCGTCACCGTGGGCTGCTGCGACTGCAGCACCGCCGGCAGCGGAGCGACCGGGCGCTCGGAGGGCATGAAGACCTGGCCCTCGTCACTCGCCGCAGTCTGCACCGCCGGAGCGGTGGACGACCACGCCGCGAAGCTCCGATCGGCACCGAAGTTGATCCGGATGGCGTCATCGGCGTACTCCAGCTCGTAGTTCTTGAGCGACTCGAGCTCGAGCACGATGCGAACCACGTCGGGCCTGAACTGTGCGTAGCGGATGTTGACGATCCCGCCACGGTTCATGCCGTCGTAGACCACGCCTGGGGCATTGAGCCGCGCACCCAGCACGTCGATGACGAGACGGTCCGGGTTGTCGAGCGTGAAGTCCTGCACGCTCACACTGCCCGAAACGTCGATGACCACGTGAACGCGGCCGGGACCCGGCAGCACGCTCACCGCGGTGACCTCGCCTGGCCCCGCACTGGCGGAGACCTCGCCTGGCCCCGCAAGGGCACAGGGAGCCACCAGGACCAGCCCGGCGAGGGCAAGCATCAGTGACCGCTTCATGGTTGCTCCTCCTGCCTGCGTCGCATACGCAACACCCGCTGCTGCTCGACGCCGAATTCCTCGATTATCACGAGCACCTCGGTCGGCCGGATCTGCGCGATCCGCAGCCGTCCGACCTCATCGCCCACCCGAACCGTGTACCGCCGGTTGACGAGTGTATCCCGCAACACGGCCACGCTGGCACTCGGGTACCGTGGGTTGTAGTTGATCGACGTAATGCGGAGATCTTCCAGCATCGGCCGCACGTCGCCGGAGCGCAGGAGCGAGATGAACGGGTCGCGTCCCGAGCTGCGGTAGGCAAAGACCTCCCGCACCAGGCCGGTCTCGTCATCGGCTGCCTGTTCCTGCTGCTCTACGGCTGCGGCGGCTTCCATTGGCGCTCCGGTCTCGGCCGGCTCCACCGCAGCCGTCGTGTCGAGGGCGGCCGGCGGCTGGGCCGGGGGCTGGGCCGGAGGCTGCTGCGGCGGCGGCGCTTCCTCTCCACCGCAGGCGCCCGCCAGGATGGCGGCGCACGCCAGAATCCAGATCGAATGTCTATTCGCCCGCACCGCTGCCTCCCGGCGCCGGCGGCTTCACGAACGTCCGCAGCTGGAACTGCGCCTGCAGCAGGGCTCCGGTGGTGTCACCGTATGTCACCTGAGCAGTGAGCGGCGCAATGCCAAGCGTGAGGTCGTACGGCACCATGATGCGCGGCAACGACGCGATGTCGGCGAGGAACTCGCCGATCTCGTCGTAGTGCCCCACGACGCTCAGCCTGTAGCGGTAGACGTCGAAAAGCCCCGCTGCCTCTACTGACTGCGGGTTGAGCTCCTGGATGTTCACGCCGCGTATACTGGCGCGCGACGCAATGTCATCGATCAGCGTCGGGACCTCGTTCTCCAGCGGCACCAGCCGGCGCATGAGACGGAGACTCGACTCGTACTCGGCCACTCGCCGCTCCATGCTCTCCACCGTACCGCGCGCCAGGTCCTGCCGCGCCGAGTCCACAACGGTGTTGAGCGAGTCGATCTCCACCTCGAGCACCGCGACTGCTTCCACCTTCGGGGTCCGCCACATGTACCAGAAAGCAGCGCCGCCGCCGACCGCCATGACGATCAGCAGGATCAGGAGCTGCTGCCGGTCCTTCTGGGAGAGCGCCATCCGTCCTCCCTATCGCACCGACGCCGCCACCGGAACCGTGCGCATGAAGGCCGAGTCGGCCTGCACGAAGGTGGCTGTGATGCTGAAAGCGGTCAGCGCCTTGTCGTCCTCCATTACCGTCCGGTTGGCACCGGGCACGACGTTCCCGACCCAGGGCGACGTGGACAGGTTGCGGAGGAACCGAGTGTAGGCGCCGATGTCTGACGTGCGCCCGTCCACCATGAACCGCACTTCGGCCGGCACCTCGACCTGACCAGTCGTCCCCACGATGGGGGCGGCCTGGACCACGTTGAGGCTGACCAGCCAGGTGTAGTCGGGCAGCGCCTTGGTTACTTCCTCCAGTATGTGCGGCCAGACATAGCGGTCGGAGTCGATCCGCCTGATGTCCTGCAGCTCGACGACCAGGGAATCGCGCAGCCGCTCCGCCCGGCGCTTCTTGGCGATCAGGTTGGAGAACCGCCGCGCCTCGGCCCGCGCCCTCCGCGCATCCTCCTGGAGAGCCGACAGCTCGCCCTGCATCGTCATGAACAGGTAGCCCGCACCTGCCCCCACGACGATCCAAGCCGCTACCGCGCCGATCAGCAGCGGGTCCTTGATGCCCTTGACGAGCTCGCCGATGCTCGGCAGCGAGACGCCGCCGCCACCCTTGCGCTTCTTCTTTTGCCCGCCAAGCAGGTTGATTTCGATTCTCATCGTTCGCCTCCCCGGTCGCTCAACCGCGCTTCCGGAGCGCGAGGCCCGTGGCCAGCATCAGCAATGGGCCGACCTCGTCCGCGTTCACGGTGTCAAAAACCTGATCCTTCACCCGGAGCCGCTGCAGCGGTGAGGCCACCTCCACCGGCATCCGCAGCCGCTGGCCCAGCACATCGGCCAGCCCGGGGATGCGGGCGCCGCCGCCGCAGCAGTAGACCCGCTGCAGGGCGCCGGCATCGCGTGCCGCCGTCTGGAGGAATGCGCTGGCCCGCTCCAGGCCCACCGCCATCTCCTCACCCCGGTTCTGCACGTAGGGCTCGAGGTCGCCGGTGAGCTCGTATCCCTGCAGCAGCCCGTCGGCATCATCCGCCGACATGCCGCGCTCCCGCTGGAGATCCTCGCGGAACTTCCGGGTCCCGATGTTCAGGTCCCGGGTCAGCAGCGGGATGCCATCCAGCAGGATGTTCACATTCGTGACCTCGTGCCCGATGTTGAGCATGGCCACCACCCCGTTCATCGCCTCGGGGTAATTGAGCTCGAACGCGTTGTGCAGCGCGAAGGCGTCCACGTCCACCACCGCTGCCTCCAGGCCGGCCTGGGCGAGGAGCTGCAGCTTGTCCTCGACCAGGTCCCGCTTCGCGGCCACCAGCAGGACGTCCATCTGGAGGCCCTCGCCCTCGGGGTCCAGTATCTGGAAGTCCAGCTCCACGGCCTCGATGTCGAAGGGCACGTGCTGCTGGGCCTCCCACCGGACCACCTCGTAGGCGTCGCTCTCCTTCATGCGGTCGACCTGGATCTTCTTAATGATCACGTCGCGACCGCCGACCGCCACGCAGACCTGCTTCTGCTTGACCCCGGAGCTCTTGAACAGCCCCTGGATCGTGTCGGCCACGATGTCGGGGTCCATCACCTCGCCCTCGACGATGGCATCGGCAAGCACAGGTGCCACCGCGACCCGGCTCAGGACCGGCTCGGCTTTTGAGTGGTCAACGGCTACGAGCTTCAGGAGCCCGCTGCCGATGTCCAGGGCGACCGTCGACTTGGAACCACGCCCTAAAATGGCCATATCTGCCCACCACTAAACGAGATAAGGGGCTGGAGCGGCAGAATACAGTAGGGCCCACCCCAACTTTTGTCAAGCTCCAACCTACTTTAAGCCACGCGGAACAAAGCCAATCCACATCGCGACTTACGGATTCCGTGATGGCCTCAACCAGGCGCGCGACACCAGCAATTCTCCATCAGATGTCGCCGCGAGGGCGCGCCCCAGGACACAGCTGGAGAAACGCACGGCCTCTCCACCTGGGGCATTTTGAGCCAGCACAACTCTAGCGGCAACCACCCCTCCCTTGAAGTGACCAACCTCACTAGTTGTTGTGAGACGCCCAGTTACGACCACGGGCCCGAAAAAGCGGAATCCGCCGCCCGCAACGAGGTCGCCCTCCACCAGCAGGACCCCCTGCCCGCGGCCACCGATCACCTCCAAGTCGCCGGGCACACGGATCACGGGGAAGTAGTCACCGCAGGGGCCAATCGGGTCGTCGGGGTCGCCCCAGTTGGCGGGATCCTGCACGGCGCACCTGCCTCCCCGCGCTGCGGGCTCGATGTGCCAGAGCCCGGGGGACAAAGTCTTGTCGGCCAGAGGGCCGATCGCGGCGGCAAGCGATGACGGCGGCAGGGGAACAGAATCAACGAGGAACGGGGGGGTGCCCAGCGCGCACGCCTGGGCGCCGCAGCGCGCCGTGTCGAGGCGGGCCGCGGGATCCAGCTTCACGCCGGCCACGGGTGGGCCCGGCGCCGGACAGCTCCATCCGGGCGGTGCCTGGTCCTCGCCCCGGACTGCGCCCAGCCCCGCCAGGTCGGCCTCCTCCGTCACGGCGAGCGCCGCATCCAGCGGGAGGGTCAGCGGGCGCGGCCGCACCAGGAAGCCCACCCGCTGCCGGGCGCTCCCGGACGTACCCTCGACATCCACTACATAGAGCCAGGTCCCCAGCCTGCGCACCCGCCCGCGGTAGGCAGCCCCCCCGGGGCCGGCCACACCGGAGAAAGGAGTGAAGTCCCCGAGCCCCAGCCAGTGGTGCTCCCTTTGGCTCCAGCCCGCGACCTCCAGGGCGGCCCCCTCCTCGGCCGCGTGGAGCGCCCGCAACAGCTCCACCGCCGCCGTCGAACCGCGCCGGTCGCCCAGCGCCAACAAGAAACCGGCCGCCGCCAGGCCCCCGACCACGACGAGCGCCACCACTACGAGCAGCAGCGCAGCGCCGCGGGCTCGACGACTCCTCACTCCTCGTGCGGAGTGCGCCTGGGGGACTGCGGCCGGTAGTTGCGCAGCGCCACCCGAAGCGCCACCGAGTCGATGGCCCGCGGCCGGCTGGGGGTGCCCGCTGCCAGCGTAAAGCCGACGGAAGCCACGCGGCCGGGATCTGCGGTTTCCAGCCCCGCAGCGTCGTAGAAGGTGAAGCGGAGCCCGTCGGGAGCGAGCGGCCCCAGCAGCGGCTGTACGGAGCCCCCTCCGGGGCGCCGCGCCCCCAGCCACCAATCGCCGCTTCGGTCGCGGTAGCTGGAGAGCCGCACCCACTCGAGAGCCAGCACGGGGGCGCCGGTGGACAGGCCCAGGATGGCAGCGGCAGGGTCCGCGGCAGCCTGCAGCAGAAAGCCAGGGCCTCTTCCCGGACAGGGACGCCCCTGCCGCACATTCGAGAGCCCGGCTCCAATCCAACGGTCATCGGCTTGGCTGCGGTGGTCGGCGTCGGCCCACACCAGGAGCGAGTCCCTGGCAGGGTCGGGCGGGCGAATTCCGTAGTGCGGCTTCTCCGCCACCGCGAGCGTCACCGTGCGGGGACCGTCGGCCAGCGGCGGCCGGCACAGAAAGAGGACCGAGCGAACCGCCCGGTAGGTGATCGCGTCCGGGGCCAGCTCGGCGATGTCGCCGCCCGCCGTGTCCCCGCTGGAGAGCCCAGCCAGCTCCAGCGCCACGATGGCCGCCGCCGTGCGCAGCGTGCTGCGGCGCTCGATGCGCTCTGCTTGTGCACCGTAGGCCCTGGTGGCCGTCAGGACCGCCCGGACCGCTGCAGCTGCGACCAGGCCCGCCAGCGCCAGGGCCGTGAGCAGTTCCACGAGTGACACGCCAAGGCGGTCACGCGTCAGCATTCCACTGCCGTGCCGAACGAGCTCGCCACGCCCGAGCGTCCGCTCGACGGTCGCACGACCACCTGGATCCGTCGCGCACCCGACCCGGTCGCATTCCAGACGGCCCATTCGAGCTCGCGCCCGCCGCCGGCCTCACTGCCTCCCCCCGCTCGGGGACAGCCTTCGGCCCGCAACCCCTCGATCAGGCGCCAGGCCGCCCAGGCGCCGGCCTCCATGTGCCGGCTCTCCCTCACGAGACCCGCCCAGGCAGCTGCGGTCGCCGCGACCGCACCGACCCCCACCGAAAGCAGCAGCAGCGCAACCACGACTTCGGCGAGGGTGAAACCGCTCCGCTTCATGCCCGAAGCTAGGAAACAGGCCGCGGTCGCCCGGTGTGATTCGGTCGCTGGAGAGGAGCCAGATGTTGCCAAAGAAAAAGAGCGGCAGGCAAGCCTGCCGCTCAGCATCGAGGGGGGAAACGGACGCCCTAGGTGTCGCAGGCCGGCTCGCCCTCCTGGGTGGCCGGCGGCGTCGGGGTGGCTCCCGATCCGTAGAACATCGCGCAGGACTTGGTGGTCCCGGTGTGCGCGGCGATCGCGGACCAGCCCGATGCGGAAACGCCCGACAGCGCGACCGAGACTCCCCGGGACGTCAGGTACGATGTCCCCAGGTCCGTGGTGTACGTGTAGTAATCGGCCAGGTAGGACTCCTGGGCGGTCGCGAGGTTGCGGAGGTCCGCCTTCATGGAGGCCAGGTAGGCTCTTTCCTTCGTATTCACGAACTTGGGGATCGCGATCGTTGCCAGGATCCCGATGATCACGACGACGATCAACAGCTCGACCAGTGTGAATCCCCGCTGGCGTTCCACCATTCCTGCCCCGATGGTGAGTTGAGCCTTGAAAGGCTTGGGGCGGTGGAGCAAGCTCCACCGCCCCATCCAGTCAGGACCTATACCGTCCTGAGCTAGTTACAGACTGGTTCGCCTTCTGTGGTACCGCTCGGCGTGTTTCCACCAATGTAGATGATGCAGGTCTTGGTGGTGCCGTTGTGCGCCGAAGTGGCCTGCCAGCCGGTACCGGTAACGCTAGCCAGCGCCACCGTCACGCCCGGCGACTCGCCATAGGCGGTGCCGAGGTCCGTCGTGTACGTGGTGAAGTCAGCGAAGTAGCTCTCCTGCGCGTTGATCATGTTGCGCAGGTCGGACTTCATCGCTGCGATGTACGCCTTCTCCTTCGTGTTGGCGAACTTCGGGATCGCGATTGCCGCCAGAATGCCGATGATGACGACGACGATCAGAAGCTCGATCAGAGTGAAACCCTTGCGGTCCATCTAAACACCTCCGCGAATTGTGTTCGGTGCTGCTGCCGTCCAGACGATCGGGACGGCTGTCTCTGCCGACCCACCTTAGAGCAAGCTCCGTGCCGAAACCGGCCGATCTCACGTAACACGCTATCTAACAACGAGTTAGACCGGCCGCGCGGAGGGCGTTGCGCGATCCAGAATCGGCCCGGAAGCCTCAATTTGCAAGTCCTTCCGCCTAGCGCAAGGGGGCGTCAGAGCCCTCCGAACAGGCCAATCCAGCCCCTTCGGCAGCCCTCAGCGCCGTCTCCAGCACGGCCGGATGCAGAGCCCGCATCACCGGCTCCATGTCCCGGATTTCCCAGCAGAGATCTCCCTTTTCCCGCGCCGCGGCCAGCAGAGTGTCGGCTGACAGCAGCGCCCCGGTTGCCGCGGCCAGGTGCCCCCGCCGCCAGTAGAGCCGAGCCTCCGCCAGCGCGAGCTGCCAGGCCGGGGCACCGGTCTGGTGGAGGAATTCACCGTAGACCAGGGCCGTCGTGCGGCTCCGCGGTGCCTGTTCCACGCCCCGGCGCGCGACCGCGAGGGACGAGTCGAGCTGGTCGTTGGCGCGGTAGGCGCCGGCCAGCACGCTGACCACGGCGGCGTGCTGAGGCGCCAGCGGGTAAACGCGGCGTGCCTCGTAGAGCGCCACGCGCGGACGCTGCATTTCCATCGCCAGCGGGACGCTCCACATGGCGACGAACGGGTCGCCGCCGAACAGCTCCCCGGCCAGCAGGTACTCGGCCAGCGCCCGGGTGGAGTCTCCCGCCCCCAGGAACAGGTGTCCCAGCTCCATGTGCACCCTGAAGTTCTCGGGGAGCTGGAACGACCCCGCGATCACCACGTCGGTGCTGTCGCGCCAGAAGGGCGTGCGCGTGAAGGTGCGCACGGCGTAGACGAGCAGCAGCAGGCCCAGCAGCATGGGCACGAAGGGCCTCTTTCCATAGCGCCACACCAGCCAGCCAGCCGTGCACGCGGTGGCCAGGGCGGCGAGGTAGAGCAGCCGCTCCCCCAACATGGTGCCGGCCGGGAACAGCAGGTTGGATGAGGGGGCGTAGGTGGCGAGCCCCACGAATATGCCGAAGGCCACCACGGGTGCGCGGCGCAGGCTTGCGACGGCCAGCGCCACTACGGCTGCCGCGGCCGCGAGACCCAGCAGCGCCACGGCGGTGAGCTCGGTACGCTGCGGGATGGTCTGCGGGTTGTAGTCGTGGGCCAGCGTAAGCGGCCAGGTCAGCAGGCGCAGCACCTCCAGGTACACGGGCAGCACGTCGGCCACCCGTTCGCCGGGAGACAGGTAGCGCAGGGCGGTTGCCGTGCTGGGACGCACCCAACCCGCGGCCACCCCCTGCCACATCACGAACCACGCCACGGTGATCACCGCCAGCAGGGACAGCTGGCGCAGCACCGAGCGGCCCGAGGCGCCCGGCAGCAGCCAGGCGTCGAGCGCAAGGATCGCCACGGTGACCACGCCGTGCTCCTTGGAGAGGAGCGCCAGCAGGACCGCCGTGGTCGTGAGCCCGAACCAGAGGGCGCGACCGCGCCCTGTGGGATGCGTTCGCGCGCGGCGGAACGCCAGTACGGCAAGGAGAATGCCGAGGGCGGTCTGGATCTCGGCGCGGCCCACCACGTTCGCGACCGCCTCGACGTGCACTGGGTGGACCGCGAACACCAGCCCCGCGGCCAGTGCAGCCAGCGGTGGGAGCCACGGAGCCACCACGAACACCACCAGCGCCGTCACCAGCGCGTGGAGCAGCACGTTTTGCAGGTGGAACCACCACTCGCGCCCGCCCGACAGAGTCCAGTCCACCGCGTAGGACATGATGATCGCCGGACGCCACAGCCCGGCGCTGACGCCCTCCACCACCGGCCAGTAGGGGGAGAACCGAGCCTCCCACGCCGCTCCGATCGAGTGGGCGGCCGGGTTGTCGCGCACCACTCCCACGTCGTCCACGGCCCACCCGTTGCCCAGCGCGTTGGCGTACACGACGACGGCGACCGCCGCCGCTATCAGCGCGGCGCGGCCCAGGGTCAGTCGGGACATGCGAAGCGGAACAGGGCCGGCCCGCCGGACAGGCGGAACAGCGGCTCCAGCCCTTCTGTAAGGGATGCCGCGGCGTCACTCGGGCTGGTGAGTGCCAGGTAGTCCACCCCGAAGTCGCACAGGAAGGCAGCCGTGGTGTCGTCCGGGTAGGGCTCGGTCTCACGGCCCTGCCAGCGGAAGATGTGGTTGGGCACGGCGAGCCGGCCGGTGTACAGGTACATGAGCGGCTCGTCCGCACTCGCGATGACCACCGAGTCCGGCGTCTCGTCGGTTATCGACTGCACCAGGACCTCGAACGACTCGCTGATGCGCTCGGCCGGGCGCGCGAAGCCGCGCTGGCCGAGCGACGCGGCCTCCCGGGGCAGGTACCCGGCGGCGACCGCCAGCGCCAGGGCGGCGACCGCAACGCGGCCGGCGAGGCCGCGGCGCCACAGTGCCAGTCCGCCCGCGGCCAGGAAGAGGGCTCCCCAGGGGAGCAGGATCCAGACGAAGCGGTCGGGCGGGAACGGCCACAGGGCAATCACCACGAGATAGCCCGCCACCGACGCCACGAGTGCCCCGGCGCGCCGTGCCAGGGCGGCCGCCCCCCACACCATCACCACCAGCAGCAGCACGGCCAGCGGGTACCAAAGCCAGCCGGGCACCCCGGGCAGCGTGAGCCGAGCGGCAGGCCCCACCACGCTCAGTCCGCCCAGATCCAGAGAGGGCATGATCCCGCTCAGACCGGCCTGCCCCGCCTCGTCGAAGTAGGTGCCGTAGTTGGCCCTGAGCCGTGGGTCGATGGCGCCCTTGGCCAGCCTCGCGTACACGAACCAGGGCAGCGCGAGGACCGCGCTCGCCGCCGCGGATATGAGCGCTGCACGGCGCCGTCCCCTGAGCCACAGAGAGAGCACGACTCCGGCCACTACGGTGATCCCGACGCTGCGCGCCAGCACGGACAGGCCCGCCAGGACGCCGGCGAGGGCCGAGCGGCGGTCCGACACTTCATCCGCGTCGGCCAGCAGCACCGCCCCCGCCCACAGCGCGAGGAAGAACGGCTCGGAGAACCGAACTCCAACCACGGTGAGCAGCGGGAAGGCCGTGAAGCCAAACAGCAGCGCGAGCGGCGCGGCCGGCGCGGGGAGCGGGAGCCGCCTCGCGTGCAGGGCGATCGCCCACGCGGCAAGCGCCAGGGCGGCGCAGTCGAACAGTTGGAACAGAGCGACGTTGGCCGGGAACGCGGGCCACAGCCGCCACAGCAGGCTGAGCGCGAACGGGTACAGGATCGGGTAATGCACCGAAGCCGGACCGCCGGGCAGGTGGATGTTGCGGTAGCCCTCTCCCTCCGCGAGCGCTTTCGCCAGCACGACGTAGACGCCGTCGTCGTAGAACACGCCCACGAGGGCATCCGCCTGCGCCCAAAGAGCCAGCAGGAACACGAACAGGGCCACCAGGTGGGGCCACTGCTCCGCCAGCGCAGCGCGCGGCACGGCGCGCCCGATCAGCCGGTCGATCCGCACCCCGTCTCCTTCGCACTCTCGCGCAGCGCGGCGAGCGTCTCCGCGTCGAGCTCGAGAGCCTCGAGCCGATCCAGCGAGCGCGTCACCTCGGGACAGTACCCCGCCTCGAGCGCGGCCATGGCCGTGATGAACCAGTACTGCCACACCCGTGGAAACTGCCGTGCCACCTGACGCCGCCACGTCATCGCCTCGAGCGGGCGGCCGCTCTTCAGAGCCAGATCCGACAGCGCGATTTTGAGCCGGTAGTCGTGCGGGTCCACAGTCTTGGCTCCCTCGGCAACGACCGCAGCACTGTCGAGCGCCCCCGCGCGCACGAAGTCCACTATCGCGTCGGCGGCCGCTTCAATCCGGGTCGAATCGAGGCGGAACTCGGCGGCGAAGGCCGCGCCCGACTCGAGCCACCTCTCCTGCTCCCGGTACCGGAGGGCCACGAACTCCCACAGGTTCGGAAACGCCGGATGGATCTCCAGCGCGCGCTGCATCAGGTCCTCGCCCCTTTCCGGGTTGCCGGCTCCGAAAGCCAGTGCACTGGCCACCCAGAAGCTGCGGTACGAGCCGGGCGCATCGTGCACCAGCTGCACGAAGAAGCCGCCGCGCTTCTTCCACACCGGGACGCGGGTAACGGTGCGCACCATCCCGAGCCCCACCAGCAGCGCGACCACCGCGACCGCGGCAATGCGGTGCCGCGCAGCGAGCGCCGTGGCGGCCCACCCCAGCACGATCACCAGCCCCACTGACGGGAGGTACATCGAGCGCTCCGCCAGCAGCACGCCGCTGGGAACGATGATGTTGGACACTACGAGCAACGTGCCGCCGATGAAGGCAAGACCGAAAGTCACGACCGGGGCGTCGTTGCGCGCCCGTATGGCCACCAGCACCGCCAGCAGCACCGTCGCAAGGCCGGTCGCGCCGCGCCACGTGAGCTGAGCAACCGGCTCGAGGAAGTTGGGCGAGTAGTCTGCCGAGAGGCGCAGCGGAAACAGCAGCAGTCGCGCGTACTCCAGGAAGACGGGGGCCATGACCAGCACCCGCACGCCCATGCCTTCACCCTCGATACCCGGCGCCGCGTGCACCCCGGCCAGTCCGCCAACCACGAGCGACCGCTGCCACAGGAACGCCGCCGTGAGAGCTACCGCGCCCACCCACAACACCCAGTGGCGCTTGAAGCGGACGGTGGGGCGCTCTCCGGTCTGCTTGGCATCGAGCCAGTCCACGATGAGGAAGATCCCCGGCGTCGCGAACGCGATCTCCTTGGACCCCAGGGCGAGTGCCAGCAGTGCGAGAGTGCCGAACGAGGCCAGCCAGCGGCGCCACGAGCGGTCGCCGGTGCGTGCCAGCTCTCCGTCGGCGTGGTAGGCCAGCGCCGCCGCGACCGCGAACAGCGCGGCCAGCACCTCGGCGCGGCCCACCACGTTTGCCACCGCCTCCACGTGCACCGGGTGGACCGCAAACAGCACCGCCGCGACCGTGGCGCCGAAGGTGGGAAGCCACAGCCGCGCCAGGATGAAGACGAGCGCAGTCGTGACCACGTGCATCAGGATGTTTCCCA
>JBDHJM010000059.1:0-13051 GCA_039586895.1 Gemmatimonadota bacterium | reverse complement strand
CAACCTCCGGAGCCACAGTCCGGCGCTCTAACCGATTGAGCTACAGCCACCACGGCCCCGTAACACCTACGGGCAGTTGAACCTAGCGGGGCCCGGATAGGGGGTCAACCCGGCCAGAAATGCCGCGCCAGGAGGGCGGTTCGCGGGTCCGTCGGCACCGGATCGCCGTCCAGCAGCGCGATCGGGACGACCCCCCTAACAGCGGTGGTGATCCAGGCCGGGCGGCCCCCCAGATCGGATCTCTCGAAGCAGCCCTCCTCGACCTCCATTCCGAGCTCCCGCGCCACCTCGATCGCCCGGGCGCGCCCGATGCTCGGCAGGATCCCCAGCTCGAGCGACGGAACCCGCACCACGTCGCCCTCGAACCACCCGATCGCGAACAGGGAGCCCTCTGCTACATGACCGTCGGCGGTGAGCAGTATGCCCTCGTCCGCATCCCGCTGCCGCGCCTCGGCCCGTGCCCGGTCGAAGATCTCCCGCTCGGTGGTCTTCACCCGGTACCCCGTGTGCACCGCGCTCGACGTGATCACGCGCACCGGATCGAGGCTGGGGAGCTCGCGCCGGTCGATCAGGAGTCCACCGTCCCACTGCGCTCGCAGCACGCCGTCGGGCTTCCCCGAACGTGATTCGTCCAGCAACGCGTCGCGCAAGTCGGTTGGAGGAGGTGGTAGATCAACGGCGCGCCGGTTGAGCTCCAGCCGCGCAAGGTGCCGCTCCAGCAAAGGGAGCGCGTGTTCCTTGATGCGCAACGTCTCGAATACGGCGGTCATTTATCCCTCGGCCCCCAGTGCCGCCCTCATGGCGGCTCCCTTGCGCAGCGACTCGCGCCACTCGCGTGCCGGATCCGAGTCCCACACGATGCCGGCACCGGCCTGCACCACCGCCTCGCGGTCACGCACCACCGCCGAGCGGATCAGGCTGTTCACCTGGAACCCGTCGGGCCCGAACCAGCCGAGCCCGCCCGTGTACTGCCCTCGGGCCACCGGCTCCAGCTCGGCGATCACCTCCATGGCTCGGATCTTGGGCGCACCCGTGATGGTCCCGCCCGGAAACACCGCCCGCACCATGTCCCACCGCGTGACTCCTGCAGGCACCGACCCCAGGACCTCGCTCACCAGGTGGTAAACGTGGGAGTACTCCTCCACCACCTCCTGCTCGACCACCACGACGGTTCCGTACTGGGCCACTCGGCCCAGGTCGTTGCGAGCCAGGTCCACCAGCATGCGGTGCTCGGCCCGCTCCTTTTCGTCCAGGCTCAGCTCGGTGCGCATCGCGGCGTCGCGCTCGGCATCCCCCGTCTTCTTGCGGGTGCCCGCTATGGGTCTCGCCCTCAGCGCCCCGCCCTGCCCTTCCCCGCCGCGGTACTCCACCAGCAGCTCGGGCGAGCCGCTGACGAGCTGCCAGTCGCCGAAGTCGGCAAAGCCCATCCACGGGGATGGATTGATGGAGCGCACCCGGCGGTAGGCGTCCCAGGGAGTCCCTTCCAGCGCGAAGCGCTCGGCCACCGCGATGTTCGCCTGGTACACGTCGCCCGTCGCGATGTAGTCACGCACCCTTCGCACGGCGGCCTCGTAGCCCCCCTGTTCGAAGCTGCGCTCGATCAGGGTGGCCGCGGCCCGGGGCTCCGCCAATCCAGGTGCGGCCGGCGAGGCGGTCGCAGTCGCCACCGCCTCGAGAGCCGCGGCGTCCCCCCGCAGCTCGCCGGACTCGAAGTCCAGCACCACTTCGTGCTTGGGCTCGAACAGGTCAGCTAGGGGCTGCTCGATGGGTGGGGCATGGCGCTCCGCGCGCGGCGGGAGGCCCAGCTCGTAGGACAGCGTGCCATAGAGACGCGCGGCATCTGAGGGGATGCCGTCGAGCCAGCCCACGTTTCCCACGCCGGCATCGGACCAGTCCAACCGGAAGCGGCGCCGGGCTCCCCACGCGAGCCTCGCCGAGCCGGCACGGGCGGCGCCGTCTTCGAGGAAGGCGACGGGGCGCTCCAGTGCGGGCACCAGGCTGAGGAGCCGATCCAGCGCCGCGCGCGAGTCTCGCTCCGGCGCTCGCACCGCAGGGTTCATCAGGCCTTTCGCTTGGCCTGGTTCGCCACGGCCTGCTGCGCCGCCTTCACCTTTTCGGGATCGCCCAGGTAATAGCTGCGGATGGGCTTGAGGTCGGCGTCGTTGAGCTCGTACACGAGCGGGATGCCGGTGGGGATGTTGAGCCCCACGATCTCCTCGTCCGAGATCCCGTCCAGGTACTTCACCAGGGCCCGCAGCGAGTTGCCGTGCGCCGATACCAGCACCCGCTGCCCCGATTTCACCACCGGCGCGATGGTCTCGTGCCAGTAGGGGAGCATGCGCTCCACGGTGTCCTTGAGACACTCCGTGAGTGGGAGCTCATTCTCGCTCAGGCCCGCGTAACGCGGGTCGCTCCCCGGATAGCGGGGATCGTCCTCGGTGAGCGCCGGTGGAGGGGTGTCGTAGCTGCGGCGCCAGATCTTCACCTGGTCCTGGCCGTGCAGCTCCGCAGTCTCGGCCTTGTTGAGCCCCTGGAGTGCGCCGTAGTGGCGCTCGTTGAGGCGCCAGGAGTTGTGGACCGGGATCCACATCAGGTCCATCTCCTCCAGCGTGAGCCACAGGGTCTTGAGGGCCCGCTTCAGAACCGAGGTGTAGGCCACGTCGAACGTGAAGCCTTCATTCTTCAGTACCCGGCCGGCCTCGATCGCCTCGGCCACCCCCTTCTCCGTGAGCCCCACGTCGGTCCAGCCGGTGAACCGGTTCTCCTTGTTCCACACGCTCTCGCCGTGGCGCTGGAGCACGAGCTGCTTCATGGCGGGCTTCCTCTGGCGTCGTAACGCATTGAACTAAAGGAGGTTACACCGTCGCGTCAAGCCGCGCGACCAACCGGGACCTGCGGCCCCGCGGCAGGGGAGCAGCCCCCGGTTTTGGGGCGTCCGGCCGTTGCAACCTTTTGGGACCCTGCTCCGTCTAACTAACACACAGAGAATGCGACGCGAGCCTCCCGCGTCGGCCGACAATTCAGCACTTGCCAGCCTCGCGGAGGGGATCGTGGCGCGAAATCCATCAACGGAACGCAGAGGGCTGTTGCGCCCGGACTGTACCATACCGCGACCCGCCTTGGGCGGCGTCGTGGCATTAGCAGCACTGGTCAGTCTCAACGCACCTCCCGCCGTCGCTCAGAACGCGACCGATCTGAGCGTGGCAGCACCGCCCGCAGTGGCGCTGCGTGCCAACCCCCATGCACCCAAGCTCGACGGTAAGCTCGACGACGACGTGTGGCGCACAGCCCAGGTCATCACCGGCTTCGTCCAGCGCGATCCCAACGAGGGCGAGCCGGGCACGGAGCGCACCGAGGCGTGGGTGGCATATACAGACGCCGCCCTGTTCGTGGCGGTGCGGGCCTACGACTCCCAGGCTGACAGGATCCAGGCGCAGCTCACTAGGCGTGACGAGTGGTCGCCGTCGGACCGGATCGGCGTGGGCGTGGACTCGTATCACGACCGGCGCACCGCGTTCTACTTCGAGGTGAACGCCGCAGGCGTGAAGCGCGACGTCTACTACTTCAACGACAACTGGCAGGACAACTCGTGGAACGCCGTTTGGGACGTGGCGGTATCGCGCGACCCCGAGGGCTGGACCGCCGAGTTCCGCATCCCGTTCAGCCAGCTCAAGTTCTCGGCCGGCCAGGAGATGTTCGGCTTCAACATCTACCGCCGCATCAACCGCAAGGCCGAGGACCAGTGGTGGAGGCTTCCCGCCAAGGAACAGTCCGGCATGGTGTCGCAGTACGGCGAACTGACAGGGCTGGAGGGCCTCGAGCCGCCCCGCAAGATGGAGTTCATCCCCTACGTGTCGGCCAGCGGCAGGAAGTACGAGGGGATTCCGGGCGACCCGTTCAACGACGGCGGCAACGAGCAGTGGGCGGCCGGGTTCGACATGAACATGGGGCTCACCTCCAACTTCACCCTGCAGGGCACCGTGAACCCCGACTTCGGCCAGGTGGAGGCCGACCCGGCGGTGGTGAACCTCTCGGCGTTCGAGACCTTCTTCCCCGAGCGGCGGCCCTTCTTCCTGGAGGGGCTGGACGTGTTCAACTTCCGGCTGGGTGGTAGAGAAAACCTCTTCTACACCCGTCGTATCGGGCGCCGGCCGCAGGGTGCAGCCGATCCGCGCGGAGGGTTTTCAGAGATAGTCCCGTTCACCACCATCCTCGGCGCCGCCAAGGTTTCCGGCAAGACGCAGGGCGGGTGGACGCTGGGCTTCACCGGTGCGATCACGGCCGAGGAAGAAGCCCGTGTCATAGACGAGAATGGCAACCCGCATCAGGACGTAGTGGAGCCGCGCACCTACTACGGAGTTGCCCGGGTGTCCAAGGACCTGCGCGGTGGCAAGACCCAGATAGGCCTGTTTGGCACTGCGATGGCGCGCACGCTCACGTCCAACCTCGCGTGGCTGCGCAGTGACGCCTACTCGCTGGCGGGTAACTTCGAGCACCGCTTCCTGAACGACGGCTACTCGATAGACGGGTACGTGGCCGGGAGTCACGTGCGTGGCTCGCAGGAGGCCATCGACATCACGCAGCGGTCGTCGGCGCGCTTCTACCAGCGACCCGACAACACGCACGTGACATACGACCCCACGCGCACATCGCTGAGCGGCATGGCTGCCGACTTCACGTTCCGGAAGCGCCGCGGTGACTGGCGCGGAGCGGTCGGTGGGTCGACGCGCTCGCCGGGCTTCGAGGTGAATGACCTCGGCTTCCTGCAGAATGCCGACTACTGGAACCAGTGGCTCTGGGTGCAGCGGCGCTGGCAGCAGCCTGGCAAGGTGTTCCGGCGCTTCTACTTCAACGTCAACCAGTGGTCCAACTGGAACTACGGTTGGGACCGCGTAAACACTGGTGCCAACTTCAACCTCAACTACACGTTCCTGAACTACTGGGGCGGATACGCCGGTCTGAGCCGCAACATCGGCGGCCTGAGCGGCACCGCTCTGCGCGGCGGCCCCGGGTTCATCACGCCCAACCGCACGAACACGTGGTTCGGGTGGTGGACCGACGGGCGCAAGCCGCTGCGGGCGGAGATCAGCTTCTGGGGCGGCAAGGAAGGCGAGAGCGACAGCTGGAACTACGGCACCGACCTGGAGCTGGCGTGGCGCCCGCTGAGCAACGTGGACGTCGGCATCAGGCCCGGCATCAGCCGTCGGTTCAACTCCTGGCAGTACCTGCAGGAGACCGAGGCGCTGAACGAGACCCGCTACGTGTTCGGCCAGATCACCCAGACGACCACCAGCATGACGTTCCGGGGCAACCTTACGTTCACCCCCAACATCTCGCTCCAGGTCTACGCCGAGCCGTTCGTGTCGTCGGGGAGCTACTCGGGCTATCGCGAGGTGAACGATCCGCGCGGCGAGACGTTCGACGACCGGTTCACCGACTACACCGAGGACCAGTTGTATGAGGACGAGGACGGCAACGTCTTCGTGGACCTGGACGGGAACGGTGAGGCCGACATCGACATCGGCAACCCGAACTTCACCGTGCTGTCGTTCCGCTCCAACGTGGTGCTGCGCTGGGAGTACGTGCTGGGCTCGACCATCTTCCTGGTGTGGCAGCACGGGCGGCAGGGCTCCGACAACAGCGGTGAGTTCCCCGGTGTGGGCAACGGGATGAGCTCCATCCTCGACCAACCCGCCGACAACATGTTCATGGTGAAGGTGACGTACTGGCTGAGCCTGTAGGCTCGGCTTGAATCGATCGAGCGGCGGGTCCCGGCAGGGGCCCGCCGTTTTGCAGGCCCTCCTGCTCGGCCTGCCCTCCGAACCGCCCTCGACGCCGCTGCCACTCCCTGGGAGGAAAGTCGACCGCTATACTAGGGTTTGGCCATGCAACCTTGGACCCACCCTCACGGGTCTAACTAGGCGAAGGGCCCGAAACCGCGACCCCACCCCTTGTCGTAGGGATTAGCGGAGCCTTGAAGCACGAATGCGGAGGGTGCTTCGATGGGCTGTAGCCCTCTGATCAACGAGTACGTAAGGGCACGCGCCTGCCGCCTCGGCCGGGTGTTCTGGCTGTGGGGCGGTCTTGTCGTGCTACCCCTCACCGGCGCAGCGGCACAGCAGACTGCAGGCCAGGCAGAGCCCTACGACAGGCGCGCCCGGCCCGCGGTGGCCGTGGCCGTCCCGGCGATGCCTGCGCCGCCGGAAGTGGACGGCCGGCTGGACGACCCCGTGTGGCGCACCGCCCCCGCGTTCGGCGGATTCCTGCAGCAGGACCCCAACGAAGGAGACCCGGCCACCGAGCCTACCGAGTTCCGGGTCACCTACACCGACGACGCGCTCTACGTCGGCATCCGGGCGTGGGACTCCCAGCCGGACCAGATCTCGGCCCAGCTCACGCGGCGGGACGAGTACTCTCCATCCGACAGGTTGATGGTGGCGATCGACTCCTACCGCGACCGGCGCACAGCGTTCGTATTCGCCGTGAATCCGGCCGGCGTCAAGCAGGACTTTTACATGTTCGACGACAACCAGGACGACGACACCTGGGATGCTGTGTGGGAGGTGAAGTGCACCATCGACTCCCTGGGTTGGTCGGCCGAGTTCCGCATCCCCTTCAGCCAGCTGCGGTTCCCCAAGGCCGAGGAGAACGTCTTCGGATTCCAGATCGTGCGCGACCTCAACCGCGAGAACGAGGAGTCGCACTGGAAGCTGATGCCGCGTGAGGAATCCGGCGTGGTTTCCCTATTCGGGGATCTGGAGGGAATCCGGGGCATCGATCCGCCGCGGCGCGCCGAGTTCCTGCCCTACGTGGCCGGCAGGGGAGCATGGAACCAGGAGGAGGAGGGCAACCCGTTCCAGACCGGCCGCGAACGCGACATGCGGGCGGGCCTGGATCTCAACGTCGGCGTTACTTCCAACCTGACGCTCTCCGCCACGGTCAACCCCGACTTCGGCCAGGTAGAGGCCGACCCGGCGGTCGTGAACCTCTCGCAGTTCGAGACGTTCTTCCCAGAGCAGCGTCCGTTCTTCAACGAGGGGCTGGACATCTTCCAGTTTCCGCTCACGCTGGGTGACGGCGGCGCCGAGCAGCTGTTCTACACGCGCCGCATCGGGCGCCCGCCGCAGGGCTCGGCTGACGAGCGGGGCGGCTACACCCGGACGCCCACCGTGACCACGATCATCACGGCGGCCAAGTTCTCGGGCAAGACGTCGTCCGGCTGGACCCTGGGCATGCTCGACGCCATCACCGCTGAGGAGAAGGCGGAGGTCGTTGACTCCTCGGGAGTCGAGCACCGGGACGTGGTTGAGCCGCGCACCAACTACTTCGTTGGCCGCGTAGCCAAGGACTATCGTGACGGGCTCACGCAGTTCGGCATCTTCGGCACGGCCGTGAACCGGTCCCTGCCCGATAACCTGCAGTGGCTGCGCAGCGCCGCCTATTCCCTGGGAGGCGACTGGAGCCACCGCTGGGCCAACGACATGTGGGGCGTGTCCGGCTGGCTCGTGGGCAGCCACGTGCGGGGCTCCGCGGAGGCGATCGACGAGACCCAGATCTCTTCGGCCCGCTACTACCAGCGGCCCGACAACACGCACACCACGTACGACCCGACCCGGACCTCGCTCACTGGCTTCGCCGGCCAGGCGATCATAGAGAAGCGGCGCGGCGACTGGCGCGGCTCGACGGGCTTCGACACGCGCTCTCCGGGCTTCGAGGTGAACGACGGCGGCTTCCTGCAGGAGGCCGACCGCACGATCCAGTTCCTCTGGGTCCAGCGCCGCTGGCTCGAGCCGGGCAAGGTGATCCGGCGCGCCTGGCTCAACTTCAACCAGCACGCGGTGTGGACCTACGGGGGCGAGCGCACGGGCCTGGGCGGGAACGTCAACGGAAGCTGGCAGTTCCTCAACTACTGGGGCGGCAACCTGGGAGTCGAGTTCAACGCCGAGAACCTGGTCACGGGCGCCCTTCGCGGCGGCCCGGCGTTCTTGCGCCCGGTCACTACATCGGCGTGGGGCGGCTTCTACACCGACAACCGCAAGCCGCTGCGCGTGGGCCTCCACGGCTTCGCCTTCCTGCAGCCCGCCAGCGATACGTGGGGCTACAACGTGAGCGTGCCGATCACGTGGCGCGCCGCATCGAACCTGGATATCACCGTATCGCCGCGGTTCTTCCGCAACTACGACACCTGGCAATACCTGCAGCAGGATGTGGTGGCCGACTCCACACACTACATCTTCGGAATGCTTAGCCTGCGTGAGGCGTCGATGACGGTCCGCCTGAACTGGACCTTCACGACTAACGTCTCGCTGCAGGTCTACGCTCAGCCGTTCGTGTCGGTCGGTGACTACGTGGGGCTTAGGGACGTGCTGGATCCGCGTGGCGCGACGTTCGACGACCGGTTCCGCGACTTTACCGACGACGACCTCATCGTCGACGAGAACGGCGACATCTCGATCGACCTCGACGGCTCCGGTGACGGCGACATCTTCGTCGGCCAGCCCGACTTCGAGGTGCTCTCGTTCCGCTCCAACGTGGTGCTGCGCTGGGAGTATCTGCTGGGCTCCACCCTGTTCCTGGTGTGGCAGCACGGGCGGGCCGACGTGACCGACAACGACCAGTTCCAGGTGTGGGACGGGGTCCAGGGCATGTTCCGGCTTCCCGCCGAGAACGTGTTCATGATCAAGGTCAACTACTGGCTCAGCCTCTGAGTCTCCCCCGAAACTTGCGCGCCGGCCCCCGCGTACGATCTTGAACCGTGCTCGACTCCGTCGTGCAGTTCATCGAGTCCTCCGGCGCCTGGATGTACCTCCTGGCGCCGCTGTTCATGATCGTGGTGGCCATCCTGCCGATCCCGGCCGAGATCCCCGCCATGCTGAACGGGATGATATTCGGCGCCCGAGTGGGAGCGGCGATCACCTGGGGCGGCGCGCTGGTGGGGGCTGTGATCAGCTTCGAGCTGGCGCGGCGGCTCGGGCGGCCGCTGGCGGAGCGGGTCGTCTCCCCTGCGGCACTGACCAGGGCCGACCGCGCGGTTTGCTCCGCAGGATGGCCCGCCCTGCTCACCCTGCGGCTGATACCCACGGTGGCGTTCACGCTCATCAACTGGGCGGCCGGGCTCACTCCGATCGGCCGCTGGACCTTCCTCTGGACCACGGCGCTGGGGATCATCCCGGGAGCCATAGTGTTCACGGTCTCGGGCAGCGGGCTCGGAGCGCTATACCGCCGCAACCCGGCGCTGGGAGTGGCCATAGGTGTAATGGCGCTGTCGGTGATCGTCTGGACCGTGCTGCGGTACCGCACGGCCGCGCTGCGCAGGCCTGCCCCGGAATCCTGATTCTGCACACACAGTAGATTGCCGCACCGGGAACCGCCGCCAGGAAGGTGTGGTTCTCGTGCGGTGAGACCTATTTGCGACACCTCCGAGCCAGGCAACGGCATGATCGCACTAGACCACGACACACGGCTCCATACGCCGCCGCTTCACTTGTTCGAGGAAGACGGCATCTCCTACGCGCTCGACCCGCAGGCACCCAACTGGATCGCGGTGGACCGCGGCGGCCGTGAACTGCTGGACGCGCTGCGCCGGAGGGCGGAACCGGCCACGCCCGGAGACCTGGTCGCCGAGTATGCGGCGCGCCACGGCATGGCGGCGGGTACGGCCTGGGTCCACGTACACGATTTCCTGGCTGCCCTCGCTCGAGCGGGAATGCTCTTCGACCAGCCGGTCGCCGTGTCGCCCTATCCGGGACGCGCGGCCCTGGTTGAGCCCAACGGGCTCAGGGAGCTTTGGATCCAGATCAACAACGCCTGCAACCTCACCTGCACCCACTGCCTAGTGTCGTCGGGACCCGGCAAGGAGCCGGGCCTGCCCGCGGAGCGCGTGCTCGCCCTCGTGGACCGTGCGGTGGAGCTCGGGCTCGAGCGCCTCTACGTCACCGGCGGGGAGCCGTTCGTGCGCAGGGACCTCTTCGATCTGCTGCGGCACGCCACCGAGGAGCGCGGCGTCGAAGCGATCGTGCTGACGAACGCAACGGTCATGCCGGGACGCGTGCGGGACAACCTCTCCAAGCTCGACCCGGCGCTGGTCCGGTTCCAGGTTTCGCTCGACGGCGCGCGTCCCGCGACGAACGACCACATCCGCGGCGCCGGCACCTTCGAGCAGGCTGTGCGCGGGACGGAGCTGCTGGCCGGCCACGGATTCGACGTGTCGCTCTCGACCGTCGTGGCCGAGGAGAACCTCGCGGAGCTGCCCGAGTTCCCCGCGCTCGCCAGCTCGATCGGCGCGACCAGCCAGCACCTCATGTGGGCGCACCGGAGGGGGCGAGCCGCGCTGAGCGGCAACGGCTTTTTCCCCGCGGTTGGAGCGCTGACGGAGGCCGTCATGCACACCGTCGCTGCGGCGCAGGCGTGCGGCGTCCAGCTCGACAACGTGGAGGCGGTCAAGCGCCGCGTGAACGGCGTGCCGGGGGTGAAGTACGATCTCGGCAACGGCGGCTGGGATTCCCTCGGAGTGTACGTGGACGGGAAGGTCTATCCCACGGCTGCCCTGGTGAACGAGCCCGCACTCCTGTGCGGAGACACGACGGAGAGGGACCTGGCGCAGATCCTGGAGAGCTCCGCGGTGATCCGCCGCCTGCGCGAGGCCAGCGTGGCGCTGCGGCCGGGAGCGGACGCCGACCCGTTTCGTTTCCTGACCGGCGGAGGGGACTGGGAGCACGCATGGTGGGCCACCGGCGACCCGGTGGGCACAGATCCGTACTACCCGGTAGCCGTGCGCCTGGTGAAGCACGTGATGACCACACTGGGCCGCGAGAAGCTCGCACGCCGCAATCTGCGCTCGGGCTACGCCGCACCGCTGGTGCTCCACGCCATGGGCGAGGGCGCCATTGCGTGCGGCACGGCCGACGGCGCCGCCGCCGAGCGGCCGGTACTCACGCTCCACTCGAACTGCGTGCTGTCGTTCGACGTGGACAGGCCGCGCGCCAAGATGCGCGAGTTCTACGGTGCGGCGGCCGAGCAGCCCCAGGCCGAGCTGTGCTGCCCCACCAAGTACGACGACGCAGCCACCGACCACATCCCGCAGGACGTGCTGGACCGGTTCTACGGCTGCGGCTCGCCGGTCGCGCGCGCCGCGATCCAGCCCGGCGAGACCATGCTCGACCTGGGCTCCGGTGCGGGCATCGACGTGTTCATCGCAGCAAAGAAGGTGGGCCCCGAGGGCCGCGCGATCGGCGTGGACATGACCGACCGAATGATCGACGTGGCGCGCCAGAACCAGGCGCACGTGGCCGCCTCCCTGGGCTACGACGCGGTGGAGTTCCGCGAGGGCTTTCTCGAGGATATTCCGGCGGCCGACCGTTCCGTGGACGTAATAACATCGAACTGCGTAGTGAACCTCTCACCCGACAAACCCCGCGTGTTCGAGGAGATGTGGCGCG
The DNA here is from genome assembly GCA_039586895.1 of Gemmatimonadota bacterium. Classification (GTDB taxonomy): domain Bacteria; phylum Gemmatimonadota; class Gemmatimonadetes; order Gemmatimonadales; family GWC2-71-9; genus WVYX01. The sequence goes on along the minus strand of JBDHJM010000059.1, from coordinate 1,613 downwards.
TCCTCCGGGACCACGGCCGGATCGTGATATCCGACATCGTGAGCGAGCGGGACGTGCCGCCGCACCTCAAGGTGAACCCGCAGCTGTGGGGGGAGTGCCTCGTCGGGGCGCTGACACAGGAGGAGTTCCTGGCACAGCTGGAACGTGCCGGGTTCTACGGGCTTTCAGTCCTCTCGCGCACCTACTGGAAGGACGTGGAAGGCTATTCCTTCTATTCAGTCACCGTGCAGGGCTACAAGTACGAGAAGACCGACGGCTGCGTGTTTCGAGGCCACCGCGCCGTGTACCTCGGGCCCGGCAAAGCTTTCCTGGACGAGGAGGGTCACCTGTTCCCGCGCAACGAGCCATTCGAAGTGTGCACCGACACCGCGGCCAAGCTGGAGCTGGCTCCCTACGCGGAGATGTTCGCCGTTCTCGCCCCGGGGGAAGACGCCGTGAGCTACGCCTGCTGCGAGCCCGGCGGAGACTGCTGCTGAGAGTCGGGCGCCGACCCCTGGGATGGGTCGGGCCGAGGCCGGGCCGCAGCCTGCCGGCCGCTGACCCCCAGGTAGATCGCGCACAGTGTGACCGCGGCCCCGAGCAGCTCGAGGGGGCTCGTGGGGCGCCGGAAGAACAGCAGGTCCCACACGAAAGCCAAGGCAGGCTGCAGCAGCAGAATCAGGCCGGCTCGTGACGCGGGCACCTTGGGCAGCGCCGTGGAGATGAGCAGCCACCCCGCTACCTGCGGCACCAGCGCGTAGGCGAGCAGCACCACCAGGGTCTCACCGTCCGGGATCCATAAGCTCTCGCCCTCCAGCACCACCGCCACCACCAGCAGTGCCGCTGCGATGAGGCAGAGTCCTGCCAGCGTGCTCACCGCATCCAGCTCTCCCGCTTCGCCCTGCGCCTTGCGCAGAGTGAGGAGATAAGTCGTGTAGCACAGCGCTGTGAGCAAGCCCAGCGCAATGCCCCAGCGGTACCCGGGCTCGAGGGCATCCCAGTCCAGACCAAAGATCAGGAACAGACCCAGCATCGCGAGCGGCACCGCCACCTTGAGCCGCGTGCTGGGCTGCTCCCGCAGCACCAGCACTCCGAACGCCGCCAGAAAGAACACCTGGAAGTTGGCCAGGATGGTGGAGAGCCCCGGACCGATGAGCGCAATGCTGCGGTGCCACACCGCCAGATCGAGGGCCAGTACCGCGCCCGCCGCCAGCGCGAACCACAGATGCTTGCGGCCCGCCCACCAGCGCCCGCGCCGCGCCAGCGCGACCAGGGCCAGCACCACGCCGCTGAAGAACATGCGGTAGAAGGCCGCCGGCGTGGGCCCCACCCGGGCCACGTTCACCAGGATGGGTGCGAAGCTGATCAGCACCGCGCCGACGACGAGCTGCCCGAGCGCGAACGTCGCGGTGCGCGTCCGGGGGCGGGCGCCCGTCATGGCGTCACCGCTAGAGCGAGCCGGCGTCGGGGGCACGGTAGACCGGCACCAGGAACGAGCCACGGTAGTCCACCCCGGGGACCGCGGCCTCCACGTCGACCACCCAGAAGTGGGCCGGACGCTCGCTCAGGCGCGTGGGCGGGGCTTCATGCGGCAGCCGGAAGCGCAGCTCCAGGCCGCGGCTTCCCTGCCAGCG
>JBDHJM010000116.1:0-3151 GCA_039586895.1 Gemmatimonadota bacterium | reverse complement strand
CGAGCCCGAGCGTGTAGCTGGGCTGGGTCTGGCCGACGGGCAGGTACTGGGTCGTGTCACCCGTGACGCGGTCGATACCCCAACCCTTGAATGGGGCTCCCCACATCAGGTTCACACTTGAGCCCCTGAAGCCAAAGGGCTCACTGCGTGACGTCCCCCACTGCGGGGCGTCCAGGCTGCCACCTGGCCCCACCCACACGAGCAGGCCGTCGTCGTTGACGGCGAATTCCTCGCAGGGCGCCCCGCCCAGCAGATCGCGGCACGACGTGGCGAAGTTCGCGCCATAGAACTGGCCGAGCGCCTCCCCCGGCCGAGCGTAGAACACGTCGCCCGCACCGAATACGCCGTACGTGAACGGTGCCACGTTGAGCTCGGTGATCTCCTGGCGGGTCCGGTCGAACACCGCCTTGACGTTCCAAGTGACGCTGCGGCTGCGGATGAGCTGCAGGTCGAGCATGGCCTCCCACGTGTTGCTCTTCAGGGTGCCGGCGTTCTGCCACTGGTGTGTGAATCCGGCATAGCCCTGCAGCGGCACCAGCAGGATCTGGTCCTCGGTGTTGGTGTGGGCGTAGCTTACCGTGAGGCCGGCGCGACCGAACAGCAGCATGTCGACGCCGAGCTCCAGCTCCCTGGAGTTCTCGGGCTTGAGGCTCCGGTTCCCCAGGACCCCGGGAGTCACACTTCCGGAAGTCACGGTGTAGGTCTCGTACTGTGCGACGAAGCGGGGCCTGCCACCGGCCGTTCCGTACGCCGCGCGTAGCTTGAGCTCGTCGAACCCATTGATCCGGACGTCCTGTGTCACCCGCCAGGCGCCGGCGAGACGCCAGTACCAGTGACGCCGCTCGTCGGGACCGAACAGGGAGCTACCGTCGTTACGCACCAGGGCGTCGAGGATGTAGCGGTCCTTGTACTCCAGGTTGACGATGCCGAAGTAGCCTTCCGCCCCGACCTGTTCCAAACTGGACTCGAAGGCGTGAATCTGTGCTCGATCGAGGTTCTGCAGCGTCGGCACGCCGGCTACCGTGAACCGATTGCTCCCGACGTTGGTGTCCTCGAAGTCGTCATACTCGACGAGGTAGCGGAACTGCGCCCGGGTGGCGAGCTCGTTGAAGCGGTACGTGAGCGTGAGGTTCGCGCTCGCGTTGAACGCCTCGGCGACCCCGTGGTACTGACTCAATCCGCCACCCTGCGTGTTAGGGTGCTCGGACAAGGGTGGACTCTTGTAGCCCTTGAACCGGTGGAACTGGTTCTTATAGTCGAGCCTGTCGTAGCTGACGTTGCCATCGAGGCTCAGCCAGTGGAGCGGCGACCACCGCACGTTGGCGCTGCCCAGAAAGCGGCCGCGCGTCGTCACGTCGTCGATGTTGAGCGCCTCGTACAGCGGATTGGGGCTGTCTTGCCACAGCGGATTCGGAACGAGGTACACGTCGTTGGGATCCTGCGTCCCGTCTGGCAACAGTCGCGGCATGCGCCAGAGCGGGTCGCCGACACAATCCGGATTGAGACAGGAGTTCAGTGCGAGGAGATCGGCGCCGGCGGGCATCCGCGTGAAGCTGATGAAGATGCTTGCCCTCTCATCATCCTGGGTGGACCGGCTGTAGAACGCGCTAGCCCCGATCCTGAAAGCGCTGCCCAGCCGCTGGTCCGCAGTCACCCGGAAGTTGTTGCGTCGGAAGCCTTCCGTACCTGGCATCACACCCGTTTCCCGCAGGTTGCTCCAGGAGGCATGGAAGCTGGTTCCCCCCGAGCGACCTTCGGCGGCCATGTAACTCTGATAGAAGCTGCCCGGCTTGAAAAAGCGCGCCACCTGGTCGTAGGTGGTGCCCGGCCAAGGCTGGGTCATGAACGTGTTCCAGTCGTTTGCCGTCTCGCCCGGCCCGGCGCGCTGGCCGGCGGGCACCACGCTGGAGCATTCCAGCCAATCGCAGGGAGCGCCGCTGGCGTCGACGAACTGCGTGCCGTCCGTCGTCAACGCAAACTGGTGGTGCTGCGCGAGATCGAACTTGCCCTCCAGCGAGCTGACACCGTACTCGCCACGCACGGTGAAGCGCATCTCCTCCTGCGGAAGGCTGGTGCCACGACGGGTCTGGATCTGTACCACGCCGGCCGCCGCACGGGAACCGTACAGCGAGGCGGCCGCAGCACCCTTCACGATCTCGATGCTTTCGATGTCGAGCACGTCGATGTCAACCAGACCCGCCCTCAAGTTCACGATCACGCCGTCCACCACGTAGAGCGGCTCCTGGGTTCGGCCCGAAGCGTCGATCATCGTGGGCGCGCGCAGCAGGATCGTGGGTGCCGCACCGGGCCGCCCTGAGCCGCTGTACACCGTGGCGCCCGGCACCTTCCCCGTGATGGCGGACGCAGCGTCCACCACCGGGACGGCGAGGTCCTCACCCGAGATCTGCTCGACGGTAAACGGGAGCTTCGCCCTCTGCGTCTCACCTAGCACGCCGGTCACCACCACTTCGTCGAGCCGGATGACCGCAGGCTGAAGCTGGATGTTCAACGTGAGGGGGAGACCGACTCCCACCTGCACGTTGCCGACCGTCACGGCCGTATAGCCGATGATGGCGGCCCTAACCTCGTGGGTGCCTGCCGGAACGTCATTGATCCGGTAGTACCCATCAGGGTTGGTCGTAGCGGCGAGGTCCGTACCGACCACGATAACGCGCGCGCCGCCGACTGGGCCGGCTGTCCGCGCGTTACGCACGGTACCCTCGATACTGCCCGTCTGAGCATTCAGCGGAGCGACGCCGAAGAGCACGGCGGCCAAAGCAAGCGGCAGCAGGACCCGACTCATGTTCCCACCTCCGTGCGAACAAGCACCACACCTGCACCCGGCGACCCGCGCGTATGCGCGGGCCCCGCGGCGGGAGGGTTGACTCGCGGGTCTATGGTGCGAGCCGTATGGAAGCCAATGGCGGGCAGCCACGGATTCGCTCTCGGGCAGCGGCTCAGCAGCGCTGATCGCGCACACGGGGATGGCGTCGGTGGTCGGGCGGTCGCGTCGCGGAGGGCACCCTGGCGTGGGCGCCGCGTGCGCGGCGGGGCCGTCGGGCCATCGGCGCTGCGTGTCGCGGTCAGGATGACGTCCGGTAGAGGGCTCCGGACACGCTGATCGCGCCGCTGGCTACGCTACGGCGATTGT
>JBDHJM010000058.1:0-13429 GCA_039586895.1 Gemmatimonadota bacterium | reverse complement strand
AAGCTGGACGGCCTCGAGAGTGACATGGCGGAGGGCCGCCCCGAGCTGGTGATCGACGTGGACCGCGAGAAGGCGGCGCTGTACGGCCTCACCACGCAGGACATCGGCTGGACCATCCGCAACGCGATCAACGGTGCCGAAGCCTCGACCTACCGCGATGGCAAGGACGAGTACGACATCACAGTGCGGCTGGCCAAGGAATTCCGTGAGGACCTGAGCTCGCTGGGCGACCTGACCATCACCAGCGACGCGGGCGATCAGGTGCCGATATCGTCCGTTGCGACCTGGCGCGTCGACAAGGGCTACGGCGACGTGAACCGCAAGGATCTGGATCGGATGGTTACGGTCTCGTCCGACGTGCGGTCGGGTTACAACGCCAATGCGGTCCTGGCGGAGGTGCAGGCGGAGCTGGCCTCGTTCCAGGAGGCGCTGCCCCCGGGCTACAGACTGCGCTACGCGGGTGCCCAGCAGGAACAGGCGGAGTCGCAGGCGTTCCTGACCGGCGCGTTCCTGATGGCGCTCTTTCTGATCGGGTTCATACTCGTGTCGCAGTTCGACTCGGTGACCAAGCCGCTCATCATCCTGAGCTCCGTGCTGCTGTCTACGATCGGCGTACTGATCGGACTGATGCTGTTCCGCATGCCGTTCGGCATCATCATGACCGGTGTCGGCGTGATCAGCCTGGCGGGTGTCGTGGTGAACAACGCGATCGTGCTGATCGATTACATCGACATCCTGCGCGAGCGGGACAAGTTGGAGCGGGAGGAAGCGATCATCCTGGGCGGAAAGACCCGTTTCCGGCCCGTAATTCTCACGGCCGTGACCACCATCCTGGGGCTGATCCCCCTGGCGATCGGGTTGAACATCGACTTCGCCGGGATGTACACACGCCTGTCGCCCAACCTGTACTGGGGCGGTGAGCAAGCGGCGTGGTGGGGTCCGATGGCGATCGCGGTGATCGCTGGACTCGCCTTCGCCACGTTCCTGACGCTCGTGCTGGTGCCCGTGATGTACTCGCTCCTGGACGACTTCGATTTGTGGCTGAAGCGAGCGCTCACGCGGCCGGAGGAAGCAGAGGGGCCCCCTGCGGCGAGGCCGCGGCAGCCGTCCGACTCTACGGTGTCAGGCGAGCCAGTCGCCGTATAGCTCGGGCCGGCGGTCCCGCATGAAGAGCTTGCGAGCGGGCGAGGCGGCACACTCCGTGAGCTCGAGGTCGGCCAGCACCAGGTCGTCCTCGAGACGGGCGCCCCGCGCGAGGATCGCGCCCATGGGATTCACCACGAACGACTCACCTGCGAAGGTGAGTCGTTCTTCTTCGCCCACCCTGTTGCACAGGGCGGCGAAGTAGCCGTTCTGGAATGCCGCGGCCCGCACCTCGGCCTCGTACATTCCCTCGGGCCACTCATCCAGGGTACCCGCCTGGGGGATCACCACCAGCTCCGCGCCCTGCACTCCGAGCGAGCGCATGTACTCCGGGTAGTGGCGGTCGTAGCAAATGGCCACGCCCACGCGTCCGATGCTGGTGTCGTATACGGGGGCGCCGCGGTTGCCCGGCGCGTAGTAGGCGCGCTCGTGGAACCGGTCATAGTCCGTGATGTGGACCATGCGTGTGACGCCCAGCAGCGAGCCGTCCGCATCGAACACCGGCGAGCTGTCGAAGTACGCCCCGTCGGCACTCTCGTACATGTTGAACACGGTGACCAGGCCGTGCTCCCGCGCCTTGGCCGCGATGCGGTCGGCAGTGGGGCCCGGAATGGCTTCGGCCAGCTCTCGCGCCGCGGGGAACTCCCGGTGCTGCGGGAAGAACCGGGTGAGTGCTAGCTCCGGGAACGCGATGAGGCCGCAGCCGGACTCGGCGGCGCGGTCCATCGCGTCGAGTGCGCGCGTGAGGTTCTCACCGGGATCGGGTCGGGCCGACTGCTGTGCCAGTGCGATGCGGATGGCGGTCATCTGCGCCTCTGTCCGATGGTGAGGAGGGATCCCTCGCTGGCCTTCCACGGCTCCGAAGCCTGCTCGGGGCTGAGCCGCACGCGCCGCTGCTCCACGACCTCCAGGGCCGCTTCTTCCAGGGCACGGCGCCAGCCGGCAGCGTCCAGGAGCGTCATCTCGACGCCCACGTCTTCGGGCCAGGAGTGGCTCGCCTCGTTCTCTCCGTAGAAGTCGACCATGCAGGCGAAGCGCCCTCCGGGCTTGAGCAGGCGTCGCGCCTCGGAGAGTGCCGCGCCCATGTCGGGGAGATAGTAGAACACCTCCATGGAGAGTATGGCGTCGAACGCATCGTGCGGCAGCGGATGCTCGGGGAACGCCACCCGGTGGAACTCGAGGTTGTCGAATCCCACAGACAGCTTCCGGGCACGCTGGATCATGCGCTCGGACACGTCCAGGCCAAAGGCCTTGCCGTGCGGTGCCGCCTCCGCCGCCCAGCGGACGGTGTATCCGTTGCCGCACCCGATGTCGAGGTACCAGGCGTCCTGCGTCAGAGCGAGGCTCTCGAAGGCCGGCCTCACGAAGGGGGTGTGGCTCTGAGCCATTCCCTCGTCGCGGCCGCGCTCGGCCCAGTCGTCGAACACCCGGCGTACGCGGTCCACCCGGTCGTCTTGCTGCTGCGTCACTCAGTTTCCTCCGCTTCGTTGCCCAATCCGGCCGCAGCCAGGAACTGACGTGCGATCGTAGCCGGCGCGAACCTCTCCAGCCGTCCCCGGTTGGCGTCGGACATGGCGCGCTGCAGGGCGGCGTCGCCCAGCAGCCGGCCCAGTGTTTCCGCGAGCCCGGCTTCGTCGTGGGGCTGCACCAAGAATCCGTTGACGCCGTTCTCTATCAGTTCGTCCACGGCCGTCCCACCGCAGGCTACCACCGGCCGTCCCGCCGCCATTGCCTCCAACACGACCAGCCCGAATCCCTCCTGCAGGCTCGGCAGGCAGAACACGTCGCACGCCGCGTATGCGCCCGCGAGTGCTTCGGCCTCCAGGTGTCCAGCCAGCAGGACGTGGTCGGCCAGGTCCAGCTCATGCACCAGCCGTGCCAGCCTGCGGCGCTCCGGCCCGTCCCCGACTATGCGCACCAGCACGTCCGGCACCCGCCGCCGCAGGGCGGCCGTCGCCCGTACCAGCGCAGCGATGTTCTTGCGCGGGTACATCCGCGCCACGCACAGCACGGTGGGGCGCGCATCCGGCCGATGTGCCGCTCCCTCTTGCGTGTCGCGCCAGCCCGCCGCGTCGAACGCGTTGGGCACGACCGCGATTTGCTCGTCGGGCAGGCCGTACAGCTCTGCTATCCGGCGGCGCGAGTACCGGCTCACCGTGACCACTCGGTCGGCGCGCCGCACCGCGGCGGCTTCCGCCCGGGCCTGCAGGCGCATCGAGGCGGCCACGAGCCCGCGCTCGAAACGAGCCTCGTCGGCCAGCTGCCCGTGAATGTACGTAACGAAGCTGCAGTCCGTACGCCCCGCGACGCGGTAGCCGTCCATGTCGAAGCCGACCGCGAGGTCGGCGTCCCGGAAGTGCGACGGCCGCAGAGCCGCGTTGAACCGGAACCGGTGCACGGTGTAGCCCAGGATGCCCGGCGGACGCCGGGGAGAGATCACCCGGACCCGGTGGCCCAGCTCCTCGAGCCCGTCCAGCAGGCTCATACCTGCCACGTAGGTGCCGCTTCCCTCCGCCACCGACTGGGGTGTGGCGGTGACGAAACTGATGCGCATTCCGGTTAGCGGTCGCCGAACAGCTGGCGGAAGAAGCGGGGGCGGGCACCGGGAGCGGACGAGCTCGCGGAGTTGAGCGCGCGTGCGTAGTCCTCGGCGGACGGCCAACGGTCCTGGATGTTCTTGGCTGCGCCCCGCTCCAGCACGTCGACCAGCGGTCTGGGCACGTCACCGCGAACCGCCGCGATGTCCGGCAGGCGGCCCACGGTCTGGCGGGCAAGCACCGACTCGGCCGTGCCGCCGCCGAAGGGCGTCGCTCCGGTGAGCGCGTAGAACGCCGAGAGCGAGAGTGAGTACAGGTCGGTGCGGTTGTCCACCAACTCACCCAGCAGCTGTTCCGGTGCCGCGAACTCCGGCGTCCCGGACTGCGAAACCGGACCCCCGATTCCCTCGGTGCCGGCGATCGCGAGCACCAGACCGAAGTCGGCGATGAGCGTCGACCCGGTGGCTTCGTCGATCAGCAGGTTCTCGGGTTTGATGTCGCGGTGCACCAGGCCGCGCAGGTGCGCGAACCGCAGACCGTCGAGCGACTCGTACATCAGCCTCAGCATGCGGTCGAGCGGCAGGCGCCCCTCGGTCTCGATGGTGCGCCCCAGACTCTTGCCCCTCACGTACTCCATCGTGTACCACATGAGACCCGCCCTGCGCCCGATGTCGTAAGTGTTCACGATGTGGGGGTGCATGAGCTGGGCGGCGGCGCGCGCCTCGCGCCGGAACCGCTCCACCACCTGCGGATCCCGGGTCAGGTACGGGTGCAGGACCTTGAGCGCGACCTCCCGCTCCAATGCCAGGTCGCGCACCAGGTACACACGCCCGAACCCGCCGGAGCCGAGCTCATGCAGCAGCTCGTAGTCGTCTCCCAGTGCCCGGCGCAGGCGCTTCTCCCACGTCATCTGGTCCTCGGTGACGGGACCCAGGCCCGAAGCGAGCGGCGTGGGGACCGTGGGCTCGCCCAGCTCCGAGATCAGGTCTTCGGCCATCTCGGCCGCGGTGAGGAAGCGCTTGTCGGGATCGGCCTGCAGCGCGCGCAAGATCACGCGCTCCAGCGCTCCCGGGGTGGCCGGCCGGGCGGACTGTGGAGGGACGATGTCGGCCGGGTCGAGCGGCGGGGCCTTGCCGGTGACTGCGTAGTAGAGCAGGGCGCCGGTGGAGTAGATGTCGCTCGTGGGCTCGCCGGCGCTGCCGTCCCGCACTTCGGGCGCCAGAAAGGGAACCGCCACCGGGTCGTCGTCGGGCGCGGCCACGTCGAGGCAGATGTTGGAGAACCGGAGATCGGTGACGTAGGCGCGCTCGGTGTTCTCGATCATCAGCGTGGTCGGGGCGAGCTTGCGGATCACGATGTTCTGCGAGTGCACGTACTCCAGCACGCTGGTTAGCTCGCGCGCCAGGGTGAGCACGGCGGGAATCGGGCGCGGCCCGCGCGCCACGGTGTCGGTGAGGCTCTCACCGTCGATCCACTTGGTCATGCGGTAAGCCCAGTCGCCGCGATGTCCGGCCGCATACACGGGACGCAGCAAGGGGTGGTCCAGGGCCGCGAGCAGCTCGGTCTCGCGCACGAACCAAGTGCGCGATACGGTGTCGGGCTTCTGGTGAATGCGCAGGGCCACCCGGCGCTTGAGCATCCGGTCCCGGGTCTGGAACAGCGCGCGCTCGGACGACCCGGCCACGAGCTGCAGCACCTCGTGGGTGTCCGCGAAGTGGCGCACGGCGCCCTCGAACAGCGCGAGCTGGTCGAGTTCGGGTGCGATGAGCGGGCGCTCCCCGCCTGCGGTTCCAGACATGAGGCATCAAAGATAACGCTGGTCGGCCTCCTGTCGGCTGCCAGAACCGGGGCGTAGCTTTGGGGGCACAATGCCGTTTCTTCGCCTGCGCGACCTGAACACCGACCGCCAGCTCGAGTTCGAGGCCTCCGAGGTGCGGATCGGGCGCGATCCGGGATGCGAGCTCCCCGAAGCCGGCCCCGGCAGCGAGGTGGTCTCGGGCAGTCACGCCAGGCTTCGCGAGCGGGGCGGCTCGTGGACCATCGAGGACGAGGGCAGCCGCAACGGGACCTTCGTGGACGAAAAGCGGCTCGTCCCCAACACGCCGGCGCAGCTCGCGGCCGGCTCGGTAATCGGGCTCGGTGCGCGCGGCCCGCGCTACCGGGTCGAGGCGGTGGCGAAACGCAGCGCAGCCCCCACTCTGGCCGAAGGGCCCGGCGTGGGCATTTCCGCCGACGACACGCTGCCCCTGGAAAGCGCCGACGCCGTACCCGCGTCCCGCGGTCAGCCGTCTCCCCCGCCCGCACCCCCGCAGGTGATCCGCGTTGTGCTGATGGAGACAAAGAGCGGCGAGCAGTTCCAGGCGGGCGGTGGGCGCATACGGGTGGGACGGGGCAAGGAATGCGAGCTGCGCCCCGTGGGTCAGGACGACACGGCGGTGTCTCGAGTGCACTGCGAGATCGTGCTCAAACCCGATGGCAAGGTCGTCGTGCGCGATGCGCAGAGCCGCAACGGCACGTACCTGGGGGGCACGCGCATCAGCGGCGAACGGGAACTCGGGCGCGGCGACCGGCTGCGGCTGGGATCGTCGGGGCCGGAGCTGGTGGTGGCGCATCTCTCCCGTCCCGGGGAGCCGCAGTCGGACGAGCCGAGTGCGAAACCGGCGCCGCCACGCCGCCGCGAGTCTCTGGCCGCCAAGGTGGCGGCGCGCTTCGGTGAGGCGCGGCGCAGCTTCGGGGGCAAGGGAGCCACCGTCTTCCTCAATGAGATGTTCGCCGAATCCACCCGCAAGACTGCGAAGCGCGTGCGCTGGGCCGTCTGGTCTTTCGTAGTTCTGCTGGGTATCGCGGTGGCCGCCATGTACTACTACAGCGAGTGGCGGGTGCAGCAGGCCACCGAGCAGATCACGCAGCAGCAGCGCGAGGCCATCGCGCGGCAGCAGGCCATAGCCGACTCGATGCAGCAGGCAGCCAGCGCCGAGCGCGACCGGCTCAGCGAGGCTCTCGAGGAGGCCCGGGCCGGCTCGGCCCCCGCCTCGGTGGTGGACAGCCTGCGCGTCGCACTGGGAGCTGCCGAGGCACGCACCGAAGCGCTGGCCACCGCACTGGCGCGCGCCGAGTCGTCGCTCGCCGAGCAGCTCGCCGCAGGGGACTCCGTGAACCGCGCGGCGCAGGCGGAGCTGGCACGGCTGCAGACCGAGCTGAACCGGGCCAGCGCGTCGGGCACCTCCGACGCCCTGCTCGACTCGCTGCGCGCGGCGGTGCAGTCGGCCGAGGAGCGTGCCACGCAGATCGCGTCTCAGGTGCGTGCGGTGGAAGGCGTGAACCTGGCAGCCGTGGCGCAGGCCAATCAGGGGGCCGTGGGCCTGGTGGCAGTGTTCATAGGAAACGAGATCTACGACGGCTCCGGCTTCGCCGTGACGGCATCGGGCTACTTCGTCACCAACCGGCACGTCGTGATGCACCAGAACCGGCGTCCCGATTCCGTGTACGTGACGATGGCCGACGATGAGATGATGATGCCCGCCGACGTGGTGCAAGTGGCGTCGCCGTCCGGTCCCGATCTCGCCGTGCTCAAGATTCGCGGGTTCGACGGCCCCTACCTGCAGCAGGTGGACTGGTCCGGCAGCGCGGCGCGCCAGGGAGAGCCGGCGGCCCTGATCGGGTTCCCCGCGGGGATGGGCAATGCCTACGACGCATCCACCGGCACCGTCCGCACTTCGATGAGCGCCGGGATCTTCTCCAAGGTGACGGCGGACGTCATCAACTTCGACGGCTTCACCGTGGGCGGATCGAGCGGCTCCCCTGTCTTCAACGCCACCGGAGAAGTGGTGGGCGTCCACCGTGCGGGCCTGCGCGAGGCAGTGGGGATGGGCTTCGCCGTGCCCATTCCCCAGCTCGTGGCGCTGCTCCCGGCCGAAGCCAGGCGCGAGCTGGGCCTGTAGCGGCGGCCGCAGGGGTCAATGACCTCACCCGTGCGAGTCTTCGTCGTTCCGCACTCCCACTGGGACCGCGAGTGGTACGAGCCGGAGGCGCGCCTCCGGCAGCGCCTTGTCGAGGCGCTCGACGCCGTCGTTGAACAGCTCGAGGGCGACTCTGCGGAGCGCTTCCTGCTCGACGGACAGTCCGAGCTGCTGGAGGACTACCTCGCGGTGCGCCCCGACCGGGCGGCGCGCGTGGAGGCGCTCGTGCGCGCCGGTCAGCTCGTGGTGGGGCCCTGGTACGTGCTGGCCGACGAGCAGCTGAGCGCAGACGAGACGCTGGTTCGCAACCTGCTGGCCGGGCGCGCCGACGGAAGGCGCTACGGAGCCTGGATGCCGGTGGGTTACAGTCCCGACGCGTTCGGACACCCGGCGGCGCTGCCCACCATCTTGGCCGGGTTCGGCATCAAGAGCGCCGTAGTGCTGCGCGGCTACGGGGGCGAGCCCGGTCAGGAGCGTGACCTGTTCCGCTGGATCGGTCCGGACGGAGCGTCGGTGCTCACCTACCACTTCCCGCCGGCCGGGTTCGAAATCGCGGTGAACCTGCCCGAGGAGAGGTCCGCGCTGCAGGAGCGCTGGGATGCGATGCGCGGGATGCTGGAAGCCCGTGCCACCGCACCCGTCCTGCTCGCCATGAACGGCGCCGACCACCACGGGCTGCAGCCGCGGATTCTCGAGATCGTGCGGCTGCTCGATCGGATGGCCGGAGGGCACACGGTCAGACTCGGGTCGCCCGCCGACTACTTTGCGGCGCTGCCGCCGGACCTCGACGTGCCCGAGGTGCACGGTGAGCTGCGCTTCTCCTACCGCTACTCGTGGATGCTGCAGGGCGCGCTCTCGGCACGCTCGGGACTCAAGCGGGCCATTGCCGAGGGTGAGCGGCTGCTGCTGCGCTGGGCGGAGCCGCAGTCGGTACTGGCGTGGCTCGAGGGAGGTGCCGACCGCCGCCACCTGCTCGTTCACGCCTGGCGCGAGCACCTGCGCAACACGTTCCACGACACGATCTGCGGCACCGCCAGCGACGAGGTGGCGCACGACGCTGCGGCCCGGGCGGAGAAGGTGGCCATTCAGGCGCGCGGACTGCTGCTGGATTCACTGCACGAGCGGCTGGAACAGGACCGTGCAGCGGCGCGGCGAGCAGAGCAGAGCTGGTCGCCCACGCTGGCCGTCGTGAACCCGTCGGCACACGAGCGCCGCGGCGTGGTCGAGGCCACGCTCACCGTCCCGCGCGAGCGGCTGGTTATCGGCAGGCCGGGGCCCGAGAAGGAGCGCGGCCCGGATTGGCCGGCTCCGCCGGTGCTGCGGGACGCGAGTGGGCAGGGCGTTCCCGTGCAGGTGCTCGGCTGGTTCCGTGGCTACAGCCGGCTCGACAGCCCAACCGACTATCCGATCCAGGACGAAGTGGCCGCGTTCAGCGTGGCACTGGAGGCGAGTGCCGTGCCTGCGCTCGGCGCTCGGGCGTACTCGCTGGGTGACGGAACCGAGGCCGAGCCGGAACCACGCCACGTCTGGGTGAGCGGGCGCCGCCGCGCGGCGGCCGAGTGGGGTGACGTGGGAGCAGGGCGTGCCGCCGGGTTCACCCTGCGCGACCGCGACAGGGGCCGGCAGCTCGCGCAGCTCGCCTCCGTGGTAAGCGAGCGCGACGAGGGAGACGCCTACACGTTCCAGGCCGTGGGTGGCGATATGCCAAGCGCGGCGCGCTGGAGCCGCGTGCGCGAGGTGTGGGGCGGTCCCCTGGTCGCGGCCGTGGCGCGCGACTTCGAGATCGCCGGCCGCGCGCGGGGCACCGCATACGCACGGCTCGACGCGGGATCGCGGCTCGCGCGGTTCGTCGTGGACGGCGTGAACCTGGCGCAGCATCACCGGCTGCGGGTGCACTTCCCGCTGCCGGGCGGTGCGAGTTCGACGGTCTCGATCGCCGACTCGCAGTACGGACCGGTCACCCGCGAGCGGCGGGAGTACGACCCGACCGAGTTTCCGCGCGAGCTGCCCGTCAACACCGCTCCGCTGCACCGCTGGGTCAGCGTCCCGGGAGGGCTCATGCTGTTCGCGCGCGGCTGCTTCGAGTACGAGCTGACGGCCGAGCGCACCCTTGCGGTCACCGTGGTGCGGGCCGTGGGAGACCTGTCGCGCGGAGAGCTGGCGGCACGGCCCGGCCACGCCGGCTGGCCCACAGCGACTCCCGGGGCGCATGAGCTGGGCCGGTTCCGGGCGGAGTTCGCCGTGGTCGCGAACTCGGTGAGCGAGGAGAGTGCCCCGGGCGAGTGGGCCGAGCTGGAGCGGCTCGCGGAGGAGTTCCACGCGCCGCTGCTTGGATTGATGCTCCCCTACGGAATGAACGTGCCCGACGTCCTCGAGGGCCCGGCACTGTCCGGCGACGGTCTCGTGCTCAAGACGGTGAAGCCGAGCGAAGACGGTCGGGCCATAGTGCTGCGCTGCGTTAACGTCACCGCCGAGCGGGTGCGCGGGAGCTGGACGCTGCCGTTCGAAGTCGACAGGGCGCACCGGGCGCGCCTGGACGAGACGCCCGGCGGCGAGATCGCCGTGGCGGAAGACGGGCATCACATCAGCTTCGAGGCGGCGCCGCGGGAGGTGGTGACGGTCCGGGTGGAGCCGCTGGCGCTGGTCGAGGTCGAGTAGCGCATTCTCCCTTAACCGATCTTCACGAATCCCTAATTGACCCCCGCCCAGGGCTACCCTAGCATCGGTGGGAGAACCGACACGTGGCGGCGATCGGGGAGGTCTGTATGCGCGACGAAACGAAGCACATCCTGGTAGGCGGCATGTACGCCGGACTGATCGGCTACTTGACCGTGGTGATGCTGTTTGGGCTGCTCAACGTGGCGCTGGGAAGGTCGTTCTTCTTCACCCCGGCCATGCTCGGCTCGGCGCTGTTCTACGGGCTGGACGATCCTACCACGCTGCAGGTAACACCGGGACCGGTCCTGGCGTACAACATGGTCCACGTGCTGGCTTTTGTAACCTTGGGGCTGGTCGCTTCCTGGCTCGTCTCCAAGGCCGAGGAGTTCCCGGTTGCCCGCTACCTGATCCTGTTCGTGCTGATCTTCGTGGCCGCCCACATCTACGCGGCGCTCCTGGTGTTCGGACAGCCGCTCATCACCGGCGCGTGGTGGCAGATCGGGTTCGTCAGTCTCGCGGCCGCTCTGGCGATGGGCTGGTATCTGCTGAGCCAGCATCCGCTGCTCAAGCGGGAGCTCAGGGAGCTGCCGATGGGAGACGAGGAGGGCTAGCGCAGGACCCTGCGCGTGCGCGGGTCGAGAGCGTCGCGCGCTCCGTCGCCGATCAGGTTAGCTGCGACCACGGCAAGCGCCACTGCGAGACCCGGGAAAGTCGCCACCCACCAGGCATTCACCAGCGCCTCGCGACCGCCGGCGATCATGTTGCCCCACGAAGGCGCCGGCGCGGGGACTCCCAAACCCAGGAAGGAGAGCCCGGCCTCCAGCATGATTGCGTTTCCGACGCCGAGGGCGGCGGCGACGATCATCGGAGTGAGGGCGTTGGGCAGCACGTGGCGCCACATGAGGCGGAGGCCGCCCGACCCGCCGGCGCGTGCAGCTTCCACGTAGGGCCGCGCCAGCACTCCCTTCACCTCGGCCCTGGCCAGCCGTGCCACGCTCATCCAGCCGGTGAAGCCGAGCACCAGCACCACGAGCCACAAGCTGGGCTGCCACAGTGCGACCAGCGCCAGCAGCAGCACGATGCGCGGCATGGCCAGCGCCGCATCGGTCAGGGCCATCAGCCCCCGCTCCACGATCCCGCCGGCCATTGCCGACGTCACGCCCACCGCCACGCCCAACGCGATCGACACCGCCACCGAGAGCAGCCCAACAGTCAGCGAGATGCGTGCGCCGTACACCAGCCGGGAGAACACATCCCTCCCGAAGGCATCGGTGCCGAGCCAATGGCGCACGCCGTCGGCACTCGTTGCAAGTGGAGCCAGGAAGCGCGTGGCCATCACGTCGTGCTGCACCACGGGATCCGCCGGAGCGATGACCGGTGCCAGCAGCGCGAGCAGCATGAACAGAGCGAGTACGGCCACCCCGGAAGCCGTGCGGCCGTCCTTCAGCAGGGTGCTCACTGGCTCCGCCTCAGGCGCGGGTCTACCCAGGCGTACAGCAGGTCGGCCAGCAGGTTGCCCACGACGACCAGCACCGCGAATATCGCTGTCGTCGCCATAACCACGGGGTAATCCCGCGCGCCTACCGCGTCCACCATCACACGGCCCATGCCGGGCCAGGCGAAGATCACCTCGACGAACACGGTGCCCGAGAACAGGGCCGGCAGTGAGAGGCCGAGCAGTGTTACCACGGGCAGGAGGGCGTTGCGCAGCACGTGACGCAGCTCCACGGCGACCGGAGCCAGGCCCTTGGCGCGGGCGGTGCGCACGAATTCGTGGCCGCGCACGTCGAGTACGGCGCCGCGCACGTAGCGGGCCGCACCGGCCGCGCCGATCGCTCCCAGCGTCACCAGGGGGAGCGCGAGGTGGCGCATCCTGTCGACCAGCCGTCCCCACCCCGAGTAGAAGTCCGCATCCAGCGAGGCCACACCCATTGCGGGGAACTGCATCCAGCCGGGCCACCCGGCACGAGCGGCGCCGTATGCGAACACGAGCACCAGCATGATGGCGAGCCAGTAGGCCGGCATGCCGTAGACGAGCAGCGTGGTGACCGTGAGCGCGGTGTCCATGCGCGAGCGGCGGCGCACCGCCTGGGCCAGGCCGATCGTCACGCCGACCAGATACGTGACCAGCAGCGATGATACGGACAAAAGCAGTGTGTGGGGCAGTGCGTCGAGCACTATCCGGAGCACCGGACGCTGCTGTGCCAGGCTCATGCCCCAGTCGCCGCGCACGAAGCTGGTGAGCCAGGCGCCGTAGCGGAGGAGCAGAGGCTGGTCCAATCCCAGCGCACGCCGCGCCGCCTCGAGCTCGGCCTCGCCGGCACCCGGTCCGACCCAGAGCCTTGCGGGATCGCCGGGTGCGAGACTAATCAGAATGAACGTGACCGTGACGACGACCAGGATCACCCCGATCCCGAAGGCCAGCCGCCGGCCGATGAGGCGCAGCATGCGCTATGCTCGCCTTGCAGCGCTCTGTGCGTCAAGCCTGCTGCTCACCGCGGCCGCGTGCACAGTGGAGCGGGGTGCCGCACGCGACGCAATGGTGTTCTACGCGTCGGGGGCGGACCTCCAGTCGATCAATCCCCTCGTGGCGGTCCACCCGCTGGCCAAGGCGGTGCAGAAGCACGTCCTGCTCGTGACGCTGGCCAGCTACGATTCGGCTTTGCGGCCCCGGCCGCGGCTGGCATCGTGGCAGTGGAGCGATGACCGCACCGCGCTCACTTTCGCACTGCGGCGGGATGTCAGCTGGCACGACGGGGTGCCCACTACGGCGACGGACGTCGTGTGGACCCTGGAGATGGCACGGCATTCCGAAGCGGCGTACCCGCGGGCGCGAGACCTGGCCGCGGTCGTCGCCGTGGCGGGCGTCGACAGCTATACGGTGCGGGTGCGGTTCGACCGGCCGCAGCCTACCTTTCCCGACGTGCTCACCGACCTCGCGATACTCCCGGCCCACCGCTTCCGCGAAGCGGCGCCGCAGGACGTGCGAAGGGCGGAGTTCAACCGGTCGCCGGTGGGGAACGGCCCGTTCGCTTTCGTGGAGTACCGGGCCAACCAGCGCTGGGTGTTCGAGCGGTTCGAGGGGTTCCCCGCGGACATGGGCCGCCCGCTGCTGGAGCGCTTCGTGGTGGC
>JBDHJM010000014.1:0-48286 GCA_039586895.1 Gemmatimonadota bacterium | reverse complement strand
TGGGCCACCGGGACGCTGCGTAACCGTCGCAGTCAGCTAGGAGACACAAGGTTCCCGCCCCGTCGAGTCGTGAGTGAGGGCCGCCGACATCTCCCGCTCAATGCCGGACTCAGCTGGGTGGGTCCGTGAATTCGCCTGTGAGCCAGCAGTACATCTACAACCCGTACCAAGCGATTCGCCCAACCGACGCTGCGTGAGCCTAGACGCCCGTCGTCACACCCACCCATTCTCCAGCACGGTCTGTGCGTTGCGGCCCAGGATCTTCTTCACGTCGTCGTCTGACAGCCCCTTGTCCAGCAGCATCTTCGTCACCCGCCACAGCTTCGACGAGTCCTTTACGTCGTCGGGCGGGTCGGTGAAGCCGTCGAAGTCGCTGCCTAGAGCGATGTGATCGAACGAGCCGATCACGGAGTGCAGGTGCTCGATGGTGCGCCAGATGGACTCGAGGCCTTCGTGCGGCTCCTTGGGGTCCAACCAGTATGTGAAGAAGATGACGCCGATGAGGCCGCCGCGCTGCGCGATCTCGCGGATCTCGTCGTCTGCCAGGTTGTAGGGGTCGGGGTTCAGCTGCTGCACGCCGACGTGCGTGGCAATGAGCGGCCGCTCGCTCGGGACCTCCCCGTAGATAGCCCGGCGGGCATCGGGAGTGCAGTGCGTGATGTCGGCGATCATCTTGCGCGAGGTCATGCGGCGCAGCACATCCTTGCCGAAGTCCGTGAGCGGCACGTCGTGGTGCCATGCATAGTCGTAGCCGCACAGCTTGTTGAGGATGTTGTTGCGTGGGATGCCTAGCGTGTGTGCTGCCACTCCATTGTCGAAGAAGTGACTCAGAATCATCATCGCGACGTGCCGGTTTGCCAGCCGGTCGATGTTGTTGAGATCGCCCTCCAGCACGTGGGCGCCCTCGATTGCGTGCACGACGGCCATCTTGCCGGATTGACGAATACGCCTGACGTCCGCGGCAGACTGCGCGAGTTCGACCTTGCCCGGCTCGCGCAGGATCTCGCGCTCCAGGGCATCCATCATCTCCTGCACGCGGTCTATGCGGTCTCCGGTCATGATCTTGCGGTAGACCGGGACGGCGGAGCTGGCCGCGAGCCCAACTATGAAGCACTGCTTGAAGAGCTCACGCTCGGGCAAGTAGTGGGCGTTCCATATCACGCCCACCCGGCCCTTCTCCAGCATCTTGAAATCGCTGCGGCTGGAGAACGGATTAAACGCCTTCCCCGATGAGTAGTGCCGCCACAGGTTGCGGCGGAACAGATACGCCTTGAGCGACGGGTGCAGGTGCACGTCGGTCAGCGGTGCCTCCTGATGGAGCTGGAGGATGTCGTCCCACTGGCTCATGGAGTGCTCCCGGAGGGGGTGGGAGGGTGCGATGCCAATGTGGGGCGGTGGCGCGCGCTCCGGCAGGCCGGATTTGGGACATTGGGTGTCGGTTCTGGGACATTTGTGCTGCCGAGGTCAGGTCCTCACCCTACGCCAACCTCTCCTCTGACTCAGCAGCCATCGCCACTTCCCCGCTGGGGAGGTGCGTGGTCCACCATCGCTCGGCCAGCGCCTCGGTCCAGACCCGGGGCAGGCTGCAGGCAGCGAGCCGCCGGGAGAACTCCTCCGCGGTCTGCGGGCGCATTTCGGGGTGCTTGGCCAGGCACCAGAGCACCAGCCGCTCCAGTGAAGGTGGCAGCTCCAGCTCGGTGCGCTGCGAGGGCGGCATTGGCTCCCGCCCTATGTGGCTGCGCATCAGCTCCTGCGCATTGCATGCGTCGAACAGCGTGCAGCCGGTGAGCAGCCAATAGGCGACGCACCCCAGGGCGTAGATGTCGGTGCGTTCGTCGCCGGGGTCGCCCTTCGATGTCTCGGGCGCCATGAAAGCCGGCGTGCCGACAACGTGGCCCCGCGCCCGGACCAGCCGGTGCTCGGCGGTGGCGCCCCGCTCCGGCTTCACCAGCCCGAGGTCTGTCACCTTGATGAAGTCGTGGTGCTCGCCCCGGCGCATGAGATGCAGGTTCTCGGGCTTGATGTCGCGGTGCACCAGGCCGCGCTCGTGCATCTCGCGCAGTGCGGCGCTCACCTGGTGCAGTACGTGGACTGCACGCTCGGCCGGCATCGGGCCGAACCGTGCGACGAACCGCGCGAGGTCGATTCCCTCCAACAGCTCCATCGCTATGTAGAACGTGCCGCCGTCGGCAACACCGAAGTCGAACAGCTTTACCGCGTGGGGTGAGTGCAGCTTGGCGCCGGCTGTCGCCTCGCGGCGGAAGCGGCGCAGGGTGAGGAAGACGTCGTCGTCGTCCGCCTCGATCAGCACCTCGGGCCGGATCAGCTTGACCGCAGCAGGCCGGCCCAGCAGGCGGTGGGTAGCCCGGTAGATGTCACCCATTCCCCCGCGGCCGATGAGCGGTCCCAGCCGGTATCCGCCCACCTCGGATCCCAGTCCCAGCCGCTGGCGCCGCCGGGCGGCCGCCCGCACCTGGGCGGCGCTCACCCCGAGGCTGGGGCGCGAGAGCCGCCGGGGTCGTGCCCCTTTCGGATTCCAGCGGTTCGGCCACCACGGACCTGGCATCGTGCGCTCCGGCTTTGCGACGGGTGCACGGTGCCAGGGTGACGTCAAGGGACCGTCAAGGGTCTACAGCCTGTCCAGCAGTGCGCTCAGCCTTGCTGCGGGCCGCAGCAGCTCTCGGCGCTCCTCCCGCTTGGGGTCGCTGTGCCACTTCACCAGCCGGATCTCGTCGTTGTCGAGCTCGATCGCGGTGATGCCGCCCGTGTAGAGCCCGCACCCTGTGTTGAAGTAGCAGGGCGCGGGATCGTCATCCAGCGCCGGGATGTCGCGCTTGCTCCTGCGCTCGTTATTGAGGCTCTCTCTAATGTCGCGCAGCTCGCGCAGCCACTCGGCGGCCTCCTCGTCGTTCGGATCGGATCGGAGCCGTGCCTCGAGGTCCGCCTCCCTTTGCCGCAGCTTCACCGCGTAAGGTTCGGACGCGAAGATCGCGCGGTGCGTGTGCCCGCAGATCAGCATCACGCGCTCACGCTTGGCCCACTCGTAGCGGACCCGCTCGAAATCCTTTGCAACGGGTGAGTCGGGCAGCGACGGGTTCTTCACGAGTCCGAGGAAGCGCCCGATCGGCTCGATCTTGCGGTACATCCGGACCCAGTAGCGGCTGGACCAGCTCTTGTAGTCAGATAGGTGCGTGCCCTGGTGGCCGTGCACCAGCAGGATCCCGGGCCTGCCGGCCACATCGGTGAGCTTGATTCCCTCCGGCACGCCGTGGGTGCGGGGCGGCTCGGGCAGCGCCGGGTCGAGCGGCGAGCCCCATTCGAAGTCGTGGTTGCCGAACACGCGGTACACGCGGTCGGGTGCGAAGCGGCGGATGCGCCGGTATATGGAATCCTCGTACCTGGCTCTGATCTCCGAGATGTCGAACTGCCACAGCTCCTCGGTGTCGCCCAGCAGAACTAGGGTGAATCGGTTGGCGTCGTAGTAGTCGAGAGCGTGAGCGAGCGTGGCCTCGTTGCGCCGGAAGTCGTCCGCCTTCCCGCCGTGTCCCAGATGCAGGTCGCTGATCAACACGTAGCTGAAGGTGTCCAGCTCGAGCTCCGGAAGGTCGCGTGCCCACAGCTCGGACAGCCGCTCCGGGGCTAGGTCCTTCTCCGGCTTCTGCTTCTTCTTCTTGCCCATCGGATCGGTCCTCCTCCTGCATCGCGGCAGTGATTGAGGAGGCACCGTCACTCGGCGGGAGGGTCCGGTCGGCGGTGCTTCGCGGGGGTGTGAAGTCTGAGAGTGAGATTGGGGCCCGATGTGGGTGCGGTCCAGACCCTTATTGGGGCGGTGCGTGCGAGGATTGGGACATTCGGTGTGGCAGGGTCCCGGCACTGGTTGCCGGGTTGCAGGGTCGCCATCGCGCGGTGCGAATGCAGGCCTCGGGGATCGCATTTTGCGCCACGCGTAACCCCGAATCGCATTGTTGCGCAGTTGCGCAAGCCTGCGTTCTGCAGCGTAACTGATTGTCAAATCAGCACTTCCTGAGAATCGCCCTGCGCAGCTGCATCCCGCGTCACCGCTCCCTTCTAGCGGTGGTTCATTTCGTGCCTATTTTGGGCCCTGGCCACCGCTGGCCCCGGTTTCCCGCCGCGCCCCGTGAACGGGCCGGACGATAGCGGTGCCGTCGCTTGCCCCTGGTTTCTCGCGTGCGACAGCTCAACCGCTGATCGGAGTCCGTTGCCGTGGCGTCATTTGCAGGCACCGAGCGCTACCAGATCATCCGCCGCCTCGGCGCGGGCGGCATGGGCGTGGTGTACGAGGCCTACGACCGCCAGCGCGGCCAGCGCGTCGCCCTCAAGACCCTCTCCTTCGAAGACCCCGGCGCGATCTACCGGCTCAAGCGGGAGTTCCGCGCCCTCTCCGACGTAGCGCATCCCAACCTCATTTCGCTGCACGAGCTGGTGCGCGATGAGGACACGTGGTTCTTCACGATGGAGCTGATAGACGGGGAGAACTTCCTCGAGCACGTGCGCCCGGGGCAACGCACCACGGCGCCCATCGTGAGCGAGCCCAAGTCCGACGAGGTGGCCGGCGGGCTGGACGTAAACCGGCTGCGCTCGGTGCTGACCCAGCTCGTGGAGGGCGTCAACCATCTGCACGAGGCGGGCAAGTGGCACCGCGACCTGAAGCCCGAGAACGTGCTCGTGCGCGAGGACGGGCGTGTGGTGCTGCTCGACTTCGGGATCTCGGCGGAGGCCAAGCTCGAGGGGCCCGGCACGCTCGCCACCGGCGCCATGGGAACCGCGGCCTATATGGCGCCCGAGCAGATCGACGTGGGGCAGAGCACCCCGGCGTCCGACTGGTATGCGCTGGGGGTAATGCTGTACGAGGCCCTGACCGGCGACGTGCCGTTCTCCGGCAGCTCGCTCTCGGTCATCGGGCGCAAGATGTTCGAGGACCCGGCGCCGCCCGAGGAGATCGTCCCGGATGCGCCGGCCGACCTGGTGGCGCTGTGCAAGGCCCTGCTGGTGCGCGAGCCAGAGGACCGGCCGAGCGGGATGGAGGTGCTGCAGCGGCTGGGGCAGGCCCACCCCAGGGTGCGGACCAGCTCGCCGCGCCGCCGCCTCGTGTCGGCGGTGATGGGGCGCGAGCTGCACGTGACGGTGCTGCAGGAGGAGTTCGAGAAGGCGCGCGGCGGAGCGGCGGTGTCGGTGTACGTGCAGGGCCTGTCGGGGATCGGCAAGACGACGCTGGTGGAGCACTTCCTCGAGCAGCTCGACGAGCGGTACCAGGCGGTGGTGCTGTCGGGGCGCTGCTACCCGCGCGAGTCGATGCCGTACAAGGCGGTGGACGGGGTCATCGACTCCCTGACGCGCTATCTGCGCTCGCTCCCGGAGGAAGAGGTGCGCGAGCTGCTGCCGCGCGAGATCCTTTTCCTCACGCGCGTCTTCCCGGTGCTGGAGAAGGTGGGAGAGGACCTGGACTTCCGGTATCCCCAGCCGGAGGTGCCCGACGCTCTCGAGTTGCGGAAGCGGGCATTCTCGGCGCTGCGCAGGCTGCTGTGGGCGGTGGCGCAGCGCCGTCCCGTGATCGTCTACGTGGACGACCTGCAGTGGACCGACGCCGACAGCGTGGCCCTGCTCCAGGATCTCATGCGTCCGCCCACGGCGCCCCCCATAATGCTGGTCTGCGCCTTCCGCAGCGAGGAGGTGGATACCTCACCTTACCTGAGATCACTGCTCGAGCTCGGCAGCGGCGGCGAGACGCGGGATCTGATGGTGGGGCCGCTGGGCGAGGAAGATGCGACCGAGCTGGCGCGGCTGATCATGCGCTCCGACAACAACGAGCCGTTGCTGCACTCGATCGTCGAGGAAGCCGCGGGCAGCCCGTTCGTGTTGGAGCAGCTCGCCCGGCACGCGGCGCAGAGCGAGAACGGCGAGATGCGCGAAACCAACCTCGCCGTGATGCTCGACGCCCGCATCGACCGCATGCCGTCGGGCAGCCGCGAGCTGCTGGACACGCTGGCAGTGGCGCAGCGCCCTGTGGACTTCGAGGTGGCGCACCGGGCAGCGGGCGTGACCGGCGATGCACGGGCGCTCGTCACGAGCCTCGAGGTGAACCACCTCGTCCGGCCGAGCGCCACGGCCGACATGATCGAGACCTACCACGACCGCATCCGCGAGACTCTGGCCGCCCGCATCAGCCAGGAGCACCGGGTGCAGATACACCAGCGCCTGGCGGACTCGATGGTGCGGGGCGGCTTCGACGATCCTGAGGCGCTGTTCGAGCACTACAGGGGGGCAGGGCGCACGGCACAAGCTGCCCAGCAGGCCGAGAAGGCGGCGGACCGGGCGATGGAGGCGCTCGCGTTCGACCGAGCGGCCAGCTTCTACCGGGAGGCAATTCACCTGCACCCGCCCGACTCGAGTGTGAGCCGCAAGCTGACGGCCGGGCTCGGCGAAGCGCTGGCGAACGCAGGGCGCCCGGCCGATGCCGCCGACGCGTTCATTCTGGCGAGCGGGCAGGCCGATCCGGCCCTGGCGCTCGAGCTCAGGCGGCGCGCGGCGGAGCAGCTCCTGTTTGGCGGGCACACGGACCGCGGCATGCAGGTGACGCGCGACTTGCTGCGCACGGTGGGATTGCGCATCCCAGCGACCCGGACCAAGGCACTCCTCGGCGCGTTGCTGCGGAAGATCCAGCTACGCATGCGGGGTCTCAAGTACGTGGAGCGGAAGGCCGAGGAGATTCCCGTCGCCGACCTTCTGAAGATGGACGTGTGTGGCGGTG
Source organism: Gemmatimonadota bacterium (assembly GCA_039586895.1). Lineage (GTDB taxonomy): Bacteria > Gemmatimonadota > Gemmatimonadetes > Gemmatimonadales > GWC2-71-9 > WVYX01. Next base: position 41,517 of record JBDHJM010000014.1, on the reverse strand, counting down.
TCGGTGTCGGGCTCACGCTGGTCGATACGGTGGTCGCATTCGATCTCGTGACGCAGCACCTGCTGATGGCTCTCAAGGCGGGCGAGATCACGCGGGTGTCGCGCGGTATGTCGTGGGAGTCCGGCTTCATCGCCATCGGGGGAGGCCGCAGCAGAAAGCAGACCGAGTTGCTCATCGGCGAAGCGGGGCGGCTGGCGGAGCGGTTGGGGACGCCGCGTGAGCTCGCGCTGTCGGGCGTCACGCAGGGCGCGGCGGCGCTGCTGTGCGGCGAGTTCAAACGGGCGGTGGGCATCCTGCTCGGAGCCGAGCAGATGCTGCGGGAGCAGTGCACCGGGATGATGTGGGAGCTCACCACCTCGCAGTCGTTCCTGCTCTCGTCGCTCATCTACCTGGGCGAGCTGGCCGAGGTGAGTGCCCGGCTCTCGCTCATGCTGGCCGACGCACTGGAGCGCGGCAACCTGCTTGCCGCCACCGAGGCGCGCACGAGGGGCAACTTCGGATGGCTCGCCATGGGCGATCCTGCCCGCGCGCGGTTCGAGATCCAGGAGGCGCTGCGCACCTGGTCGCACTCGGGCTTTCACCGGCAGCACTACAACGCCCTCATCTCGAACGCCAACATCGATCTGTACGAGGGAGACCCGGGAGCGGCATGGAAGCGGGTGGAGGATCAGTGGGGTCCGCTCAAGCGTTCGCTGCTGCTCCAGGGCCAGGTGCTGCGCGCCGAGTCGCACTTCCTGCGGGGGCGCTGCGCCCTGGCGGTAGCGGCGCAGGGCAGCGACCGGAAACGGCTGCTGCGCATCGCCAAGCGCCACGCCGCCAAGCTGGCGCGCGAGCGCATGCCGTGGATCGCTCCGTTCGCTCCCTTGTTGCGGGCGGGAATCAGCTCCATAGTCGGGGACAACGAAAGGGCACGCACGCTGCTCTCCGCCGCAGCCGAAGGCTTCGAGGGGGCCGAGCTGCGGCTCTACGCTGCCGCGGCGCGCCGCCGCTTGGGTCAGCTCACGGGGGGGACGGAAGGCGAGCGGCTGATCCAGCAGGCAGATGAAGCGATGCGGTCCGAGCAGATCCCCAGGCCGGACCGCGTAACCGAGGTGCTGGCGCCCGGCTTCCTCATCAAGACGTAAGAGCACAGGGCCTTCCTTGGACTCCGTGATGGCAGTGCGAACGGGGAGTGGAGTATGACGCATTCAGTCGCGGTCGCTACCCGCGGTCAGACGAACGGCAGACGCCGCAAGCGGGTGCTGATCGTGAACGGCTACATGGACCACCTGCGAAGGGTGGACCCGCGGCCGGGTAGCATCCCCAAGGCGATGGCGCCCGCCTACCTGGCCGGGGCGTTCGCGCGCGACCGCTGCGACGTGGTCTGCTACAACGAGCAGTCCAGCGGGCCGCTCCACGATCCCGACCTGCTGGGATGGCCGGATATGCTCGTCCTCTCCGGCCTGTCCAACGCGTACGACCGGCTGCTGCAACTCGCGGCCTACGCGCGCACGCAGAACCCGCACGTGATCGTCGTGGCTGGTGGTCCGGGCATCAGGGCCCTGCCGCAGTACTCGAAGCGTTTCTTCGACTATCCCTGCACGGGGGACGTCGAGGAGATCGCAGACGTCATTCGCGACGCATTCGGCCCGGAGTACGTGTCGGAAGAGATGTTCCCGCGCTTCGACCTCGCCAACTGGATGGGGCCGTACGGCTACGTCGAGTCGAGCCGCAACTGCAACTTCCACTGCTCGTTCTGCACGCTCACAGCCGACGGATACCGCTACCGCCCGTATCCCATCGACTTCATCCGTCGCCAGATCCTCGCCATCGGCAAGCGCCGCTTCGTCATCTTCATCGACAACAACTTCTACGGCAACAACCGCGACTTCTTCCTGGAGCGGATGGAGCTGCTGCGGGAGCTGCACGACTCCGGGCGGCTGGACGGCTGGGGTGCGCTCGTCACCAACGACCTGTTCATGAAGCGGGAGAACCTCGAGCTGGCCAAGCGCGCAGGGTGCTTGGCGCTGTTCAGCGGGATCGAGTCGTTCGACAGCGCCGTACTCCGCGGATTTCGCAAGCTGCAGAACGCGGCCGTGCCACAGGTGGAGATGATCCGCCGCTGCTTCGAGGCGGGGATCGCGTTCGCCTACGGCGTGATTCTCGACTTCGCGACCCGCACACTGGCGGAGCTGCACAAGGAGATCGAGTACATAGTGGGCAACTCGGAGATTCCGCTGCCCAACTACTTCAGCCCCGTCATCCCGATCCTGCAGACACCGTACTTCCACCAGTGCGTCCAGCGCGACCTGCTGCTGCCCGACACCAAGCTGCGCGACCTCGACACGACCACGCTGGCGATCAAGCCGCTCGATCCGGTAGAGGACGTGGCGGCGTTCCTGCGCGACCTGCCCACCCTGAGGCGGTACCGAGCCCGGGTGCCCGGCCGGACCGTCGCTTTCGTGCGCCGCTACAAGAAATTCCTGAGCTGGCTCCAGGTGGGGATCACGATGAGCGGGCCGGCCATGCTGTGCACGCCGAACTTCAGCAGCGGTCTGTTCCGGCCGTGGCGCCCCGGCAGGCGGACCTACGTGACCACCACCGAGCCGCTCGACTCGCTGTACACGCCGGCCTTGCGCGTGGACCGGCAGTACGAGAGCCACTTTGCGCCCACGATGATCACCGATGCGAGCGGAGCGCTGCACGAGGCACTGCTGGACGACTTGATGCCTGCAGCCGTGCGGAGCGCCGCTCAGGACACCGATCGCGTGGCGTGCGAGCGGTAGCGAGGGCCTTCAGATGAAAATCTTCGAGAAGTTCAAGGAGTGGCTGGTCAGCTGGGTGGTGGTGCCGCCCATGCTGGTGGATCCCAAAGACGAGATGGTACGCCGCCACGCCATCGTGATAGACAACGCGGGCATGGCGGTACCGATACTCACTCGGGCCTCGATGCCTCTGTTCTCACTGGGGCCGAGGGGCAAGATCCCGGGGCTGCCTCGAATGCTCGCGGCGCCCCTCGTGTCCGACTCCGGGAGCGCCTATCTGTCCCGCGAGCGCCGCCACATGACCGACAGTCAGTACAAGAAGTACCTGAAGGTCATGATGGCCAACATCAGGCTGCTGCAGGGCCAATGCGACAGGGGAGTCGCCCTGATCATCCACGGAGGCAACGAGCGGGCGAAGAAGATGCTGGACAAGAGCATCGCACTGCGGCAGCCGATCCTGGATTACGGGTTCTACCCGATCTTCATCAACTGGGATTCCAACATGAAGCGCGCGTACGTGGAGCAGCTGCTTCGGATACGGAGCGGGCGCTACGTGAAGCGCGCCTTGCTTGGCGCGCCGTTTAAGCTCCTCGGAGACGCGCTCCACAGCCTCGCGAACCTCATTCCGGCCTGGTTCTATCAGGGCATCCTCTTGTGGCGCGGCAGTCGCTGGTACCGGTACCCCACGGAGTTGAATCTGGGGCGCTTCGCTGCAGCGCCGCCGAACATAGAAGTAAGGTTGGGGTCGTGGAAACCAGGATGGTCCTTACTGAGGCTCCTGATGGTCATTCCAGGGCTTCTGTCGCAGCTGCTTCTGGCGCTGCCGTTTACGGGTCTTTGGGTGCCGCGCGCCTGGGACAACCTCCTGCGGCGCACGAGGGCGATGTACCGTGCGCCTCGGGAGTTCGACCCGAAGCTCGCCGATCCGGATTATGTGATGCCGGATGGCACTGCCCACAAAGACCCTGATGGGGCTATGGCGCTGTTCCTCGACGAGTTGGGCCGGACCGTCGAAGAGACGGGAATGCGAGTCACGGTCATCGCGCACAGCATGGGCGCCATGGTCGCGAACGAAGCCCTGAGGCACGCCGCGACTCTGCCGTACGAGTCGCTCGTCTACATGGCTCCCGCTTGCGGCATACGCGACTTCAGCCGAGCGGTCCAGCCAGTACTGCAGCACGGGGCGGGGAATACGGAAGCGTTTGTGCTGACGCTGCATCCGCGGGTCGAGGCAGGACAGCGGGATGTGAAGGGGTTCGTCGGCCCCGGGAGCGTGCTGGAGTGGCTCGAGGGTATTCTCACGCCGCCGCACACCTACCTGGACCGCATGCTCGGCAGATGGGACAACCTGCTGCGGAGCCTGCAGATAGTCGAAGACCCGCTGCGGGAGCTGATACACATCAAGGGATTCGAGTACGACGGCAAGAACCGCGTGAAACCCTACAAGCACGTGCACTTCAACGACGAGGACGTGCCGTTCTGGACCAGGAGGTTCTGGCAGCCCTAGCGTGACCCACACCATCGCCATCCTCGCAGGCGCCGACGCCCCTGATGCCTCCTCGGGGGCCGGCGCCAGCAAGGCACTCCTTTCCGTCGGCGGCGTCACGTCGCTGGAGCGGGTCCTCTCTGCGGTAGACCGGGCAGCGGCGTTCGATCGGCTGCTGGTCGTCGGCCCGCGGGAGCTTGAAGGCGTCGTAGACGGTGCGCGGCTCACGACGCCCGCGGTGTGGCTCGAGCAGGGCGGGTCCCTTGTCGACAACATGCGACTGGCGCTCTCCCACGCCGCGGGCGACCGCCTCTACCTGGTTGCGGCGGACGTTCCGCTGATCACGCCTGCCGAGCTCGATCGATTCGCGCAGCTGGCTGAGCAATCCGGCGCGGACGTTGCGGTCGGGGTATCGCGTCCCTTCCTGGCATCCGCACCTCGCGAGCTCACCGCTCAATATCGCCGCTCCGCGATCATCGCCCGGGACGGGCCGTTCCTGCTGGCCAACATGTTCGCCGTGCGGCACACCGTGCTCGATTTTGCGGAGATCATACAGCGCGCACGCGGCGTGCGGCGGCAGTCCGGCATCGGGAACATGGTGCGGGCGTTCGCTGCTCTTGCAGCGTTGGGATTGCGCGCGGTGCCGACCACGCTGACGTGGCTGCGCCTCGTATTAGCGCGGGCGCTCTGGCTCAGGGGAGGCCAGGACGACATAATTCCGGCGGTGGCGCCTACGCTGGAAGAGATGGAGAGGGCCGTTGGCGCCATCACGGGTCACGAGCTGGGAGTTCGGTTCATGGATATAGGTGCGGACGGTGCCTGCTTCGACATCGACGACAGCGCGCAGCACGAGCTCATCAGCCGTGCCGTCGCGAGCGCGCACGGTCCGTAAGCCCCTACCATGAACCTCGAGCCCACGGCACCCGACGCAGGCGTCACCCGATTCGAGCGTCCGTCCGCCGACGACGCACGGGCCACCGGTCCGTCGCTGGGACTGCCCAAGGACCTGTTACGAGCTGCCGCGCGGCGGCTCCGCCTGGTTGCGATCATCTACGCCAGCGGGTTTCTGCTCGTCGAGGCGAGCGTGGCGCTGCTCGATCCCGTACAGCGGCAGGATTACGCGCACTTCTATGGCTGGGGCCCCGGCGCGATCTCCATCGTGCTCGCGCTGGTCGTGGCCGTGCTCGCCGGCAGTCGCCGGCTCTCGCTTCAGTCGATCATGAACATGGGTGTGGCGTTCGAGGTGGTGGCCGCGTATGCCATTGCAGCGGCGACTTACTGGGGCGTGTACCGGGGGCTGGAGTACGATCCGCAGCACCTGGCAGTTTTCGGGCTTTCGTTCGTGGCTCCCTGGATCATGTTCTACACGATCGTGATCCCCAACCCGCCCCGCAGGGCACTGTGGGCGGCAACTCTCGCCGCCACCTCGGTGCCGGTGGCGCTGCTGCTCACGATGCGCTACGGAGGGACGTCCATCGAGCTCACGTTCGGCACCTTCGTGAGCACTGTGATCGTGCCTTACGCGCTGATCGTCGTGACCGCGTACATCGGAGCGCGCGTGGTATACCGGCTGGGGCGGGCGGTGCAGCAGGCGCGCGAGATGGGCAGCTACCGGCTGATCGACCGGCTCAGCCAGGGAGGCATGGGTGAAGTCTGGCGTGCCAGGCACCGTATGCTGGCCCGGCCAGCGGCGGTCAAGTTCGTGCGAGCCGATGTGCTGGGCCACACGGGCGGGGAGCAGCGCCGGCTGAGCATTGGACGCTTCGCGCGCGAAGCGCACGCCACGGCGCTGCTGCGTTCACCGCACACCGTGGAGCTGTACGATTTCGGTATCACGGACGACGGTACTCTGTACTACGTGATGGAGCTGCTGGACGGATTCGATCTCGAGACGCTGGTGCAGCGTTTCGGGCCGCTGCCGCCCGAGCGGGCAATCTGGCTGCTGCGCCAGGCCTGTGCCTCGCTGGCCGAAGCGCATGCCCGGGGGCTCATCCACCGCGACATCAAGCCCGCCAACATCTACGCGTGCCGGTTCGGCCAGACGGTGGACTTCGTCAAGGTCCTCGATTTCGGCCTGGTCAAGCGACGGCAGGTGGACGCGGCGGACGAGATGAGCGTAACCGGCGAGCACTGGGCGGGCGGCACGCCGACCTTCATGGCGCCCGAGCAGGCGGGAGGCCAGGATGATGTCGACGCCCGGACCGACATCTACGCCATGGGGTGTGTTGCATACTGGCTCGTCACCGGGCAGCTGGTGTTCGAGGGCAAGACCGCCGTAGAGCTAATCTCGCGCCACATCGACGAGGCGCCGGTGCCGCCCTCGCAGCGGTCCGAGCAGGAGATTCCGGCGGCGCTCGACGAGGCGATCATCGCTTGTCTCGAGAAGGAACCTCGACGCCGCCCGCAGAGCGCGCAGGATCTCGCCCGGCGGCTGACGGAGTGCCGTACGGCCACGCGATGGACCGAAAAGCGAGCACAGGAATGGTGGGACCAGCACCGGCCGTTCGTTCCCTCGGCGCTGGCATAGCGGGACCGCTCCTGGAGGCTCAGCCCCGCATTCCCAGGTACATGCCGCCGAAGTAGGGCACCAGCCAGATAAGCCAGACCACCAGGCTGTAGCGGTGAAATCCGCGGCGGGCCTTCTCGCTTCCCTTGCGGGTTACCCAGGTGGCCCAGATGGCATGTGCCAGCATCAGCCACAGCGCTATCTGACCCGTGAGCGTGTGAGACTCCGTCGGATCGAACGGTCCCTGGGCCATGCGGTGCATCACCCAGGTGCCGGAGACGTCGAACAGGAAGCCGGTCCAGAATGCGGCCACGTGCCACGGCTTGAGGTAGCGGGCTATGCGCTCGGACCACACGCCCAGCGAGTAGAAGATCAGCGCGAGCGTGATTAGGACGGTAGATACGATCAGTAGCGTCGACATGGGCCGCTAGCTCGTCAGCACGTCCTCCCCGTCCAGCTTCGCCACAATCACGGTCCCGACTGAGTCGCTCAGCACGTTGACCGCGGTCCGGAACATGTCGAGGATTCGGTCCACGGCCAGTATCAGCGCAACTCCCTCCAATGGCAGGCCCACCGCGGTCAGGATGATGGACATCATCACGAGCCCCGCCATCGGCACGCTCGCCGCCCCGATCGACGCGAGCAGCGCGGTCACTACGACAATGGCCTGCTCGGTGAGTGACAGGTCAAAGCCGTAGATCTGTGCGATGAAGATCGTGGCGACGCACTCATAGAGCGCCGTGCCATCCATGTTCACCGTCGCGCCGATGGGCAGCACGAAAGACGAGATCTTCTCCGACACCTTCGAGTTGTCGGTCACGGCCTCCATGGTAAGCGGCAGGGTCACGATGCTGGAGCAGGTCGAGAAGGCGGTTATCAAGGCAGGCGGCATGCCTCGGTAGTGCCGCATCGGATTCTTGCCGGTGAAGAGGCGCAGCAGGACCGGCAGGGTGATTGCGGCGTGGATCGCCAGCCCGATGAGGACGACCACGAAATAGAAGCCGAGCGTGCGGAACGCCTCGAATCCGGTCGTAGCCACGATCTTCGCGTTGATCCCGAACACGCCGAGCGGCGCCGACCAGACGACGAACCGGGTCAGCTTCATCATCGCCCTGAACGCCGCCTGGAAGAAGCCTCCGAGCTGCGTCCTGTATGGATCGTCGAGTTGCGAGATGAAGTAGCCGAGCAGGATGCAGAAGAAGATGATCGGGAGGACCTGCCCCTCCGCCAGGGCGGCGAAGGGATTCTCCGGGATGATGTCTATCAGGATGTCGCTGAAGCTCTGGCGCGTCGCGGGGATGTCGGTGACGGCCTCGTCGAGCCGAATGGTCGAGCCGACCCCCGGCTTGAACAGGTTGACCAGGAACAGTCCGGTCATGATTGCCAGCAGGCTGCTGACCACGTAGTAGCCGAAGGTGCGGGCGCCAAGAACCCCCAGATTGTGGCGCTCTCCCACGCTGATTACCGCCGCCGTGATCGACGTGATGATCAGCGGCATGATCGCCATGCGCAGCAGCCGCAGGAACACTTCCGACAGGACGTCGGCCGCAGGGACGATCGATTCCCCGAACAGGGCACCCGCGAGCACGCCGCCGAACAGCCCGACGAAGATCCAGAAGGTCAGGGATTTGTAGGGGATCTTCACGGATTACGGCTCGCTCGGACGGCGTCCCACCAGCAGCCACTCCTGGCCGCGCGACCGGCGCGAGCTCCTTTCGGCGAAGCTAGCCTCGGTGCGGGTGAGCTCGAAACCGGCATGCTCGAGGTCCTGCGCCACCAGATCGAGTGCGATGGTATGCCTGGCAGTCTGAGTCGAGCGGGACGTCGACTCGTCACTGGGTGCGAAGTCGAGAATGACGAGGCGCCCACCCGGCTCGAGCGCTCGGTAGATGCCCGCGAGCATCGCGTCGTACGATTCCATCTCGTGATACGCGTTGACCACGAGCACTGCATCGAGCGATGCGGGCGGCAGGTGGGGGTCGTCGGCGGAGCCCTCTATCACTTCCACGTTGACCAAGCCCTCCGACTCCACCCGGCGCCGCAGCCGGGCCAGCACGTCGTCGTCGATGTCCACCGCGTAAACCCGTCCGCCGCTGCCGACGTGCTCCGCCAGCCTCACGGTGAAGTATCCCTCGCCCGCACCGACGTCCGCGGCATGACTGCCGTCGCCGATTTCCATTGCGGCGAAGACGTCGGAGACGCGCTGCCAGCGGTCGCGGTCGGCGTCCTGCTGGGCCTCGATTGCGGACGGGAGCGATACAAATAGAGCCAGTGCGGCGATCCAGCTCGTCCGCGCTGCGGCAGTGCCCGCCGGCAGCGCCCTCTTGCTCACCTGCCGATCCCCACCTCGCCGGCCGCGATCACGAACAGGTCTGCTTGGCCGCGGGCGTGACTCGTGAAGTAGAGCCGGCTGCCGTCCCACGAGAGCAGCGGGCCGTATTCGTACTCGGGGGTGTTCACGGCGTCGCCCAGGTTGCGCGGGGCCGACCACCCGTCCGCAGTGCGCTCCGAGTAGAACAGATCGTCGCCGCCGTATCCGGCCGGGTCGTCGGTCCGCACGAAGATGATGAAGCGCTGCTCCGGATCCACGAATATGTCGGTCTCGGAGCGCTCGGTGTTGATGGCCGGCCCCAGCGACTCCACGTCGTAGCCCTCGGCAGTGGGGATGGCACGGTAGAGGTCCCACCTGCCCGCGCCGCCGCTGCGTCCCGATGCGAAGTAGATGGTGCCGTCGGCGGCCACCGACGGGTGGGCGTCGGCCTCCTCCGAAGAGATATCCGGGTGATACTCGAGGTCGCCCCAGCCCTCCTCCGAGTGGGACATGCGCCAGATGTTGAATGAACCCTGCTCCTCGGACCCCGGGCGCGGCCGATCCGACGAGAAGTACAGGTAGCGGCCGTCGGGGGAGAACCGCGCGCCGCGGTCGTTGAACATCCCTGAGAACTGAACCACCGCGGGAGTGGACCACTCGCCATCCACCCTCTGCGTCCAGTAGAGCGTGTGCTCGCCCCAGTTCTCATTGTGGCGGCCGAACACGGCCAGCTCCATGGTCGGATGGAACGAGATCCAGGACTCGCCCTGGTCCGTGGAGACGACATCCGGAGCGATCACCTGTGCGGAGAAGGCTCCCGGGTCGCCGATCTGCCGTGCGGGTGCGGGGCGCTCGCCCACGCACGCGCTCAGCACTATTACTGCAACACACACCAGATGTTGTGTTCTCATGCCACCGTCCTGTAGGATGGTTGAGCTCGATGGGAATTGACCTCTGAATCCTCTACGCAAGAGAGCACCGAGGAGTTGCCGCGCTGCGTGGCGACCCTCATCGGCGCCGCAGGAAATCGAGTACCAGCTGGTTCACGATAGTCGCCTGTACGATCGTCAGGTCGTGTCCCGCGCCTGCAACGACTGCCGTTTCGATTTGCGGTGCCACGGTGCTGAGTCTCCGGACCGCTTCTTGGGCCGAGTAGATCTTCTCGTTCTCGCCGACCACGAACAGCGTGGGCACCGAGGTATCCCTCAGCTCGGCGTCGTTGAGAACGTGCGGGTTCACCAAGCTGCGGGGCTTGTAGCTGGCTTGCGCGAGAAAGACTGCATCGCTTTGCTCATCGATTAGCTCGCGGCTGGGTTCGTCCCGTTCGGCCAAGTCCTGCAGCAGCCACCGCATGAAGCTCCGCGTGAAGTGGCGATGCGGCAGCGCCGTGGGCAGCAGCCGGCTGATGAACCGTCCGGACAGCGGGAGCACGGTGCCGGCCGGGGCCAGGAGCACGATCCGCTCCAGCCGGCCCGGGTGCGCGAGGGCATATTGGCTCGCCTGCCAGCCGCCGTACGAGAGTCCCACGAGACTGATGCCGTCCCCGAGGTCGAGAGCGGTGAACAGCTCATCGAGCCACCCGGTGTAGTCGGCTGCAGTCGTGATGTGGCGGGTGTACACGCTGCGTCCGTAATCGTTGATGCCGTCCACCGCGTAGATCCGAAAGTGCGCCGACCAGGCCTCTGCGTTGGGCACCCAGTGCAGGGAGTTGCCGCCTGCACCGTGGAGCAGCACCAGGGGGGGGGCCGAATCGGGGCCGCTGACGCGCACGAACGTGGGGCCGTACGAGGTGGCTACGGTCGTGGTGTCCGCCGCGACGGGCCAGAATGTCGCTGCCTCGTCGTACAGTGCGAGGTAGCGCTCCTTTGCGGCTGGCGAGCGGAAGGGGTGGAACTCCGATTGCAGGTCGGGTGGGCTGGCGAGAGTCCAGACGACCATCCCTGCAGCCATCGCCAGGACCGACACCACGATCCCGGCGCCAGCGACGGCAGCGAGCCTCAGGATTCCCCTCACGACCGATACATGGCAGGTGGCCAGCGCATGGGTCAACGATACGGCGTTTGGGGAAGCACGGCCAGTAGCTGTAAGTCCTTGTCCTTTAACGGCGTAGAACCGATGGGCCGGGTTTGCGACACACGTCACAGCCGCACCCGCGCGACGCCGATAGGGTGGTTATGCCATGGCAACCCCACTCCGCGGCACCTTCCAGTTCGCATCGGTGGTCACCGAGGCGGAAGACCGCTGGCGCCTTCGCGTCCTGCCGGAAATCCAGACATCGGAGGCCTTCCAGGCCCGCATCGAGCACGACCCCATCCTTCGCGAGGCCCGCATCGTACTCACGGCGCAGTCGAAAGACGATGCCGTAGCCGCGGCCGAGCGCTTGCGCAGCCGCTGGTTCCCGTTCCACGGACTCAACGAGAACGGTCAGAAGCGGCGCGCCTGGCTCGGGGAGCTGCAGGAGGCAACGGGCAGCGAGGCGCGCGAGCGTGGCGTCACGGACGAGATGATCAGAGAGCTGCTCGACGGGCAGGCGCTGTGGCTCGCGCTGATGCGCTCGCCCATGAAGACCACCCCTCCACCGGTCTGGAAGGAAGCGCAGAAGCGCTGGATTCAGGAGTACAAGGACGACGTGCTGGTGCAGGTGGACCCGCCCGCATCATCGACCAGGCGTCCGCAGGCAGCGACGGATTACACACCGCCCTCTCCCGAGCGGTTCTTCGCGGAGACGCGGCTGCTCGCGATGGAGAGTCTGAACACGGCTTGGCTGTGTGAGAAGGCCGGCGCCAAACTGAGCGACGCACAGCGTACGGTCATGCGGCTGACCTACGTGACGGGCCTGATGGAAGACCACGTCGCCGACCAGATGGGGGTTTCAGAAGAGGCCGTGAGTCAACTCAAGCGGCGCACCATGCAGCTGCTGCGCTCGGAGGCCGCGAAGTAGGTCCGCGGGCTGAGCGCCCCCGCCGTTTTCGCTACCCGCTCCACGATCCGCCGTTGCGGCGTGTCATCCGGTGCGCGGCTTGTCCGGGATTAGGATTGTGTCCCGTGCCTCGGGGGCCGTATCGGGGTAGTCCAGACTGTAGTGCAGGCCGCGGCTCTCGTGCCGCTGCCGCGCCGAGCGCACGATCAGCTGCGCAACCAGCGCCAAGTTGCGCAGCTCGATGAGATCGTTGGTAAGGCGGAAGTGGGCGTAGTAGTCCTGGATCTCGCTGAGCAGCAGATCTATGCGCCGCTGCGCCCGCTCCAGCCGCTTGTTGGTCCGCACGATGCCCACGTAGTCCCACATGGTGCGGCGCACTTCATCCCAATTGTGCGCCACTACCACTTCCTCGTCGGAATCGGTTACCCAGCTCTCGTCCCAGGCCGGCAGCGCGGGGGGAAGCGGCGCGTCGTCTAGGTGTCCGGCTATGTGCTCGCTGGCGGATGCCGCGAATACCAGGCACTCGAGGATCGAGTTGCTGGCCAGCCGGTTCGCGCCGTGCAGGCCGGTGTGAGCGGACTCGCCGACGGCGTACAGGCCGTTCAGATCGGTGCGGCCGGAGCGGTCGGTGACGACGCCGCCGCACGTGTAGTGCGCCGCCGGCACGACGGGGAGCGGCTCGCGCGTCATGTCGAAGCCGTATTCGAGGCAGCGCGCATGTATGGTGGGGAAGTGCTTCTCGACGAAGTTGGCCCCGAGGTGAGTCGCGTCGAGATACACGCACTCGAGCCCCAGCCGCTTCATCTCGTAGTCGATGGCTCGCGCCACTACGTCGCGCGGCGCGAGCTCGCCCCGCTCGTCGAACCGCGACATGAACCGGGTGCCGTCGGGCAGCAGCAGCCGGCCGCCCTCTCCGCGCACCGCTTCGCTGACAAGGAAGTTCTTGGCCTCAGGATGGAACAGGCACGTGGGGTGGAACTGCACGAACTCCATGTTGGCCACGCGGCAGCCGGACCGCCACGCCATCGCGACCCCGTCGCCCGTCGACACGTCCGGGTTGCTGGTGTAGAGGTACACCTTGCTCGCACCGCCCGTGGCCAGCACCACGATGCGCGCGGAAACGACCATCACGCGGCCCTGCTCCCGGTCCAGGACGTACGCGCCGAGGACGCGCTCGCCGGGGAGCCCCAGCTTGCGGGTGGTGATCAGGTCCACCGCGATGTGGTGTTCGAATACGTCTATCTGCGGGTGTTGGTGCACGTGCTGCTGCAGGGTCTTGGCGCTCGCCTCGCCGGTGGCGTCGTCGGCGTGGATGATGCGCCGATGGCTGTGGCCCCCCTCGCGGGTGAGGTGGTATTGATTGCCGTAGTCGGGATCGGGTCCCTTGGTGAACGATACCCCGAGGTCGATCAGCCACTGGATGCACTGCGGGCCCCGCTCCACCGCAAAGCGGACGGTTTCCTCGTCACACAACCCCGCACCGGCCGTGAGGGTATCGCGCACGTGCGCGTCGGTCGAGTCGCCGGAGTCCAGCACGGCGGCGATCCCGCCCTGTGCGTAGCGGCTGGCTCCCTCGGTGATCGGACCTTTGGCGAGAACCGCGATGCGGCCCCGGTCGGCGAGCCGCAATGCCAGGCTGAGCCCGGCTATTCCGGCTCCTATGACCAGGACGTCGTACTCCGCTTGACTGGACACCGGACGGCTCGCTCCGGCCTACCTCGTTCTAGAGGGCGTTATTGCCACGGGCGCGGCACCGCTCCCGGCTTTGTCGGCTCCACCGCGCCGCCGTTGGCCGGGTCTGCGGACATGCGTGCCTTGATCCCCCTGAGACTGCGGAAGCCAACGAGACGCCGTTCGTCCTCGTCCCACAGCGTGAGCCACAGCGTCTTGATGCTCTGGGGAATGCTCAGCTGCGTGACTTCGTGCAGCTCTGGATTCTCGTTGTAGCAGCGGCGCAGGTGATAGTTGGGAATCCGCGGGTTTACGTGATGGATGTGATGGAAACCGATGTTTGCAGTCATCCAGTGCAGCACCCGGGGAAGCCGGTAGAAAGACGCACCCTCCAGGCCGGCGGCGTGGTAATCCCACGCCTCGCGGTAGCGCCAGTAGGTGTCCTCGTACTGGTGCTGTACGTAAAACAGAAACACGCCGACCGAGCCCGCGATGAGCGTGATGGGGAGCTGCACCGCTACGAAGCGGCCCAGTCCGATGGTGAGAGTGGCTGCCACGAGCACGGCGAGCAGCGCGAGGTTGGTCCAGTGCACGCTCGCCCATTCGCGCTTCCAGTTGCGCGGAATGTCGGCCGGGTAGCGGTGCTTGATGATGAACTGGTACGCAGGGCCTATCAGCAGTAGCACCAGCGGGTCCCGATAGAAACGGTACATGACCCGCTTGATCCAGGGTCGACTCAGGTACTCGCGCACCGTGAGCGTGTCGATGTCCCCGAAGTCCCGCGAGTCGAGGTTGCCGGAGGTGGCGTGGTGGATGGCGTGCGTCTTGCGCCAATAGGCGTACGGCACGAGAGTGAGCACGCCAATCACGCGGCCCACCCAGTTGTTGGCTTTCTGCGATCTGAAGAACGACCCGTGTCCGCAGTCGTGCTGGAACATGAACATGCGGACCACCAGGAGAGCTGCGGGCACTGCCAGGAGCAGTGTGAGCCAGTATCCAACCCGCAGGCTCCACAGCATGGCCAGCCACAGCGCGGCTAGAGGCAGCGCAGTGGTCACGAGCTGGAATATGCTGCGCCACGCCTGCGACTTGCGGTAGGGCGCCAAGAGGGCGCCCCAGTCGATGCTCTCAGGTGCCGTGAATGTAGTCACGCTCTCTCCGTGATGCTCGGTTTCCCCGGTGTCGCCCCCGGACGCCACTGCCTACAGCGCCTCGAACCGCCCCTGGAAGAACCGCAACTTGGAAGGCTCGTACACGAACTTCAAGCCCTTGATCTCATCTCGCCGCTCGTACAGCCGGATGATCCCCTCGGCGACGCCCCGCATGTGGTCGTTTGTGTACACCCGCCGCGGGATCGTGAGCCGTACCAGCTCGAGCGGAGGGCGGTAGTTCTCGCCGGTCTCCGGGTTGCGTCCCTTGGACACGTTGCCGCGCTCCATGGCCCGGACGCCGGTCTCGACGAAGATCTCGGCTGCCAGCCGCTGGGCGGGGAACTCGTCCTGATCGATGTGCGGCAGGAAGCGCTTGGCGTCGATGAAGATGGCGTGGCTTCCAGGCGGCACTACGATCGGCACGCCGCCATCCAGCAGCAGCTGCCCCAGGAACTGCGTCTGCTCGACGCGTGAGCGGATATAGCGGTCGTCCACCATCTCCTCGATGCCGCGCGCGATGGCCGCCAGATCGGACGCCGCCAATCCACCGTCGGTGACGTTGCCCTCGTACACACGCAGCATATCCTCGGCCTTGGCCGTCCATTCCGCGTTGTCGCGGAACATCAAAACGCCGCCGATGTTGATCAGGAAGTCCTTCTTGCCGCTCACCGTCGCTCCGTCGCCGTACAGCATCATCTCGCGCAGGATGTCGGCTATCTTCACGTCGCTGTACTGCGGGTCCCGCGCCTGGATCATGTAGGCGTTTTCAGCGAATCTGGTGGCATCGAAGAAGACGGGAATACCGATGCCGCTGCAGTACTCGTACACGGCCTTCATGTTGTCCATGCTCACCGGTTGCCCGCCCGCCATGTTCACCGAGTGCTCGAAAGAGACGTACGCCACCTTGTCGGCGCCATGCTGGTTCACCACGGCTTCGAGCTTGCCGAGGTCGATGTTGCCCTTCCACGGATAGTCGAGCCGGGGGTCGTGCGCCTCGTCCACGATGACGTCGGCGAATACGCCGCCGGCCATCTCCTGGTGCAGTTTGGTGGTCGTGAAGTACATGTTGCCGGGCACGAACTGGCCCTCGTCGATCATGATCTGGCTCAGTATGTGCTCGGCGGCCCGGCCCTGGTGGGTCGGGATGATGTACTCGTACCCGGTCAGCTGCTGCAGCACCTCGACGAACCGGAAGTACTTGTCGCTGGTCGTGGCGCTGGCGCGTGCTTCGTCGTAGGCGGCCCACTGGTCGGTGCTCATCGCCGAGGTGCCGGAGTCGGTGAGCAGGTCGATCGTGACGTCGGCGGAGTTGAGGAGGAACGTGTTGTAACCGGCGGCCCGAATCGCCTTCTGGCGCTGGCCGGGAGTCAGCACTCCCACACGCTCGATGGTGTGGATCTCGTAGGGGAACACGTCCTCGAACGTGAACGGGTCGAGGTCCGGGAAGATCCAGCGGTACTCCATCTGATCGCGCCACGTGCCAGTGGCGGTCGCGTGCAACCCGGTAACGTCATCGCGCTGCTCGTACAGCCCGATGATCGCGTCGGCCACCCGGTCCAGCTGCTCGGTGGTCATCCCGAGGCGCGGGATCTGCACCGGCACCAGTCTGTCGCGCCCCACGAGACCCTGCGCCAGCGCCCGCACGCCCGACACGAGGTACAGGGCGGCAGACAGCGTGTCCTGCGCGTGTTCCTTCACGTGGGGCAGGAACTCGTCCGCCTTGAGGTAGGCCCCGTCGCATCCGCGCTCCAGCGGAACGCCGCCGTCGCGCAGCCGCTGCGTGAACCGCATCGTCTGGTGCATAACCCAACGCACCTCGTCCTCGTCGCACATCTCGGCGATGCCGCGCGCCAGGACTTCCATAGTGCGGCCCGCCATTCCGCCGTACGTGTGGAGCCCTTCGTAGACGACGACCTCGTTCATGAACTTCTCGTGGTCGTCGGGATTGTCGGTGGTGAGGATGCCGCCCGTGTTCGACTTGGGATCCTGTGCGCCGTCGAGCTGGAAGACGTGCGTGGTCTTCACAATCTGCTTCACTATGTCAGCGATCGAGCGGTCGGCCTGGCCCGGCTCGTGCTGCTGGATGTACCAGGCGTTCTCGATGATTCGCGAGCCGTCGCACACGAGGCGCTTGCCATGCCTGTCGGCCAGTGCGCGCACGGCGCGCAGATTCTCGAGACTGAATGGGTGCTGGCCGTCGGCGAATGCCTGGAGCCCCACCAGCGCCACGCTGTTCCCCGCGAGGGTCGCCTCGAGCTTCTCTAGATCCATGTTGCCCGTGAAGAGGTCCGTCGAGGTGTCCCGCACGTTGGGGTACTCGACGCCCATCGGCTTCAGCGTGTCGAGCCTCGTGCGCGCGTTGCTGGGCAGGGTGGATCCCGGCGGCACCATCGTGGACACGACCAGCTTCACACAGCCCAGCACGTTATGCGTCGGGCACACATACGTGTGCCCCAGGACCTCGTGCACCGCCTGCTGCAGCGCGTCGAAGTTGCGCGAGCCCGCGTAGGCCTCGTCGCCGATGAGCTGGCCGGCCAATTGCTCCTGGCTCATCGCGCCGGTCCCGAGCGAGCACATGTCGAAGGTGACCTGCGCCGGAGTCAGGTTGAAGACGTTGAACTGAGCTTCGGCGAGGTTGTGCTTGCGCTCCTCGACCATGGGGAAGGACAGCAGTCGGACTGTCTTGATCTTGTGCGGCTCGTGGAGAGTTCCCATCACGTCATCCCATCGTCGCAGTCTGATTCCCTGAGCCCGCCCGAAGCGGGTGACCGGACAGGCAGTCGTTGTCCTGTAAGCGCTTGAAATAGATTGGTTTAGACCTTCAACGTCAAGCGGTCGGGCAATCCGCTGCCGACAGCAAGCTAACCAGCCGGGGAACCCTCCCAATGGTGGTTGCGCGGCGCGGGACACCCGCTAGAATTCTCGGCCTCCATCCTTTCTCGCATTTTAACGTCAGAGGACACTAATGCACCGAGTGAGACGTATCATCGCCCTGGGTCTCTTCCTGGTGGGCGGGCTCGTTGCCGCCGCGCCGGAAGCTCCAGCCCAGGAGTCCGCCACCCTCAACAGGGTGATCACGAGCGGGACGCTGCGAGTCGGAATGTCCGGCAACCAGCCTCCCTACAACGTCGTCAGCCGTTCGGGCGACGTGATCGGCATCGAGGCCGACATCGCCGCGATGCTGGCGGTCGCCATGGAGGTAGACCTGGAGATCGTCCGCAGGCCTTTCCCGCAGCTGATGGATGCCCTGGTGGGCGGCGAGGTGGACATTGTGATGTCCGGCATGGCCATCACTCCCCAGCGCGCCCGTCGGGTGTCGTTCGTCGGGCCGCACCTGCTGTCGGGCAGGTCCATCCTGACCAACTCTCGGGCCCTCGCGGCGGTGGAGGAGACCGAGGACTTCGACCAGTCCAACCTCAAGCTCGCCGCGCTGCAGAATTCCACCAGCGAGCGCTTCATCGCGCGCTACCTGCCCGACGCTCAGTTCGTGCCGATCCAGGACTACGATGAGGGCGTCCAGATGGTGATCAACGACGAGGTGGACGCGCTCGTCGCCGACATGTTCATCTGTATGCTCTCGGTGCTCCGCTACCCCAATGCGGGCCTGCTCACGCTCAACGAGCCCCTCACGATCGAGCCCCTGGGAATCGCGGTGCCGCGGGAGGACCGGCAGTTCCACGGCCTGATCGAGAACTTCGTGAACGCGCTGGAAGGAACCGGCCTGCTGATGGAGCTACGCCAGCATTGGCTGGAGGACGGTACCTGGATCGCCCAGCTGCCGTAGCTGCCCGACCGCCGCAAGCGGTCGGCACGAACGTGGATTCACAGAGAGGCCCCGGCGGCGCCGGGGCCTCTCTCTTTAGTTGGATAGATTCCCGGGACTGATTGCGGGGTCGAGATCCCGTCTCACTCCGTAGGAAGCAGCCCGCAGTCGCGCATGACGCGGAGCAGCTCAGTCGCCACACGCGCTCCGACCTCGTCCTCCTCGTCCACCACGGCGTGGGCACCCGCGACTTCGAGCTGCCACCGGTGCACGTGATAGCGGGAGCGGACCACGACCAGGGCGTCGGGCGCGTACGCCCGCAGGCGTTGGATGATCTGGCGTGAGGTGCCCGGGTCCGGCACGGTCACTACGACGGCCGCTGCGGCGCGCACGTGCAGGCGCTCCAGCACTTCCTCCCGTCGGATGTCTCCGACGGTCGTCGGCAGTCCGTAGGACTTGGCCAGCTCCAGGTTGGCGGTGTTGAGGTCGACGACCCGTATGGAGGGTGACGTTCCACCCATGAGTGTCTCGGCGACGCGCTGGCCCGCGGGGCCGAAACCGACGAGTACCAGGTGTCCGCGCGGAGTGTCCTCCACCGCCTTATGCTCGGCCGTCACTGAGGCCAAGGTCTGCCGCCACGCGACGGTAGTTGCCAGGCGCGGCGCCAACGCTGCGAGGTACGGAGTCAGGAACAGGGTCACGATGAGAGCGGCTACCACCAGATCGAAGTGACCCGGGGCTATGACGGTTCCGTCCCGCGCAACGTACGCGAGCACCAGTGAAAACTCTCCGATCTGAGCCAGTACCACGCCGGTGGCGACCGCCTGGCCGGGCGGGGACCCGAACAGGCGCGCCACACCGGTCGTAACGACGCTCTTGCCCACCACGATTGCAGCCACCACACCCGCCAGCAGCGCCCAGTTCTCCGCCACCCAGGCGGGCTTGCTGTAAGTACCGATGGAACTGAAAAACAGGGTCACGAACAGGGTTTGGAGCGGGACGATGTCGGCGCGGATCTGTGTGGCGAACGGAGACTCGGCCAACACCATGCCCGCCACGAAAGCTCCCAGCACCGGCGAGAAGCCCAGCCTGTGTGAAACCCAGGCCGCGCCGGTGGCCGTGACAATGGCCAGCAGGATGGAGAAGTCGCGGTTGCGGACGGCCGTTTGCGTGCTGAGCAGGCGGGGCAGCGCGTAGCTCACCACGAGGTAGAGCGCCAGAGCGAGGGCGGTGGCCAGCGCAATCGCGCGCAGCACGGCCCACCCGATCTGGGCCACGCCTCCGCCCACGCCCAGGGCGGCAACCAGCAGGGCCAGCGGCACGACGGCCATGTCCTGCAGCAGCAGGATGCCGAGGGCGTTGCGTCCGTGCATCGTGTCGATCTCGGCCCTGCTGGCCAATACCCGCACCACCGCTGCGGTGCTGCTGATGGCAACCATGGCGCCCAGGGCGACGGCGGCCCGCGCGTCCACTCCTGCCGCGATGCACAGCGCGGAGGTGATGACCCCGGTGATGATCACCTGGAGCGTGCCGCCGCCGGCCGCGATGCGCCCGACCGACAGCAGGCGCCTCCACGAGAACTCGAGGCCAATCGTGAACAGCAGCAGCGCCACGCCCAGCTCGGCGATCGTGTTCACCGCCTCGAAATTGGGAAGCACGTCGAGGGCGTTGGGGCCCAGCAGCACCCCGGCCAACAGGTATCCCAGCAGCGGGCTCTGCTTGATGCGCTCGCACACCCCGCCCAGGAGCATCGCTGCCCCCAGCAGAATCAGGATGTCGAACAGCGCGGTCCAGAATTCCACAGCGGTTGGCCCGGGAAAAGGGACTGCCTCATTATGGCGAGTGCTTCAGCGCGTTTCCAGGTAGTGCAGGAGCACGGCGGCCATGGCACCGGCCCCGATCCCGATGGCCGCCTCGTCCGCGGCGAATCCGGGGCTGTGCGGCATGCCGTTGTAGCCCAGCTCGCTGTTGGCGACGCCGAGCCAGTACATGGCGCCCGGAATGTGCTGCTGGTAGCGTGCGAAGTCCTCGCTGAACTGCGGCGTGACCTGGTTGATCTCCAGGAGGTTCTCTTCACCGAGCACCGCCCGGAACGTCTCGAGTGTGCTGCGCACCAGCTCCGGGTCGTTCACCATGTCAGGCACCACGGCGAACTCGTGGTACTCGAGCTTGCCTTGCGTACCCGCGATCTGAAACCCCGCCATGGATCCATCCATCCACGCCCGCACCCTCATACGCGCAGCCGGGCTCCCCGCCCGCACGGCACCGGCCACGACCCAGTGGCCGTCGGAGTTGGTCCCGGTGCGTCCAGGCATGACGCGCACGAACTCCTCGGGCGGGGCATCGTCGGGGGTGTTGAGGTCGACTATGCCGCTGCGGAAGACGCCCGCCGCTCCCTCCGGGTCCTTTCCTCCCGTGAACACCGCCGTGAACCGGTCCAGGCCGGGGAGCGCCAGCCCCTCCACACTGCCGACCTGTCCCACCTGCAGCGGCGACGAGTGGTATGCGAAGATCGCCTGAGGCGCGGGATTCTCCAGCACACCGTCCTCGATCATGGCCGCAGCGCCCCGGACGTTCTCCTCCGCCGGCTGGAACACCAGCACGACGGTTCCGGGCAGCTGCTCGCGGATCGCCGAGAACGCCTCGGCTATTCCGAGCCCGACGGTCGTGTGAATGTCGTGGCCGCAGATGTGCCGCACGCCCGGGTACTCCGAGGCGAACTCCACCGGGTCGGGCGCGGTGGACCGAACCGCGTCCATGTCCGCGCGGAACGCGACCACAGGGCCCGGCTTCCCGCCATGCAGGAAGCCAACCACCCCGTGACCGCCCACACCCGTGCGCACCTCGAAACCGAGCCTCTCGAGGTGAAGCGCAACCACGCCGGCGGTGCGCTCTTCTTCACCAGAGAGCTCCGGATGCCGGTGGATGTCGCGCCTCACGGCTATTAAGCTGTCGCGCACGCTCTCCAGGTGCCGGTCGATCCGGTCGAGCAGTGCCTGCTGTTGGGTGAGAGCGGTAGCCGGTGCCGCGGCCAGGAGCACGGCCGCAAGCGTGGCGGATCTCAGCTGGCGGGAGGATAGCATGGTGCGGTCTGCTCAGGTTGACGGTTCGTTGGCCCGGTCAGTCTTCGACTCTACAGCTCCGGACTCCGCCCGTGCCCCCTTTCTCCGGGGCAGGCTTGCCAGCAGCACTGTGCCGAGGCCGAACAGGATCTCGTCCACGAACGGGATCATGTCCGGCACCACGAGGTCGATGCCGAATATGGCCGCGGTCAGCGCAAGCAGCCGCGGGTATCGCAGCCGCCCAGCGTAGCGCCGCACCAAGGAGCCGACTGGACCCGCCATGCGCGTCCTAGCGATCCCGCTCGTTGCGGTCGGTGTGCCCGTCCATGTAAACGCCTTCGATCGCCACTACGGCCCCGCCTTCGTCCGCGACGAACCGCAACCTGACGTCGTCGAGTCCTTCGAGTGCGAACATCTCTGTGGTAAGAGGTCGCATCGGCAGGGACTGCCGGCCGCTGCCCTCGCGCTCGTAGTTGAGCCGGCCGTCGCGGAGCGTCACCCTGCGGGGGCCGTACGTTCCCGCGAAGCGCTCGAGGTCGGCCTCAGAGAGAGTCACGGGATCCGCTCGAGAATCCAGATCGAGCTGCATCCACCCTATCCGGCGCCTGGCGTTGTCGTTCGACGCATCCAGCTCGACCGACTTGGCGTAGTTCTCGATCGCCCGCTCCAGGTCGCCGGCCTCCATGTAACCTTCCCCCAGACTATCCCAGACGTTGGAGGATTCGGGGTAGGCGAGCGTGTTGTCTCGGAACACCCAGATCGCGTCGTCGGTGCGCTCATTCCGGAGCAGGAAGTAGCCCAGCGAATTGACGTCTCGCTCTTCGATCCACTCCGGAGCATCGCGCTTCACCTCTTCGAAGGCCGTCCTGCCCGCGGCCGATCCGTCTTCCATGAAAGCGTGCCTGATGCGGATGCGCGCGAGACGCCGGGGCTGGTCATATAACGGGTACTCCAGCCAGCGGAGTGCCCAGAGCTCGTCGGCGACGACGAGCGATACGAGCTCGGGAGCGATCGAGAGTCCGTTCTCGCTGTTCGTGAAGTACACGATACCGCGGCCGGTTTCGGGATACGCGATCACGTAGCAGCGCATCGTGAGGTTGTCGCCCCAGTGCCAGAATGCCGTTCCCGCGCTCCCCTGCTGGAGCCCCACTCCAAGGCCCCAAAAGAGATGGCGCTTCGGCTCATCGTCGTCGCCCCAGTCGGAGCTCAGCACGTCCGTCTGCGGTGTCAGCATCGCCGCGCGTGTCTCGGGAGACAGGCCCTCACCGCGCATGACCGCGACCACGAACCTGGCGTAGTCGCGCGCCGTGGTGTGGAGAGAGGCGGCCGCGTTCCCCTCATCGGGCCGGCGCTTATCACTGGCGTATCCGAGTTCGTCGTGCGGCGACGCGGCAAGGGAGTCGTAGGCGGGCACCCACCGGTAATGGCTGTGCGTCATGCCCAGTGGTTCGAAGACTTCGCGGCGGGCGATCTCCTCGAGGGTGATCCCCGTGTGCGCCTCGACCGCCCGCTGCAGGAACACGAAACCCTCACCCGAGTAGCCCCAGGCCGCGCCCGGATCGAAGTTGAACTCCAGCGGGGTCCCGCCCCAGTTGGGGAGGCCGGAAGAATGAGTGATCACCATCCGGCCCGTGATCAGGCGCGCCCGGTCGTCGTGCGTCAGGCGGTCGTGCTCCCACATCTCCAACAGTGGAGCGTCCAGATCGAACTCACCGCGGTCCGCGAGTCGCAGCACCGCGTATGCAAATACGGGCTTGCTGAGTGAGGCCGCCTCGAACACGGTCACATCGGTGACGGCTCCCCCCGTGTCGGCATGCATCACGCCGAAGGCCCCCAGCCAGGTGATTCCGCCGTCCTCGACGAGCGCCGCCGAGAGGCCGGGAATGTCGGCCGCCTCCATGAGCACCGGAATCTGCTCCTGGAGTGATTGAGATGTTGCGCTCTGCTGGGCCGACCCTTGAGCGGCGAGGGTGGCGAGCAGCCCTACGAGCGCCCCACCGCGATTCACGACCGATCTCGACATCTGAACTCCTACGGTTTGACGATGTCCAGCACCTGAACGTACTGCACGTCCAGTTCGTCGCGCCACACCCCATACACATGATCGGGCGTGAACAGTATCGGATCGAAGCGGTCCGGCATGTCGAGGGCTCCGAGGTAGCGGCCCTCTCCGTCGAACACGTCCCAGGTTAGCCCTCCGAAGCCCGCGTCCGGATCGAATGAAGCGATTTGGTCCTGGGTCCACGTGCCGGGCGGCTGCACCTGCTGCACCCAGAGCGTGCCGTCGCCGCTCGCCGCCAGTTGCTGGAAGGCAGGCAAGACGTCGCGGAATGAAGCCATCGCGCGCATTTGCTGCGCCGTCTCCGCGACAGGCTGTCCGAACAGTCCGGCGAAGAGCTGCGCGAGACCGTGAATCACGTTTTCGCGGTCCTGCTCGGTCGTTTCGGTGGGTGTTACGTCGCGCTGGACGATTTGCGTCGGCTCCCCGTTGGCGAAGCGCCAGAGCCGGTACTCGCTGCTCACCCCCCACCACAATGCGCCGTCCGCTCCCGTGGTCCACCACGGCTCCGGCGCGAAGAAGTCGAGCTCGGCGCGCTGGCCACTGAAGCCGAAGGTCTCGCCCGCGGGGAACACCATCAGGGTGTCGAGGGCGGTGCCCCCGGGGCGGAAGGCGGTGATCACGTCCTGTCCGGGTGTGGGCTCTCTGCCGGGCATGGGTGTCCTGTGCAGCTGGAAGACGAGTCGGCCTGCCGGAGTCAGTTGCAGCAGGGTGATCTGAAACTCGCCGAAAGCCGCTCGTTGGCTCCGGACGAAGCCGCCATCCACGGTGTAGACGTTAGTGCGCTGGTTCTCCCAATCCGGGACGTAGATCGTGTCGGCCGGGGATAAGAACAGCGGCCCCGCGCTCCCGCCCAACTCGCCGGGGCCCACGCCTGGCATCCCAAAGGCGTGCGAGAAACCCCCGTCCCGTGTGTACACGCGCACCTTGGCGTCGGCGCCGGCATCGCAGACCACGATGCGTCCGTCTGCGGCGACGCCGATGCCGGTGACGTCCCCGAACTCGTACTCGGAGTCGCCCTCCACCGTGCCGATCCGCAGCGATTCTTCCAGACGCCAGCGGGCTGCGTCGGTCCAGGTGCCATGAGCCGGGTTCGCCACGATCGTGACGCCGGCGCTGTCGCGCATCGCCCCGTCCCACGTGCCCTCACCGCTGCAGGCGGCCAGGACAGCGCAGCAGAGAGCGGCCGTTCCCACCACATGCCTCATGTCATCCCCCTGCCCGTGGCCGACGCATCTTATGCCGCTGTATCCGGGCGAGTGCCGGTCGAATAGCCCTCAGTTGCGTAGCGGCTCGGGTGGCGGGTTGTTGGGGTCCGGAAGGTCGTTCGTGACCGACGCGATCCACCACCGTCCGTCCCGCTTCACGAGCGAGAAGAAATCTACACCCGGCTGAGGTGGGCGGGGCGATCCCGGAATCGCTGACTCGTAGAGCACCAGGACCTGTGCGATGTCCTTGAAGATCAACGTGTCCATCTTGAGGATGGATTCCGTAAAGCCCGTTTCTCTCACGTTGCTGTTGTAGATGAAGTTGTACCAGTCGAGGATGAAACCGTCCAGCGACATGACCCTGGCATTCGTGCGGCTCGTAAAGAGGACGACGATTGCCTCGGGAAGGAACGTCGACCGTACCTCGTCCCAGTCCGGAACCGTACCGGCCTCGAAGGAGACCATGTCGTACAGCGCCGTGATGAGGCCGTCTGGCGTGGTGAACCTCTCGTCAGGTGGCGTCGCCTCCTGAGCCGGGAGGTTCGCGCTCGCTAGCGCTGCGAGCAGGAATACAACCAACGATGCGGTACGCTTCACGGTGACTCCTTTGCCTGGCGGTCCGAAGCGGCCGGAGGTGTCTCCCCGGCGTGTTCCGACGTTAACATCGCTTCCAATGAGTCAACACCATGAATTGCCGTGCAGTTGCGCGTATGGCCGAGTGAATCGGTCGTCTTTGTGGCTGTCTGCCGTGTATGTTGCGACGTTCGGATGGCGCCACGTGTCGGTGGAGGAGAGGCTTCACTGGAAGAGAGGGGGCCGGGATGTTCGGAAAGAAGCGTGAGCTGTTTGTCTGGGTAGCGGCCCTGGCGGTCGCCGGGTGCGGCACCGGTGCGGGGACCGGAACGGCGGAGTTCACGGTGCGCGACAGCGCCGGAGTTCGGATCACCGAACATGGAGTCGGCGCAGCGCCGGCCGATTGGCGGCTGTCGGAGGAGCCGGTCCTCGAGATCGGCGTTTTCGAGGGCGAGCCGGAGTACCAGCTCTACGAAGCGCGGGGCGCTGTGCGGCTCGCCGACGGCACGATCGTCGTGGTGAATGCCGGCACGGGCGAGCTGCGCTTCTACGGGCCCCGGGGGGAATTCATCCGCGCGGTAGGCGGTGAGGGCGGCGGCCCCGGGGAGTTCCAACAATTGGGTTGGGTACGTCGCTATGGCGAGGATTCGCTGCTCGCCTACGACTTCGGGCTGCAGCGCGTAACGGTATTCGACCGCCGGGGGGAGATGGGGCGCATGTACTCGATCAACCCGCCGGGCGAGCTGGGCTTCGTTATAGGGTTCGATGCTTTCCGCGACGGGACATTGCTGGCCAAGGCACCGCTGATCTTCCAGGGCGGGTTCTCCGACGGGCTGACTGTGCGGGACGAGGTGTATCTCACCTTCTCGCCGTCCGGCGTTCCGGTCGACAGTATAGGGACCTTCCTCGGGCCGGAGCAGTGGGTGGAGACGGGGCGCAGCGGCGGCGACTTCTTCGTGGCGGTGACACAGCCCCCGTTCGGGCGGGTGGCCGAGCTGGCCGCGTTCGATGACGAGTTCTGCTTCGGCTCGGGCGACCCGTACGAGATCTCGTGTTACGGCTCCGATGGGACGCTGCGCGGGCTGATCCGGCGCGAGGTCGCTCAGCGGGTGGTTACCGATGCCGACGTGGCGGCGCTGAAGCAGCGCGATCTTGACGACGCAGAGGACGACGCGGCGCGGCGCCGTGTCGAACAACGCTACTCCGAGATGCCCGTTCCCGGGACAATGCCCGTATTCGATGACGTCGAGTTCGATGACCGGGGCAACCTCTGGGTGCGCGACTATGATCCGAACCCGGATGCCGAGCGGCGCTGGACCGTGTTCGACGGCGAGGGACGGATGATCGCTGGAATCACGGTTCCGCCGGGCCTGGGTGTGATGCAGGTAGGCGATGACTTCCTGCTCGCCCTGTGGAGGGACGAGCTGGACGTCGAGCACGTGCGGATGTTCGATCTGACCAGGCAGTGATATGCGGCTAAACGCCGCCGGCACAGGCGGCGTCTCATGCTGGAGAAGCTCTAGCCTTCTTCCTCGGTCGGCTTGATCTTCTGGGCTTCGGCGCGCGTGGTCCTGTATGCCTGGTCGATGGCTGCCCGCACGGTGGCCGTACGATCGCGCGCGTTGCGTATCGGGGCCGAGCCGCGTCGCAAGATCATCTGGAGCTCGTCGGCCGCCTGGCCGATCACCGGGAAGCCGCATTCGTTGAGTGTCCGTGCGACACCTTTGGCGGCACGCCCAATCTGCCCTACGTAAACCGGATCCGGCCGTCTCGCCCCGCCAGCTGCGGCCTGCTCGACCAGCGAATACACGTGGTCCCACTTTCGCTTGGCCTCTTCGAGGCCTTCCATCTTGCGTTGGTCTTCGGCGCTGATCTTGGCCATGGAGCCCCCGGGGTGCCGCAGCGGGTGCGGTCAGCTTCAATCTATGGGGGGAGCTTAGCGGCCACGGTGACGTAGGTCGCACCCTGCGAATCAGTTCCGGGCGGATCAGTCCCGATTCCGCCGCAGGCGGCCGAGTTGCTCGACCAGCGGGCGCACCCGCCGATTGAACTCGCGGCTGAACCGGCTGCCTTCGCGCGACCACGACCAGTATCTGGAGCAGCTGCGCTCGGGAGCGGTGCCCCGCAGGAAGACCTCTGGCTCTCCGCGGCAGCCGGGGCCGCCCCTTAGGCCGGTTTCGCGGTCGACGTCCACCACTTCTACGCCACGCGGTGTGCGGAATTCGTCCTCCCCGTACGAGCCGAACACCCCGGAGAGGAATCGGGCGAATATGGGAAGAGCTACCCGCGAGCCCGGCAACTCGACGCTCGTACCGTCGTCGAACCCGACCCAGACTCCAACGGCCAGTGAGGAGGTGTAACCTACGAACCACCCGTCGCGGAAATCGCTGGTCGTGCCCGACTTCGCCGCGACCGGACCGCGGAATCCGTTGGCGCGCAGGCCGCGACCGGTGCCACGCTCCACCGCGCCCCGCAGTGCCGACGTCACGAGGTACGCCTCCGCCTGCTGGTAGACGCGCTCACCGTCGGGAGCGATGCGGTTGAGCACTTCACCACTCGGAGTGGCCACGCCCAGCAGCGTCTGCATGTCGGCACGGTAACCGCCGGCCGCAAGTGTGCCGTAGGCGCGAGTCAGCTCGAGCGGTGACACCTCGAAGGCGCCAAGCGCGATGCTCGGGTAGGGCCTGAGCGGGCTCTGGATTCCGAGCAGGCGCGCGGTTCGCACGATGCGCTCGGGGCCCACGGCCAAACCGAGCCTCGCGAACGGCACGTTTAGCGAGCGCTCCAGCGCCTCGCGCAGCGTGAGGCTGCCCCGAAACCGGCCGTCGTAGTTGGCCGGCTGCCAAATACCGGCGGGCGTTTCCACTTCGAGCGGCTCGTCCTCCAGAACCGATGCGAGAGTGAAGGAGGGCGGCCCGTCCTCCTGGTACGACAGCGCGGCCATCGCCACCACGGGTTTGAACGCGCTTCCCGGCTGGCGGCGGGCGTCGGCGGCGCGGTTGAACTGCGACGCTCCGTAGTCCCGGCCTCCGACCATGGCTAGGATCTCTCCCGTCCGCGGATCCAGCACCACCAGGGCGGCCTGGAGCGGGCTGCCGGCGGCCGCCAGGGCGGGATAGTCTCCCTCGAGCCGTTTGAGCCCCTCCGCGACGGCGTGCTCGGCGGCGCGCTGCAGCTCCATGTCGAGCGTGGTAAACACGGCGAGCCCGGTTTCCATTAGCTCCGCACCGTGCTCCTCCCGCAGCTGCTGCGCAACGAAGTCGACGAAGTAGCGGCCGTGACGCGCCGGCTCGGCGCGCTCTCTGAGTCCGAGGCCGGCATCCCGCGCGTCCTCGAGCTCTTCCTGCGAGATGACTCCCTGGTTCCGCATCAGGACCAACACCAGGTTGCGCCGGTCCGCGGCGGCTTCGGGACTGCGGAACGGCGAGTACAGGTTGGGACCGCGGATCATGCCCGCTAGGAGCGCGGCTTCGTGCAGACGAAGCTGAGTGACGTCCTTGCCGAAGTAATACTGGGCGGCGCGCCCAACACCGTGTATCGCACGACCGCCTTCCTGACCCAGGTACACTTGGTTCAGATACGCTTCGAGAATGCGCTCCTTGCTGTAGCGGGCCTCGAGCACGAAGGCCATGGCCAGCTCGCGCAGCTTGCGCCTCACGGTGCGCCGCGGCGTGAGGAACAGGTTCTTGGCGAGCTGCTGCGTGATGGTGCTGGCGCCCTGCACGATGTGTCCCGACTGCATGTTCGCGAGAGCCGCTCCGGCCACCCGGCGCGCGTCGAGCCCGTGATGCTGAAAGAAGTGCTGGTCCTCGATGGCCAAGACCGCCCTCAACAGGACGTCGGGCACCTCGCCCAGCAGCACCGGGACGCGGTCCTCTCCGAGAGGCCCGTAACGGACTCCGAGCTGCTCGGGTTCCACCGCCACCAGCTCCAGACGCCGGTTCTCCGCGTCCCGCACCTCCGCGACCCGGCCGCCCCAGCCCACGCGCACTCTCGTTACACCTCCGGGGTCGAGGCGGTCGTGGAGGCGGAATGCGCGGCGACCGATGGTCCACTCCCAGGAGCCAAGGCG
Source organism: Gemmatimonadota bacterium (assembly GCA_039586895.1). Lineage (GTDB taxonomy): Bacteria > Gemmatimonadota > Gemmatimonadetes > Gemmatimonadales > GWC2-71-9 > WVYX01. The sequence goes on along the minus strand of JBDHJM010000014.1, from coordinate 11,991 downwards.
GAACTCCCCGATGCCGACCCTGCCGCTGCGCACCTCCCGGTATCCAAGCCGCTCCAGGTAGTTCTCGGTGCGGCGCCTGTCCAGTTCCATTCCCGGGTAGAACACGAGCGGCCGCGCGTAGAACCGGGTGGGTGTGGCGAAGATACCGTCTCCCAGGTGTGCGCGTGCCACGGCGTCGGCGGACACGGCTGCCCCGGCACCGCCGACGACCGCGATTATGGCCGCGATAGCGAGAGCCGCCCTGGGATGATTGTACATCCAGGGCGGCATGCGGAATCGCACCGGGGTGGGTAATCGCACGTACGCTCCAGCGTTGCGCTGTGAAACGGCGGGAGGACCTGCCCGCAGCCTCTCCCGGATGGATGCACAGCCCCTTACTGGCGTTGCACGATCTGGTTGGGCTGCTCCACTTAGGGAGAGCCTGCCGCGGCGGTCGCCCCGCCTAGATCACACTACGGCAGCCGCGTCCAGAAGTTGCTGTGGCGCCACATGCGGACGGCCCGACCGTCCTCCACTTCGAACCGGATTTCCTCGCCGGGCTCACCGTCGTCGAGCACGCGCTGGAAAGTGTCACCCTGGACATGCTTCAGCTTTACGATGTCGTCCGAGGGATCGTCAGTGGGCAGGTAGAGCAGGGCGAGCTTGCCCTTCCACGACAGCACAGCCACTTCGCCGCCACCAGATTCAGATGCTCTCGCCGAAGGGAAACACCTACACTGCGTACGGGAAGTACCGCGAGATCGCGCCGTTCGAGCGGTTGGTGTACACGTGGTCGTGGAAGGAAGAGCCGCACAACGACATCGGAGAGACCGTGATCACGGTGACGCTCGCTGATGCCGGTGACTCGACCGAGGTTACGATGCACCACGAGGGCCTTCCCACGGAGGAGCGGCGCAAGGGTCACGAAGAGGGCTGGACCAGCTGCCTCAACCGGCTGGAAGGGCTGTTCTAGGAAGACTCACCCGATGGTCGGGGGCGGAATCCGCCTCCGGCCATCTGCTCCACCACCCACCACATCCCGACCGCAGGCGGCAGGGTCAGTGCCACTACCTCTCCGTTCACCTGGTGGAACCAGGGCAGCGCCTGGATCACGAAGCCGAGCAGGGAGAGCCCTGCCACGCCGAGAGCCAGCCAGCACGCCCAGCGCCTTGCCCATGCCTTGCCAGCGGCCGCGAACGGGACGAGCACCACCAGCGGCAGCGCGATCGGGTTGGTGAAGAACAGGTTCTCGTTGTAATAGGCGGCCCAGTGCGCGGTGAACAGCCACACGGCGACGATGAACACGCCGCCCAGGCCGAGCAGCAGTGCCCAAAGCGAGGTAGCGAATACGCTGAGCACGCGGGCCCAACGGAACACCCGCGCGTTTGCGCCGAGGAAATAGAACAGCGCCGCGATCAGCAGGCCCGCCAGGAAGAACTGCAGCATCCAGTTGGGCGGTTCCTCCCGCTCTGGCGGCTGCGTGCTCTGGTAGAAGGTCCACTCCGACGCGACCAGCCGCTCTTCGGTGCGGTCCGGCCCAACGACAGTCACGTCGCGCAGGCGCACCATGAGGCGCACCGGCAGGAACGTCTCCTGCCACACCGAGATCGGCCGATCGATGGGGTGGCCCAGCGACCAGTAGGTGCCGAAGTACGCTCCGAAGTCGGGGGCTAGCAGGCGACGGGTGTGGAACCGGTAGGTCGTTCCGGTCTCCGCATCCAGCCAGAGCTCGCTCAAGCGGCCGCCCAGCACCCGGTCGAGCGCGTCCCGGATGCGGCTGGAGCAGTTGTCCAGGTAATAGTCGTAGCGGTAGAACGTGTTTTCGGGACGCTCATTCCACTCGAGGAAGGCGAGCAGCTCGACGCGCTGCTCCGGGGTGAGGTTCAACTCCTGGATCCACACCGAGCGGTCGGCCACCATGTACGCCCGGTTGTGCCGCTCGCCGTCGAACCCCTGCATCCAGTACATCATCTCGCCACGCACGAACCGGGTGAGGAAGTTCTCCTGCTGGAAGGAGAACATCCCGTAGTTGTAGATCCGGTCGATGCTGCGGGTTGTGTCGCGCACCCACAGGGCGTTGTGCGAAAAGCGCTCCCATACCTGGGTGCCGGGGCCCATTGTCACCAGCGCGATGGACAGCGTGGACCCGTCGCCGGCGGCTGCGGCGACGTCCTGGGCGCGCGCGGAGCCAGGCGCCGCGAAGAGCAGCGCCGCCAGTGCCAAGTGTCGGGAAAGGCGTGCGGATGTCACGCCCTGACTCTATCGGGAAAGTGCTCCGTTGAAAAGGCCGTGGGCAGGTGGTGTCGAGTGGCCGGCATGGGCGATAATTCAACGGTATGGTCGGAGGCGGCTGCCGCCGTCGGCGACGACGTTTCCCCTCCTCCCGGAGAGCAGCTATGAGCGCAGGCCAAAGCGGACGCATCGGCTGGATCGATCTCACAGTGCCCGATGCCGAAGGTGTGCGGGACTTCTATGCGGCTGTGACAGGCTGGCTGCCGTCACCGGTCGACATGGGCGACTACAGCGACTTCAGCATGGCGCCGGCCGGGGAACCCGAATCACCGGTTGCCGGCATCTGCCATGCGCGCGGCTCGAACGCCGACCTGCCTGTGCAGTGGATTATGTACATCACCGTGGACGACTTGGACGCGAGCCTCACGCAGTGCGGTGAGCTCGGCGGATCGGTCGTCTCCGGCCCCAAGGAGGCGGGCTCGATGGGCCGCTATGCCGTAATTCGCGACCCTGCCGGGGCGGTCGCGGCGCTGTTCCAGACGGCGGCCTGAAGAAGTCTTAACGATTGGCATGATCCGGACTTTCATGAGGGCCGGGCATCGTTTATTGTGGCTCAACTGGGCGGCCGGACGTCGCCGGCCTCCCGCCAGATCCGACATGCCAGTACGAGGGGTCCGCGATGGCGAAGAAGTACGTGTCGAACAAAGACGAGACCGTTCGCATCTTCAAGAACGATTTCTTCGAGAAGTTCTCGCACGTCCACCCGGCGGTGCCGCACATTATTTTCGTTCCGGTCACGCTGGCGATGCTCTACTGGAGCTACCGGCTCGACGTCATTGGGTGGCGGGCCGTCGGCCTGTTCGGCGCCGGGTTCGCGATCTGGACCTTCACCGAGTACCTGGTCCACCGCTTCGTGTTCCATACTAAGGAAGAGATCATGGAGGAGGTGACGCGTGTGGTAGGGGAGGCCGGTCCCGGCGAGCCGACGTTCTCCAGGCTCAAGGGCATCCGGCAGAAGTTCTACTTCCTGGCGCACGGCGTGCACCACGACTGGCCCAACGACTCCAAGCGCCTGGTGATGCCGCCTGTCATCAGCGTGCCGCTGGGAGTGTTCTTCTACTTCGCCTTCCGTTTCGCGTTCGGTGCCGACGTGGCCCCCGCCATGTTCGCGGGCATGGTGACGGGCTACTTGATCTACGACACAACGCACTACGCGGTGCACCATTGGCGTCTGCACGGACGCATTACGCTGTACCTCAAGAAGCACCACTTCCGGCACCACTACCAGAATCCCAAGAAAGACTACGGCGTCAGCTCGCCGTTCTGGGACATCGTGTTCCGCACCTGGGGGCGCGGCGGGGAGGCCGTAGAGCCACGCGCGTAACTGTTGCCCCAGCCATGACGCGGGGACTTCGCAAGGCGGGGTCCCCGCGCTTCCATCTGGAGTCCGCATGAGCGGGACAGCCCACTCCGAAGTTGGCGCAATCAGGCGCTTGGTACTCAAGCACGCGCGTGACGCCTTCGTGAGTGATGCGCTCATCGATCTGGAGTGGCAGGCACTGCGCTACCGGGGGCGTCCCGATTTCAAAGCCGCGGTCGAGGAGTACGAAGCGCTGATTCGGCTGTTCCGTGAGCTCGGTGTCGAACCGGAGCTGGTGCCGTCCGATGGGAGCGTGAGCCTCGACTCGATCTACGTGCGGGACGCCGCGGTGACCAGCGACGGCGGAGTCATCCTCTGCTCAATGGGGAAGGACGCCCGCAAGCCGGAGCCGGCCGCTCTGCGCGCCGCCTTCGCGGCCATGGACATCCCGGTGCTCGGGTCGATCACCGGCGACGGGCTCCTCGAGGGCGGCGATGTGGTGTGGCTCGATGGTCGTACCGTGGCCGTCGGCCAGGGTTACCGCACCAACTGGGAGGGCATCCAGCAGCTCCGGACCCTGCTGGGCGGTGCCGTCGACGAGGTGATCGCCGTGCCGCTGCCGCACTGGCAGGGACCGGATGACGTGTTTCACCTCATGTCCATCCTCAGTCCCATCGACCGAGACCTGGCCCTCGTCTACTCCCCGCTGATGCCAGTGCCCTTCCGTGACGCGCTGATCGAGCGGGGAATCGAGCTGATCGAGGTGCCGGAAGACGAGTTCGCCACGATGGCGTGCAACGTGCTCGCCGCGGCACCTCGGGTGTGCGTGGCTCTGGACGGCAACCCGCGCACGCGCTCTCTGCTCGAGAAGGCCGGTGCCGAAGTGCACGTGTATCCGGGACTCGAAATCAGCTGGAAGGGAGCGGGCGGACCGACTTGCCTCACGCGGCCGCTGCTGCGGGACGGGTAGCCGACCTCAATTCTCGCGGGCCGAGTCGCGCAGGTCCATCAGCTCCGCCGGGTAGGGTTCGAAGTAGCTCTGCTGCGCCAGGTAGCTCTCCTCGAAACGCGCAATCCAGGACTGAACGAGCAGCAGCGGCGGACTCAAGCTCATGCGGCGGGCCCTGTACTCGTCCAGCGCCTCGAGGAAGTGACGCTTCTCTGCGGCAGTGAGTCCGTCTGAGACGTACCCGAGGGCGTGCTGCAGCACGTTGATGTTGGATGTGTTGCGGGGTGGCCGCTCAAGGGCGTGGGCCAGGTGCACCTCGTAGTCTGCCAGCACCGCATCGATCGGACGTCGGTCGGGGTTGGCGACGATGCGTCCCAAGGCGCGCAGCTCGCTCTGGTGGTAGGCCATCAGGAGGAGCTTGTTCTCGGCGTGGAACTGCACCAGCGCAGCCATGGACGGTCGCGCCTCGAGTTCCCTGAATGCCGCCCGGGTGAAGAGCTTGGTGAGGAAGTGGTGCCGCAGCCGGAAGTTGGTGAGCCGGCCCTCATCCTCCACGGCCGCCAGCGGAAAACGCTCCAGCACGGCACCCCCGAACATCCCCGGTCCCTTGTCGGAGGGCTGCTTGCCGTCCTCTCCGGCGTAAATCTTGGTGTCCTTGATGCCGCACGAGGGTGAGCGGCTCTTGAGGATGAAGCCGTCCACTTCACCCAATCCGGACAGGTAGCTGTCGTTGAAAGCCTGCATGTCCGCCGTGACGTCCCGTCCGGTGGTGGGCTGCACGAGGCTCACGCTCGAGCCGAGCCGTACCAGCCGTATGGGGTCTCTCGGAATGCCCAGCCCGATCTCCACTTCCGGACAGACTGGTTTCAGGTCCACGAAGGGCATGAGCGACAGCACGAACGGCGCCCGGATCAGCTGCCCGTTGTAGCGGCAGGCGTCGATTTCCAGGCACTTGCTCAGAACCAAGGCAGGTCGGGCGTGATTGCGTACTGTCACGAGCTCTCGCTGGAAACCTCACTGTCGGGCTGAACGGTGCCTCGTGCAAGTTGTGTCTCTGCGGTCCCTGAGCCGGCGGTCGCTGCGATGCCGCGCAGCATTCCGGCGAATACCAGCGCGTGAAGCGGGTAGAGCGCGTACCAGTAGGCGAGTCCGAGCAGGCCTACGGGATCGAATATCGCCGTCTGGCGAATCCGTGAGCCGTCACCGGATCGCTCCACTTCGAATTGAAGCCAGGCACGGCCGGGGAGCTTCATCTCGGCCGAAAGCAGCAGCAGCAGGTCGGGGTCGACACGCTCGACGCGCCAACAGTCCACAGTGTCACCGGCCTCCACCTGGTCCGGGTCGCGCCGGCCCCGGCGCACACCTACGCCTCCCACCAACAGGTCCAAGAACCCGCGCAGCCGCCATAGCCAGTCGCCGAAGTACCACCCGGTTCCTCCGCCGATTCTGCGGATCGGCTCGAAGGCCTGTGCCGGCGGGACATCGACTTCGGCGCTGCGCGAATCCACGATGCGTGTCCCGAACCGCGTGCCGCCCCTCTGTCGCTGCGCGCCGCCGGACGAGAGCGCGTCGGACCACCTGGTTTGGGCGAACGCGCGGTCCTCGTTGCCGAGCGCCCGGGCAACGGCCTCCCTCACTCCGCGGGGACGGACCCCAAAGGTGCGCAGGGCAGCTTCGTCCTGCACGACTGTCGGGTTGCGCAGGCTGTCAATGAGCTTGCGCCCGATGCGTGCGTATACCGGTGTGACCAGACCGAGCCACAGGCCTGAAAGGTGCGGTGTGAGAAAGGGGACCGGGATCATGTAGCGCCTCAGCCCCCGCTGACGCGCGTACTCGCGCATCAGCTCGCCGTAGGACACGCGGTCAGCGCCGCCGATCTCGTAGACCGCGCTGCCGTCGAGCGGTACTTCGGCCGCCGCCACCAGGTACTCGATCACGTCCTCGATGGCGATGGGCTGCGCTGGCACCCGCACCCAGCGCGGGGTGATCATGACGGGCAGCTTTTGCACCAGCGACCTGATCATCTCGAAGGAGAGGCTGCCGGAGCCCACGATTATGGACGCCTTGAACTCTATCGTGGGCACGCCCGACTCCCGCAGGATGCGGCCTACCTCGTGGCGGCTCTCCAGGTGTGGGGAAAGGCCGGCGCCCGTGCCCAGACCGCCCAGGTAGACGATCCGTTTGACCCCGGCGCGCTCGGCTGCCGCCGCGAACAGCTCCGCCGCGCGCCGGTCCTCGGCCTCGAAGCTCCCGGTGGATCCCATGGAGTGGATCAGGTAGTACGCAACCCGAACGCCGCTTAGAGCTGCAGCCAGCGAAGCCTGTTCGAACACGTCTCCGCCCAGAACCTCCGTGGTCGGTGCGGCCCTGGCCCGAAGCCGCTCGGGGCGTCGGGCCAGGCACCGTACGGGGACACCGCGTTCCTCGAGGGCTCCGAGAAGGCGGCCGCCGACGTATCCGGTAGCCCCGGTCAGCAACATGGGAACGGAGTGCAAATATCTGTCCCGCAAAGACTTAGGTTGATTCGGCGTGGCGGATCGGTCACGAGATGATTCCGAGCACATGTCAAACGTACGTCCATTGTAAATGGTAGACAAGGTTTGTACAGATTGTACCCACCAAAAGGGCCGGAGAGCCTGAGCCCTCCGGCCGCCTCCGGAGTCGTGGTCCCGTCCCGGGAATCTAGAGCCGATACCGCTCCAGCCACTCGAGGTCGTCTTCGTCGGTGTAGATAGCGTACAGCACCCCGTCACCGAATCCGAACAGCCGGCGGTCGGCTGGCAGCACAACCCGGCTCACCAGGTTGCCGCGTCCGTCGAACACGTCGTAGGTCGCGTTGCGCTGGTTCGACTTGCGCGTGCGCTCCACCCACAGGCTGCCGTCCGCTGCGGCGCGCGCCGAGAAGCCGGTGAACGGAGGCTTGTACTCGGGCCAGTTCAGGTTGTCGGTGCTCGGGCGCGGCGGCCGCATGGTGCGGCGCCTGCCGTTCTCGACCTGGATCATGACGCCGCGGGCCGCCATCTGATCCGCCCAGGCTTCCTTATCGTCCTGTGTCACCTTCACCGGATCATAGGAGATCACCGGCCCGCTCGCCGAGGCGCCCTCAGGCGAGAGCCACTCGATGTGGTATTCGGCGAAGCGGGCCACTCCCACGGCGCCTGCCGGTGTCACGCTCCAAGCGTCCTGGCCGTCGTAAGGACCGCGGCCGCCGATCTCTATGCGTGCCTCGCCCGGGCCGGCCGGTTCCATGGGCGGGAAGTTCATGTAACCCATCGTATCGATGGCGCTTGTAGAGCGGTCCCACCGCAGTATCGGCGCCACTCCCGCCATCGCGCCCTCTTCCAGGCCCGGCATCATCATCCCCGCGAGGTCGAAGTAGATGCGGCCCTCCGCGTCGACGCCGCGCGGCAGAATGGGGAAGCCGGCTGGGTGCCTGAGAGGAATTGAGTTCGATCCGATGCGGCCGTCCGGCAGGATGGGCGCGAGTCTCCGGTTGCCCATGTCCATGAGCAGCGTCGTATCGCCCAGCGCGAACAGGGGACCGGGCATTTGGTACTCGCCGGGGCCGCCGCCGCTGCGGCCGATCTCCTCATAAGTCCCACTCGAGAAATCGAGTTGGGCTACCGTCTGCTGAATCCGGTCCGAGATGAGCACCCGGCCGTCGCTCAGCTCCCGCAATCCGAGCAGTGCGCTGAACGGCTCGGGGAACCGGGCCTCGGCCTCGGTGAGAGTGACGGTTTGGGGCTCGTCCTGCGCAGCCGCTGGTGCGGCGGCGAGACCAAGGGCGAGCACTGCGGTGAAGCTGCGAGCCATTTCTTCCTCCAGGATGGGCGGTTCCGTCGTCCCGGGAATGATGCCCGGGCCGCGCGGAGCGTCGCATCGGCGGACCCGCGTGCCTCGGGTGGAAGGTCGGTTGAATCCCGGTTGTGCCTGCGGTGCAACGATTTCCGGCCTTCGAGCGTCTTTGAAACGTCCGCGCGCGTCGCTGACACCGCGCCATATTATAAAGTGGAGTCGGAACTCGCGGCGCCCTCCCGGTCGCCGCGGAACGAGGATAATGCAGCAGGGGTGACGGGAAGATGACCATCCGAAAGATCATTGGCGTATCGGCCGCCGTCGCAGTCGTGTTCACGATGGCGGGCGGCATCTACTTGCGGATCAGGGGCTCGGAAGAGAGCGACAGCGGCTCGACCATCGCGGAGGTGCCCGAGGGAGGGGCCGAGAGCGTCTCGTCGGCGCGCACCTTCTCCACCGATGTTGCGATTCCGGTGGAGGGGGCCCAGGTGGTCCGGGACACACTGGTGATCTCCGTTTCGGCAGCGGCGCAGGCTGCAGCCGAGCGCGAGGCGCCGCTCCGGGCACAGGTCGAGGGCCGCGTCACACGGCTTCGGATATCGGAGAATGACCCGGTGGGCCGCGGCCGCCTGCTAATCGAGATCGACACGACCGAGTACGCGCTCGCGGTGGCCCGCGCCGAGGCCGGGCTGGCGAAGGCCCGGGCCACCTATCGCGAGCTCACCCTGTTCGACGACCAGATCGAGGAGGAGGCAGTGCGGGCGGAGCGGGAGCGGGTCGCCCGGGCCAAGAGCGGGCTCGAGGAAGCCGATATTGCGCTGCGAGAGGCGCGCCTCCAGCTCGAGCGCACCCGCGTCACGGCGCCGTTCGCCGGGCGGGCAGCGTCGATCCGTGTCGTCGAGGGGCAGCTGGTCCGCCCGGGCGACGAGCTCCTCACGGTGGTGGATCTCGATCCCATAAAGGTCGAGGTGCAGGTCCTTGAGAGTGAGGTCGGCCTGCTGGCGCCGGGCCGGGGCGCGACGGTCGCCTTCGCCGCTTTCGCTGGAGAGACCTTCACGGGGCGCATAGCCACCATCAACCCGAAGGTGGAACGCGAGACCCGCACCGCGCGGGTGACCGTCATGGTCGACAACCCCGAGGGACGCATCCTGCCGGGCATGTATGCCCGGGTCGCCCTGGAAGCGCGCAGATTCGCGGAGCGGATTCTGGTGCCGCGGTCGGCCATCCTGGAGCGCGACCGCCGCACCATGCTGTTCGTGTTCGAGGGTGAGGGGAACACCGGACTCGCCAAGTGGCGCTACGTGACCACCGGGCTGGCCAACGACTCCGTCGTGGAGGTCGTGCCCGACCCCGACACCGAGATGGTGGAGCCGGGCGAATGGGTGCTCACGGACGGGCACTACACGCTGATCCACGACGCCCACGTGCGCCTGGTGGAGAGCGTGCGGGTCGAAGGCGGGAGGCCCCAGTGAGGCGGGCGCTGCTGATTGCCGTGGCCGGAGTCCTGCTCGCGGGTGCGGCAGGAGCGCAGGCGCTTCCCGACAAGCTCACACTGGGTGCGGCGCTCGACCTCGCGGCGGACTACAATCCGGCCCTGAGACGCGCCATCGTGCAGGCCGACGCATCGAACGCGGACGTGCGGGCGGGGTTCGGCGCGTTCCTGCCGACGCTCAACGCCAACCTGGGTTTCTCGGGATCGCGGACCAGCACGAGCACGGGCACCGATACTACTGGCCAGAACATCGAACTTCCGCGGCCCGTCACCTTCAACAACAGCAGCTCCACCCAGAGCCTGTCGGGCTCTTGGACGCTGTTCAACGGCTTCGAGAACGTCAACAACTACAAGGCCTCGCGTGCTGGGGCCAGCGCCACGGCAGCGGGCGTGGACGTCTCGGGCACCGCGGTGGCCGCGGAGGTGACACGGCGCTTCTTCGACGCGCTCCAGGCGCGCCGCTTGATCGAAGTCGAGGAAGCGCTGCTCGACGTCTCGCGGCGCCAGCTGGACGCCACCGAGCGGCTGTTCAGGGTCGCTGCCCGCACCGAGGTGGACGTCCTGGGTGCGCAGGTGCAGCTGGCCCAGCAGGAGCAGGCTCTGGCGCGGGCGCTGGGCGACGCCGTCAAGACGCGCGTGTCGCTGGCCGAGCAGATCGGCATCGACGACTGGTCCGCCTTCGAGGTTGAGGGCGAGCTGCCGGCCGAGATCGACCCGGCCGGGTTCGACGTGGACAGCCTTGTGGCGGTCGCCATGCAGAGCAACCCACGCATCGCCCAGCGCCACGCCGAGGCCGCCCAGGCCGACTATACGGCGACGGCCACCAAGGGCAGGCGCTGGCCCGTGCTTACGGCCACCGGCAGCATCGGCCGCTCGGAGGGGCAGCGAAGCTACGGTGCGTTATTCGATTTCAATCCCACCGACAACGCTGTGAACTTCGGCGTCAGTGTGCGGTGGCCGTTGTTCACGGGCTTCCAGACCTCACGGGCGGTGACGCAGGCGAGCGCCAACGCCACAGTGGCTCACGAGTCGCTGCGGGAGGAGACGCTGCGCCTGGAGCGTGAGGTGCGCAACGCTTTTACCGACTTGGTGACCGCATACCGGCGCCTCGTGCTGGCACAGCGCTCTGTGGAGCTGAGCCAGCGGCGCCTGGCGATGGCGCAGGAGCAGTACGAGCTCGGCACCATCGGTTTCACCGACTTCCAGCAGATCGTCACCCAATCGTCGCAGGAGGCGCGAGCCTGGCTTCAGTCCCAGCTCGAGTATTCCCGCGCCGGCGTGACGCTTCAGGAGCTGCTCGGGCAGATCGCACGCCCGTGGTGATGAGGGGGGGAAAGTGGTGGATGTGATGATGGGCACGGGCGGAGGACGCTGATGTCGATCAGCAGCCTGTCGGTGCGGCGTCCGGTGGCTGTGGCGATGCTGTTCATGGGCGTCGTCTTTCTCGGGATCATCTCCTTCGTCCGAATCCCGATCGACCTGCTGCCCGACGTCGCCTATCCGCGGCTCGTGGTCTACACGCAGTACTCCGACGTGGGTCCCGCAGAGGTCGAGCGCTTCGTCACGGAGCCCATCGAGCGCGGCGTGAGCCGCGTTCCCGGCGTGGAGCGAGTGGAGAGCGTGTCCCGCGAGGGCATCTCGCTCGTCACGCTGCGGTTCTCGTGGGGCACCGACATGGACTTCGCCGCACTCAACGTGCGGGAACAGCTCGACAACATTCAGGAGGAACTGCCGGAGCTGGCCTCGCGGTCGGTGGTGCTGCGCACGGATCCGAACTCCGAGCCGATCATGGCCCTGTCGGTCACCGGCAACACCGACCTGGCGTCGCTCAAGGATCTCGCCGAGTCGGTGTTCAAGCGGCGGCTCGAGCAGATCGAAGGCGTGGCCGAGGCGGCAATCGCGGGCGGCTTCGAGCGCGAGATCCACGTGGAGGTGGATCCCCAGCTGCTCGAGACCTACGGGCTCACGGTGCAACAGGTGCTGGATGCCCTCGATGCCGCGAACCAGAGCGCCCCGGGCGGCACCATCCTGCGGGGCCGCTACCGCTACGCGCTGCGCACGCTCGGCGAGTTCCAGACCGTGGACGAGATAGCGAGTGTGCCGCTCAACCAGGGAGCGGGCGCCTCCGATTCGACCGATGCGGGCCTGATCACCGTCGGGGACGTAGCCCGCGTGAATGACGGA
>JBDHJM010000057.1:0-14308 GCA_039586895.1 Gemmatimonadota bacterium | reverse complement strand
GAGAAGGTCCCAAGGGTCCGGCTGTTCGCCGGTTAAAGTGGTACATGAGCTGGGTTCAGAACGTCGTGAGACAGTTCGGTCTGTATCCGTGGTGGGCGTTGGAGTGTTGAGGGAACCCGACCCTAGTACGAGAGGACCGGGTCGGACTGACCGCTCGTGTCCCGGCTGTCACGCCAGTGGCATCGCCGGTTAGCGACGTCGGGTAGGGATAACCGCTGAAAGCATCTAAGTGGGAAGCCCGTCCCAAGATGAACACTCCTGGACCGCAAGGTCCCTGAAGGGCCGTGGTAGACGACCACGTTGATAGGCGGCAGGTGTAAGGCGTGCAAGCGCTTCAGCCGAGCCGTACTAATCGCCCGTGCAGCTTGATCTCTCCCCCTTGTGGGAGACTGTGGGACAGGACGACAAGTTCTTTCCGGAGGACATCCATCCACGCACGCCTCGATCTTTGCCTTCATGGCTGGCGACTAGCGCGACGGGGCCACACCCGTTCCCATCCCGAACACGGCAGTTAAGCCCGTCAGCGCCGATGGTACTATGGGGGAGAGCCCATGGGAGAGTAGGCCGTTGCCAGCCTCCAAATTGAAGCCCGTTCCACACGCTGGAGCGGGCTTCTTCTTGTTGCAAACACCCCTTGAGAAAACAGTTAACCTAGTTTAAATTTAACTCTGACAAACGAAGTCGGAATGGGTTTCCCGCGCCCAAAACCACCCCTCCCGAGTGCCCCGGGCCCCAGGCCCAGAGGGTTTTCCAGATGATAAAGGCCGACACGACCACGCTGGTGCACGACTTCCTCGGAAGTGCACAGATCTTTGCGTCCGCGCTCAACGACCTGATGGAGCAGCAGCTGAAATCGGTAACCGGGAAGAAGCTCACCTTCTCGCAGCTGAAGCTCATCAAGATGGTATCGCGCTCGGACACGTACACGGTGAGCAACGTGGCCGCGTTCCTGCGCGTCAGCAACGCCGCCGCCAGCCGCGCGGTAGACCGCTTGGTCAAGCGCGGATTGCTGAACCGCGCCGAGGCCGAGGACGACCGCCGCGCCGTGCACCTCTCGCTCACCGAGCGAGGCCGCAAGCTGCTGCAGGCGTACGACAGCGCGGCGGACCGGGCCCTCGAGGGCCTGTTCGGCAAGCTCTCGGCCGAGCAGCTGAAACGCACGGCATCACTGCTCGACGACCTCTCGGTCAGCATCGTGGAACGCGAGAACGGAGCCGAAGAGGTCTGCTTCCGCTGCGGCATCCACTTCCGTGAGCGCTGCCTGCTGCGCCAGTCCGACCGGCGGGCGTGTCACTTCCACCTCAGCAAGCTGAACGCCGATGCTGCCGCGGGTGGGGGAGGCGGGCAGCCGGACTAGGATCCTACGTGGCGCCCTGCGGGGCAGAGATGCCGAGCCTCTGGCTGGGCGCCGGGTGAGGGAAGGACGAGGGGGAACCGACGATGGTGCAAGCGACACCCGCGGTGGAACAGGCGTCCTGCGAGATCACCCTGGACAACCTCCTGGACACTCCCGAAGGTCGGGAGGTCATCAGCTGCATCCAATGCGGTATGTGCGTCGGCACGTGCCCCTACGGCGAAGTCATGAAGTACCCGCCGCGCCGAATCATCAAGATGCTCCAGGCGGGACTCATCGAAGAGGTCTTCACCAGCGACAGCATGCTCAACTGCGTGGCCTGCTACGCGTGCATGGCCAAGTGCCCGCGCGGCATTCGGCTCACGGAAGTGCTGCTGCCGCTGGTAAAGGAACAGGTCTTCGCACGGCTGCCTGAGGTGCCGGCGGAGCTGCAGAAGGCGCTGGAGAACACGCTGCGCTACGGCAACCCGATGGGCGAGTCGCCGCGCAAGCGGGCTCAATGGACCAGCACCACGGACGTGCCGGTGCGCGATCTGTCCAAGGAGCCGGGACCGGTGGACGTGCTGTGGATACCCGAGTGCTACCTGTCGTACCACCCGCGCGGCCAGGCCACAGCCCGCGCCACCGTGCGGCTTTTCCACGCGCTCGAGGTCGACTTCGGCATCCTCGGCGCCAAGGAGCAGTGCGCCGGTGAGTGCGCACGCCTGGTGGGCGAGGCGGGGCTGTTCGACAAGCTCACCGAGGACAACATCAAGCTGTTCAACAAGTACGAGTTCAACCGGATCGTCACCTCGGGAGCGCACGCCTACGACGCGTTCGTCTACCGCTACCCGGCGTTCGGGTTCGACCACATCGCCGACCACACGACGCCGTTCTTCGCGCGCCGGCTGGAGCAGCTGGGGCCGCTGCTGACGAAGAAGCTCGACTGCACGATCACCTATCACGACGCGTGCTGCCTGGGAAGGCACAACGGCCTCTACGAGGAGCCACGCGCCATGCTGCAGGCGATCCCCGGCGTGAAGCTGGTCGAGATGACCCACAACCGCGTCAACTCGATCTGCTGCGGTGGCGGGGGTGGCGGCATGTGGCTGGACACGTACTACGCGGCCAAGGGCTACGACCGTCTGTCGGACCGGCGCGTCAAGGAAGCGATCGCCACGGGCGCCGACGTGCTCGCGGTGTCGTGCCCGTACGAGGTGTCGCGCTTCGAGGATTCGGTGAAGGTGCTGGGATACGATGACAAGCTGCAGGTCAAGGACGTAGTGGAGCTCCTGGCTGACGCCATCGATGGGTGACGCACTGATGTAGCCGGGGATGTCCACGCAACGGTGAGTGTGACAATGAAGATACTCGCTGTGCTGAAAATGGTGCCGGACGTGGTCGAGGAACTCGAGATCGGCGAGGACGGGAAGTCCTTGGATCTCGAGTTTTTGCGTCTGATCGTAAACGAGCGGGACGAGCACGCGCTGGAGGAGGCGCTCCTGCTCAAGGAGCAGCACGGCGGCACCGTGACCGCGGTCGCACTCGACGCCCCGGACATCGACGACGTGCTGTTCACGGCCCTGGCCAAGGGCGCCGACCGTGCCGTGAAGATCACCGACGCGGGCGAGAGCCTGTCCACCCGGGCCGCCGCCGCGCTGCTAGCCAAGGCTCTGCCCGCTGTGCCCGA
This sequence comes from Gemmatimonadota bacterium, assembly GCA_039586895.1. Taxonomy (GTDB): domain Bacteria; phylum Gemmatimonadota; class Gemmatimonadetes; order Gemmatimonadales; family GWC2-71-9; genus WVYX01. The sequence continues at coordinate 11,285 of JBDHJM010000057.1, read as the reverse complement.
CTTGATGCCGGTCGACCTGGTGCTGCTGGGCTGTTCGGCAACCGACGACCTGGACGGCCAAAGCGCGGCCGTCCTCGCGCACGCGCTGGGCTTGCCCTACGTGGGAGTCGTGAGTCAGGTGCAGGCCGATGCGGGCAGGCTGCGCGTGATGAAGGAATTTCCCGGCGGCGTGCTCGGCGAGTTCGAGACGACCGTGCCGGCCGTCATCGGCGTGCAGGCGGCCGAGAAGCCGCCCCGCTACGTCCCGGTGGCCAAGGTCCGCGCGGCGATGAAGTCGGGGGGCATCGACGAGGTCGCCGCCGATGGGCCGGCCGACGTGGCCCCGCTCGAAGTGCTGCAGATGACCAAGCCCGAAGCAAGTGGGCAAGCCGAGATGCTCGAAGGCTCGCCGGAGGAGCTCGCCGCCAAGGTGGGTGAGCTCCTGACCGAGCGCGGCATGCTCTGAGGAGACTGACAGATGCCCGGAAACGTCTGGGTGGTTGCCGAACACTGGCGTGGGCAGGTGTCCGAGATCACGTACGAGCTGCTCGCGCTGGGCCGCGAGCTGGCCGACGGTCTCGGTGTCCGGCTCGACGCAGTTCTTCTGGGACACCAGGCCAAGGACCTGGCACAAACGCTGGCAGCCGACACGGTGCTGTACGGCGACGATCCCGCTCTGGCTGAGCCGACGGCGGAGGCGCACAGCAAGGCGCTCGCCGCCCTCGTTTCGGAGCGGCAGCCGGCCGCGGTCCTGTTGCCCCTCAGCAACGTGACCGGTGACGTGGCGGGACTGCTCCCGGCCGAGCTGGACGCTCCACTGGTCACCTCCTGCCGCGACGTGCGCGTGACGGACGGGAGGTTGGAGGCGGTGTGCCTGCTGTACGGCGGAAAGATGGACGCCACCGTCGCGGCAGGTGCCGGGGCGGCCCTTTTGGGGGTCCTGCCCGGAGTCCGATCCGCCGACAAGGGACGCGCCGACGCGGCACCGCAAATCGAGGACGTTGCGGTGAGCGTGCCGGCGGAGCGCCGCGTGCAGTTCGGCAAGTACGTAGAGCCGGAAGCGGGCGACGTGGACATCACCCAACAGGAAGTGCTGATCGCGGTCGGGCGCGGCATAGCCAACGAAGACAACGTGGAGCTCGCTCAGGAGCTGGCCACCGCTCTGGGCGGCGCCGTCTGCGGTTCGCGGCCCGTGATCGACCAGGGCTGGCTGTCCATGTCGCGACAGGTGGGCAAATCGGGCGCCATCGTGAAACCCAAGGTTTACATCGCGGCGGGCATCAGCGGGGCACCCGAGCATGTCGAGGGCATGAAGGCGTCGGATCTCATCATAGCGATCAACACGGATGCCGACGCCCCGATCTTCAACGTGGCGCACTACGGCATCGTCGACGACTGCCTCGACGTGCTGCCGGCCGTGCTGGACGCGGTAGCGGCCAGGAAGGGCTGACGGAGCCATGCCCGACCCAACGGCAGTCAGCTACCTCGGCGTTCCGGGACTCGTGCTGCTGTGGGTCCTGACAGTCGTCACCTTCGCACTGTTCGGGCGTCGTGTATGGCAGTTGATCGGGGCCCTCCGCAGAGGCCGCCCCGAGAGGCGCTGGGACCGGATCCCACAGCGGCTGGGGACGTTCGCGGTAAACGTGCTGGGACAGCGGCGGCTGCTCGGCGAGCGTCTCATAGGCGTGGCCCATTTCTTCATCTTCTGGGCATTCGTCTTCTTCGCCACTTCGTTCTTCTGGAACCTGCTGCGCGGACTGCTCCCGGTACTGCCGGTTCCGTATGCGGACGCCGTGCTGTGGATGACGTTCCCGATGGAGCTCCTGGCAGTGCTCGGCCTGGCAGGCATCGTCGTGGCGGCCCTGCGCCGCTACGTGTTCACCCCCCCGAGCCTGTCACGGACCTGGGACGCCAGCCTGGTGCTGGCGCTGATCAGCATTCTGCTGGTCACGTTCCTCGCCGGGCAGGGCTTTGCCGCCGTGGCCGAGGGCCACGCGCCTACCTGGAGCCCGGTGGGCAGCGCGCTCTCGGGCGCGTTCACCGACATGGGTGTGACGCCCGAGCGAGCCACCACGCTATTCCTGCTGATGTGGTGGATCCACATGGCCACGGTGCTCGGGTTCATGGCATACCTGCCGTACTCCAAGCACGGCCATCTGATATTCGGGCCCTTCGCGGTGTTCTTTGCGGCGCTGCACCCGGGCGGCATGCCGCCGCCCTCCGAGGGTGCGTCCCGGCTCGACGAGCTGACCTGGCGCCAGCAGTACAGCGCGCTGGCGTGCGCCGAGTGCGGCCGCTGCGACCGCGTGTGCCCCGCCTTCAACAGCGGGTTCCCGCTCTCGCCCAAGGACCTGATCCATGAACTGAAGGGTCAGTTCTTGGCCTCAGTATCAGCGAAAGGGGGCAACGGGGGGGCCCTCACAGAGCACGTGGCGAGCCCCGATGCCGTTTGGGCCTGCACCACCTGCGGCAGCTGCATGGAGCGCTGCCCGGTGTTCAACGAGCACATCCCATTGATCGTCGAAATGCGGCGCCACCTGGTCTCAGAGGGTGAAGTCGACCAGCGCATCCAGGATGTGCTGATGAACCTCACGCGATACGGCAACTCGTTCGGGCAGTCGCCCCGAGCCAGAGCCAAGTGGACTCAGGGACTCGGCTTCGAGATCAAGAACGCGCTCAAGGAACCCGTCGAGTACCTCTGGTTCGTCGGAGATTACGCCTCGTTCGACCCCCGAGTGCAGGAGGTCACCAGGGCAACGGCTCGAGTGTTCCAACGCGCGGGGCTCGACTTCGGGATCCTGTACGACAAGGAACAGAACGCCGGAACCGACGCGCGGCGCATCGGAGAGGAAGGACTCTCCGAGATGCTGAAGGAGAAGAACCTCAAGGCTCTCGGCCGCGCCAAGTTCGAGAAGATCGTCACGACGGATCCCCACACCTACCAGGCGCTGAAGCACGAGTACGGCGGCAACGGAAACGGCCTCTCAGCCAAGCCCGTGGCCCACTACACGGAACTGCTCGCAGAACTCGTCAAGGCAGGCAGGCTCCGTCCCGGCAGCGGGGACCGTCACACGGTGACGTACCACGATCCCTGCTACTTGGGTCGCTACAACGGCATCTACCGTCAACCGCGGGAGGTCCTCAGAGCGGCCGGCGCGAAGCTCGTAGAGATGCCGCGCAACCGCAGCACCAGCTACTGCTGCGGCGCCGGCGGAGGCCGGCTCTGGATGGAGGATGCACCCGGCATCAACGAGAGACCGGCAGAAAGCCGCGTGCGCGAAGCCGCGGCTCTGGCCGGAGTGGACACGCTCGTCGTCAGCTGTCCCAAAGACCTGGTCATGTTCCAGGACGCGGTCAAGACGACGGGTCTCGAAGGCAAGCTGGCTGTGATGGACGCAATCGAATTGGTCGAAGCAGCAACTGGTTCCTCAGAGGAGAGTCACTCCCATGACGGAGCGGAATAAACGGGAATACGGTGGTGGTGGGATAGGCGTATACGTCTGCCAATGCGGCACCAACATCGCAGGGATGATCGACTGCGCCGAGGTGGCGGCATTCGGAGCGACGCTGCCCGGGGTCAAGATCTCCAGAGAGTACAAGTACATGTGCTCTGACCCTGGACAAGAGATGATCAAGCAGGACATCCGCGACCTCGGGCTGGACCGCATCGTCGTGGCGTCGTGCTCGCCTCATCTCCACGAGAAGACGTTCCGGGACGCCACGTCGGGCGGCGGCCTGAACCCGTACTTCTTCCAGATGGTCAACATCCGTGAGCACGGCTCGTGGGTGCACACGGATGGCGCATCGGCCACAGAGAAGGCCAAGGACCTAGTCCGGGCCGCGGTGCGGCGCGTCGCCATGCACAAGCCGCTCGAAGCGCGGCGCGTGCCGATCAAGGAAGGCGTGATGGTCGTGGGAGCGGGAATCGCCGGAATCCACGCGGCGCTCACTCTCGCCAACGCGGGCAAGCACGTCTACCTCGTAGAGCGCGAGCCGACCATCGGCGGACATATGGCGATGTTCGACAAGACGTTCCCGACGCTCGACTGCGCGGCCTGCATCCTGACGCCCAAGATGACCGCAGTGGGCTCCCACCCGAACATCACGCTGTGGACTCTCTCGGAGGTGACCGAGGTCGGGGGCTACGTCGGCAACTACGAGGTCAAGGTCAAGAAGCACCCCCGCTTCATCCTCGACGACGTGTGCGTGGGCTGCCAGGAGTGCATCGATGCCTGCGTGTACAAGAAGGGAAAGATCCAGGATGAGTTCAACCTGGGCCTCAGCATGCGGAAGCCGATCTACATGCCCTTCCCGCAGGCCGTGCCCCAGGTGGTAGCGATCGACCCCGATACCTGCATCGAGTTCAAGAGCGGCAAGTGCAAGAAGACCTGCGTGGAGGCCTGCGCCGACCGCGGGGCAATCGACTTCCAGCAGGAGCCGCAGTTAGAGGAGGTCTCTGTCGGCTCCATCGTGCTGGCCACGGGCTTCAAGGTGTTCGACGCCAAGCGCACGCCGTACTACGGCTACGGAGTCTACCCCAACGTGTACACGGCGCTGGAGATCGAGCGGCTCGTTAACGCCTCCGGCCCGACCGGCGGCGAGATGGTCATGCGGGACGGCCGCAAGCCAAAGTCCGTAGGCATCGTGCACTGCGTGGGCAGCAGGGACGAGAACACCAATCGGTTCTGCTCCCGAGTCTGCTGCATGTACTCGCTCAAGCTGGCGCACCTGATCAAGGAAAAGTCGGATGCGGAGGTGTACGAGTTCTACATCGACATCCGCGCACCCGGAAAGTCCATGGAGGAGTTCTACAACCGGGTGGCCGAGGAAGGCACGCACTTCATCCGGGGCAAGGTCGCGGATGTTTACCCGGCTCCTGACAACAACGGCCAGTTGGTGATGCAGGCGGAGGACACGCTGCTGGGACGGATGCGCAAGATCCCGGTGGACATGGTCGTCCTGGCCGTCGGCCTGGAGCCCAAAGCGGACGCGGAAGACGTTCGGCGCATGTTCAACATCACATGCTCGAACGAGGGCTGGTTCGTGGAGCGGCACCCCAAGCTGGCTCCGGTGAACACGTTCACCGACGGCATCTTCCTCGCAGGTGCGTGCCAGGGCCCGAAGGACATCCCGGACACCGTCGCCCAGGCGGGCGCCGCCGCGGCCGAGGCAATGGCGTTGATCGACGCCGGATTCATCGAGCTCGAGCCCAACACGGCTTACATCGTCGAGGAGAACTGCTCCGGCTGCAAGACCTGCGTGCCGCTGTGTCCATTCACCGCGATCTCGTTTTTGGACGAAAAGAAGGTCGCGGAAATCAACGAAGTGCTCTGCAAGGGCTGCGGCACGTGCGTGGCCGCTTGCCCGTCGGGTTCGATCCATCAGAACCTCTTCGAGGACGAAGAGATCTACGGGGAGATCGAGGGAGTGCTGGCTTATGCCTGAGACGAAATCGGATGACCTCGTGCAACTGACGTCGCGCGGTTGGAGCCCGACGATCGTTGCCTTCTTCTGCAACTGGTGCACGTACCTCGCAGCGGACCTGGCAGGGACGTCCCGTATGAAGTACGCGCCCAATGTCCGCGTGATCCGGGTGATGTGCTCCGGCCGCATCGACCCGCAGTTCGTCCTTGACGCGTTCGCGAAGGGGGCGGACGGTGTGCTGATCGGCGGCTGCCACCCGGGCGACTGCCACTACCAGGAGGGCAACTACAAGACCCTCAAACGGGTCCAGCTCCTCAAGCCGCTTCTCAAGGCGATGGGGATCGAGGAGGACCGGTTCCGGCTCGAGTGGATCTCCGCGTCCGAAGCCGACCGGCTCAAGGTCGTTGTGGACGACATGGTCCAGAAGATACAGGCGCTCGGCCCCCTCAGTGTCGAGGTGCCGGCCGAGGCATTTGCCGAGGAGGTTGCGGTCTCATGACAGACAAACCGAAGGTCGCCCTCTACTGGTGTGCGTCCTGCGGCGGCTGCGAGGAGGCCGTGGTGGACCTCGCGGAGAAGATCCTGGACGTGGTAGCGGCGGTCGACATCGTCTTCTGGCCCGTCGCCCTCGACTTCAAGCGCAAGGACGTGGAGGCGATGGAGGACGGGGAGATCCTTGCCACGTTCATCAACGGCGCCGTCCGCACCACCGAACAGGAGGAGATGGTGGAGCTGCTGCGCCGAAAGTCCAAGGTGCTGGTGGCGTTCGGCGCCTGCTCACACCTGGGCGGCATTCCTGGCCTCGCCAACCTGTGGGACCGTGAGACCATCTTCGCGACCGCATACAAGGAGTCGCCGAGCACGGTGAACCCGGAGGGCGTGGTGCCGCAGAGGGAGTTCGAGGAAGACGGACGCCAGGTGAGCCTGCCCGGCTTCTACGACACCGTGCGCACGCTCGATCAGGTCACGAACGTGGACTACTACCTGCCAGGCTGCGCGCCCACCCCCAAGATCATAGGCGAGGCCGTCGGGGTGCTGCTGGGCGGGGACCTGCCGCCGGCCGGGACAGTGCTCGCACCGGACATCGCCCTGTGCAACGAGTGCCCGCGCAAGGACTCCAAGCCGGAGGACCTGAAGATCACCGAGTTCAAGCGCCCGCACGAGCTCGTAATCGATGAGGAAACCTGCCTGCTGGCCCAGGGCGTCCTCTGCATGGGCCCGGCGACACGCGCCGGCTGTGAGGGCCTGTGCATCGAAGGCAACATGCCCTGCACGGGCTGCTTCGGCCCCACCAGCCGGGTGAAGGACCAGGGGGCCAAGGCGCTCTCGGCTTTCGCCTCCATGGTGGGCAGCGACGACGAATCCGAGATAGAGCAGATCCTGTCTGCCATCCCGGATCCAATAGGCACGATGTACCGCTACAGCCTGCCCGCATCTCTGCTGCGGCGCAGGAAGGTCGGACCCGCGGCCGTGTGACGGCTCGCGGCACGGCTCGGGATGAGCGAGGGGTGGTAGAGGCATGATGAAATCGGTCGCCATCAGGCTGACACTGGGATTCCTGGTGATCGTCGTGATCACCAGCGCGATCTTCAGTGTGGTGGGGATCCGCATCATCGAGGACCGCGTCGTCGCACAGGCGGAGAGTAAGGCACAGACGGATCTCAATGCGGCACGGGAGATCTATCTCGCCGAGCTCGCCGCCATCTACGACGCGGTCCGGTTCAGCGCGGACCGGTTCTACCTGCGCGACGCGCTCATTTCCGGCGACCTTTCCGGCATCGGCCCAGAGCTCACCGCGGTGCTGCGGCGGGAGCAGCTGGACGTTCTCACCCTGACGGACCGGAGCGGCGTCGCAGTGTACCGCGCCGCAAACCCCGATCACGCGGGTGACAGCCGCGTCCACGACGAAGTCGTGCGCACTGTACTCGCCCATCACGAACCCGTAGCGGCCACGTCACTCCTCGCGGCGGACGAGCTGCGGCGGGAGTGCCCCCCGCTCGCCGAGCAGGCGGTGTGCGAGCTCGTAGAGTCTCCGGCGGCGCGGCCGACCACGGACACGACGGCCACGGTGGGGATGATGCTGAAGGCGGCGGCTCCCGTCTTCGACTACGACGGCAACTTCATCGGGATTCTCTACGGCGGAACCCTGTTGTACCAGCGCAACGACCTGGTCGACCGCGTCCAGGCGACGGTTTTCCGCGACGCCCAGTACGAGGGAACCGACATCGGCGCGGTAACAGTATTCCAGAACGACATACGCATCACGACGACCGTCAAGAAGGACGACGGCACCCGGGCCCTGGGCACCAGGGCGGATGCGGAGGTTTACGACCGCGTCGTCGGCGAAGGCGAGACGCGCATCGGGCGCTCCACGGCGGCCGGGGACGCATTCATCAGCGTTTACGAGCCGATTCGCAGCATCGACGGCGGGATAATCGGAATACTCGGTGTGGGAATCCTGGAGCAGCCCTATGCCGATCTGCAGTTCCGCACCACGCTGATCTTCCTGGGGATCACCCTGGCGGGCGCCCTCCTGGCCATGGCGCTGTCCTACCTGATCGCCAAGCGCCTCTCCGGTCCCATCCGTCAGCTCGTGACCGCCTCACGCAATCTGGCAGGCGGCAACCTCGACACGACCGTATCGGTGCAGTCCGTGACCGAGTTCGCCGAGCTGGAACGGGCCTTCAACTCCATGGCCGCCGCTCTCCGGGCGCGCGACGACAAGCTGAAGGAGTTCGCCAAGCGGAAGATCATGGAGTCCGAGCGGCTGGCCGTCATCGGCCAGCTCGCGGCCGACGTCGCCCACGAGCTGAACAACCCGCTCCAGGGCATCGTCACGTACTCGCACATCCTGCTGGAGAAGGCGCCCGGCGACGGCGCGGCATCGTCCTCGGTCGAGAAGATCGTCACCCAGGCCAACCGCTGCACCCGCATCATCCGCGGGCTGCTCGACTTCTCGCGGCCCAAGCCGGCGCACAAGAGGCTCTCCGACGTGAACGCGGTCCTCGAGGAATGCATCTCGCTAGTGGAGAGGCAGGCCCAGTTCCACGACATCGAGATTGTCAAGGACTGGAACGGCGACCTGCCCGGCGTCGTGGTCGACCCGTCGCAGATGCAGCAGGTCTTCATCAACATGCTCATCAATGCCGCGGAAGCCATGGAGGGCCCGGGACGGCTGACGATCTCGACGCTGTTCGACCCCGATAGCCGAACGGTCGAGATAGCGTTTTCCGACACGGGGCACGGCATCGAGGAACAGAGCCTCGAGCGCATCTTCGATCCCTTCTTCACCACCAAAGAGGTGGGGCACGGGACCGGACTCGGGCTTGCCATCAGCTACGGCATCGTCAGGGAGCACCAGGGCACGATTTCCGTCGATTCCGAGGTCGGCGTAGGGACGACGTTCACCATTCGGCTTCCCGTGAAGACCGCTGCAGAGGCAGCCATGGCGGGCACCGAGGCGGAGGCGGGGATACCGTGAGCGACGACACTGCCAAGATCCTCATCATAGATGACGAGGAGATCGTCCTCGACTCCTGCACGGAGATACTGGAAGGCAGCCCCTACAGGCTGGCGACGGCCAGCAACGGCACCGAGGGGCTCCGCTTGCTGCACGACTTCCAGCCCGACCTGGTGATGCTGGACCTCAAGATGCCCGGCATGTCCGGGTTCGAAGTGCTGGAAGAAATCCAGAAATCGCAGCCCACTGTCGTGACCATCGTGATAACCGGCTACGCCACGGTGGGCTCCGCCGTCGAAGCAATGAAGAAGGGAGCATACGATTTCCTACCCAAGCCGTTCACCCCGGAGGAATTCAGGCTGATCATCAGGCGCGGCGTCGAGAAACGCACGCTCCTGCTCGAGACCATCGCCCTGAAGCGCGAGCGCGAAGTGCTCAGGGAGCATTTCGCTTCCATCGTATCACACGAGCTGAAGGCGCCGCTGGGCGCCATCCAGCAGAACATCTTCGGGCTGGAGCGTGAGCTCGCCGAAGTGTTGAGCGAGGATCAGGCGCGCCGCTGTGACCGCATCAAGACGCGAATCGGCGATCTGCTGAACCTGATCAACACCTGGAGGCGCGGCGCCACAGTCGATATCGGCACCATCAAGGAGAACTTCGGACCGGTATCGATCGACGTGCCGATCGCCAAGGCCGTCGAGTCGGTCGTTCCCCATGCCACTCGGAAGGCGGTCGACATAACGACCGCCGTCCCCCAGCCTCCGGGCGTGGTGTGGGGCGACGAGGGCACGCTCACCCAGACGCTCGTCAACGTCATTGGGAACGCCGTGAAGTACTCACAGTGCGACACGAGCGTGGCGGTAGTGGCAGATCAGCCCAACGGCGAGGTCACGATCTCGGTGACGGACACCGGGGTGGGAATCGCCGAAGATGACCTCCCGTTCATCTTCGACACGTTTTACCGCGCCCGGTCGGGGGAGGGCACGGAGAGCGGCTCCGGCCTCGGCCTGGCGGTGAGCCGCCGCGTCGTCCGAGCACACGGAGGCGGCATCGAGGTGCGCAGCACCGTAGGGAAGGGCAGCACGTTCATAATCACGCTCCCGGCTTACGAGGGCGATCTCCCCGAGCCGGCGGCGGCTGCAGGTACGACAAAATCATCAGAGGAAGGCCCCGGATGAACGAGCAAAAGAGGCTGCTGATCGTGGACGACGATCCCGACTATGTCGAGGGGATCAAGGGCATTCTCGACAGCGCCGGTTACGAGACCGACGTCGCGTACAACCCGAAGGAAGGCTTCGAGGCACTCAAGGCGCAGCACTACGACATGCTGCTGCTCGACATCATGATGGGCCGCGGCGCCGAGGGCGTGATGATGGCCCGGAAGCTGCGCAAGGATCCGGACCTCCGGGAGATGCCGGTGCTGATCATCACCGGGATCCGGGATCAGATCGCCTACCTCTTTCCCGGCCAGCCGGTGCACCCCGGGTTTTTCCCGGTGGACGAGCTGCTGGAGAAGCCGGTTGAGCCCGACCTCCTGCTGGAGCGGGTGAGTGCGCTGCTCCAGGCGGCGGAGGCGAGAAAGCAATCGGCCAAGTGAGGCCATAGGCAAACAACGGAGAGACTAGATGTTCAGGAAACTCTCTTTCAGTGAAGAGATCACGAACCAGATGTACGCCACTGGAACGCGCGGACTCAACTGCTGCGTTCAGTGTGCCACCTGCTCTTCGGCTTGTCCGGCGGCCGAGTACATGGACCACACGCCCCGCGAGCTCATCGGAATGATCAACGCCGGGCTGCGGGACGAGGTGCTGGGCAGCAACAGCTTCTGGACGTGCGCGTCCTGCTTCGCCTGCTCGGAACAATGTCCCAAGAACATCCGACCCGCCGACCTGATGTACGTGCTCAAGCGCTACTCCCTGTGGAAGAACACGTACCAGGAGGGACTCGTCGGACCGGATTTCTCCCGCCGCTTCGTGCGCACGATCATGAAGACCGGGAAGTCCTACGAGCCGGGTTACGCGCCGGCGTTCATCCTGGAGGGCGGATTCGCGGGGCTGCTGCGGGAAATGCAGGGTGCCATGAAGCTGCTGCGCCGGGGACGGCTACCACTTGTTCCGTCGAAGATCAAGCGTGTGAACAATTTCCGCCGCATGCTCGCCAAGATCATGCCCCTGGAAGGCATCGCATGAAGACTTTCGCATACTACCCAGGCTGCTCCCTGGAGACGATGGCCGCGAGCTACCATCTCTCCGCGGTCGAGACCGCCAACAAACTGGGCGTTCAGTTGAAAGAGGTGGAGGACTGGAACTGCTGCGGAGCCACGCCCTACTCGCACATCGACGAGTTCCTCGCCCATTCGCTGAGCGCCAGGAACCTAGCGATCGCGGAGAAAGACCGGCTGGACGTGGTGGCGCCGTGCTCC
>JBDHJM010000056.1:0-14506 GCA_039586895.1 Gemmatimonadota bacterium | reverse complement strand
TTATTAACGCGCCTATCACAAATAGAGAAGATACTTACTTAGAGCCATCCAATACGCCAGCTATAGGCCGATCACTCCCTCTTAACAGAACACTATTTAGGCGACGCATGGGAGGTTCTTGAAGCATAGAACACCCCAACAAAGAAGTTCTTATAAACGCAATCCACGTTAACAAAACCGGCTTCTGAGAGCCATTGCAACTGGTCGACCAACGAGGCATCATGGTCATATTTCGTCCGTCGCTGGATGCTGGCCTGGATTTGATCTTCCGGAGCCTCCGCGGCCCTGACTTTACCCAACCAGTTCTCCCAATACAAAGCGCCCATTTCCGGCGTTGGTCCCTTGATCTGGTCGACATTAACAAAAACCCCACCATCCCTCAAAGAACGATACACATCACCAAACAATTTCCTCTTCTCTTCATCCGTTAGATGGTGGATGGATAGACTGGAAATGACCAGGTCAAATCGCCTGGTACTTTGATAATCGCGGTAATCCCTTAGGACATACTCGAATTGATCTTCATACCCCTGAAAGCGTTCCCTCGCCACTTCGAGCATCTTGGGAGCCAGGTCACACAACACAAACCTGGCTTGAGGGTACTTCCCGAAAACATGCCACGAGAACAGCCCTGTCCCCGCCCCTAAGTCCAGCACCTCGATGGCATTATCCACCTCAAATGGCATGATTTCAAGTGCGGTTGAGAAGATTTCGTCATAACCCGGGAGGGCCAATCTCATCCAGCTATCATAGCTTTCCGCAGATCGATCAAACTCCTGTCCTATGGTCATTCAAATACTCAATCTTTCTTTGGTTCGCTCAGGTAATAATGCCACAACAACCTGGCCGCCACCGCCCTCCACGGCCTCCACGCAGCGCTCATTTCCCCCGCCTCTTCCGGCGTCGGTCGCCTCTCCCAACCCTTCAATCGCTGCATGGCGACCTCCAGCGCCAGATCCCCACGCGGCCAGATGTCCGGTCGTCCCATCGCCATCAGCAGGTAGATATCTGCCGTCCATAGCCCTATTCCCTTGACCTGCATGAGCTGGTCTCTGGCTTCCTGGTCCTCCAGCGTCTCCAATCCAGGTAAATCGAGCCTGCCATCCATGATGGCCTGCGCCAGCGCGCGCCCATAGCCTGTTTTCTGCCGGCTGAACCCGATGGCTTTCAATTCCTCATCCGTAAGGGTTAGGAAATTCTGAGGGGTGAGTGGGTCGACCGCGGCCACTAATTTATTGTAGGCCGCCATGGCTGAAGCCAGCGATACCTGCTGTTCGAGGATGATATGCACCAATGTGGGAAAGCCCTGCTCCCGCCCCCACAGCGGCGGCGGGCCGTAAGCCGCCACGATCCCTGCAAAATCCCGGTCACGCTGTACCAGCTCCCGGACGCCCTCAAGTAACTTACGCTCATCCAATCGTTGCTGCATATACTGCCTTCAAGTATAAAGCAAAAGGCATGCTTCTCTGAGCACGCCGCCGATCACTTCCACCTTCACCGGCGAGCGCTCCACAATCTCTTGCGAGCTCACCTGGATCCTCGACCTACCCATCTCCACTGTCTCCTGGATGGACACCCCGGAAACAACCGTCGTCAGGTTAGCCCATACCGCTAGCGAAGAGCACATCGGGCAGGGTTCGCAGGTAGAGAATAACACCGCACCGCTCAAGTCCGCATCTCCAATGGTGTGCACAGCCTGCCGGATGGCGTTGACCTCCGCGTGTAAGCTCGGATCTTTCTCCGTGATTGCAGTGTCATGTGCCCGCCCGATGACCTCGTTCCCGATGGCGACCACCGCGCCATAGCCTTTGTTACCCTCTCTCTTGGAGACTTTGGCTTCTTCTTTTTTAATGATACGGCGACCACCGAGATCTACACGCACGATCCTCTCCCGGCAGTACGCCGCGTGCGGCCGGATCTCTTCATAGCTGCGCAGGAACCTCAGTTGCGGGTCGAGCTGTGACAGCAGGGCTTGCGTCGATTTCTCATAGACCGCCCGGCATACATCTCGGGTATCCAGCCCCAGCGCCTGGCATGCCTCCAAGGTCGGGCACGCGTTGCGCGACAGCCATTCGATCGTCTCCTCCGTCTCAGACACGACCGGCAGCTCGTCTGAGGAGAGGCCCATATAATCGAAGAACAGAAGCTCGTAAGCCCGGCGCGGCGAGGGTGAGGTAAGCCCCTCAATTCTCAGCCGGTTTTCCTTGAACCAAGCCATCCTTTTCTCCGCCACCTGGCGCTCGATCTCTCGGTAGGGATTATTACGCAACCGCTCGACCTGCTGGTCTACCTCTGTTTCAAAGTTTTTGTCCATGCTGGGTCAAGCTTTCTCCAAAAGTCCAGTATCCAGGTTAAATTTAGATCAGTATGGTGGCACATCCTGCAAAGTTAAGCAGCCCAACGGGTTGATGAGTATAATCCCTGATAACCCGATTTAGGGACACACTGCTTCTTATCATTCCAAACGAAGTGAGGAATCCCTATAGCCTCCATCTTATCGCTCAACCTCTCAGGTATTCCTTACCCAACAACGGCTTAAACTTCCGAACATTCTTACTTTTAATTTGCATCTGATATAGGTCAAATCTGTCGATCCTTCGATTACCCCTTGATGTAAGAGTACACCTCCTGGCTGGTACCCTCCCTCACGCGGAATATGTCCACCCCCCGCAGGTGTCCACCTTCCCCTTCCACATCCACCCAGCTGAATTTCCAGCGCATGATGCACCGCTCTCCCAGGCTGAAAATCTCCTCGACCTTGATATGGGCTTGGGGCGACTCGTGAAAGAAATCCTGCCAGAATTGGGTTATGGCCTCCTTCCCCGCGTAGACCGCCCCGTCGGGAGCTGGAGAAAAGTATTCGAAGACAGCATCCTCGCTCATCAGCTGCATCATCCCCGCGACATCATGGCGGTTGAAGGCCTCCTTGAAATCGAGGACCGCGCGCATCGCCGATTCTATTTTGGACATGCGATATGGGCTCATCTAGACAAACGCCTCCTTCCACAACAAGCTACCAGCGCTGGTGGACTTGCTGGCGTATAGTTTGGTCGTAGATTTGTACAGTTCTTGCCATCGCCTCATCACTCAGAGGCAATAAATCCGCAGATTGAGCATTATCCACCGCCTGCTGCCGGTTTTTCGCCCCGGGTATTGCCAGGCTGACCGCCTCGAACATTAAGATCCAGCGCAAAGCGAACTGGGCCATCGTCGCCCCTTCTGGGACAAGCGCTCTCAGTTCGTCTACCGCATCCAGGCCGGTTTCATAATCCACCCCGGAGAAGGTTTCACCGACGTCAAACGATTCTCCATACCGGTTGAAATTGCGGTGGTCATCAGACTCAAACGTGGTCTCCCGGGTCATCTTGCCCGTCAACAATCCACTCGCCAGCGGCACTCTAGCCAGGATACCCACCTTCTTATCCTTTGCCAGTTTGAAGAACAGTTCAGCTGGGCGTTGGCGCAAGATGTTAAAGATGATTTGTACGCTTTGTACGTTGGGGAATTCGATGGCTTTGATGGCCTCTTCCACCTTCTCTACGCTGACCCCATAATAGCGCAGCTTACCTGCACGCACCAGGTCATCCAGGATGCCGAAGACCTCCGGCATATAATAAACCTCGGTTGGCGGGCAATGGAGTTGCACCAGGTCCAGGGCATCCACATCCAGGTTCTTTAAACTGCGCTCGACAAAACGCGTCAGGTTTCCCCGGTTATATCCTTCCGGGACATGCGGGTCGAGCCGCCGCCCGGCTTTGGTCGCCACATAGACCCTCTCCGAGTGACCCTTGAGCGCCTTGCTGACCAGGCGTTCACTGCGACCATCTCCGTATACATCCGCTGTGTCGATAAAATTGACCCCGTTATCCAACGATGCATAGATCGCCCCCAGTGAATCCTCCTCACTCACTACTTTTCCCCAGTCTGCGCCTATCGCCCAGGCCCCGAACCCAATCTCCGAGACCTGCCATCCTGTACGACCAAAAGGCCGGTATTTCATGTTTGACCTCCTCAATTACCCAATCGACTAATCACTATTAACCTATTTGACCAATCCCCAAACTCGTCCTGAGGTAAGAAGGATCCATCCAAAATTCTCATCCCCTCTCCAGCGGATACCCACCGCATTCCATCACCGCATCCCGCAGCGCGATCACATTCTGGGGCGGCACATCCGGTAGCAGGTAGTGCGTTGGCGCCAGGATATATCCCCCACCCGAACCCAGGTCGCGCATGACCTTCACCGCCTCGGCGCGCACCTGCTCTGGCGTGCCGAAGGGCAAGACCTTCTGAAGATCGATCCCGCCATGGAAGGCCAGCCGGCCACCGAATTCGTGCTTTAATTTATCGTGCTCCATTTCAGCCACATAAGGTTGCACCGGGTTCAGTACGTCCAGGCCCATCTCGATATAGTCGGGGATCAGGGGATAGACATCACCATCCGTATGCGCCATGAGCTTTCCGTTTGGGTTGTACTGCAGGAAAAGGCGCTTTGCTTCCCGGTACAGGCGTGCGAAGCGCGGCTTGACCATCTCACGGAACATCTTCGGGTTGAGCAGGGTGCCGCGCTGGTGGCCCATGTCGTCCCCCGCCAAGCGCAGGATCTGCAGGTACTTGCCGCACGCCTCCAGCCCAACTTTTACTAGCCCAATAGCGATATCCGTCAGCCTTTCCATCAACGCACCCACGAAGTCCGGGTCGAGCGAGAGGTCCATGTACAACTGCTCCATGCCGCGCAGCATAAAGGAGTGCTCGAAGATCGAGTTGCTGAACTTCCCCACTAGGGCGAAGTCCGTGTTTTCATACAGCCAGCGTGCTTTTTCCTCCAGACCCTCAACCAGGACCGGGTCGGTGGGGTCAGGCCATGGGTAATCCTCCAGGTTTTTGATCGTTGCCCCCGCCAAGGGGTGTCCTGAGAACTCGTAATGCAAGCCGGAGGGGTTCTCCACCTTATGGTAACGCACGCCCCATTCATCCTGGTAGGAATCCATGCCGTATTCGAATACCCGCGACCCGCTCCAACCCATCAGCCCCAAATAGTACAGGTCGATTTGCAGCTCCTGCAAAAAAGCTACCGGCGGGCGCACGTTCAGCCACGGGCCCCCTGGGTAGACCTCTTGCTCGGGCTTGAAGCCGAGATACTTCTCGAGCTGAGAATAAGCCACGTAACCGAAGGTGCAGTCGAATGGCACTCGATCTGGCTCACGGTGCTCTAGGGCGGTTACCACGCGCTGCCGGGAGTTCATCTCTGCCATACCCCACTCACAGCTCAGCGATACGCTCGAAGACGCCCGCACCCACCAACGCCTGGTAGGCGCTTTTATAGATCGAGAACATCTCGTCGTATTTTGCGCTCAACCCCGGGTTGGGCTCGTAGCGCTCTTCGACGCGCACCATGCTGCGTGCTCCCTCCTGAGGGCTGGAGAACAAGCCCACACCCACACCCGCGCAGATCGCCGCCCCCACCAAGCCTGCCTCCGGAATGCTTGTCTTCGCTGCCGGTACGCCATATACATCTGCCGCGATCTGGTTCCACAGCCTGGATTTAGCCGCCCCTCCCCATATACGCACCTCCTCAATCTGTGTACCCAATCTCTTTGCCGCCTCCAGCATCCAGCGTATCTCCAGGCAGATGCCCTCCAGCATGGCGCGCGTCAGCGATTTCTTGTCGCTCGCCAGGGTCAGCCCCAGGATCACACCGCGCGCCTTCGGGTACCAGTTTGGCGCGCCCGCCCCCACCAGGGATGGCATCACGATGATACCGCCCGCGCCCGCCTCAGCCTGGGAGGCCTCTTCGTTTAGAAGTTCATAGGCGTCAACGTCCAATTCCGCCGCGGTTGTCTGTTCCATTTGACCCAGTACATCCCGGTACCATTTATAGGCTGCTCCAGATGCAAGGCAGATCCCCTCCATCTCCCAGGCGTCTGGGATGGCGTGCGGCAGGCAGTTGAGGGCCATATCCGGGTGGCGCAGCGGTTTTTCGAGGTAGATCAGCACCCCACCGCCGGTGCCGATGCCCACCGACACCAGGCCCGCTTCGGCTACCCCCATACCCAGGCCGGCGCATTGCAAGTCTCCACCCGCCGTGACCAGGGGCGTACCTGCTATCAACCCAAGCGCCTCAGCCGCCCCCGGCGCGAGCTCTCCAACCTGTTCGCTTGAGGGGACCAGCTCAGGCATCTTCTCTCTTGGGATCTCGAGCAGACCGAGCAGTTCATCGCTCCAGACCAGCTCGTCCACGTCCAGCAAGCCCAGGTAAGCCGCATCCGGCAGGTCACAGGGCGCGTTCTCTACCCCAAGCTGTCTCAAATGCAGGTTCTGGGTCGAGCCAAAGACATGCGCCCGTTCAAAGACCTCGGGAGCATGCTCTTTCAGCCATAGGATCTTCGAGACTGCCGCAGTGGGTTCAACGGGTAGACCGGCGATCTGGTAATAGCGTTCAGCGCCCACCACTTCCCGGATCGTTTCACACTCTTCGATACTGCGTTTATCCTGCCAGCCGATGTAATTCGTCAGCGGCTCTTCATTTTCATCCAGGGGCACGAAGGTCGCACGCTGCGAAGAGATGGCGATTCCGGCCACCTCCTGCGGGTCGATACCGAAACGAGTGACCAGCTCTTGCGAAGCCTCACATTGGGCCTTCCAAATCGTTTCGACCGATTGTTCGACCCATTGCGGGCCGGGATACAGCACCGGGTACTCGCGATAGGTGGTGCCGATCAGTTGCCCGCTAGGGGTCAGCGCGCCGGCTTTGACGCCGGTCGTTCCAATATCAAAGGCATACAGGGTTTCCGGCATAACCTCTCCTTTATCCTGCGAGGGAGCGGATCAATTCCGCAGTGATCGATAAGGGGTCTGGGTGATCATATCCACCATCGCCCAGAAGTTCTCCATAGGGGTGTCAAGTTGTACGTAGTGTGTCGGACCAATGATCAGGCCTCCACCCCGTCCTATGGTTCGTAAACGTTGCAACACTTCGGCTTTCACCTGCTCTGGGGAGCCCATAGGCAGCGTATGCTGAACGTCGATGGAACCCCAGAAACATAACCGCTCGCCAAATTCCTCCTTCAATTTGGATGGCGACATGCTCCCCGGCTGAATGGGATTCAGGACATCCAATCCGATTTCGATCAGATCATCGATGATCGGGTAGAGATAGCCATCCGAATGGTACGCCACTTTCACTATTGGGTTGATGGCCTTCACCTCGGCAATCAATTCGGCCATCTTTGGCTTCAGATATCGCCGCCAGTGTTTGGGCGAGATGAGCATCGAATGCTGGGTGCCAACATCATCGCCTATCCAGAGCATATCAACCCCCATCTCAACCAACCGTTTTGCGGCCGTCAGATGGTATTGGTATGGGATATCGAGGATCCGATCAGCAAGCTCGGGATTGCTGGCAAAATCAACCAACATGGCTTCAAAGCCTCTCAGACCCCATGCTGCCTCCAGGATGGTGCACACCACCGCGCCTACAATCCAGTACTCATCTTTAAACTGCTTAAGGACCCGCTCAGCGTCGGCATAAAGCTCTGGGCGTGTAGGGTCGGGAGCTTGGTAAGAATCGATCGCTCTCTCATCCGCCAGAGGGTGCTCGATCATCTCGGTATAGCACCCCGTTCCATATCGGGTTTGATGCATTACGGACTTCCATCGTATGCCCCACTCATCGATATATGTATCCCCCTCCTGGTAATACGACAGAGCCCACCCCACAAAGGTCAAAAGCATATCCTCGTCTAAGGCACGCTCGATTTCATATACACTATCGTCACCTTGCAGGTCCCAGCCGCGCGCTAGCATATTCTCGCGCAACCTGGAACGGAATTCCGGGGTAAAACCAGCATACATCGGACAGCGGTCCGGCTCTTCATGCTCGAGTGACATTAACACCCGGTCTCTGTGCTTCATGAGGTGGTCCAGTACAGATCTTTAACCCAAAATGGTCTTAACCTTACCTCCCAAGGGAACCAATAATTCATAGGGAGTTAACTCAGGCAAATCATCCAGGGAGGCGTCCAGGATCTTAAGTTGACCCTGACCGCATTGCACCCACATACCTTTGCCGGTAAGTGCCAGTATCTCGCCGGGAATTGCGCCTTGCACGGCCAACTCCTCGGGCTGGTCGACCGGCTGGACAGCCCACACATGCATCTTATAGCCTCCTGCCATCGTCCAGGCCCCTCCCAATGGTTTGGTCAGGCAGCGCACCAGGTTCCATATTTCCGTGCTGGATTTTGCCCAATCGATCTCCGCGATATCCCAGGAAAAATTGAAATTCGAGGCCTTCGATTCGTCCTGCTTGATACGCGGCGCCTTCCCTTCTTTGACTAACGGCCAGTACTCACGGAACATAGCCGCCCCTGCTTCTGTCAGGCGGTGCCCGCATTCAAAACCGGTATCGTCAGGCCTCACCTCAACCGACGCCTGCGCTATGATATCCCCTGTATCCACACCCGGGTCCAGCCAGTGCATGGTGATATAGTTGCGGTCGTCCCCGAACATCATATGCGTGAAGTATGGCGATAGTCCCCGGTAGCGCGGCAGTCCGGTGGGATGGATATTGATGCAGCCATCTGGTGGGATCGACAGGATTTGTTTCTTGAAGATCTTTCCATAATACCCTGAGATGATATAGTCGGGCTCTAATGAGCGGATGATCTCCACGAACTCGGGGCTATTGAGCTTGTTGGGGTGCGGCTCATACAGCGGCAGGTAATGCTGAAAAGCCTTTGTGCGCACATCATATTCTTCAGGGACATACCAGCCCTCATAGAAGCCGGCATCACCGGGCCATGCCACCACACCTACGATGTTTTCACCCGCCTGCAGCAGTTCATCGATATACAAAACCCCCATATAGTGAGATGTAATCAAAAAAACACGTTTCGCCATGTTGGACCTCCGTTCAGGTTCATAGATAACTTATTTAGGACTTACACTCAGCCCGTTAATTCTGCCAGTCGATGCATGCTTTCAGCAGTTTGTTGGTAAAGATCGCGGTATATCTGGTAATAGGGCTCATACTGCTCTTGGGCAGCCTGGTCCGGTCGAATAATGGTTCGATACCGCACCCAGTCAGTAGCCTGGTTTGTATTGTTAAACAATCCAATGCCAACGCCCGCCAGGAAGGCGTCCCCATAGGAAGCACCATAAGTCTGGTCAGGCACATACTGCTCAATCCCCGCGATATCACTCACAATTTGCAACCATAACGGGTTCTTCGTCCCCCCACCTACCGCAAGGATACGTTTTGGGGGCACTCCTTCCTCGCGCATAGCGTCGATATTATGGCGGATGCCATGACCCACCCCTTCCAGGATAGCCCGGTACAGGTCAGCTCTTGTGTGTGACAGGGTCAGGCCTATGATCAGGCCACGTGCCTGCGGATCGTTTATAGGGGTGCGTTCACCAGAGAAATAAGGCAGAACGACCAGCCCGCGCGCGCCCAGCGGTGATCCCTCTGCCAGTTCAGCCAGTGCGGCGTAGGCGTTCGGACCGCCTGCGCTTTCATCCGCCTGCTCCTCTGGAGCGAGATGGTCACGGAACCATCTCGTCAAGCTACCGCTGGTGGACATACCCGCCGCCACCGCGTAAGTCTCAGGCTCCAGGAATAGAGCACCCCACAGCCTCTCGGTAGAGACCAGCTTGCTCGTCTTCTGGATGAAGAACAGGCTGCTGCCATACATCAACATCAGGTCACCTGGGTGCGAGAGACCGGCGCTCAGCGCCTCCGAGGCCGCATCCGCAGTCCCAGCAACGACAGGCGTCCCAGGCACCAGCCCCGTCTGCCGTGATGCTTCTTGGGTCACATGACCTGCCACATCTACGCTCCAGATCAAGCGCGGCAACCATCCCATCGGCATGATGTGCCTGGTCATTTCGGGATTCCACTCGCCGCGCTGGATATCCAGCATCGGCGCGTAAGCGGTCGCCGTATAAATGTCGATCACCTTTTCGGCAGTTAATTTATAGACCAGGTATCCGCTGCCGGTGAGGATCATGCTCGTTTTCTCCCACACCTCCGGCTCGTTATTTCTGATCCATAGGATCTTGGGGCCGGCGGCCTGCGAGGAGAGGTGCAAACCGCTGTTGGCGAAGATGTCTTCACGCCCCAGGGCATTTTCCAGGTCGGCGATCTCCCGGGAGGCGCGCGTGTCGACCCCGTACAGGATGCCCGGTCTCAAGGGTCTGCCGTCGCTGTCGATAGGTAACACGCAGGGTGCAATCGCACTCACCCCTACAGCTAACACCTTGGAGGGGTCCACTTCGGGAGCTGATAGCAACCTGCGACACAGGGTCACAAAATCCTGCCACCATACACCATCAGCATCATGTTCCGCCCATCCAGGACGCGGGATGGCAAGCTCGTGACCCACAGCCGCACTGGCCATCACCTGCCCGGTCTTCGTCGTCAGTGTGCCTTTGGATTCATAGGTTCCAATATCTATTCCGAGTAGAAGTTCTTCCGGCATAGCTTTCTTCCTTCTTAAGAGGTCACTTCCTGGTCATCTGCATAACCCAGCAATCGACCGTAAACATCCGTACGGCGGTCCAGGTCGAAGTGATCCATACTCGACCAGCCACGCAGTTTGCGCCCGAGAGTGAAATCCACCTGTGCATACAGCACCGCCGGCTCATCATCGCCCGCCGGTTCGACCAGCGGCCATCCATACGGGCTGACAAGCACACTACTTCCAAAGAGCCAATGCTCATCATCTCGACCCACCTGGCTCGCCATTGCTAAATAAACCTGGTTTAGATGCGCTGTGACCATAGCCACGTAATCGGCCATATAGTAGCCGCGTTTTACGTGCCCCGGCGTGTCATTCCATACCAGCGCCGCCGGCATGGCGATCACATCCGCCCCCATCAACCGCAGGATGCGCGCCTGTTCGGGGAACCACAGGTCATAGCATATGATCAACCCGATGCGTCCTATGGGTGTATCAGCCATCACCAATCCCAGATCCCCGGGGTCGTAGAGTAGTTTCTCCTCATCCCACAGGTGTAGTTTCCTGTATTTTGCGATGTACCCTTCGGGACCAACCAGGACCGCGCAGTTATAGAGCGCCTTGCCCTGCCTCTCCGGCAGACCCGCTACCAGATAGCAATTGTATTTTGCCGCCAGGGCGATGAGTTGCTGGCTGATCGGCCCTTCCGGCACATCTTCGGAGAGCTCCCACAAACGCTCACGGTCGCCGAAAAAGTATCCGCTAATCCCCATCTCGGGGAAGACCACCAGCCGGTTAGGGGCATCAGGCAACCCGACTAAAACCTCTTCCATAGAGACGAGGTTCTCCTCGACCTGTCCAAGAACAGCTCTGGTCTGCACGGCAACCAGCAAACCCGGTTTAGTTTCTATCGCTTCATCTGGCTGGGAGGACGAAATGCCCATAAATGTCTTTCTGCTTAAACGAAAGCCTCACATAGCTCACCCACCGGATTCATATGCCGTATCGAACATGGCCACGATATTCTCCGGTGGGACCAGGTTTTGGATATTATGCACGTTGGCCAGCACGAACCCCCCTCCAGGCGCCAACGCATCGATATTGCGTTTTACCTCTTCGGCCACCTGCTCCGGCGTCCCAAAAGCCAGGGTTTTCTGAGGGTTGCATGCCCCTCCCCAAAAGACGATATCCTTACCAAAGTCGCGCTTTAGTTCATAGGGATCCATACCCGCCGCCGACACCTGCACCGGGTTGAGGATATCCACACCAACCTCGATCAGGTATGGTATCCAGGGTCGCGCCGCGCCACAGGTATGGAAAAAGATCTTGGCATCTGTCATCGACTTGACCTTATCAAATAGCTTGCGGTGCAACGGTCTGAGATGCTTATCGACCCAGCTCGAGCTGACCAGCGGCTTGTCTTGACCGCTCAGGTCATCCCAATAAACCCACACATCCAGAATGTCGCCGACCTCTTCCAGCATGCGCACCGTAGCATCATAATAGATATCGAACATCTTCCCAAGCACCATATCCGAAAACTTTGGGTCGGAAGCAATGCCCATCAAGAACTCTTCCATAGGCATGATACGTGCTGGTTGTTCGAAGATGCCGCCCCCAAAAACAGAGAAAGAGGTGATCACGCGCCCAGTCGCACGCGCTTCAAGGCAGCGTGTGCGGTAGTCACGCCAGCGACCGCTATTATTGGGATCGGGCCAGTTTTTCCAGGTCTTGAATGCTTCTACCTTGCCCTCTTTGATCGGAAAAATGCGGTAGTCAAAATAATGTCCTCCCTTTGGGCGCACGACCGTTGTACCCCATTCGTCGACGTACGTATCGTACTCTTCACCATAATGGATATCCAGTTCCCAGGTATCCGGCTGGCCCATTCCGACCATCATAACATCAGAATGCAAACGGTCGTAAACATCGAGGTGGGGAGGGACCACCCCAGCCCAGGCACCCGCACCCAGATCTTCCGGCTGGTAGGGGTCGAAATCAAACCCCAGGTATTTTACTAGCTCGTTATAGGCCTGGTAGCATATCGTGCTCACCCCCGTACCTGCGAAATCGATGGCCACGCGATCGGGCTCCTGATGGTTTAGCGATTTTAGTACTCGCTCTCTGGAATCCATACCACTACTCCTCGATTCTGGCAGGTGCGACGCACTTGCTCTTCCAGCTTAATAGATGAAAAATCATCACTAAGTGCGGTAGCACCTTTTCAATTGGTTTAACACCACCTCACAACGCTTTATGCGTCTCACGATCGAAATAATAACAAATTTCCGGTGCAACGCTCACCCCGGCCTTATCCCCTTCACCGATAGATAGGTTGACCGGTGCAATCACATCGATCAATTTACCGTTCGCCACTAGGGTTACAAGCTGGCGGTCGAATTGATTTTGCACGCTATAGACTTCACCCTTTATATCACTCTCCTCGGGTGACGCCAGCTCCACATCGACAGGACGCAGACCTAGGACAACTTCCTGGTTAGGTTTCAACTGGCTGATCGTCCCCTCGGTCGCCAATGAGAAGCTGCCATCACTGGCCGCAAACTGGTTGACCTCGTCGATCACCCCTTCGAAGAACATCATGGGTGGATCACCGAATAGATTTCCTACCTCCATCGCGGCTGGAGAATTGTAGATATTTTTTGTATCGTCAAATTGCAAGACCTCACCGTGATAGAGCACCACAACCCGGTCTGCTAGGGATAATGCTTCGAGGTAATCGTGTGTCACATAAACCGTAGTCTGGGAGAGGCTTTCCCGCATCAGTTTGAGCTCTCGTCTCATGGCGTTTCGCAACTTGGCATCCAGGTGTGAGATCGGTTCGTCCAGCAGGAAGATCTTCGGCGTGCGTACCAGCGCCCTACCCAAGGATACTCGTTGTCTTTGCCCCTGGCTGAGTTGCTTTGGCAGCCGTGCAAGGAGCATATCGATTGAGAGCATCTTAGTTACAGAGGTTATCCGTCTCTCGATCTCGTCCTCTGGTTGGCGGAAACGCGGCGATCTAAGCGGGAAAGCAAGGTTGTCATACACCGTGAAATGGGGATATAGCGCGTAAGATTCAAAGACCATAGCGATATCATGATCTTGCGGGGACATCACGGTCACATCTTGATCATCAATATAGATCGTACCTTCTTCCGGGTGCTCCACGCCTGAAATACAATTAAGGGTTGTAGTCTTCCCAGCACCAGACGGGCCAACAATGACCACAAACTCTCCCTCTTTACAATCAAATGAAACCCGGTTTAGGGCCTTGATATCACCAAAACTTTTACTTACTTGGTCTACAACTAAGGTTGACATAACGATTTACCTTACTAAACAATGAGATTTGACGGAACACTAATAATCAATCCGTAAGGTTGTCTCTGGGTCGAAAAAATGCAAGTCTTCGAACGAAAACTTTAAACTGACCATATCATTCGCTTGAAATGATACCTCGGGTGAGGTGATACATTCCATGGTCTTGTTATCGACAGCAACCTGAGCTATACCCTCTTTTCCCAAAAACTCTTGCACCAGCATATTCCCGTGAACGAACCCGTACGAATCGGCTTCAACTGGTGCACCAAGCTCCAGTCTTTGAGGGCGCACGCCCATAACGATATTGCGACCATCATATCCTTTCAGCGCCTCCAACGCGCCGCTTGGTACCTCTGATACATTGAACTGTAGTGCGATGACCTCATCGCTCTGCCAGGCTAAAGTCAGTTTTCCATCTGATATGTAGGTTTTACAATCAACGATGTTGATAGGTGGCTCGCCAATGAACCCGGCCACAAAGAGATTGACCGGTTTGTAATACAGCTCCAAAGAAGTGCCAATTTGCTGGATGACACCCAGGTCCATCACAATGATGCGGTCGGCTAGTGCCACAGCTTCGATCTGGTCGTGGGTCACGTAGATCACGGTTTTCCCAGAGACCGCCTGTATGTGCTTGATCTCGGCCCTGGCGCGATGCCGCACATCAGCATCCACATGTGAGAGCGGCTCATCCATCAAAAAGACGGTTGGGTCGCGCACCAAGGCAC
>JBDHJM010000055.1:0-14608 GCA_039586895.1 Gemmatimonadota bacterium | reverse complement strand
GGGCGTAGAAGGAGAGCATCCCGTCGCTGGGCAGGTCCTCGGGATAGAAGCTGCCCTTCCATTCCTTGTACGCGTAGCCGCTGGTGCCGGCGAGTACTCGCATTTCCGCCTCGGGAGGTGCGCGGACCTGAATTGTTCGCCGCCGGCGGAGCCGAAGGCAAGGGGTGGGTTGCCGCGGCGCGGCCGGCGGTGTATTTGGGACGGAACACTTCATGCGAGAGAAGCGGCATGCCTGACCGGAAACGTCTCTCCGATGCGCTCCTGGCAGTCGCCGGCCTGGCCGGCTTGGCGGCCGCACTGCTGCTCTATCAGTCGGCTACGCCGCAGGCCGCGGTGACTCTGGAGGTGACCCGCGCCGAGGCGCTCGCCACCGCCCAGGAAGTGTTGGCCGACCGCGGAGCGGAGCTCGACGCGCACCGGGCGGCGGTGCAGTTCACGGGCAACAGCGGAGCCCTCGTGTTCCTGCAGCGCACACTGGGGCTGGACGAGGCGAGCCGCTGGGCCCGTGAGGAAGTGCCGATCTGGTCGTGGCTGATGCGCTGGTTCGAGCCGGGCCAGGTGGAGGAGTGGCTGGTCCGGGTTGGTGTGGACGGGACCGTGGTGGGGATGGCGCACGTAATCGAGGAGGCCGCCGCGGGGGCCGACCTGGAGCAGGACAGCGCCTTGGCGATCGCCGAGAGCTTCCTGACTGGGCAGGGTTGGGATCTCGCGGAGTTGGGGTCGATCGAGGCCTCGAGCGAGCGGCGCGACAACCGCACCGATCACACGTTCACCTGGGAGAAGGTGGGCACCAGCGTGGCCTGGATGCCGGACTCGGCCGAAGCCGGCTCGGGCGCAGTGCGCGTCACCGTGGACGTGCAGGGCGATGAGGTGGGACGCTTCCGCCACTTCCTGCACGTGCCGGAAGGATTCCGGCGGGAGTTCGAGAGCACGCAGAGCGTGGGCCAGCTGCTGGCCATCGCGGCCCTGGCGTCCATGTTCGTCCTGGTGCTGGTGGCGCTCGGTATCACGATCGCCCGCTACCGCCGCGGCGACATCCGGTGGGGACCGGCAGCCACGATCACCGCCACTGTCACGGTGCTGTTCATCGCACAGGGATTCTCGCTGTGGCCCAGCGCCAAGTTCCAATACCCGACCGAGATTCCGTGGGGTGTCTACGTGGGGCTCCTGCTCATCACCGCGCTGTTCGTGGCGGCGATCTACGGCATCTGGGTGCTGTTCACGGCCACCGCAGGCGAGTCGCTCACCAGGGAGGTCGCACCGCAGAGCCTCGCCGGGTACGAAGCTGCGGCCCGCGGCCGGTTTCTGGATCTGGACGTCGCGAAGGGCTCGCTGCGCGGCTACGCCCTGGGCTTCCTGATCCTGGGCTACCTGACGGTGTTCTACGTCGTGGCGCGGAAGTACTTCGGAGCCTGGCTTCCGGCCGAGGGGCCGTACTCCGACATCTTCAACACCGCCCTGCCGTTCCTCGTGCCGCTCACAGTGAGTGTAGTGGCGGCGGTCACCGAGGAGTTCACCTTCCGCCTGTTCGGGATCTCGCTGCTGAAGCGCTATACGCGCTCCACCCTGCTCGCCCTGCTGATACCGGCGATCGTGTGGGCCTTCGCGCACTCGAATTACCCGATCTTCCCCGTGTACCTGCGCGGAATCGAGCTCACCGTCGCCGGGTTGATCTTCGGCGTGGCGTTCCTGCGGCTCGGGATAGTTGCCTGCGTCGTAGCGCACTTCGTCGTCGACGCGGTGATCCTGGGCATGCCGCTTCTCACTTCGGGCAATGCGGCGTACGCGACTGCAGGCGCGATCGTCATGGGAATAGCCGCGCTGCCGGCCGTGCTGGGGATCGTCGCGAGCATCCGGCGGCCGCCCGCTGCCGCGCCGCCGTCGACAGCCTAGGCGCGCATGGCTACCAGCGCTGCGACGCTGCTGCGGGGGCTGACACGTCTCAAGGAAGCTTTCGGAGCCGCGGCCGCCGCACGCCGGCTCACCCTGCTGGAGCAGCTGGAGCGCCGCCGTCTCGGCGCTGCGGGGCAGGTGTCCCGCCTTCACGAGCTGCTCTGCTTCGCGCACGCGTACCCCGACGACGCCCGCGTGCTGGCTCAGGTGGAGCGGATGCTGGAAGGGTTCGCCGCTAGGGCCGACCTGAAGCGGTTCCGGACCGATCTGGCGGATTCGGGAATCGCCGGCACCGCCATCAACTACCCGTTCTTCTGGTTCACGGCGGAGTGGCTCGCGCGCCGCTGGCCCCAGGCGCTGTCCGTCGACTGGGAGGTGTTCCTGAACCGGGAGACCCTGCCCGATGTGCTGCACCTGCTGCTGCCGTACAGCGAGACCCTGACCGTGGACGAGGTGGCGCTTTCGCCGCACGAGTGGGTCGAGCAGCTGAAGGGACCCGGTGAGACCGATGCGGAGTTCCTCATCCGGCGGTTCGCGGCACTGAAGGCCGATTCGTTCGGGCGCGAGACGGCATACGAGATGCTCGACGTGCCGCTGACCATCACTCCGGGCGACGACACGCCTTCACGCACCTGCGCGAAGGCTCGCAATCCGCGGGTGGTGTATCAACGGGAGCCACTCGAGCGTGCGCGCCCCGACCTGCGCCGCGCCGTTCACGAGCCGCCCGAGTCGATCCGTGCGGCCTCCCCGCGCGTGGGGCAGCAACTGATCGATCTCGCCCGCGAAGCCATGGTTACGCGCAGCCGCGATCTGGACATCTTCGTGCACGCCGACAAGCGCGACGTGCGGGTGGTGGACTGCGGGGGCGGCCTCCAGTTCGCCTGTTTGGGAGCGGTCCCGGAGCGGCGGCTCATGCTGGACTCCGTGTACGGGCTTCTCACGCTCAAGAACGGAGTGCCGATCGGGTACGTGCTGGTGAGCGCGCTGTACGGGTCGGCCGAGGTGGCGTACAACGTGTTCGAGACGTACCGGGGCGGAGAAGCCGCGTACGTCTACGGCCGTGTGCTGGCGCTGGTGCGGCACATGTTCGGGGTCGACGCCTTCACGGTGCCGCCCTACCAGCTCGGACTCGACAACGAGGAAGGGCTCAAGTCGGGCGCCTGGTGGTTCTACTACAAGCTCGGATTCCGGCCGCACGACGCGGCGGTGCGACGCGTGATGCGGACCGAGCTGCGGCGCATGCGGCGCAAGCCCCGGCACCGGTCCAGCCTTCCGACCCTGGAGAAGCTGGTCCAGGCCAACATGTTCTACTACCTGGATGCGCCGCGAACCGACGTGCGGGGCCGCATCTCACTGGGCAACATCGGGATAAAGGTCACGCGGTACCTGGCGGACCGCTTTGGGGCGGACCGCGAGCGGGGGATCCGCACCTGCTCGCAGGAAGCGGCGCGGCTGCTGGGAGTCCGCTCGGCCGCCGGATGGCCGGTGGGGGAGCGGCTGTGGTGGGAAAGGTGGAGTCCGCTCGTGATGGCGCTGCCCGGGGTAGCCCGCTGGAGCCCCGCCAACAAGCGTTCGCTGGTCAAGGTGGTGCGGGCCAAGGGAGGCCGCCGCGAATCCGATTTCGTGCGGCTGTTCGACGCACACCGCCGGCTCCGGGAGGCCCTGCTCCGACTCGCGGCCGACTGACTGAACACGGCGTCGATTTCCGCTCTCATTGGGGGTATGCTTAGAGACCGTCCCGGGTGCCGCTGCACGGAACCGGGCACATACCGGTGCGGGATCGGGTTGAGAGGGGGGACGAATGGGAACGCTGGAGTTGGAGAGATGAACCGAAGGACGCTGATTGGCGCGGCCGCCGTGGTCCTGGCGGCCTTGTGCACTGCGTCGGGCGCGTCGGCTCAGGACCAGGCCATCGACACGCAGGCGCAGGAGTTGTACGACGAGGTGATGAGCCCGTTTTGTCCCGGCCGCACCCTCGCCAACTGTCCCTCGCCCCAGGCGGCGCGGCTACGGGATCAGATCAAAGAGCGGCTCGCGGCAGGGGCAACGGGTGATGAGGTCAAGGAAGAGCTGTACGAGGCGTACGGTGAGGTCGTGCTGGGGGCACCGCAGGCCCGGGGGTTCGGGCTTGTGGCGTGGATCGTACCGGGGCTGTTCATCGTGGCCGGTGCCGTGGTGCTGGTTCTCTGGATCGCATCTATGAAGAGGCAGACCGTTGTAGATGCCGCGGCCGCTGCCGACATGGATTTCGAGGCACGCGCCCGGCTGGAGTCGGAGCTATCGCAATTGTGAGGTGTTCCATGTCCCCGAAGCTGCCCCGTCTGCTCGGAATGGTGACCGCCGCGCTGGCCTTCGGCTTGTCGTGCGGGGTGGCGCCGGATGCCGCCGTCGCACAGAAGCTCGTCGTCGTGAACAAGAGCGCGAGCACCCTTTCGATCGTGGATCCCGCCACGCGCGCCGAGCTGGCGGTCGTTCCCACGGGGTTCGGGCCCCACGAGGTGGCGGTGTCGGGAGACGGGCGCTTTGCGTACGTGAGCGACTACGGGACCGGCCCGCAGCCGGGCAATACCGTAACGGTGATCGACATTGCCGAGGAGCGCTCCCTGGGGACGATCGGCCTGGGCTCGCACACGCGACCCCACGGAATCACCGTTGCCTCGGACGGTTCGGTCTGGGTCACGACAGAGGGCTCCCAGCATTTGCTGCAGCTCGACCCGGTGGAGCGTGAGGTGCTGCAGGCAATCCGCACCAACCAGGACGTGACGCACATGGTGGCCCTGGCGGAAGCCGCCGGCCGCGTCTACACGGCCAACATAGGCAGCGGCAACGCCACCGCGGCCGACGCGGCCCGCGGCGAGGTGCTCGATCACATCACCACGGGGGCCGGTGCTGAGGGAATCGACGTGTCGCCGGACGGGCGCCGCGTGTATGTGTCCAACCGCTCTGCGGGGACGCTTTCGGAGATCGACGTGGCCACCAACGCAGTCACGCGCACGCTCCAGGTGGGCGACTTCCCGATCCGCGTCAAGGTGCGACCGGACGGGCGCGAGGTCCTGGTGTCGAACGCGCGGGGCAACGAGGTGGTTGCGGTGGACATCGAATCCTGGACCGTCGCTCGCCGCCTGTCGGTGGGCGCCGTTCCCGTCGGCATACTCATCACGCCCGACAACCGGACGGCGTACGTGGCCAACACGCGCGACGACAAGATCTCGGTGATCGATCTCGATGCATGGGCACTCGACGGCGAGATCGTAGCGGGTGACGAGCCCGACGGGATGGCGTGGGTGGGCCGATGACGGCACTCCGCGCCGCCGCGGAGTAGCTGCCCGCCTCCATGCGACTCCTCAACTTCACTCGTCTGAAGAAGGAGCTCTCCCTCTTCGACGTCTACGTGATCGCCACGGCGGCGATGATCGGCTCCGGGTTCTTCCTGCTGCCGGGCATTGCCACGTCGTACACGGGGCCGAGCGTCGTGCTGGCCTACGGCCTGGCAGGGCTCCTGATCATACCTGCCATGCTGAGCCAGGCGGAGCTGGCGACGGCGATGCCGCGGGCCGGCGGCGCCTACTACTTCCTCGACCGTACGCTGGGCCCCCTGATGGGCACGATCGGCGGGGTGGGCACTTGGCTCACCTTGGTGCTCAAGAGCGCTTTCGCGCTGATTGGCATGGGCGCATACCTCGCGCTCGTACTGGACATCCCGATGGAGCAGACCGCCATCGCGTTCACCGTCGTGTTCGGGCTGCTGAACGTGCTCGGTGCGAGGCAGTCGAGCGGCCTGCTCAGGGTGCTCGTCTTCACCCTGCTCACGATCCTCGCATTCTTCATCCTGCACGGCCTCGCGGACATCGCCGGCCGGGGGACGGACGTGTCCGCCCGCTTCACGCCGTTTCTCACCGAGGGGGTGGATGGCCTCCTCGGAACGGTGGGGCTCGTGTTCGTCTCCTACGTGGGGCTCACGAAGGTCGCCAGCATGGCGGAGGAGGTGCAGGACCCAGACCGCAACATCCCATTGGGGATGACGCTCACGCTGCTCTCGGTCACCGCAATCTACGTGATCGGGGTGTTCGTGATGGTGGCCGTACTGGGCGCCGACGCGTTGAGCCAGAGCCTCACCCCGGTGGCCGATACCGCGGCGGCGTTCGCGACGTGGCTGCCCGGCCAGGCGGTGAAGTACATCGTGGTGGCGGCGGCAGTCGTTGGATTCGCATCGATGTCCAACGCGGGCATAATGGCCGCTTCCCGCTACCCGCTGGCGATGGCGCGCGACCGGATCTTCCCGGCGGGCTTCGCCACGACGGGTCGACTGGGCACGCCCCTAGCTTCGATCCTGCTGACATGCTCGCTCCTGGTTCTCCTGCTGCTCGTACTCAACGTGGAAGAGGTAGCCAAGCTCGCCAGCGCGATGCAGCTCATGCTCTTCGGCCTCATAAACGTGGCGGTGATCGTGATGCGCGAGAGCCGCATCGAGGCCTACGATCCCGGCTTCAAGTCACCGTTCTATCCCTGGGTCCAGCTGGCGGGGCTGATCATCCCGCTGGTGCTGGTCGCTGAGATGGGATGGCTCCCGGTCCTGTTCACTCTGGGAGTCACAACGCTGTGCTTCGGGTGGTACACCTACTACGCGCAGCCGCGCATCGCCCGTGAGGGGGCCATCTACCACGTGTTCGAGCGGCTCGGGCGCCGCCGCTTTGCCGGGCTGGACCGCGAGCTGCGCGACCTGATGAAGGAAAAGGGACTGCGGGCGGAGGACCCGTTCGACCAGGTGGTTGCGCGTGCATATGTGATGGACCTGTCGTCGGCGGAACTCGGAGCGGTCATCAAGGGAGCGTCCGACCTGCTGCAGCGCAGACTTCCGGTGGGTGCGGAGGGGCTGATCGAGGCTTTCGGCCGGGGTGTGCGCATGGGCGGCACGCCGGTATCCCACGGAGCCGCGCTGCTCCACACGAGGCTCCCGGAGTTCGACCGGTCCGAAGTGGTGCTGGTGCGCTGTCGCGGCGGGCTGCAGGTGGACATGGACGACGATGAGATGATGCGGCGGGCCGCGGAGAGTCCCATCCGAGCCGTCTTCTTCCTGGTCAGCGGTGAGATCGATCCCGGGCGGCACCTGAGGATCCTGGCGCAGCTCGCCGGCCGCGTCGAGGACGAGCGCTTCATGGAGGAGTGGCTGGCCTCGTCAGACGAGCAGGAGCTCAAGGAGACGCTGCTGCGCGACGACCGGTTCCTGTCTCTCAAGCTCGAGTCGGGCGGCAGGTCGGAGGCTCTCATCGGCCGTGCGCTAAACGAGCTCGGTCTTCCGCCCGGCTGCCTGGTGGCGCTGATCCGCCGCTACGGGTCCACGATCGTCCCGCGCGGTCAGACCGTGCTGCGCGAGGGGGACCGGCTCACCATCATCGGTGAGCCCGAGGGCCTCGCCGAGTTCTCCGAACGCTACGATGCGGAGCACCACGCCTGAGCGCTTGCCCCCCGGGGCTGCCTACCCCAAGTTGGCCGTATCCTCCCCGAAGGACGGAGGCCTGTCGATGAAACGCCATGCCGTCGGACTGCTGTTCGCCTTCGCTCCGCTCACTCTCTCCGCGCAGCAGATCGACGTGGCCGCGATCTACGAGGGGGCGGCCGCCTCCGTTGCCCTGGTCATCGTCTACGACGAGCGCGGCGACACGCTCGCGTTCGGAAGCGGGTTCTTCGTCGACCGCGAGGGCACTCTGGCCACCAACTACCACGTTATCGCCGGCGCGAGCTATGCGAACGTGAAGCTGGGCGAAGGCCGCGTCTACGATGTGGCGGGCGTCCTGGCTTCCGACCGCGAGGAGGACCTCGCGCTGCTGCGCGTAGTGGACTACGAGTCCGATCCCCTGGAACTGGCCGTCGGAAAGCCGCGCATCGGCGAGCCGGTCGTGGCGATCGGCAACCCCATGGGCTTCGAGGGCACCGTGTCGGAGGGGATCCTGAGCGGCATTCGCTCCATGGCCGAGGGGAGGCAGCGCTATCAGATCACGGCCCCGATCTCTCCAGGCAGCAGCGGCGGCCCGGTGCTCAACGCCACGGGACAGGTGGTCGGCATCGCCACCTTCACATGGAAGGAGGGCCAGAACCTGAACTTCGCCGTGCCGGCCAGTTCGCTGGAGCGTCTGCAGGGTCTTGCCGTCGAGCCCGAGCCTCTGACCGTTGCGGCGGCCGCGGGCGCGGCGACCGGTCTCGAGACGCTGGCCGTTTCAGGGCGGCTCGCAGTGGGTGTGGAGTCCGTGGGCGAGCTGACCGAGGGTGACGAGCTGCTGGCCGACGGGACCCACGTCCAGGCGTGGGGGCTGGAGCTGGAGCAAGGACAGGGCGTCAGCGTGGACATGGTCTCTGGCGAGTTCGACACGTTCCTGATCGTGGTCGGGCCGGGATTGGCGGAGCCGCTGACGGACGACGACGGCGCCGGCGGCTGCGATTCGAGGATTACCTTCACCGCGCCGGAAGCCGGCAGTTTCAGGGTGCTGGCCAACACCGTGCAGCCCGCGGACGTGGGCCGCTTCGTGCTGCGCGTCTCCGAAGAGCCGGGCCCGCTGAGTCCCGGCGAGTGTGTTGCCGCCGGGGGCCAGGAAGAGCAGGTGGATATTAGGGAGTTCCTCATGGCACTGCCGCTGGCGGACCGGGCGCTCTCGGTAGGAATGGACGTCGACGGCGAGCTCAGCGAGACGGACGTTGAGAGCTGGGACGGCTCCTACGCGCAGGCTTGGAGTCTGGAGCTCGGGGCGGGGGAGGCCGCAACTATCGACCTGCGCTCCACCGACTTCGATTCCTATCTGTGGGTGGTGGGCCCAGGCATTGCCGAGCCGATGCACGACGACGACGGAGCCGGCCTGTGTGATTCACGCATTACCCTCACTGCGCCCCAGGCCGGGCTGTTCCGTGTGGTCGTGAACACGCTTGACGGTGGGTGGACGGGACGCTTCCGGCTCGGCGTCACGCGCCAGCCGGGTCCCATCGCAGCCGGAGACTGCGAGCTGTACGGAGAGGGAGACGTGGACACCGAGCTGGCCACGTGGATTGCGGGGCTGCCGGTTGCCGGTAAGCTCGCGGTCGGTGACGAGGTCGCAGGACAGCTCAGCTCCTCCGACCACCGAGGGTGGGACGACACCTTCGTGCAGGTGTGGGAGCTGAGCCTGCGGGCCGGCGAACAGGCTACGGTGGATCTGCTGTCCACCGACTTCGACGCGTACCTGATGCTGGTGGGGCCCGGCATCGATGGGGTGCTCGCCGACGACGACGGCGCTGGCGCCTGCAACGCGCGGGTCGCCCTCACGGCGCCTGCAGGCGGCGTTTACCGTGCCGCCGTCAACACGCTCGGGACCGAGGCCACCGGGGCGTTCCGGCTGCGTGTGAGCCGGGACCCGCCGCCGCCCGCCAACCAGCGCTGTGACCAGATGGGCGAGTACCTCGAGGGCTTCGACGACCTGATCGACGAATACGGCGACGTGGATGCGGAGCGCGCCGGCTGGCTGGCTGGCCTGCGCGCGGTCGGCGGAATCGCGCCGGGCGGGGTCGTCGACGGTGAGCTCAGCGCTGCCGACACAGAGAGCGGTGACGGGAGCTTCGTGCAGGTGTGGGAGCTGGAGCTGAGCCGGGGCCAGGAGGCGACGGTGGACCTGCGCTCCTCGGACTTCGATGCCTACCTGATGATCGTGGGACCGGGCGTAGAGGGTGTGATGAGCGACGACGACGGGGCCGGAGCCTGCGATTCACGCATCACCTTCACCGCCCCCGCGAGCGGCGTGTACAAGGTGGCCGTGAACACGATCGAAAGCGGCGGCACCGGGAAGTTCAGCCTTGCCGTGAGCGAGCGCCCCGGACCGGTGGCGGCCGGAGAGTGCTCGATGTTCTGACCGGGTGTGGCCGCAGCGGTGCGGCCCCGCCAAGAATCCCCACAGGCGGGATCCCCTTTTTCTAACAAACGAAAAGCGGCGGCGCACTGGGCCGAGAGCAGCGGTTCATCGCTCGCCCCCTCCGGCGAGACCTTGCCGGGCGGCAAGATGCCCAATGCGCCGCCGAGACGTGACCCCCGCAGGAATCCGCGTCTGGCGCGTACTTATGAGAAGTGGGGCGCCCGGTCACAAGTGACCGGACGCCCCTTCACCACCACCCTGACGAGCCCCACCACCGAATGCAACCTGGTAGAGGGCCCCTAAAGCAAACGTGAACTTGGGATTAAGGCGCCTCCTTGCGGGCCGGCGTACGGAGGCAGCAGCATTAGGGTGGGTCTGGTCGAAGGGGGATACCATGTCGGTGAACAGGCTCAAGGAGTACCTGGACGAGCACCACGTCCGCTACGTCACCATCACGCACTCGCCGGCCTACACGTCGCAGAAGACGGCTGCTTCGGCGCACGTGCCCGGCAAGGAACTGGCCAAGACGGTCATCGTGAAGGTGGACGGCGATCTCGCCATGGCCGTACTGCCCGGCTCGATGCAGGTGGACTTCGCACGGCTGGGTGACGCACTCGGCGGCAAGAAGGTCGAGCTCGCCAGCGAGGACGACTTCCGGGATCAGTTCGCCGGGTGCGAGGTGGGTGCGATGCCGCCATTCGGCAATCTCTACGACATGCCGGTGTTCGTAGCGGAGGCGCTCTCGGAGGATGAGGACATCGCATTCAACGCCTGCTCCCACACCGAGCTGATCAGGATGGCGTATGCGGACTACGAGCGGCTCGTTCACCCCACGGTCGTGAAGTTCGCCGCCGGCGCCCACGCGTAGGTTCTGCCGGCGGGGGCCGACCCTGCCACGGGGACGGCCCGCGATCCAACGGGCCATCGCGAAGGCCGAGCGGTGGCCCGCGTTGCGTGGGGCCGGCGGTGGCCGCGTGGGGGCGAACCGTTAGATTGCGCAACCTCTTTTCCGGAGCGGAATACATGAGCCGTGCACGAATCCGCGTTGCCGCTCTCGCAGCTGCAGGCTTGGCATCGGCTTTGGCCACTGCCGATGCGCAGGACGGCATCGAGAGCCTGCAGACGCGGGCTGAGCGCACGGCGTATGAAGAGACCAGCCGCTACGCGGACGTGATGGCGTTCGTGAAGAAGGTGGAGCATGCGTCTCCGCGGATTCACCTCACCACGCTGGGCTACTCCCACGAAGGCCGTGCCCTCCCGTTGGTGGTGGTGGGCGACGTGGCCGACGCGAGTGCCGAGTCCGTCATGGCGTCGGGCAAGACACGCGTGTTCGTGCAGGCCAACATCCACGCCGGCGAAGTGGCCGGGAAGGAAGCCGTGCAGCTGCTCCTGCGGTCCCTCGCCGCCGGGGAACGCGACGAGTGGCTCGATTCTCTGGTTCTGCTCTTCGCGCCCATCTACAACGCCGACGGCAACGAGATCGTGCGGCTCACCAACCGGCCGCGGCAGCACGGACCCGTCGGCGGAATGGGACAGCGCGCCAACGCTCAGGGGCTGGATCTCAACCGGGATCACATGAAGCTCGAGTCGCCCGAGGCCCACTCGCTGGTCGCATTCATGCGGAGCTACGACCCACACGTCCTGATGGACCTGCACACCACCAACGGGACGATCCGGGCTTACCATCTGCTGTACGCGCCGCCGCTACACCCCAACACCGACCAGGCAATGGACGGGCTGCTGCGCAGCCAGTGGCTGCCGGCCACGACGCGCGGCATTCGTGACGAGCACGGCTGGGAGACCTACTTCTACGGCAATCTCCCCTGGCGCGGCAGCCGTGCGGAGCGCGGCTGGTACACGTATGACCACCGGCCGCGTTACAACACCAACTACGTCGGACTGCGCAACCGGTTCGGCATCCTGAGCGAGGCATACAGCTACGCCACTTTCGAGGAGCGCGTGCTCGCCACGCTGGCGTTCGTGGAGGAGGTGCTGGAGTTCGCATACCTGAACGCCGCTACGGTCCGGCGTCTGACGGAGGAGGCAGACGCGCGCGACCTGACGGGCTCGCGCCTCGCGCTGCGGGCGCAGCTGCAGCCCTCGGACTCGGTGGAGATTTTGCTCGGCGAGGTAGTGGAGGAGAGGAACCCTTACAGCGGCCGCGTCATGCTGCGCATGACCGATGCGCGGAGCCCCGAGCTGCTTCCCGAGTTCGGGAGATTCCGCGCCGTCGAGTCGGCGCTGGCTCCCACGGCATACCTGGTGCCGGCAGAGCTCGGATCAGTGCTGGATCTCCTCGACGACCACGGCATCGAATGGTGGCCGCTGAAGCGGGCCGAGACCCGCACGGTCCGGCGGTTCTTGATAGACTCCACCCTGATATCGGGGAGGGAGTACCAGGGCCACCTGCAGCGGGAGCTGTTCGGGCGCCTCGAGACGGTCGACGTGTCGGTGCCCGAGGGCACCGCCCTGGTTCCCATGGCCCAGCCGTTGGGGCGGCTCGTGTTCGCCCTGCTGGAACCGCGGTCCGACGACGGCGTAGTCAACTGGAACTTCCTGGACGAAGCGCTCGAGGGCGCGGAGGCCTATCCGATCCTCATGGTGCCCGCATTCTGAGGACTCGGCGCGAATCGAACTTCAACCCAAGAGAGCCCATGAGCCGGAAACCCGTCCGTCCCTCACTTCGTTTCGCAGTCTGCCTGGCAGCCGCGGCAGCGTTGCCCGCCGGATTGGGCGCGCAGCAGTCGCCGATCGGCGAGCGCTACAGGGCCGTAGCGGATCGGATCATCGACGCAGCGCTGGCCGACAGCTCGGCCTACGAACGGCTGGCGGAGCTGACCGACAAGTTCGGACACCGCTTCAGCGGGTCCGAGAGCCTGGAGCGTGCGCTCGATTGGATCATCGAGGAGATGGTGCGGGACGGCCTGGAGAACGTGCACGGAGAAACGGTGATGGTACCTCGCTGGGTGCGCGGCGAGGAATCGGCGCAGCTGCTCGAGCCTCGTGCCAAACCGCTACCGATGCTCAGTCTGGGCAACAGCGTCGGTACGCCGCCCGAGGGTGTCACCGCCGAGGTCATGGTGGTCCGCACCTTCGAGGAGCTGGAGCGCCGCGCGGCAGAGGCGCAGGGCAAGATCGTGCTGTTCAACGCTCCCTTCACCGGGTACGGGCAGACGGTTCGTTACCGGCTGTACGGAGCCATTGCTGCGGCGCGGGCCGGCGCCGTGGCGAGCATGATCAGGTCGGTGACCCCGCAGTCGCTGAACACGCCGCACACCGGAGCCATGGCGTACAACGACACGGTGCCTCGCATACCGCACGTGGCCCTCACGGTGGAGGACGCCGAGCTGCTGCAGCGCATGGCGGACCGCGGCGAGCGCATTGTCGTGCGGCTCACGCTAGGTGCACGGCAGCTCCCCGACTCGCCCTCGCGCAACGTGGTGGCGGAGCTGCGCGGCTCCGAGCTGCCCGACGAGGTGGTCGTGATGGGCGGGCACATAGACTCGTGGGATGTGGGGCAGGGCGCCATGGACGACGGAGGCGGCTGCGTGGCCGCCTGGGAGGCGGTCCGCCTGCTGCAGCGACTCGGCCTCAGGCCGCGCCGCACGGTGCGGGTGGTGATGTGGACCAACGAGGAGAACGGGCTGCGCGGCGGCAGGGCCTACCGGGATGCGCACCGTCACCAACTGGACAAATTCGTGCTCGCCATCGAGTCGGACGCCGGCGTCTTCAAGCCGCGCGGCTTCGGATTCGGCGGTTCCGACTCGGCCTACGCGATCGTGGCTCAGGTGGGCACCCTGCTGGAGCGGATCGAAGCGGGCACCATCTCGAGGCCCGGCGGCGGTGCCGACATCGGGCCCCTGATGCGTGCGGGGGTGCCGGGAATGGGACTCCGGGTGGATGGCTCGCGTTACTTCTGGTATCACCACACTGCCGCCGACACCATGGACAAGCTGGACCCGCACGAGATGGCTCTGTGCGTGGCGGCCATGGCCGTCATGGCCTACGTGGTTGCGGATCTGCCTGAGCCGCTGCCGCGGGCCCGCGGCTAGGAACCTCGCGGCGGGCGGCGGCGTTCACTCCGGGTACTGGCACTCCAAAGGGGGGTTCGATGAAGATCCGATCGATTGGCGCTCTCGCGATGGCCGCCGTTCTCGCTCTCGGCGTGGCGTGCACGACTGCCGAGCAGGGAGATGGTGAGGGGTATTCGATGGCGATGCCCGACACCACGGCTGCCGCGCTCTGGGCGCACATGGAGGAGGCCGACTACACGGCAAACTGGACCCTGTGGCCGGAAAAGGGCGCGCTGTATCAGGGCACCGAACCCCATGGCATGCTGCTGACCACCTACCTCAACGAGTTGGCGCTCGACGCGCTGACGAACAAGGCCGGAGCCATGCCCGCCGGCGCGATCGTGGTCAAGGAGAACTACATGCCGGACAGCACTCTGGCAGCGATCACGATCATGTACAAGTCGGAGGGCTACAATCCGGACGCCAACGACTGGTTCTTCGTGAAGCGCCTGGCCGACGGCACGGTGGAGGCCTCGGGCCGGGTCGGAGGCTGCACTGGGTGCCATGCGCAGGTGAGGGACAACGACTATCTGTTCACCGGGTCGCTCAGCCAGTAGCCTGCAGCGCTCTCATCAACACGCGGCCGGGGACCCTGGATCTTCGGCCGCGCTGCTTTCGGCCGAATCTTCCGCGGAACAGGCCTAGCCGCCGACCTCCTGCCTGGCCAGCGCCCCAAGCGACTCGAGCTGCGAGCGAGTTCCCAGGGCGATCAATACGTCGCCCGGCGCGAGGTGCATCTGGGCCGGCGGGTTCGTGAGGATCGTACCCTGG
>JBDHJM010000013.1:0-51632 GCA_039586895.1 Gemmatimonadota bacterium | reverse complement strand
CGCTAGTATGGGCCCCGCAAGTCCTTTAGTCAAGAGGACTTGGGGGTTTCCAGCTCGGCCCGCTTCTGGATCACCTTGTCGATGATCCCGTAGGCAAGGGCCTCCTGGGCCGACATGAACCGGTCCCGGTCGATGTCCTGCTCGATCTCATCGGTCGACTTGCCGGTGTGCACCGAGTAGAGCTCGTTGAGCTTGTTGCGCAGGTACAGGATCTCCTTGGCCTGGATCTCGATGTCGGCCGCGGTACCCTGATAGCCGCCCGACGGCTGGTGCATCATGATCCGGGAGTGGGGCAGGGCCGCTCGCTTGCCCGCCGCGCCCGCGGCCAGCAGGAACGATCCGGCCGAGGCCGCCATTCCCATGCAGATCGTGTTCACCGGCGCCTGGATGTGCTGCATCGTGTCGTAAATTGCGAATGAGCTCGAGATGATACCGCCCGGCGAGTTGATGTAGAGATAGATGTCCCGCTCGGGATTGTCCGCCTCGAGGAACAGCAGCTGGGCGATGATGACGTTCGCCACATCGTCGTTGATCGGCGTGCCCATGAACACGATGCGGTCCATGAGCAGGCGCGAGAAGATGTCATAGGTGCGCTCGCCCCGGCTGGAGCGCTCGATCACGTAGGGGGGAAATATCTGTGCCATTGGGATCTCGTGGTTGCTCTCACTCATCGGTCACGGTGGATTGCTCGAGCAGGTAGTCGAACACCTTCTCTTCGGTGATACTACGCTCCAGCTCGCGCAACTGATTTGCTTTCTGTAGTGATGAATAGACTTCGCTCGGTTTGGCGCCCCGCCGCTGTGCGATCTCCTCGATCCGGCCGTCCACGTCCTCTTCCGAAGCGCTGAGGCTCTCGCGCTCGGCCAGGTGGTCTACCACCAGGTCTCTCCGCACCTGGCGCTCGGCCACGGGTCCGAACTCCTGCGCGAATTTCTCCAGCTGATCGTCCGGTACCTCGTAGGCCTGGGCGTAGGCACTCAACAGGCGCTGCACCAGCGGGCGCGGCGCCTCCAGGTTGTTGGCGGCTATCAGCTGGTCGATCAGCTCACGTCTCAGCTCGGCGTCCGCCTCCCGGCGGGCGCCTGACTCCATGTCCTCGC
Organism: Gemmatimonadota bacterium; assembly: GCA_039586895.1. GTDB lineage: Bacteria > Gemmatimonadota > Gemmatimonadetes > Gemmatimonadales > GWC2-71-9 > WVYX01. The sequence continues at coordinate 50,532 of JBDHJM010000013.1, read as the reverse complement.
GCACGCCGGCACGGAGCTGCTCAACGGAATCGAAATCGCCCAGCTCCCGCGCGATGTCGTCGGTCAGCTCGGGCAGCTCCTGGCGCTTCACCTCGTGCAGCGTGACGCGCACCGACCGGGTCTGTCCCCGCTTGGTCTCGTCGGGGAAGTCGTCCGGATAGGTCACCGTCGCGTCGGCCGTCTCTTCGGGCTTGAGCTCCATGATCCGGTCTTCCAAGTCCGGGATGGCCTGGCCCGTGCCGAGGTGCAGCTGATACTGGCGCGCCTCTTCCGGCTCGCCCTGCGTGACGGTGGTGATGCTCACCGATACCAGCTCGCCCTGCCGCGGACGCTCGCCGGTGACCGGCACCCACGGCGCCTTTTGCTTGCGCACTTCGTCGAGCTGCTGGTCCACCATCTCGTCGGTCACGGCCTGGGCCCTGCGGGTGAGCTTGAAACCACCCACCCGCTCCAGTGCGATGTCCGGCTTCACGTCCACCTGGAGCTCGAAGGTCACCGGGCCCTCGTCCTCGAACTTGAGGTCGCGCACCCGCGGGTCGGCGATGGGCTTGAGCCCCTCCTGGTCCAGGGCGGCCTTCCAGCCGTCCTCGATCAGCTCGCGGATCACGCTCTCGCGGATCGCCTCGCGGTACTTCTTGCGCACCACGTCGAGCGGAGCCTTCCCTTTGCGGAAGCCGGGCAGGCGGGCGCGCTTCTGGTACTGGCCGGCCGCCTTGCGCTCGGCTGCCTGCACCCGGTCCACGGGCACCTCCACCCGGAGGCTCGTGGCGCCGGGCTCCTCTTTGACCTTGGAGATCTGGATGGCACTGGTTTCTACGGTCATCTAACTCAATCTACCCCGCAGGGGCTGGTGGTATCCGATGCCCCAAGGGGGGCGTCCGAGCCGCGTAATGTAACCCCGCAGCTTCGCGGGCCCCAGGGCCGGAATCCCGCTCGGTTGCTGGGCTTTGGGGCCGGCTTGCGGGAACGGCCCCAGGCCGCACTATAGCAGGTGGCTGAGCGAGGCACCTGTCCGCATAACCACCAGCTGGGGATGGCTGTATGTCGGAGACGGCGAAGGCGAAGCGCGAGATGACTTTCCTCCTGGCCGAGCCGGAGCGGCGCGTGCTGCGCTGGATGGCGGGAGGCGTACCCGGCTGGCTCAACCCCAACCACTTCACCGTGCTCGGCGTGATCGGGGCGGTGGGCTGCGGGGTCGGTTTCGCCCTCTCCGGGCGCGACCCCAATTGGCTGTGGTTCGCCAGCCTGATGCTGGTCTTGAACTGGTTCGGCGACAGCCTGGACGGCACCCTGGCGCGGGTGCGCAAGGCCGAGCGGCCCAAGTACGGCTACTACATCGACCACGTGGTTGATGCGTTCAACACGGCAGTGATCGGGATCGGCCTCGGTATGTCGCCGTACGTGCGGCTGGACCTGGCGCTGGTGCTGATGCTGGTCTACCTGACGCTCTCGATCAACGTGTACCTCGAGTCGGCCGTGTTCGGCGTGTTCAAGATCGCCTACGGCAGGATCGGACCCACCGAGGCTCGCCTGATACTGATCCTGACCAGCGCCGTGCTGTGGGTCAGCACCACCTTGCTTCCCGGAATGCAGAACGAGGTGAGCTTCGTCGCCAACGTTGTCGTGGCGCTGATGGCGCTCGCGATGTTCCTGGCGCTCGTGGTCCGCTTCGGCAGGAACCTGCACAAGCTGGCCAAGGAAGAGCCGCGCAAGCGATGGCGCGACCGGCACAAGCGGGCCGCCGAGGAAGCGGCTCGGCAGGCTGACATGCCGGAGCGGCGCGCTCCGGAGCCCGGCGGAGGAGAGGGGACGGGAAGTGGGTGACTCTCGCTATGCGGCCGGAGGGAATCGAACCCCCACGGGTTGCCCCACCAGCTCCTAAGGCTGGCGCGTCTACCAGTTCCGCCACGGCCGCGTAGTCACATAAGGTAAAATCCAAGTCATTGTCAGCATAGGGAAACCTCCCGGAGGTCCAAAATGCGTGTGCTTGCCATCGCCGCTCTGGCGGCGGTCACGGTTCCGCTCGCCGCCCAGCAACCCACCGCCCTGTCCGGCGCAACGTTGATCGACGGCACCGGCGGTCCGGTCGTCCCCGACGCAGTGGTGGTGATCGAGAACGGGCGGATCGCATGCGCCGGGCCCCCTGCCGCCTGCGAGACTCCGGCGGGCGCACGCATCGTGGATGTGTCGGGGAAGTGGATCATCCCGGGGCTGGTGGACATGCACGTGCATTTCGGGCAGAGCGGATGGGTGGACGCGCGGTATGATGTTCTCGATCTGCGTGCCCAGCACCCTTACGAGCAGGTGGCGGCGGACCTCGCGGCCAACCCCGACCGGTTCTTCCGCTCCTATCTGTGCAGCGGGATCACCAGTGTCTTCGACCCGGGTGGGTTCAGGTGGTCGCTGGACCTGCAGGCACGGACGGATACGAGCGACAGCTTGCCGACCGTGAGAGCGACCGGGCCGTTGTTGAGCACCATCGGCTTCCAGATTGGCGTGCCGGGCGACCCTCAGATGATTCCCATGACCGACGAAGCGACCGTACGGCAGACCGTGCGGGAGCACGCGGCCGGCGGAGCCGCAGCCATCAAGGTCTGGTACATCCTGGCGCCGGAGCCCTGGTACATGCCGCCCGAGCCGCCGGACACGGCGCGGCTCTCGGCGCTCGTGCACGCCGCGGGCGACGAGGCGCGACTGGCCGGCCTGCCCTTCGTCGTGCACGCTCGAGGGCTGTGGCAAGCGAAGGACGCCCTGCGCGCCGGCGCCCACCTGCTGGTGCACTCGGTGAGCTTTCAGCCGGTGGATGAAGAATTCCTGCAGCTGGCCCGGGAAACGGGCGTGTACTATACCCCTACGCTGACGGTGGGGGACGGATACGCCCAGATTGCGAACCGCCGGTTCGAGCGCGACCGGCAGCCGTTCGCATGCGTGGATCCCGCGACTCGTGCGAAGGCACTCGCAACGGACACCGTGGCGCTCGAGCAGCGCTCCATCGAGCAGGCGGAGGGGGTCACTGCAGGAGTGGCGGCAGCTCTTGCTGTCGCAAGTGACAACCTCCTCCGGGTGCACGATGCCGGAATCACGGTGGTGATGGGAACGGATGCCGGGAACCCGCTGACCCTGCACGGGGCGTCGGTCTTCATGGAGCTCGAGGCCATGGCGGAGGCGGGTCTCTCGCCGATGGACGTACTCGTCGCGGCCACCAGGAACGGTGCGCGCGCAATGGGTCTCGAGGACACGGGGACCCTCAGCTCGGGCATGGTGGCCGACCTGGTGGTACTAGATGCCGATCCCCTCGTGACGATCGCGAACGTGCGGCGAATTGCCGTGGTGGGGCGACGGGGCTGGCTGTACACACGAGCCGAACTCGAGTACCCGCAGTAGAGGAGGATGGCATGACCACCTTCATGATCACACTGCGCCTGGTTCACATTCTGCTCGGCGTGTTCTGGGCCGGGACCATCTTCTTCTTGGTGATCTTCCTCGAGCCGAGCGTGCGCGCCGCCGGGCCTGAGGGCGCCCGCGTGATGCGAGGGCTGCAGCAGCGGAAGTTCCTCAACGTGATGCCGGTGGTCGCGGCGTTCACGATTCTGTCCGGAATCGCTCTGTACTGGCGCATGTCAGCCGGGTTCACCAGTGCGTGGATGTCTGCTCCGGTCGGGATCAGCATGACCGTCGGAGGCGTGGCTTCGCTGCTCGCGTTCGCCGTGGGGGTGTTCGTCATGCGCCGGGCGTCGCTCCGTGCGGCCGGCCTGGGCCCAACGCTGCAGCAGAGTCCCGAGGGTACCGAGCGTGACGCGCTGATGGTGGAAATACAGGCGTTGCGGACGCGCGCGAGAAGAAGCGCGCGAGTGGTCGCGGTACTGCTTGCCATTGCCGTCGCAGCGATGGCAGTCGGGCGCTACCTCTAGGCCCCGGTCTTCACCGCATTGAGCGACCCCACGACACGGCCGTCCTCGGTCACGGTCACAGTCGTCTGCGACGTGGGACTCAACGGCCCCTCCAGCTCCCAGCGCCGCAGCACCGGCTCTCCCTCCGGCGTCACGATGCCGTTGGGCTGCGCCAGGAACGTCGTCATGTAATCGTCCTCGAACGCAGCGACGGTCCATGCATCGTATGGTCCGAGCACCCAGGTCCCCGCGCGAGTGAAACCCTGTACCCCATCCGTCTGTATAACCGTTGCAGGGTCGAAGACCGCGCATTTCGCTGGGCAATCCAGGGGGTGGAGCACATGGTGAGGGTCGAGACATGGCTGCGAGGGGCGTCGGAGGCGGGACTCTCCCGGCGCGAGTTCATCAAGCTGGGCCTGGGTGCAATGACCGCACCAATGCTCCTGGGCTGCTCCGACTCGGTCACGGGCCCAGGCGGCGACCCGCGCCTCACGGCCCGGCCCGGATCGGCTCCCCTGTTCACGCCGCCCGGCCTGAGCCGCTTGGGCCTGGGAGACCCGCGGGACGGCCTCCTGTACGTGCCGGAGGATTACTCTGCGCAGACTCCGGTTCCGTTGCTCGTCCTGCTCCACGGTGCGGGCGGGTCGTCCGGTAACTGGTCCGGCTACTACGCGCGCGCCGACGCGCGGAACATGGTTCTCCTGATCCCCGATTCGCGGGCGGACACCTGGGACATGTTCGATGGTCAGTACGGACCGGACGTGGAGTTCCTGGACCGGGCGCTGACGCACACGTTCGAGCGCTGCCGCATCGCGACGACGCGGATCGCGCTGGCCGGATTCTCCGACGGGGCATCGTACGCGCTCTCACTGGGTGTCTCCAACGGGGACCTGTTCACGCACCTGATCGCGCACTCCGCAGGGGCGTTCTCGCCCGCCGACCCGATCGTGGGCCGTCCCCCCGTGTACGAATCCCACGGCCGGAGTGACGACGTCCTGCCGATCTCGATCCCGCGCAACACGATCGTGCCGGCTCTCGAGGATGCCGGCCACGAGGTCACTTACGAGGAGTTCTTCGGCGGGCACGAGCTGCCGGATTCCATCGCCGAGGAGGCTCTGGACTGGTTCCTCGGGTGAGCTGAGGAGCTAGCCGGCCTCCGGCAGGTCCTGCGCGGCATCCCCCAACTCGAGCAGACGGGCCCTCAGCTCTGCCACCAACGGGTCCAGCCTGGCCGCCAGGCCGTCCTGGACCTCGCCGTAGGCACGCAGCCGCTTGGCGCTGAGCTCGTGCGCCCTCGTGGCCCACACGTTGGCGGCGGCGTGCACCCGCTGGCGCAGGCTGTGCTCCCGGCGCGGCGGCAACTCGAGTTCCCGCATCATCTGCCGCGCTTCGGCCTCGACCTCCACGAGCGCGCCGCGCAGCCGTCGGTACTGCCTCTCGGGCCGGTCCAGCTCCGGCATCTGTCCGAGGAGTGCCATGTCCTCCAGCAGGAGATGGAGGTGCGTGGCCACGTAGCGCCGCTGGTTCTCGTTGAGGGGATCAGCGCTCATGGCGCCAATGATAGCCCCCTGCGCCACGCCGCGTCAGCGTCTCGTCCCCGGGGGTGGCGAGCGGCGCTCCCGGCCACCAGAATACCTGACATCCGCGACGGCAGGCTGTGTCGCGCGCGGGCTTCTTCGCATACCGCACCGCTACGAAAGGACACTGAGTCGTGGCCAACCCACCGGTCACCGAATCACGGATGATCCGGCACGGTCCGTATCCCGAGCTCACGCTTCCTGCCATCATCGTGGGCTACGGGCTGGGAATTCTGATCGCGCTCAGCATCGGCTACGCGGCACTCATCCTCGGCTTCTCCATCGAGGGGTCCGAGCTCGCGGCCATCCTCGGCTTCGGCATCCTCCGCGGCCTCATGCGCCGCAGCAGCATCGTCGAGAACAACATCAACCAGACGATTGCCAGTGCGGTGAACGGCGCTTCGGCCGGCATGATGTTCACCGTGCCGGCGCTGTTCATCCTGGGGGAGACGGACTTCAACGCCGTGCTCATGGTGTTCGCGTGCATCGCCGGCGGGGTGCTCGGGATCGCGTTCATCATCCCGCTGCGCAAGCAGATGATCGACTTCGAGCGGCTCACGTACCCGGGGGGCGTCGCGGTGGCGACGATCCTCAAGTCTCCGGGCGCGGGAGTGCGCAAGGCGATCCTGCTGCTGTCGGGCGCGGCGCTCAGCGCGCTGATCCACTTCCTCAGCCAGTCCACGGGGTTCGAGAACTGGAACCTCGGCGGTGCGATCGGGATGCCGGACTACATGAACGGCATCTGGTACGTCTCGCTGCTCACGATCGGCGTAGGGTTCATCGCCGGCAGAGGCGGCTTCTTCTTCATAGTGGGCGGCTACGTCTGCTACTGGATCCTGGCGCCGATCCTGTCCGGCATGGATCTGCTGCCCACCACCGCGGCTCTCGCGGAGGCGGACACCAGCATGGCCGGCTACCTCCGCGTGGCACTGTTCCGGCCGGTGGGGATCGGGATGCTCATCGGCGGAGCGCTCACCGGCATCGCGCTGGCGCTGCCCCTCATCGTGAGCGCCATCAAGAGCATGCAGACCGCGGCCAAGACGCGGACGGCGGTGTCGGTGGACGAGATGCCGATCAAGCTGCTCTACATTGCCGTCGGCCTGGCCGCGATCTTGCTGCTCGTGATCGCCGTCCTGTCCACGAACGAAGTGGGGTTCACGCGCGGCGCCATCATGGCCATCCTGGCCACCCTGTGGATCTGGGTGGCCGGGGTGATCCTCTCCGAGTGCATCGGGCGCACCAACTGGTCGCCGCTCTCGGGCATGACGCTTATCGCCGTCACGATCCTGATCGTGATCACGAGTGGGATCGGCGACTCGGCTGCGATCATATCGTCGGTCATGGTGGGCGCGGCCGCCTGCGTGGCGATGGCGCAGGCCACCGACCTGATGCTCGACCTCAAGACCGGCTATCTGGTGGGCGCCACTCCCAAGAAGCAGCAGATGGGACAGTTCCTGGCAACGTGGCTCGGCCCGATCGTGATCATGGCGCTCATCTTCGTGCTGCATCAGGCCTACGGACTGGGGAGCGAGCGGCTCCCCGCGCCGCAGGGCCAGGTGCTGGCCAGCATGATCGAGGGCATCTTGGGCGGCGACGTGCCGGTGCAGAAGTACGTGGCCGGCGCCGGCCTTGGCGCGGTGCTCAGCGCCAGCGGGGTGGGCGGGCTCGGCATCCTGGTTGGGCTGGGCTTCTACCTCCCGTTCAACATCGTGCTGACGTACTCGATCGGCACGGTGCTCCGGATCGCCTCCGACTGGAAGCTGGGACATCGGTTCAGCGATGACGTGGGTATCCCGGTGGCGGCCGGGCTGATCGTGGGCGAAGCACTCGTGGGCGTCGGCTTCGCCCTGTTTTACGTCATCAGCGGCGGGATCGGAGGGTAGGGAAATGAAATATGTCGGCTACCTGTTGATCACCGCCGGATTCTTGGTCGGCGCGCTGGCGAGCGTGCTGGACGAAGAGCTGGTGCGCTGGAGTCTGTACGGAGGCGCCCTGACTGCGGGTGTCGTGGGCATCGTCATCGTGCGGGTCCTGGCCCGCATGCACGCACGCTCGGAGGGCACGCTGGCCACAAGCATGCAGGACATAGACCGCAGCCTGAAGAGCATCGCACGCAACGCGACCGAGCTCAACGCGGCGAAGGAGGGGATGCACCCCTACGACGTGCGGCAGCGCATCGACGAGGTGTTCCCGGACGACATAAACACGTTCGTGGACGCGCGCGAGAGCATTGCACACGTCTACGGCCTCCAGGCTTACGCGGAGGTCATGAACTATTTCACCGCGGGCGAGCGCTATCTGAACCGGGTGTGGTCCGCCTCTGCCGACGGCTACGTGGACGAGGTGAACGAGTACCTGGAGCGGGCGCAGGTGCAGTTCGCCGGAGCGCTGGAGCAGCTGCGGATCCTGGAGGAGCAGGGGGCGACGGCATGAGGGTCGGTACGACATGCTGACGAGAGTGAACCTCATACAGGAACAGGCCGCCTCCGACAGCACGGAGCTCGCACGCTCCGTGTTCACGTGGCTGACCGAGCAGCCCACGACGTTGTCCCAGGTCGTGAGCGCGGGGATCGTGCTCGTCGTGGCTTGGCTGGCAGGCTGGGCGACGCGCAGCATTCTCAAGGCCATGGGCGGGCGGGTGGTGAGGCGCACGGCCAGTGGCTGGGACGATGCGCTGCTGCGTCGCAAGGTGTTCGACAGGCTGTCTTATCTGGTGCCCGCCCTGGTGATCTACTACGGCGTGCAGCTGGCGTCGGTCAACGATTACGTGACCGTGCTGGTCGTGCACGCCACGGCTGCCGTAATGGTGCTGATCGGCGTGTCGGCGGCAACGGCTTTCCTGTCGGCCGTGAACGACATGTACGAGCGGCGCCCCGAAGCCCGCAGCCGGCCCATCAAAGGGTTCATCCAGGTCGTCCAGATAATCCTGTTCGTAATCGCGGCCGTTGTGGCGCTCGCCACGCTCATGGACCGCTCGCCGCTGGTGTTCCTGAGCGGCATCGGTGCGATGAGCGCCGTGATGCTGCTGATATTCCGCGACACCATCCTCTCGTTCGTGGCCTCCCTGCAGGTCGGGAGCTACGACATGGTGCGGGTGGGGGACTGGATCGAGCTGCCGGAGTATGGCGCCGACGGCGACGTGATCGACATTGCCCTGCACACGGTGAAGGTGCAGAACTGGGACAAGACGATCACCACGATCCCGACCCACAAGCTGGTGGACGGGTCGTTCAAGAACTGGCGCGGGATGTCGGAGTCGGGAGGGCGCCGCATCAAGCGCTCGGTATCCATCGACATGAACACGGTGCGGTTCCTGGACGATGCCGACCTCGACCGGTTCGAGCGGTTCGCGCTGCTGGAGGGCTACATCCGCGAGAAGCGGCAGGAGCTGGCACAGGATTCGGGCAAGGACGGCGACCCGGACCTGAGTGCCAACCGCCGCCAGCTCACCAACCTGGGCACGTTCCGCATGTACATCGAGAACTACCTGCGGCGGCACTCCGAGATACACCAGGGGATGACCCTGATGGTGCGCCAGCTCGATCCCAACCCCGACGGCATGCCGCTCGAGATCTATGCGTTCACGAGCACCACGGATTGGATCGCGTACGAGCGCATTCAGTCGGACATATTCGACCACGTCCTGGCAGTGGCGCCCGAGTTCGGGCTGCGGCTGTTCCAGCACCCTGCGGGCCGGGACTTCGAGTCGGCGCTCGGCGCGGCGCACGGGGCAGGGGGATAGCATGGGGGCCAAGCGCATCGGTGCAGTCCTTCTTCTGGCCGCCATCGCGGCGGCGTGCAGCTCTAAGGGATCTCAACCGGCCTGGCAGCCCGCACCCGTGCTGGGAGTTGAGGACGTCGAGACGGCACTGTTCCTGATCGGGGACGCTGGGGAGCCGGGACCGGACGATCCCGTGCTCGCGGCGCTCACGGCCCAGATGGAGCCGTTCGGCCAGCGCGCCATGGCGGTCTTCCTGGGGGACAACATCTATCCGCTGGGGCTGCCGGACTCGGCTGCCGACGACCGCGCGGAGATGGAACGGAGACTCGCCGAACAGATCGACGCGGTGCTCCGCTCCGGCGGGAGAGGCCTGTTCGTTCCGGGGAATCACGACTGGATCAGGGGCCGAGCGGGTGGCTGGGAGGCGATCCTGAGGCAGGAGCGCTTCGTGATGGAGCGCGGGGCGCCGGACGTGATCTTCCTGCCGGGCGGGGGATGTCCCGGTCCGGTGTCGCTGGACGTAGGGGACAGGGTACGGTTGATCGCGATCGACACTCAATGGTGGCTCAACCAGAACCCGAAGCCGCAGCACCCTTACTCATCGTGCGCCGCCGACGCCAAGTGGGAGGTCACGGACTCGCTGCGCGCCGAGGCGCGCCGCGCCGGCGACCGTCACGTGGTCGTGGTGGCGCACCACCCGCTGGCGACCGGCGGTACGCACGGCGGGAACTTCACCTGGCAGGATCACATCTTTCCGCTGACCGCCGCGGTTAAGTGGCTGTACCTCCCGCTGCCCATCATAGGGTCGGCCTATCCCATCGCCCGCATGTCGGGCATATCCGACCAGGACATGTCCGGGAGTCTCAACAAGCAGATGCGCGACTCGATCGAGACGGCGCTGGCGGTGCACCCGGCGCTGATTCACGCGGCTGGACACGAGCACAACCTGCAGGTGATAGACGGCAGGGACGAGCAGAACGTGAAGCACATCGTGGTGAGCGGCACCGGCTACTACGGCCACCTGGACCGCGCGTTCTACATCGAGGGATCGCGCTACGCCGAGGCCGCGAGCGGATTCGTTCGTGTCGACTTCCTGCACGACGGCCGGGCGCGGCTCGGCGTCATCACGGTGGATGAGGAGGGGAGGCAAACGGAAGCGTTCTCGATGTGGCTCGAAACCACAGGAGACTGATCATGTCAACCTCCCGACGCTCCGCGTGGATCGGCGCGGCAGCGCTCGCCGTTCTCGTTCCCGTACTCGGAGTGCGGAGCGCGGCGGCGCAGGAGCCCGACACGGCGGTAGCAGCCGGCCCGCAGTACGCCAAGGGGGGGCTGTACCGCTTCTACTTCGGTTCCGACTACCGCAAGCTGTGGACGGCGCCCGTGCGGGTGCCGGTTCTCGACCTGCAGACCTTTGCCGGCGGACTCACGGCAACTACGGCCGGCGGAGGGTTCCAGACCAAGTCGCTTCGCTTCCGGGGCGCCGACGGCTTCGAGTACGGATTCCGCTCGGTCGACAAGGACATGGACGTGCTCCCGCCGGAGTGGGAAGGCTCGGTCGTGGAGAGCATCGTCCAGGACCAGACGAGTTCGGCGCATCCCGGGGCGCCGCCGGTGGTGGCCGCCCTGATGGAAGCGGCAGGCATCCCTCACCTGGATCCCCTGCTCGTCGTGCTACCCGACGATCCCGCCCTGGGGGAGCACCGCGAGCGCTTCGCCGGCACGCTTGGGTACATCCATCGGCGCCCGATCACCGAGCCGGGGATGCCCGGCTTCGCCGGTGCGGACGAGATCATCGACAGCGACGAGATCTTCGAGCGCGTCCAGCGCAGCGCACACGAGCGGGTGGACAGTCGCGCGCTTCTCATGGCTCGCCTGATCGACGTGCTGATCGGTGACTGGGACCGGCACCGCGGGCAGTGGGGCTGGGCCCGCTTCGGTGAAGGCGAGGTCACCGAGTGGGAGCCTATTCCCGAGGACAGGGACCAGGCGATGGCTCGGTTCGACGGGATCGGGCTGTGGCTGGCCCGGCAGATGGCTCCGCAGCTCGTGAAGTTCGATGCGAAGTACCCGAGCATTTTCGGACTCACCTTCAACGCGCGGGAGCTGGACCGCCGCTTTCTGGTCGGTCTCGAGAGGACGGCGTGGGATTCCGCGGCCGCGCAGCTCAAGTGGCGGCTGTCGGACCAGGTGATCGATGAGGCGGTGCGGCGCATGGCGCCGGAGTACTACGCCATAAACGGGGCCTGGCTCGCCGCGGTCCTGAAGCGGCGCCGCGACGACCTGCCACTGGCGGCTGACCGGCTGTACCGGATGCTCGCCGGCGACGTGGACATTCACGGGACCGACGAGGTCGAGGAAGTCCTCATCGACCGGCTCGACAACGACACGACGGTCGTGAGCATCGTCAGTGGGCCCGAACGCCTGACCTACCTGCAGCGCGGTTTCAGCAGGGACGAGACCAGCGAGCTGCGCTTCTACCTGCACGGAGGCGCTGACCGCATCGTGGTGCGCGGTCCGGGTAAGGGAATCACGATCCGCGTTATTGGCGCCGGGGGCGATCTCGTGATCGACTCCTCACGGGCCGGTGGGGTGAGGCTGTATGCAACGGACGCCGATTCGGCGCGCGGCCCGACCGGCGTCAGAGTGAGCCGGCGTCCGTACACTCCGCCTCCGAGGCCGGCCCGCGAGACACTGCCGCCCCCCGACTGGGGCAATCGCTGGCAGGGCACCCTGTGGCTCGGCGGGGGCCCGGATCTCGGGTTCTTCCTGGGAGGGGGCGCGCACGTCACTCATCGCGGATTCCGGCGGCACCCGTATGCATCCTGGATGCAGTTCCGGGCCGGATACGCGACCGGGGCGAAGACAGGGCGAATCGACTTCGAGAGCGACTTCACGTGGACCAACTCGAACGTGCACGCCGAGGTCTACGCGCTGGCCAGCGGGATCGAGACGATGCGGTTCTTCGGGTTCGGGAACGAGATTCCGGACCCTGAGCCAACGGAGGGTAGTGATTTCTCCCGGGTCAGGCAGCGGCAGATCACGGTCGCCCCGGTGCTGTTCGTTCCCTTGGGCAGCAAGCAGGTCGAGCTCGGGCTCGGCCCCTTGATGAACTACTTCGTCACCAAAGAGGACACGACCCGCATAATTCAGAGCGACACGCTGTACGGTTCCGGGACGTTTGGAGAGGTAGGTCTGATCGGCGGCCTGCGAATCGACACCCGCGATCTCCCATCGTGGCCCACGCGCGGCTTCCACGTGCTGCTCACGGGTGAGTTGTACCCGGAGGTGTGGGACGTCGCCACGACATACGCCGCACTCGAAGGCGTGGCGTCCACCTATCTCACGGCGGGCTCGCTGCCGTTCCGACCCACCCTGGCCCTGCGGGCCGGTGCGAGGACCGTGCTTGGCGACTCCATTCCGTTCCAGCATGCCGCCTTCATCGGGGACGACCGCACGGTGCGCCTTGGCCGCCAGAACCGCTACGCCGGTGAATCGGCGGTGTGGGGAAACGCAGAGCTCCGCTTCAACGCCCGCCGGTTCATGCTTCTGCTGCCCGGCCAGATCGGGATATTCGGGCTGGGCGACATCGGTCGGGTGTTCCTGGAAGGTGAGGACTCCAACAAGTGGCACTGGGCGGCGGGCGGGGGATTGTGGTTATCGTTCGTGGCCCAGCGCATGACGCTCACGGCAGCCGTGGCCGTCAGCGACGAGCGCACGGCGCTGTACTTCCGCACGGGCTGGGCGTACTAGGCGGGATCGATGACCGCGGGCGGCCGAGCGGCGGACCGCCCGCTATCTTTCGGGATACCCATTCCACAGGCACGGAGAGCATGGTGCGCAGAGCAGCACTGCTGATCATCCTGCTGGCAGCAGTCTTCGTACTGCTCGCCGGACTGCCAGCGCTCGTCGATCTGGCGGCCGACTGGTACTGGTTCAGCGCCCTCGGGTTCCAGTCCGTCTTCATGACTGCGCTCTGGACGAAGCTGTGGCTCGGCGTCCTAATTGGGCTGCTGGTGTTCGCGTTCATCTACTTCAACCTGCGGTTCGCACAGCGGGGGCTGACACCGGACCCGATGGTGGTCCAGATCAAGTCGCGGCTGCCGCAGGTGGACGTTGGACGGGCGCTGCGGCTGCTGGCGATTCCGGTCGCCCTGCTGTTCGCGCTGATAATCGGCGCGGCCGCCTCCGGCTCGTGGCTCACATGGCTGCGGTTCACGCATCGGACGCCGTTCGGGGTAGTCGACCCGGTGTTCGGACGCGACGTGGGCTACTACGTGTTCACGCTGCCGGCGCTGTCGATCGTGCTGGGGCTGGTGGTGTCGGTTGCGATGCTCGCTCTGGCACTCACGGTCGGGCTCTACCTGATGCGGCGCGACATCGTGGTGCGCCGCCGCCGCGTGACGATCGAGCCGGCCGCTGAGCGGCACTTGGCGTCCCTCGTCGCGTTGCTCTTCGTGATGACGGCGCTGAGCGTGTTCTTCGTGCGCATCCCCGCGCTGCTCTACTCCACGACGGGCCCGCTGCTCGGAGCCAGCTACACGGACCTCGCCGTGCAGGTCCCGTTCATGCGCGTGGCCGGCGTGGTGGCGCTGCTTGGCGCCGTCTTCGTACTGTGGGGCGCGGCGCGGCACCGGCTGGCGCAGCACACGGCCATCGCAGTCGTTGCGTACGTTGTGATCGGTGTGCTCGGGACAGTGGGGAGTGCGGCTGTGCAGCGCCTCGTGGTCATGCCCAACGAGCTGGTCAAGGAGACGCCGCAGCTCGAGCACCACATAGCGGCCACGCAGCAGGCGTGGGGACTGAACGACGTCGCGGTGCGGGATCTGAGCGGCGAGTCGAGCCTCACGCTGGCGGACATCGAGTCCAACCGCGCGACCATCAGCAACGTGCGGCTGTGGGACCGGGAACCGCTGCTGCAGACGTTCGGGCAGCTGCAGGAGATAAGGACCTACTACGACTACGTGTCGGTCGACGACGACCGCTACTGGATCGACGGCGAGTACCGCCAGGTGCTGCTCTCGCCGCGGGAGCTCAACTCGGCCTCGCTGCCCACTCGCACTTTCATCAACGAGCGCCTCATCTTCACGCATGGGATGGGTCTCACGCTCGCTCCTGTGAACCAGGTGACCCAGGAGGGGCTGCCGGTCCTGTTCATCAAGGACCTGCCGCCGGCTTCCTCCGTCTCGCTGTCCGTCACGCAGCCCCGCATCTACTACGGCGAGCTCTCCAGGAGCTGGGTTTTCGTGCACACGAGGGAGGACGAGTTCGACTTCCCGTCGGACGAGGGCAACGTGTTCACGAATTACGAGGGCACCGGCGGCGTCGGCGTTTCGTCGCTGTTACGGCGCCTCGTGATGAGCATCCACTTCGGATCGATGAAGATTTTGCTGTCGCAGGACATCAGCGGGGAGAGCAAGGTCATGTACCACCGCAGCGTGCGCGAGCGCGCCGCGAAGGCGCTGCCGTTCCTGCGGTGGGACGGGGATCCGTACCTGGTCATCACGGATGACGGGCGCCTGAAGTGGATACTCGACGCGTACACGCTGACCGGCCGGTACCCGTACTCGGTGCGGGTCACTGACGGAACCAACTACATGCGCAACAGCGTGAAGGTGTTGATCGACGCCTACGACGGTGACGTGCAGGCCTTCATCGCGGAGCCCGACGACCCGCTGATCCAGACCTACGCTGCGATCTTCGAGGGCGTCTTCCGGCCGCTGGACGAGATGGCGCCGGACGTCAGGTCCCACATCCGTTACCCGGAGGACCTGTTCCGGCTGCAGGCCGCGCTCTACACGACCTACCACATGAACGAGCCGCAGCTCTTCTACAATCGCGAGGACCAGTGGCAGGTTCCGGTTCTCGCGCGCGGAGAGAGCGCGCGCGACCCCTTCCTGCGCCACATCATCATGAAGCTGCCGGGCGAACCGAGCGCGGAGTACATCGTGATGACACCGTTCACGCCGCGCGGGAAGGACAACCTGTCGGCGTGGATGGTGGCGCGTAACGACGGGGAGCACTACGGGCAGCTAATGGTGTATCGATTCCCGCGGCAGAGTCTCGTTTTCGGCCCCACCCAGGTCGTGAACCGTATCAACCAGGACACGGAGATCTCGCGCCAGATATCGCTGTGGGACCAGCGCGGCTCTCAGGTGATCCGCGGCAACCTGCTCGTGATCCCGATTGAGGAATCGCTGATCTTCGTGCAGGCGCTCTACCTGCGCGCGGAAGGAGGGCGGATCCCGGAGCTCAAGCGGGTGATCGTGGCGTTCGAGAACCAGGTCGTGATGGAGGAAACGCTGGAGGAAGGCCTGGCGCGGCTGTTCGGTGGTGTGCCTGGTACCGAGCCGCGCCCGGCCATGGCCGCGGCGGCGGCCCTCGAAGCCGGTGCCGAGACCGAGCCCGCCGCACAGACCGTGGCGGAGCTGGCGCGCCAAGCGGCCGAGCACTACGAGCGCGCCATGGAAGCGCAGCGCACGGGAAACTGGGCGCGCTACGGGGATGAGATGCGCCGCGTGGGCGAGCTGCTGCGGCAGCTGCAAGAGCTGACGGGCCGCTAGAGGTCCCGGAGTTTCTCCCGGAATTGCGTTCCCAGAGGCGAGGCAGAACGTCATTGGGAGCACTTGCATAGGGCTTTCATGTGGAGGAAGGGATGATGACGCGCCTAGCCCGCATCGCGGCAGTCGGCCGCTACGTTCCCGATCGAGTCGTCACGAACCAAGAGCTCGAGCAGCTCATGGACACCTCCGACGAATGGATCCGGGAGCGCTCCGGAATAGCCGAGCGTCGCTTTGCGAGCGACGAAGAACACTGCACGGACCTCGCAGTGCGCGCCGCGCAGTCTGCTCTCAGCGAAGCAGGCTGGGCACCGGAAGACGTGGACTTCGTTCTGTTCGCGACGCTTTCCCCCGATCTGTACTTCCCCGGCAATGGAGTTCTGCTGCAGCGCAAACTGGGGCTGCGCGACGTAGGCGCGATGGACGTGCGCAACCAGTGCACGGGCTTCGTGTACGCGCTCTCCGCCGCCGACGCATACATCCGGATGGGCATGTTCGACCGCGTGCTCGTGATCGGGGCGGAAAAGCACTCGGTTGGGTTGCGGATGAACACGGAGGGACGTGACACGGCGGTGCTGTTCGGCGATGGAGCCGGAGCTGCGTGCGTCGAGGCAACCGATGGAGCCGACGGAAGCCGGCTCATCTGGCACCACCTCCACTCGGACGGGCGCTTTGCCAAGGAGTTGTGCGTGGCCAAGCCGGGAGCGGCGCATACGCCGTGGATTACGAAGGAGATGATCGACGAGGGATCGACCCACCCTTACATGAACGGCCGCGAGGTCTTCAAGCACGCGGTGACCAAGTTCCCCGGCGTGATCCAGGAGGCGCTCGCGGAGCAGGGGATGAGCACCGCGGACGTAGACCTGGTCATCCCGCACCAGGCCAACGAGCGCATCACCGAGGTGGTGCGCAAGCGGCTCGGTGTGCCCGACGAGAAGGTCTACTCCAACATCGCCCGCTACGGCAACACGACTGCGGCCAGCATTCCGATCGCGATGAGCGAGGCGATAGAGCAGGGGCTCGTGGAGAGGGGCAGCGTGGTGTGTCTCGCCGCGTTCGGCTCGGGCTTCACCTGGGCCGCGAGCCTGCTCAGGTACTGAGCGAGGCCGCCACTCAGTTGACAGAAGTGAGCCGCTCCTGCACCTCGTCGACGCGGGGGGCCAGTGCCGCGTCAGCCCCGACCCAGCGCGCCAGGAACTCCACGTAGGCCTCGGCGGCTCCGCCCGGGTCCCCCCCGGCTCCGAGTGCCTCGCCGAGCGCGACCAGCGCGGGCGCCACGAACTCTGCATCGGCGGCACCTATGCCGTGACGCAGCCGGCGGGTGCCCTCGTCCCGGGTGCCGCTGGCAGCGGCCAGCGTCCGTGCCAGTTGGAAGCGCGCCCCCGCCGCCTCATCCGTGACCCAGGGCCAGTAGCCGGCATCCTCCAGGCCTGAGCGCAGTCGGGCGATGCCGGCCGCCGTATCCCCGTCCAGCACGTCTGCCCACCCGCCGACCGCGGCGAACAGCCCGCGGAACGGGAGCGCTTCGCCCGTCGTGTCGCGCGCAGCATCGGGGGCTGCGATCGCCCGCGCGGCGGCGGCGTCTCCGCGGGCCAGCGCTGCCAGCGCGCGCCAGTATTCGACCGCGAGCTCCTCGCGCACGGAGAAGGGCCGCGCCTCGGCCAGACTCTGCAGCGCGCGGTCCGCCGACGCAGGCGGGGCGTACCCCGCGACTACCGGCAGCAGGGTCACGGTACGGGCCAGTCCGGGGGCGGCCTCGAAGAGCTGGTCCGCCGTGGCCGCCGCCTCTTCGAGGCGGCCGGCGCCGTTCAGCGTGCGCGCTCTGACCGCCAGCAGTTGCGCCCGCCGGCCGTCGTTGGGATCGGCGGCGGCGAGCACGGTGTCCACCGCCGCCACCAGGGTGGCCGGAGTCCAGCCGGGCGGGAGCCGTGAAACTCCCAGCATCAGCCGGAGCAGCGCGATCCCCTCGCGCACCGGATCGTAGCCGGGCCCGAACACCAGCTGCGCCAGCAGTGCGACCGCCGAGTCGGGCGGGCTCCACAGCACGCGCCGCGCCAGGTCGAACCGTTCTACCTCGCGGCTGCCCGAGCTCTGTGCCAGGGCGCCGAAGTAGCGGGCGAAGCGCACGCTGTCCCGCTCGAGCAGGCTCAGCTCGATGGGGTCGAGCAGGGCGGGGGCGAGCGTCGAGTCCAGCTCGTAAACGCGGTCGTAGGCGGCGTACAGTTGCTCCGGATCGGCGGCCACCAGGTACCGGGCCCGGTACTGCACCGCTGCGAACTGGTGCCAGCCCTCCGTGTCGTCGGGATAGCGCCGCACGTACCCGCGCAGGGTGTCGAGCGCCGCCAGGCGGCCCGCCTGGAACAGCTGGTTGGCCACCACCAGGGTGCGCTCCCGCACGGGGAGCCGCTCGGCGAACTCGGCTGCGGCCTCACCGAGACGCACCGCCTGGGGCGAGCCATGGCCGCGCAGCCAGCTCACCGTCTGGCCCATGCGGAACAGCGCCAGCGCGAAGGTGGGATCCTCCCGGATCGCCGTGCCGAAGGCGGCGAGCGCCGAGTCCCACTGCGAACGGCGGTAGTGCTGCTCGCCTTCCAGGAACGCTCTCGTGGCGTCGAGCGAGCCGGTGGTGATGGCGCTCACCCGCAGGTCGGGAAGCGGCTGCCGCGAGCGCCAGACGCTGCGCAGCAAACGCAGGCTGAGGCTGTCCACCAGTGCCAGCACGCTGTCTGCCGGGCCATCGGCCGAAGCCTGAGCAATGCGCTCGCCGCGCACCGTGCGCAGCTCCGCCGTGAGGCGCACCTCCGCGCCGGCCTCCACCAGGCTGCCCAGCAGTACTGAACCGGCCCCGACGTCGCGCCCGATCGTGAGGGACGCTTCGAGGTCGACGCCGCCGTCGTCGGCGAGCCGCCGCCACCGGTTGAGCACGGTGCGGGGGTCGACCGTACGGATGCCGCCCACAGCGTCGAGATTGGTGGAGAGCAGGTCCACCATGCCCTCACCCAGCAGCTCGACGCCCGGACCGGAAGTCGTGAACGGCACCACGGCGATAACGCGCGCGTCGGCTGCCACGGCGCTCTCCAGGCCGCGCGGCCTGAGCCACCACGCCGCCAGCAGCACGAGCACGATGGTCGCGGCCACCATGGCCATGCGGCGCTGGGCCCGGCGCGGCAGTCGGCCCACCTGGCCCGTCTGCAGCGCGGCCGCGAACTCCGCGCCCGTGCGAAAACGGTCGGCCGGAGACTTGGCGAGAGCCTTGGTGACGATGTGGGACAAGTGGCGCGGCACTTCGGGTCTGGCGTCGCGCAGCTCCGGGGGATCACCCGTGAAGACCTGCGCGAAGATGGACTCGAGCGTCGGACCCTGGAACGGCGGCTTCCCGCTCAGCATCTCGTACAGCACGCACCCCAGGCTGTAGATGTCGGTGCGTGCGTCCACCTCCCCGGTGTCGGCAGCGGCCTGCTCGGGGCTCATGTAGGAAGGCGTTCCGATGGGAGCGCCCTCGGCGGTGATCTGCGGCTGAGCCGCCGCAGCGCTAACGGCTCGCGCGATCCCGAAGTCCGTTACTACGGCGTGCCCTCCCGACAGCAGGATGTTGGCCGGCTTGATGTCGCGGTGGACCACTCCCTGTCCGTGCGCGTAGTCCAGGGCGCTAGCCACCTCCGCGGCGATCTCGGCGGCCTCCTCCACTGGAAGCGCCCCATCCCTCGACAGACAGCTCGCCAGGGACTCGCCCTCTACGAACGGCATCACGTAGTACAGCAGGCCGTCCGCGGTGCCGGAGTCGTGCAGCGGAAGGATGTGCGGGTGCTGCAGGCGGGCCACGATCTGGATTTCACGCAGGAAGCGCTCGGTTCCGAGGGATGCGGCCAGCTCGGGACGGAAAACCTTGATCGCAACCGGCCGGTCGTGCTTCAAATCGCGCGCGAGAAAGACCACGGCCATGCCGCCGCGGCCCACCTCCCGCTCGATCGCGTACTCGTGGGCGAGTGCCCGCCGCACTTGTTGGAGAAGGTCGCTCACGCCAGCCAGTCCACAGGGTGTAACTAGGATGATAGGGTCCCGCCGCAGAGGCGGCCAGGCGGGGGCTGCATCCGGCCGCCGCCGCTCCCGCCGGCCGGGAACTCTGCCCGCGCCGCGCCGTTAATCAGAAAACCGACCCAATCCAGGCTCATGTTCCCAGGCACCTCACGTATCGGCCTCCTGGCCGCTCTCGTCTGCACGATCCTCCCTCCCTATTCGATGGCCGGGAGCGGCGAAAGGATGCACGCCGATCAGATTCGGTTCGCCGAGTCGTTCGGAGACGGGTGGGAGGACCGCTGGAAGGAGCGGCGCCTGGCGTACAGGGCCACCCGGTACCGCGTGGTAGAGGACGGAGGGGAGCCGGTCCTGCGTGCCGATTCGCGCGGGGCCGCCTCGGGCCTGTGGCGGGAGATCACGCTGTACCAGCCGCAGAGCGGGCGCATTTCTTGGCGCTGGCGCGTGGACCGGGGCATCCGCGCCGAGGCCGACGAGCGCGCCAAGCGCGGCGACGATTTCGCCGCCCGCCTGTTCGTGGTGTTCGGGGGTGAATTTCCCAGCCGAGCCAACCGGGCGCTGTGCTACGTCTGGGCCGCCGCGGAGCCCGTCGGGAGCGTGTACCGCAGCCCGTATGCGGAGCAGGTGGCGATGGTGGTCGTGGCGAGCGGCGGGTTTGGGACGGGGGAGTGGAGCTCCGTGGAACGCGACTTCGTGGCCGACTACCGCGCGGTCTTCGGCGAGGAGCCGCAGGACCTTTCGGGTCTGGCCCTCATGGTGGACACGGACAACACGGGCTCGGAAGTGCGTAGCTACTTCGACGATGTCCTGCTCGAGGCGGATGGGACTGCCCCGCCCGAATGAGCCGCTGGCAGGCTCTCCGGCGCGCCCCTATCTTGGCACCATGGTTTCGGCAATAGTCCTGCTGAGCGTGGATCGCGACCGCATCAACGAGGTCGCCGAGATGCTGGCGGACGTGGAGGGTGTCTCCGAGGTGTATTCGGTCGCGGGGCGCTACGATCTGGTGGCGATCCTCCGGGTGCGCACCAACGACGAGTTGGCTCAGCTCGTCACCAGCCGCATGCTCCGGGTGGACGGGATCCGCGATTCCGAGACGCTGATCTCGTTCCGCGTCTATTCCCGCCACGATCTGGAAGCGGCCTTCTCTCTCGGTCCGGCCGGCTAGCGGATCCTCACTGGTTCTCGCGGTTCAGGGAGTCCAGCAATGCTCTGCGCGCCGCGGCGGTGTCGGAGGCCTCGAGGGCTCCCCTCACCCCCTGCGCGCCCGGCAGGCGTGAAGCGCCGATGGCGCTGTCGCGCTGCCGCTGCGTCAAGGTGTCGGCAGGCGTCCCCTCTCCGCTTCCGCCGCTGCAGGCGGCCAGCGCAACCGCAGCCAGTATGACGACTCGCATGGTCTGCTCCTGTGTCGGGAGTTCTACCAGGTGAGGGCCGTGGCGCTCTCGCCCCGCACGCGGTCCCAGATGCCGCTGCGAATGCTGTCCACCGTGGCGGCGAAGGTGCTGTCGTCGCGCACTCCATCGAACAGCGCCGACTCTAGAACCCGCACCTCGAGGCCGCTGGGTGAGAGTTCGTAAGAGCGGGTCACCCACTGCAGCGCGCGCTGTGCGTCCCCGGTCCAGGCGTAGTGCACCGCCAGGTCCTCTGCACGCGTGACATCGGTGTACACGAGGTCGCGCGGCTCGCCGCTGGCCACCGCGGCCTCCACCGAATCGACGATGGCGCGCGCCTCGGCGGTCCGCCCCAGTGCGTGCAAGCAGGTGGCCCGTGTGACCGCATGCGGCCCCAGGCGCACCGTCGTGCAGCGGGCTGCGTCTCCGCTCAGCAGCAGTGCCCGCGCCTCGATTGCGCGCGGCAGCACCAGCTCGGGCTCCAGCGCCGCGGCCACCCGTGACTCGCGGATGGCCACGTCGTAGCGCCCGCCGGCCAGCGCCTCGTACGCCAGAGCCAGACGGCGTCCCGGTGACTGCGGGTCGAGAGCGACGGCGCGCTCTGATTCGGAGAACGCGGTGTCGAGCTGGCCTGCCGCCGCGAACACGCGGCTGCACCAGCTCGGTCCATCGGGGTTGTTGGGCTCCAGCCGCAGCGCCGGGCCGCAGGCCGCGGCCACTTCGTCTGCCGGTGCAGCGAGGCGGGTGGCCACGTAGGAGCGTGCCGCATACCCTGGGGCAGACTGCGGCTCGAGCTCGATGGCGCGGTCGGCGAGGGCAAGCGCCATGCCGGCCGCCTGGTATCCCTCCAGGTTGACTCTGTAGCGGTACGCCAGGGAGAAAGCGTACGCCTGCGACAGCCCGGCGTAAGCCGGTGCGTACTGCGTGTCGTTTGCGATGGCCTGGCTGAACGCGGCTATGGCCCGAGCGATGGCCGGGGCGGTGCGCCGCGGCAGCCAGTGCAGGCCCACCAGGTAGGCGTCCCTGCCCGCGCTCGGGTGGATCTCCTCCGGTGCGCCGAGTGGCTCGACTCCGGCCACGTTCTGCACCACCGCGCTGCCGATCCAGCGCACCAGCTCCTCGCCGCCGGTCGCCACGTCCGGCACGTCGCGCGTGCCGCTCCACAGGTGGGCATCCGACTGTGCGTCCACCAGGGACGCCTGCACGAACGTATCTTCGCCGCGGCTGCGGACCTGGGTTTCCAGGATGAGCCGCACCTCCAGCGTGTCGGCGAGCTGTGGCGTCGTGAGGCGGGCGTCGCTCAGCGCTTCCACTGAGTGCAGCGAGATGATCTTGAGTCCGTCGAACTGGGTGAGGTAGTTGATTATGTCGAGCGTGAGAGCGTGCGCCCCGGGGTCCACGTCCGGGTCGCCGGTCAGGTTCTCGACCAGTTTCACGGCGAGCGAATCCCGGTAGCGGCCGGTGGGGGCGCCGGCGCCGCCTCCCGCCCAGGGCTGCCACAGTGCGGCCACCAGGACGGCAGCCACGAAGGCCACGGCCGAGAAGATCCGCATCCGGGTGACGCGGGACCGCCGCGCGGGGTGGGCCGGGGCCAGCTCCGCCGTGTGGGGCGTCGAGGCTCCCGAAGTGGAAACGGCATGTGCCTCGGATAGCGCCTCGGAGAATTCGCGCGCCGTCTGAAACCGGTCGGCGCGGCTCTTGGCCAGCGCGCGCTCCACGACCTGCTGGATCTCGACCGGTGCGCCCGGCCGCAGCGCGCGCAGCGACGGGACCGGGTCCACCATGTGGCGCGCGAGCGTGCCCTGCGTGGTGGTGGCCAGGAACGGGGGCTCGCCTCCCAGCATCTCGTACAGCACGCATCCCAGTGCGTATATGTCGGCCCGCCCGTCTACCTGCGCATCGCCCGACGCCTGCTCCGGGCTCATGTACGCGGGCGTGCCAATCGTCACCCCGGTCTCGGTGATCGGCTCCCCGCCGGCAACCGTGATTGCGCGGGCGACCCCGAAGTCCACCACGAGCACGTGGTGGTCGGGCAGCAGGATGTTCTCCGGCTTGACGTCGCGGTGCACCACGTTGTGGTCGTGCGCGAACTGCAGCGCCGAAGCGATCTCGTGCGTGATGGTGAGCGCCTCGTTCAGCGGGAGCTGGCGCTCCCGCGCGATGCGCAAGCGCAATGACTCCCCGGCCACGTACGGCATGACGTAGTAGAGCAGCCCGTCCGCTTCGCCGGCTGCGAATATCGGCACCACGTGCGGGTGGGTGAGTCCGGACGCGAGGTTTATCTCCCGCAGGAACCGCTCGCGCCCCATGCGGGCGGTGAGGGCCGGGTTGAGCACCTTGACGGCCACCTGCCGTGCTGGGTGACGCTCGCGGGCCAGGTACACGGAGGCCGCGCCACCGCGGCCGATGAGCCGTTCGATGGTGTAGCGCTCCGGCAGGCCTGCCTGGAGGCGATCTTGGAGTTCGGCCGCGCTTGTCATTGATCGAGAGGGGACGGTCGTACGATAGGTGCCGGGGAGGCGCGGGTCCAGGTGGGTGCCGGCTCAGCCCGCGTCTGCGGACCGGAAGGGTGCCGCGGCGTGAAGTGCGGCCGCGGCCGCATAGGCTGCCGCGGCGCACAGCAGCAGGACGCGCGAGCCGGCCTCCAGGGCGATGAGCGCTGCGAGCGGCGCGGCCACGACCGACGCGAAGCCGTTGGCGGACCAGGCCCACGCCACCCGCACGGTGTCGCCGCCCGCGACGCGCCGCAGTCCCAGCGCGAACGGCATGCCCATCAGTACGGCGAGCGGGGCCAGTACCGCCAGCGCGACTGCGGCGCGGACGGCCAGCGGAGCCGGCTGCGCGGCGTGCACCAGCGTCAGGGCGGCTGCTGCCAGCAGCGCGAGCAGCACCGCGAGCGCAGCGGCGGCACGCCAGCCGTGCCGCGCCGCGATACCGTCCGACCAAGCGCTCCCCACCCCGGACAGCGCCAGCAGGGCGAAGAGCACCGCGACGACCGCGTACACCGGGTGCCCCAGCAGCAGCACGAGCTGCTGAATAGCGGCGATCTCGGCGGCCAGGTACGCGAAACCGATCGCACCGAAGTACCCGAGCAGTGGGAGCAGCCGTCCGCCGAGCGCCGCACGGGTGCGCACCAGGGTCGGGAGGACGAGGCACACCGCGGCCAGGACCAGGCTCTGCACCAAGGTCGCCACAAGCGCGACGGTGCCCCACTCGGCAAACGGCAGCCAGTCGCCCCTGCCGCTGCGGAAGAACGTTCCGACGGCAGCAGTACGCAGGAAGTGATGCGGGTACGGCCGGGCGTCGGTGGCGGGCCGCACGTCGAAGGGATACGCGGCTGCGAAGCGTGCCGCCGCCTCGGTCCCCTCGGCGGCCGCGCTGGCCGCAAGGAACAGCACGGGCTCGCCGATCGTGTGGTAGCGGCTCTCGGGAACAGTCATTCCCGGCGTGAAGTCGATGTCGAAGCGTCGCGCGTCGGCCCACCGGCGTAGCGACTCCAGTTCGTCCGGGCCGAACCCGGACGGTTTCACGAGCACCGTCGCGGTGCCCCAGCTGCGGGCAACGACGATGCCGTCGCTCAGTTGCTCCGGCGCGCTGCGTTCGAGCGCCTGGCCCGCGGTGAGAACCAGCCGCACCGTCTCGCGCGGAGGTACGGTGAGCCACCGTGTGACCGCCAGCACGCCGTCTTCCTCGAGCAGCTCCAGATATCGGACGTAGGCGTCGACGGTGTGCAGAAAGTCCTCGTTGAGCGCATGCACGCCGGCAACTGCGGCACCGGGGCCGCCGGCCGGACCGATCGAGATCAGCCCGTAGCGCTCGGCGGTGCGTGCCGCGAACGCGCGCGCGTCCCCGATGACCCAGCCCACGCTTGTCGCGGTGCCCCGCGCGGGCTCTGCGTACCCGCGCGCGAGGTCCACGACATCGGAGTGGAGCTCCACCGCCGTGACACGCTCGGCGTGGTGAGCCGCTGCGTTCCAAACCTCGGTCCCTGCGCCCGCGCCGAGCACGAGCACGTGTCCGACACTCCCCAGCGCATACGGCACTGCAGACGGCAGCCAGTCGAACAGCTCCAGCGCGGCGCTGTCCGTGCCGATGCGGGAAGCGGCGCCGCTCAGATCTCCGTCCACCAGAAGGGCCAGCTGGGGAGGGAAAGCGCCGCGGTATCCGAGCGATAGCCCGGGTGCGTGGCGGAACGCGGGCGCTTCGACCGCGGCGACCCACCCCAGCAGGCCGCTGCGCTCGGCCACCCGCCGCGCCCCGGGGAGGGCCTCTACCTGGGGCATGCCCTTGTAGGGAGTCATGTCGAGCCGCCAAGGGGGACGCACCGCCGCGGCCAGGGCGAGGAGCAGCACTGCGGTGGCCACGACTGGGGTCCTGCGGTCGGCGTGAGCGACTGCAGCGGCCAGGGCACCCAGCCCGGCTACTGCGGCCGGTACAGCGAGGGCGTTGGCAGGAGCGAGCAGAGACAGCGCGCCGACGGCGACGATCACTCCGGCCGCCGACCCCGCAAAGCTGGCTCCGTACACGCGGCCGGGCCGCTTCGGGACCTGCTGGATGCCGAGGAGGACCGTGGCGGCTCCTGCGGCAAACGGAACAGCGAGCAGAAGGTAAACGAGCCCCAGCCGCAACCACTGACCACCACTCCACGCCAGCTGGGTGGCGTCGATCCCGACGCGGTCGGTCAGCGTCGGGGCCGCCAGCAGGGCTGCGGATGCGAGCACCGAGCTCCACGCGAACCACGCAGCGCGCCGCGTGGAGTCCAGGGTGCCGACGAGCGCGAGCACCGTGCCGCTGGCGCCGAAGCCCAGCATGGCCACGCCGATGGCCATGTATGCGAAGTGATGGAACTGCTCGATTGCGAAGACCCGGACCAGCAGGATCTCGTACGCCAGGGTGCCGGCAGCGACGAGCGCCACGACCGTGGCACGGGTGCGGTCCGTGGTGGTCAGCGCAGGCCCTCCAGCATGGGCACGAAGCGCACCGGCAGCAGGTTCTGGGTGTGCACTTCGCCGTCCATGTCCTTCGTGACGAGAATGAGGTTCTGCACGCCGTAGACGCTGCCCACCGGGATCATCATGCGGCCGCCGAGTCTCAGCTGATCCACCAGGTCGGGCGGGATGTATCCGGCTGCCGCCGTGACGATGACCGCATCGAAGGGCGCTGCCTCCGGCCAGCCGAAGTGCCCGTCGGCGTGGCGTACGGTGGCGTTGTCGTAGCCGAGGCGCTCGAGCCGAGCGCGCGCGCTGGTGGCTAGGGCTTCGTAGATCTCCACGGTGTAGACCTGGATTCCCATCTCGGCCAGGACGGCCGCCTGGTATCCTGACCCGGTTCCCACCTCCAGCACACGCATGCCCCGGCGCACGCGCAGGTTCTCGGTCATGTAGGCTACGATATACGGCTGCGAGATCGTCTGGCCGTAGCCGATGGGAAGGGGATGGTCCCGGTACGCACGGCCGCGCTGATCGGGCGGCACGAACTCGTGGCGCGGCACGGATCGCATGGCGTCGAGCGTAGCGGCATCACGCACGCCGTACGCCATGATGAGATCGACCATCGCGACGCGCAACTCGCGCTGCCGCTCCTCTTCCTGTGCCGGTGCCGCGCCGCCCCAGCACGCAGCGGCGAACGCCCACACGGCACCGCGCACCAGCGCCCTACGACGCGAGCGACGCCAGCACACGCTCGTCCAGCCTGTGGCCCCCATTGTACCGGATCGTCTCGTATGGAATGTCGTGCGCCATGAGTCGGGCTTCCGTTTCTTCCACTTGGTTATGATCGAGCAGGGGGTCACGCGTGCCCACCACGAGAGTGAGCCGCGAATCCTCCAGCTTCCCCCACGCCACCTCCAGGTCGAGGTCGGGCGGCGGCATCTGTCCCCACAGGATGAGTCTGTCTGCGGTCGCACTCCCCAGGCTGATCCACCGCGCCGCCGTGGCTGCACCCTGTGAGAATCCCAGCACGCGAAACGACACTGCGTCGCGTGACACCGACTGCATGATGTGGCGGTAGAGTGCATCGAGGTAGCGGACGTAATCGGATACTTCCGCTGCACGGTCTTCGCTGGTCATCCAACTCGCACCGATCTGCCGCGCTTCGTGGTCGGTGTAGTAGCGCGACAGCCCTTCGGGAGCGACTACCAGCCGGGTGCCGTCGTCGAGCGGGCGGAATCCTTCGAGGAACTGGTGTGCCAGCACTCCGTACCCGTGGCAGGCGAACCACACCTGCCGCACCCGCTTCCCCGGCGTCCCCAGCGTGAAGTAGCGGGCGGTGCGCGGGACTGAGAAGTGATGCTGTTGCATCACCGCGAAGTTACGCCCGCGGGCCCCGCCGGGCGAGTGCCGGAGGACACCCGCTTCGAGCGGGCTTCACTCTAGGCCAGGCCGGCGCCGCCCTTCTTCTGGGCCAGCGCCTTGTCCACCGACCACTGGCTCGGTCCCAGCAGGAGCAGCGCCAGCAGCGCCGCGATGTAGAGCAGGTTCACCTCGTAGCCGGGCATCCCGAAGACGGGTCCAGTGTCGGTCTGTCCGATAACGTGCATGAAGTTGAATCCGTTGGACAGGTGGACACCGAATAGGGCCACCAGCATGATGATGATCTGCAGTGCCGTCACTACGGCCACGAACGCCCCTGCGATCAGCATCAGACCGCCGAAGAACTCCACCAGTCCGACCACCCAGGCCGCGAGGCCGGCCGCCGGTACGCCGATGTTCTCGACCATGCCCGTGAAGCCCAGCCGGTGTCCGCCGTCGAACAGCTTGGGGAACCCGTGATAAATGAATCCGATGCCGATGATGATGCGCAGCGGCAGCGGCGCGTACTTGCTCCATGCGGCGTTCATGTCGCCTCCCTGTAGAGGGCCCGTGGCCGGAGTGCGATGCCCTCGACTGCGAGGTCCGCGCTTCGTTGTGAACCAACACGAAGGAGACTTGGCTGGTTCCCGCCCCCGCCGCGATCAGCGGAAGGCGATGGGGTGCTTGCGGTGGTAGCCGGTGGCGTCCTGGAAGTTCTTGGCTGCGGCCAGCAGCTCTGCTTCGCCAAACAGCTTCCCGATGAACGAGATGCTCGTGGGCGTACCCTCGTGAAAGCCGCTGGGAACCGTGACGCACGGATGTCCGGTGAGATTGGTCATCAGGAGCACGTTCTTTGCGAACGACGGCGTGATGAAGAGATCGATTCCCTCCATCGCCGCGACGAGCTCGTCCATGAGCATGGTGCGGGCCCGGTTCGCCTGCACGTATTCCACGGCCGGAACCAGCCGGCTCTGGCGGAACACGTTGGGCCAGGCACGCTCGACCTGACGCACCAGCAGCTCGTCCTTGCCGCCGCGCGTCAGCTCGTCGAACGCAGCTGCGGCTTCGACGCTGAGGATGAAGCTCAGAGCGTCTACTGGTACGTTGTCAGGCAGGTCCACCGGCTCCAGCCAGCCGCCCAGCCGCTGCATCACCTCGAGCGCCTTGCGGTCCTGCTCGAACCAGTCGTGCTCGTCCTGGAAGGCTTGCTTGTTGTACCCGATCTTGAGTCCCGAAAGAGGCAGCTCGGCGTCCCAGTCGAAGGGCACGTCCCGTACGGTGGGGTCGCGCCCGTCAGGTCCGCAGATCGCCTCGAACACGAGCGCGCAGTCCTCCGCCGTCCGGCAGATGGGTCCCAGCTTGTCCATGCTCCAGGACAGCGCCATCGCTCCGTAGCGCGACACGCGCCCGAACGTGGGGCGCAGGCCGGTAGCGCCGCAGCGGGTGACCGGGGACACTATCGAGCCCCAGGTCTCGCTCCCGACGCTGAAGCCGACCAGGCCCGCCACGGTGGCTGACGCGGATCCGGCCGACGAGCCGCTCGATCCCTGTTCCAGGTTCCACGGGTTTCGCGTCTTGCCGCCGAACCACACGTCGCCCCATGCCAGCGCGCCCAGGGTGAGCTTGGCGATGAGGACGGCGCCCGCCTCCTCCAGCCGCTCCACGACCGTCGCGTCGTAGGGGATGTGCTGATCCTCGAACGGTTTGGCGCCCCAGGTAGTGCGGTACTCGTCCTCAGCCAGCAGGTCCTTGGCGCCCCAGGGGATTCCGTGCAGCGGCCCGCGATAGCGGCCGCGCGCCAGCTCGTCGTCGGCGCGCCGGGCCTGCCGCAGTGCGAGATCCTCGGTCGGCGTGATCACGCACTCGAGCGTTCCGCCATGGCGCGCCAAGCGGTCCATGTACATGCGGGTGAGCTCGACCGACGACACCTGCCGCGTCCGGATGAGCCGCGCGAGCTTGGTCACCGGCCAGAACGCGACCTCCTCGAGGTGCAAGGGGCGCTCCACGTCATGGTGCCGCGTGCGGCGCCGTGGCCGCCGTGTCACCGTGGGTGCGCGGCCGGGCAATACGGGATCGAAGAGCAGGGCCGGGTGAACCTCGTTCGGTATGCGCAGCGCGCGCAGCTTCTCGTACGCCTCCAGGTTCTCGTTGAGCCCGTCGAGCATCAGCTCGCGCTCGGCGTCGGTGAACTCCAGGCCGGCCAGCGCCTCGGCGTGCGGCAGCATTTCCTTGGTGATCAGCCCCTTCTCCTCGTACAGCGCCCACAGGGCACCGGGCAGGGCGGTGCCCCCGAGACCCAGCGCCGCAAAGTGGGCCATGAAGCGGCGGCGGTCGATAGACCCGGGGCGCGTGCCGGGAGGCGGCTCGATTGGTTGCCTTGTCATGTCGAATCGAGGGTGAGGGGTATAGCTGACTGTAAGATAGAGCGGCAGCGGGGCGCCGCCAATGCGGTACGCCCTGCCGCCCTCGGCCGCCACGGCGGCCCTGGCGCTGCCGCCGCTACGAGGCGACGGCCTGGAGCACCCGCTCCATCCTCCCGCGGACGTCCTGAGCCACCGGCTCCAGAGCCTCTATCCCTGCCATTCCGAGCTGCTTCACGGGGTCCAGCGCCGCGACCACGCTCCTCTCGGGGTCGTCGCTCGAGTACACGACGAGGTTGCAGGGAAGCAGCAGGCCTATGTCCCGCTCGGTTGTCAGCGCCCGGTGCGCCAGGGGCGGATTGCAAGCCCCCAGGATCACGTAGGGCCGGAACTCCTCGTCCAGCTTCTTCTTGAAGGTCGCCTTCACGTCGATCTCGGTGAGGACGCCGAAGCCCTCCTTGCCGAGCTCCTCCCTCGTCCGCTCCACCGCCCGATCGTACGGCAGCGCCACCTCCACACTGAGTCCGTATTCCGTCGTCTGCTGAACCATGGCTCCTCGCTCCGGGTCCGTCCCCAATTCAGTTCCTCGACTGTTGGCACGTTCGGCAACTGTTAATAAAGGTAAGGGGCGACCGCGTCCACCGTGAACACCGGGAAAGTTGACCTCGCCCGCCGGGCACAGTAGGTTTTGCGGCCGGCTCCGTCAGGCGACGGGGCCGACTGACATTCGGGAACCTCTCTGCGAACAAATGGACGCACACAGAAAGCACAGCGTACGTAGGTCGCGTTTGCTGGCAGGAGCCGCGATGACCGGCCTGGTCCTCGGGCTCGCGGCCTGCGGCGGCGAATTCCCGCAGTCCACGCTGCACCCCACGTCCGACTTCGCCACCCAAATCGACGACCTCTACCGCACCATCCTGTGGTGGGCTCTGGGCGTCTTCGTGGTGGTGGAAGCGGCGCTCGTGATCGCGATCGTCAAATTCCGAGACCGCCCCGGGGCGGCCGAGCCCGAGCACGTACACGGCAGCACCCTGCTGGAGATAACCTGGACCCTGGCCCCGGCGGTGGTGCTCATCTTCATCGCCATCCCCACCATCCGCACGATCTTCTCCACGACCGGCGAGCCCGTCGAGGGCGCGCTGCAGGTAGAGGTGATCGGACACCAGTGGTGGTGGGAGTTCCGTTACCCCGAGCTCGGCATCGTGACCGCCAACGAGTTCCACGTCCCGGTGGGCCGGCCCGTGGCGCTGGCGATGACATCCGAAGATGTGATCCACAGCCTCTGGGCGCCCAAGCTGGGCGGCAAGCGCGACGTCATGCCCGGGCGCACCACCCGCATCGCCTTCGTGCCCGATTCGGTGGGCGCCGTGCTGGGGCAGTGCGCCGAGTTCTGCGGCGAATCGCACGCCAACATGCGGTTCAGCATCGTGGTGGACGACTCCGCGACGTACGCTGCGTGGGTAGAGCAGCAGCGGGCGCCGCCTGCGGCGGTCGAGACCCTCAGCGAGCAGTCCAGAAGGGGGCTCGAGGTGTACCGCACCCGCGGCTGCATAGCATGCCACACGGTGGACGGGGTGTCGGCCGGCGTGCTGGGTCCCAACCTGTCTCATGTGGGGAGCCGGGGGGCGATCGCTTCCGGCATCCTGCCCAACACGGCCGAGGGACTGTCGCGCTGGATACGGGATCCCGTGGGCGAGAAGCCCGGGAGCTTGATGCCCACGATGCCGATGCCCGACGAAGAGCTCGCTGCCCTCGTCGCGTACCTGCAGAGCCTGAACTAGTACGGGACGCAGCGAATGACCAATTCCGTCTCCCAAGCTCCTGGCAGCGTGAGGTCGCTGCGGACCGCTGTGTGGAGCTGGCTCACCACCACAGACCACAAGCGCATCGGGATCCTGTACGGGGTCTCCGCTTTCGCGTTCTTCCTGGTGGGCGGCCTCGAGGCGCTGATCATGCGCCTCCAGCTCTCCGGCCCGGACGCCGGAGTGGTCAGCGCCGAGACGTACAATCAGCTGTTCACGATGCACGGGACCACCATGGTGTTCCTGGCCGTGATGCCCCTCTCGGCAGCGTTCTTCAACTTCGTCGTGCCGCTGCAGATCGGCGCCCGCGACGTGGCCTTCCCGCGGCTGAACGCCTTCAGCTACTGGGTGTTCATCCTGGGTGGGCTGTTCATGAACGTCAGCTTCCTGGTGGGTGCCGCGCCGAACGCGGGCTGGTTCGGCTACGCCAACCTCACGAGCTCGCAGTACTCGCCCGGTCTGAACGTCGACTTCTGGGTGATCGGCCTGCAGATACTGGGCATAGCCTCGATCGCGGCGGGCATCAACTTCATAGTCACCATCGTCAATCTGCGGGCCCCCGGCATGCGTCTCATGCGGATGCCGGTGTTCACGTGGATGACCCTCGTGACGCAGTTCATCGTCGTGACCGCATTCCCGGTCATCACGGTGGCGCTGGTGTTCCTGATGTTCGACCGTACCTTCGGGACGAACTTCTACCAGGTGGCTGCCGGGGGCGACGTACTTCTGTGGCAGCATCTGTTCTGGCTGTTCGGCCACCCCGAGGTGTACATCCTGATCCTGCCGGCCATGGGGATCATCTCGGAGGTGATTCCCACGTTCTCCAGGAAGCCGCTGTTCGGCTACGCGGTAGTCGTTTACTCGGGTCTGCTGATCGCCATCCTGGGATGGGGCGTGTGGGCGCACCACATGTTCCAGGTCGGGCTGGGTCCCATCGCTGATTCGGTGTTCTCGGCCACCACGATGCTCATCGCCATCCCTACAGGGGTGAAGATCTTCAACTGGATCGCGACCATGTGGGGCGGGCGGCTGCGGTTGACGACCGCCATGCTGTTCGCGATCGGGTTCATCGCGATGTTCATCGTCGGTGGGCTCTCGGGAGTGATGCACTCCTCGCCGCCAGCGGACCTGCAGCAGACCGACACGTACTTCGTCGTGGCCCACTTCCACTACGTGCTCGTGGGTGGTGCGGTCCTGGGGCTGTTCGGCGGGATCTACTACTGGTGGCCCAAGGTATTCGGACACCAGCTGAGCGAGACCGTGGGCAAGTGGCACTTCTGGCTCACGGTGATCGGCGCCAACGTGACCTTCTTCCCGATGCACTTCATCGGGCTGTTGGGCATGCCGCGCCGGGTCTACACCTACGATGCGGTGCTCGGGCTTGACGCAATGAACCTGGTGGCGACGATCGGCGCCTTCATGATGGGCTTGGGCAGCCTGGTGTTCCTGTACAACGTGTGGTGGAGCAAGCGCAAGTCGGAGCCGGCCGCCGGAAACCCGTGGGACGGGGCGATGCTCGAGTGGGCGATGGCATCGCCCCCGCCGGTGTACAACTTCTCCGTGATCCCCACGGTGAAGAGCCGGCTGCCGCTCTGGTCGGAGGACGGCTACGAGCCCAGGCCGCTGCCCGAAACCCCTCCCGGACCGATCCACTTGCCGGGCGGCTCCTACTGGCCACTGGTGACTGCGGTAGGAATCGTCGCGGCGGCCACGGGCCTGCTGCTGCAGTCACTGTGGCTCGCGCTAGCGGGCGCGGCAGTGCTGGTGGTGGGGATCTACGCCTGGGCGTTCGAGCCCTTCGAGATGTGAGATGACGACACACGCTGACGCCATGCATCACACCAGCACCGGGCTGGACAGCCGCAAGGTCGGGTTCTGGGTATTCATAGGATCCGAGTGCCTGTTGTTCGGATCTCTGATCTCGACGTACCTGGTCTACCAGGGCAAGAGCGTCGTCGGGCCCACCACTGAAGAGATCCTCAACATCCCGCTCACTTCCATGAGCACGTTCGTCCTGCTGATGTCGAGTCTGGCGATGGTGCTGGCCCTGGCCGCCGTCACACGCGGCGACAGGCTGTGGGGCAGGGTGTGGATCGCCGCCACGGCAGTGTTGGGAATGATCTTCCTGGGGTTCCAGGTCTACGAGTTCACGCACTTCGTGCACCAGGGCCTTACCCTGAGGACGAACCTGTTCGGCTCCACCTTCTTCGTGCTGACTGGAACGCACGGCGCGCACGTGCTCGTGGGCGTAATCTGGCTGTGGACGCTGTTCGTGCGGTCCCTGCAGGGCAAACTGGGTCCCGACAAAGCCATGAACGTCGAGCTTTGCGGACTGTACTGGCACTTCGTGGACGTGGTGTGGATCGTGATCTTCACTGTGGTATACCTGCTGCGCTGACGGGCGGTGCCATGAACGAGCAACACACGCACGACGAGCACTCGCATCCAGGCGTCGGCACGTACCTGATCGTCGCCGCCGTGCTAACCATCATCACGCTGGTGGAGGTGGGGGTGTTCTACGTGCCCGCGTTCGAGCCGCTGCTGGCGCCGATTCTGCTGACCCTGTCGGCTGGCAAGTTCGTGCTGGTGGTCGGATTCTACATGCACCTCAAGACGGACCACCGGCTGTTCAGCGTCATCTTCACGGTGCCTCTAATGATCGCCGTGGCCGTGGTGGTGGCGCTGCTGTTCCTCTTCGGGGTATTCGCCCTTCCGTCTGGCACCTAACGCGCCAGACCGGCTCAACTTGGAGGGCGCGCCGCGGGCCGTCTCCTGCGGCGCTCCCGGATCAGACGTGACGAATGCGGTCGGTGGACTCGTCGACGGGTGCCCCGAGGGGGTGCTTGGCCAGAGCCTCTCGCAGCTTCGGGTGCTCACGCCACAGGTAGTACCCCATGCCGGCTGCCGCGATGGCGTTGCCGACGGCCACGGCCCACCACGCCAGAGCGCCCAGCAGAGGCTGTGCGAGCACGGCCACCACGATGTAGAATCCAAACTCGTGAGCGGCGAACAGCACGATCGCGAGGAACAGGGTGGACGGAGCCCGTTCGACCTGACACGCCACGGCTGCTGCTATCGTCCCCACGAGAACGAGCGCGAGTACGTGCACCATCGTGTAGCCGGCAACCGTCCGGAACGAGACTTCCACGGTGGCCGGGTCGCGCAGGCCCCAGAAGAGGGCCGAGCCCAGCATGCTGGGCGTATAGAAGGGGTGGCCGGCGACCGTGTCGACCACCAGGAACCAGGCCGCAATTGCCGCGGCGCCGATCAAACCGGTGACGAGCCCTTCTCGGGAGATTTGCCTGAGGTTCATGCAGTCTTTCCTGTGGCCGTTGGATATGGCCAACGTAGATACGCCGCCGCCGAGCAGCGGTCAAGGGCCTGCGGTGATAACGCGACGGCCGGGCCGGTGAGTTCCCGCTGCCGCGGCGCTGGAGAATGAGCGTGAGGCTGTCGCTCGCCGCTCGACGCCCCTCGTGGGCGGCCGACTACTGGGAGCTCACCAAGCCCAACATAGTCGGGATGATCCTCGTGACCGTTGCCGCGGGGTTCTACCTCGGCACGGTCGGCCGAATGGACGGCATCTTGCTGCTCCACGTGCTGGTGGGATCGGCCCTCGTTGCAGGCGGCAGCAACGCCCTCAACCAGGTGCTGGAGCGCAGGATCGACGCCCGCATGAGGCGCACCGCAAACCGTCCCCTGCCGGCCGGCCGTCTCGCCGCCAGGAGCGCAGCCGCGTTCGCGTGGGCGCTGGGCGTGATAGGGGTCGCGTACTTCGCCGTGTTCACCAACTGGGTGGTGACCCTGCTCGCGGCCGCCACGCTCGCCTCCTACGTGTTCGTCTACACTCCCCTCAAGCGCAAGACGTCGCTCAACACTCTGGTGGGCGCCGTGCCGGGTGCACTGCCGATCGTCGGTGGGTGGGCGGCCGCACGGGGGTCGGTCGGGCTGGAGGCGTGGGTCCTGTTCGCGCTCCTATACCTGTGGCAGCTGCCGCACTTCCTGGCCCTGGCGTGGATCTGCCGCGACGACTACGAAAGGGCCGGCCTGCGCATGCTGAGCGTCACCGCCGGGGAGGAGGCGACCTTCAGGCAGGCCGTGCTCTACGCGTTGGCGCTCCTGCCGGTGAGCGTGATGCCTGCTGCGCTGGGCGCGGCTGGGCTGCCCTACTTCCTGGGGGCGGCGGCCCTCACGCTGTGGCTCGTGTGGGCTACGGTGAATGCGGCGCGTGCCCGAACCAAGGAGGCTACCCGCCGCCTGTTTCTCGCCACGGTGCTCTACCTGCCGGCGGTGCTGCTGCTGCTGACGATAGACAAGGCGGTGTGAACGGCCGGACCTGTCGGGACACGGCCTGAGAAATGAGCGGGCGCCCGGTTAACCGGACGCCCGCTCGCTTATTCCAGGCCGGCAGCCGAGCCGGCCCAAACTAGAGGAAGTGCTAGTTGCCCGATCCGGCGGCGCGCACGCGGACTATGCTCGTGGCCGCCTGGTTGCCCTGCACCTGGTACACCCTGAGCGTGACGATCTCGCCGGCCTCGATGCTCGCGAGAGCCGCCTCCATGTCCTCCAGGGTCCGCACACGCTCGTCGTTCACGTGCGTGATGATGTCCACCCAGCCGCGCCTGGCGTTTGCCGGCACGAGCGGCTTGTCGCGGGCCGGCCCATCCGGATCGATGCCCGTGATGATGGGGCCGCGGTGCTCGTCGCCGATGCGCTCGTCGCTGGCCGCCATCCGGGCGCTCAAGGCCTGCAGCTCGAGGCCCAGCTTGGTTTCGTACAATGCGGGCTCGAGGCTCTCGTTGCGGTCGCCGCTCGCGATCTGCTCGGGCTCCGGCGTCTGCATCTCGCCCAGCTGCACGGTGACGTCGTGGCGCTCGACCTCGCCCCTTCTCGGTCTCAGGACCGTGACAACGATTCGGTCACCGGGCTGCTTGAAGCCCACGACCTGCTGCAGCTGGGCCGTGTAGTTCACGTCGCTGCCGTCGATCGCAACGATGATGTCGCCGGCCTGCAGGCCGGCCTGCTCGGCCGGGCTGTTGGAAAAGGAGAAGTCGTTGATCAGCACGCCCCGCACTTCGCTCAGGCCCACCACCTCCGCGTCCTCGGGGGAGGCGTCTCGTATGCTGATGCCGAGGGCGGCGCGCCGCACGCGCCCGTTCTCGATCAGCTGCTCGGCGACCACTCGCGCGAGGTTGATCGGGATCGCGAAGCTGTAGCCCTGGTAGTAGCCAGTGCGGCTCGCGATGGCGGCGTTCACGCCTACCACCTGGCCGCGGATGTCGACGAGCGGGCCGCCGGAGTTGCCGGGGTTGATCGCGGCGTCGGTCTGGATGAAGTCCTGGATGCTCCACTGTCCGTTGCGCAGCGCGTCCAGCCCGCGGCCACGTCCGCTCACGATGCCGGCCGTGACGCTGAACGAGAACGCCTCGCCCAGCGGGTTGCCGATGGCCAGCACCCACTGGCCCACGCGCAGCACTTCGGAGTCTCCCATGGAGACCGTCGGGAGGCCGTCCTCGTCGATTCGGATGACCGCTATGTCCGTGTTGGCATCGCCACCCACCACATGCGCGCTGAACTCGCGCCCGTCGTACAGGGTGACGTCGAAGCGGTCGAACCCATCCACGACGTGGTTGTTCGTGATGATGTACCCGTTGGACGCGATGAGGAAGCCGCTGCCCGTGCCGCGCCGCGGTCCGATCTGCTCCGGATCCACGAACTGGTCGAACGGCGACGGCACCTGCGGGTGGGCCCGTCCCTCGCTGGCCGAAGCCTCGATGAACACGACGGCCGGCCGCACCGCGTCGGCCACCTCGGCAAACGCGTCGCCCAGGTCCTGCAGGGTAGCCGGCGCCTCCTGCAGCGGCGGCCCGGCGGTACCGAACAGCGGCCGCTCCAGCGGGGTCGGCGGCTGTGCCAGGGACCGGCGCGGGAAATCGGCCACGGTCACGAATGCGACCGCCAGCACTGCCGCGGCGGTCACCAACGATGCGAACTTGAGCCATTCTCTCGTTCGAGACATACGTCTTCACTCCCCGCAACGGGGGTATCGAGTTGTGGTGCGGCCGCAGCGCCCTGCCAGGACGCCGCCGCCCTAATCTAACCCCGACAGGAGGGCGGGAGTTTCCCCCCCCGCCCCCCGGCCAGGTCGCGGCCCGTGAGCCGCTACTCCTTCTGGTCGTCCACTATCTCGTAGTCGGCCTCGACCACGTCCTCCGGGGCCGCCTCGGCTTCTGCGGCCGGCTCCTCGGCCGCACCGGGCTCCGAAGCCTGCTGGGCCTGCGCCGCCTGGTACAGCGAGGCGCCCGCCGCAGAGTACGCCTGCGACAGCTCCTCCAGCGCCGACTTGATCCCCGGGCCCTCGCCCGTGCGGAGCGCCGTCTTGGCGCCCTCCAGGGCGCTGTTCAGCCGGTCCTTGTTGGCGCTGTCCAGCTGATCGGCCCACTCCTTCATGTTCTTCTCGACCTCGTAGACCATCGCGTCCAGGCGGTTGCGGTGGTCTATCTCCTCGCGCCGCGACTTGTCCTCGTCGGCGTGCTGCTCGGCATCCTGCACCATCTTGTCGATCTCATTGTCCGACAGGCCGCTGGACGCCTCGATCCGGATCTTCTGCTCCTTGCCCGTGGCCTTGTCCTTTGCCTGGACGTGCAGGATGCCGTTGGCGTCGATGTCGAACGTCACCTCGACCTGCGGCATGCCGCGCGGTGCGGGCGGAATGCCCGTGAGCTGGAAGCGGCCGATCGTGCGGTTGTTGAGCGCCATGTCGCGCTCGCCCTGGAGCACGTGGATCTCGACCGTAGTCTGGTTGTCTTCGGCGGTCGAGAATATCTCGGACTTCTTGGTCGGTATGGTGGTGTTGCGCGCGATGAGCACCGTAGTGACCCCGCCCAGCGTCTCGATGCCGAGGGAGAGCGGCGTCACGTCGAGCAGCAGCACGTCCTTCACCTCTCCGGCCAGCACGCCGCCCTGAATGGCCGCCCCGATCGCCACGACCTCGTCGGGGTTCACGCCCTTGTGCGGGTCCTTGCCGAAGAAGTCCTTCACGATCTCCTGAACCTTCGGGATCCGCGTCGAGCCGCCCACCAGGATCACCTCGTCGATCTTGGCCGGGTCCAGGTTGGCGTCCTGCAGGGCCTGCTTCATCGGCGGCAGGATGCGCTGGAACAGGTCGTCCACCAGCTGCTCGAACTTGGCGCGGGTGAGCGTCACGTTGAGGTGCTTGGGTCCCGACTGGTCGGCCGTGATGAACGGCAGGTTGATGTCGGTCTGCGGCCGGCTGGAGAGCTCCATCTTGGCCTTCTCCGCGGCCTCCTTGAGGCGCTGCAGCGCCATCGGATCCTTGGACAGGTCGATTGCCTGGTCCTTCATGAACTCGTCCACCAGCCAGTCGATCACGCGCTGGTCGAAGTCGTCGCCGCCCAGGTGGGTGTCGCCGTTGGTGGCCTTGACCTCGAACACGCCTTCGGCCAGCTCCAGCACCGAGATGTCGTAGGTGCCGCCGCCCAGGTCGAAGACGGCGATCTTCTCCTCGGTCTTCCTCTCGAGCCCGTAGGCCAGCGAAGCAGCGGTGGGCTCGTTGATGATCCGCAGCACCTCGAGGCCCGCGATCTTGCCGGCGTCCTTGGTGGCCTGGCGCTGTGAGTCGTTGAAGTAGGCCGGCACCGTGACTACGGCCTTCTGCACGGGGTGGCCCAGGTAGTCCTCGGCGGTCTGCCGCATCTTCTGCAGGATCATCGCCGAGATCTCGGGCGGCGTGTACGACTTGTCGCCGATCTCCACCGCCGCCAGGTTGCTCTGGGCCGACACGACCTTGTAGGGGACTTCCTCGATCTCGGTCTTCACCTCGTCAATGCGGCGGCCCATGAACCGCTTGATCGAGAAGACCGTCTTCTGGGGGTTGGTGATTGCCTGGCGCTTGGCCACGGTGCCGACCAGGCGCTCTCCGTCCTTGGTGAAGGCGACCACAGAGGGAGTGGTCCTTCCACCTTCCGAATTCGGGATGACCACGGGGTCGCCACCCTCCATCACTGCCACGACGGAGTTGGTGGTGCCCAGGTCTATTCCAATGACCTTCTCAGCCATATTGTTCTCCTCACATTCAACGGTAGATGCGCCTTCTGGCTATAGGGTCGCATAGCAAGCCCCATACCATAAGAATGCGCCAAAGTGGCAGGATCGGGATAACCGTGGCTGAGAGCGATAAGCGCCTACTGCACATCACTTTACGCGGCGGCTAGGATCCTGGATGTTCCCATACAAGGACGACAACCCGACGCTCGCCACGCCGCTGGTCACCCTGGCGCTCATCGTGGCGAACGTTCTGGTCTGGCTCACGGTGGAGGGAGGCGGATCCGAGCTGCCGCTGATCCGCTCAGTATGCGAGCTGGGCCTGGTCCCCGGGGAGCTGCTCGGGCGCGTGCCGGAGGGGACAGCGGTGCCGCTGGCGCCGGGCTACGCCTGCGTCATCGGGGAGCCCGCCCCCCACACGGTCTTCACGTCCATGTTCCTGCACGGGAGCTGGTTCCACCTGCTAGGCAACGTGTGGTTCCTGTGGATCTTCGGGAACAACGTGGAGGACTCGATGGGGCGGGGCCGCTTCGTGGTCTTCTACCTTCTGGGAGGGCTGCTGGCCGCCGCGGCGCAGATGGCCCTCAACCCGTCCTCGGGAGTCCCGATGGTCGGCGCATCGGGCGCCATCAGCGCGGTGATGGGAGCCTATCTCGTGCTCTATC
Source organism: Gemmatimonadota bacterium (assembly GCA_039586895.1). GTDB lineage: Bacteria > Gemmatimonadota > Gemmatimonadetes > Gemmatimonadales > GWC2-71-9 > WVYX01. The sequence goes on along the minus strand of JBDHJM010000013.1, from coordinate 10,180 downwards.
CCAGGGTGCGCGTGCACATGCTCGTGTTCATCGTCGTGTTCGTAACGACCTTTACCGTGCCCGCCTATTTCATGCTCGTATACTGGGTGTTGCTCCAAGCCCTGGGCACGGTTGGCTCGCTCGGTGCCGAAGGCGGCGGGGTCGCGTTCGCGGCCCATCTGGGTGGCTTCGTGGCTGGCGCGGCGCTCATCAAGCTGTTCGTCAAGAGAGACCTGTTCGAGGCCCACCGGCGCCACCTGCGCAACCAGCAGCGCCGGGTGGTGTTCCGGGATTTCGGACGTGATAGGTGGCTCTGAGCGGGGAGATTTACCGTGCCTTTACGCTGTCTTAACCGAGGCCGTGTAGTTTGCGTGCGCGAGCGCTCTCACACCGGCGCCTAATTGATAGATGATGCAAGAGAAGATCCTCGTCATCGAGGACGAGGTCGACATCCTGGAAGTCCTGGAGTACACCCTGTCCCGGGAGGGCTTTAGAGTCCTCAGCACGAGGGACGGGGAGGACGGAGTGTACCTCGCGCGCAAGGACGCGCCGCGCCTGGTACTGCTAGACCTCATGCTGCCGGGACTCAACGGCATCGACGTGTGCCGCCGCCTCAAATCCGATCCGGTGACCCAGGAGCTCCCCATCATCATGGTCACGGCCAAGGGAGAAGAGAGCGACATCGTGCTCGGACTGGGAGTTGGGGCGGACGACTACATCACCAAGCCGTTCAGCCCGAAGGAGCTCGTGGCCCGGGTGAAGGCCGTGCTGCGGCGCGGGCCCCTCAAGGACGACGCCGTGGCGGAGGAGCGCGTCGTGCGCGACCAGCTCGTGGTGGACAGCGCGCGGCACGAGGTCCTGGTGGACGGGGAGCGCGTGGAGTTCACCCCAACCGAGTTTCGCCTGCTCCACATGCTCGCCTCCCATCCGGGACGCGTGTTTACACGGGAGCAGCTGCTCAGTCGCGTGATCGGTGAGAGCGCGTTCGTGGTAGACCGCAACATCGACGTGCACATCAGGGGCATCCGAGCCAAGCTCGGGCCGCACCGCGAGTTGGTCGAGACCGTGCGCGGCGTGGGCTACCGCTTCAGAGACGCGCAGGAGTAGCGTGCTGAAGTCCCGCTTCTTCTGGAAGCTCTACGCGGGCTACGCGGCACTGGTGCTGCTCGCCGTCGTAACGGTGGGCGTGCTGGTCGCCCGCCGCATATCCTCCGACTCGATAGCCGAAACCGATAGCAGGCTGCACGCACAGGCCGTTCTGATTCGTGACCTGGCCAGGCCCTCACTGGCCGGTGACGCCGACCCGGGACTGCAGCAGCAAGTTCGCGATCTGGGTGCCGCGGTCGGCACGCGGATCACGGTGATCCGGGCAGACGGCATCGTCATAGCGGACTCCGACGAAGACCCGGCCGGGATGGACAACCACGGGACGCGTCCCGAGGTGATCCAGGCCCTCGAGGAGGGAAGCGGCTCGGCTACCAGGTTCAGCCGCACCGTTGCGTTCAACATGATGTACGTCGCGGTTCGAGTGGACAAGGCTGGCGAGCTGCTGGGCTACACGCGGGCGTCGGTGCCGCTCACCATCATCCGCGAGCGTCTGGCAGTGCTGCGAGGGATTGTGGTGCTGGGCGGCGTCGTGGCTGCCGTGTTTGCTCTGGGGATCGGACTCGTGGTGGCCCGCAGGGTGACGGCTCGCCTGGCGTCGGTCACCGAGGCTGCCGAGCTGATTGCGGGAGGGAGCTACGGGAGGCGTGTGGACAGCGTGTCGCAGGATGAGATCGGCATGCTGGCGAGCGCCTTCAACCGTATGGCTGCGCAGCTCGAGGAGCGGGTGCAGACCATAAGCGAGGATCGCACCAAGCTGCTCACGATTCTGGGCGGAATGGTGGAGGGTGTGGTCGCTGTAGATACGGAGCAGCACGTCCTGCATCTGAATGCTGCCGCAGGGAGGATCCTGCAGGTGATGCCGGGAGAGACGCTCGGCAAACCCATCTGGCAGGTCACCCGCGTTCGGCACGTGAGCGAGGCCATCGAGGAAGTGCTGCGCGACGCCCGTGAGGTGACCGGCGAGCTCGACCTCGAGGTCGAGGGGCAGCCCCGTGTGGTGGAGCTGCACGGGGCGCCACTCCAGAACGGGGCCGGCGGACTGGTCGGAGCAGTCTTGGTGCTGCACGACGTCACCGAACTGCGCCGGCTGGAAACAGTGCGCCAGGACTTCGTGGCCAACGTGTCGCACGAGCTCAAGACCCCCATTACGGCAATTCGCGGCCTCATCGAGAGCATTCTGGACCACGACGACATGCCCGCTGAGACGCGCAGCAGCTTCCTCGGGAAGATCCAGAACCAGTCCTCCCGGCTGTCACTGCTTGTGACCGATCTTCTCACTCTCGCACGGCTGGAATCTGCCGACGGGGTGGTCGACCCTGCCCCCCTCGATCTGCGCGACCCGGTGCAGGCCTCGGTGGCCAACTTCCGATCTGGTGCCGAGGAGAAGGGAGTCGGGCTGCACCAGGAAGTGCCGGATCGGCCCGTGCGAGTGTCGGGGGATGCCGAGGCTCTGGAGCTCGTCGTGAACAACCTGCTCGACAACGCCCTCAAGTACACTCCGGAGGGCGGGCGCATTCAGGTGCGGTTACGCGCCGAGGACGGGAACGCCGTGCTCGAGGTTGTGGATACCGGAATCGGCATCGCCAGGGAGCACCACGATCGGATCTTCGAGCGCTTCTACCGCGTGGACAAGGCACGCTCGCGTGAGGTGGGAGGAACGGGGCTCGGGCTATCGATAGTGAAGCACGTGTGCCGGGCCCACGGGGCCTCCATCTCAGTGGAGAGCGCCGTCGCCTCGGGCAGCACCTTCAGCGTCATCCTGCCCCTCGCCCCGGCCTCCGTCTGACCGACGGAAACCTTACCGGGCCTTTATAGCCCCTTAACACACCTGCAGTACCTTCCCGCCCGAGAGAGAATCTGACTGCTCCGGACCCGGCGGTCTGTCACAGCCAACTCTCTATCCCTCAATCACTTAGTGAAAGGACAATGGGAATGCGCGGAATGGTACTGGGAGCCGCCCTGGCGACGTCTCTCACAGTCGGCTGCGGAGGGGGTGGGAGCGCGGGTACGACGACCGTTTCGGTAGACGGCTCGAGCACCGTCTTCCCGATCACCGAGGCCGTCGCCGAGGAGTTCCAGCGGGCCCACCCGGACGTACGGGTGACCGTGGGCATCTCGGGCACCGGCGGCGGATTCAAGAAGTTCATGGTCGGCGAGACCGACATCAACGACGCCTCGCGACCGATCAAGGAATCCGAGGAGGAGATGGCCGCCGAGAACAACATTGGCTACATCGAGCTGCCGGTGGCGTTCGACGGCATCTCGGTCGTGATCAATCCCGAGAACGACTGGGTCGACGAGCTCACCGTCGAGGAGCTCAACAAGATCTGGATGCCGGGGAGCACCGTACAGAGCTGGGCCGACGTGCGGCCCGGATTCCCCGACCGGCCGATCGCGCTGTACGGCCCGGGAACGGATTCCGGCACGTTCGACTACTTCACAGAGGCGATCAACGGTGACGGCGGAGCATGCCGCGCCGACTTCACGGCGTCGGAGGACGACAACGTGCTGGTCCAGGGCGTAGCTGGCGATCCCAATGCTCTGGCTTTCTTCGGTTACGCCTACTACGCGGAGAACGCGGAGCGCCTCAAGGTCGTGCCGATCGATCCGGGCGATGGTTCGATTATTCCGACCGACGTCACGATCAACGACGGCTCGTACCGTCCGCTGTCTCGCCCGATCTTCATCTACATCAGCACCGCGGCGGCCGAGCGCCCGGAGGTACAGGCGTTCGTGCGGTTCTATCTCGAGAACGCCAAGGATCTGGTGGGTGAGGTCGGCTACGTGCCGCTTCCCGACGAAGTGTACGAGCTGGCACTGCAGCGGTTCGAGGACCGTGTCACGGGCACCGTGTTCCGCGGCGCCGAGCCCGGCACGTCCATCGTGAGCGTCATGGAGGGCGAGTAGCAAAGAGAATCGCGTCCGGCCGGCTCCCGCTGGGTTGAACCGGGAGCCGGCCGAATGGAACCACCACCACAAATACGAGGTGAGACACGCTCATGCACCGAGTCAGTCTCAGGGGGATCACAGCGGCCGCCGCTCTGGCGGTGGCCTCCACCGTGCTTGCGCCCGCGGCGCTGGCGCAGGTGGAGATCAAGTCCAAGGCCGCAGAGATCAAGCTCACCGGCCGAGTGCACATGCAGTGGAACCAGACGTCCGTTACCGACGCCGCCGTGGCGTCTACGTTCTTCGTGCGCCGGGCGCGGCTTTCAGCGGAGATCAAGGTGACGGATTTCATCTCGGGCAAGATCCAGCCCGAATACGGGGAGGGCACGGTCGGGCTGCGCGACGCATACGTGGATCTCAACTTCGACCGGGCATTTCGTTTCCGTGCGGGCCAGTTTAAGCGGCCGTTCGACCGCTTCGAGCTGGTGAGCTCCACGCAGATCCTGACGATCGAGCGGGTAGGCGGGGTGCGCGGCGTGGCCGACTGTGCCGGTGTGGGGAACGTGTGTACCTATAGCCGGTTCACCGAGAAGCTGAATTATTCCGACCGTGACCTCGGCTTCCAGTTCCTGGGTGACGTCGGCGACTTCCGCTACTCGGCGTCGGTGACCAACGGTGAAGGTCCCAACGACGACGTGGACGAGAACGGCACCAAGTCTTACACGGGACGCCTCGAGTACCGCGGCGCAGGCCTCGTAATCGGTGCCAACGTAGGCGTGCACGACTACCCCAACGACTCCACGGCCAGCGACGAGTACGCCACGGCCTTCGGAGCCGATGTGGACTGGGGCCGCTACGAGCAGCCCGGTCCGCACGTCAAGGCGGGTGTGACCTTCGGCGACAACTGGAAGAACCTCACGACGCCCGAACCCAGTCGCTTTGTGACGGCACAGGGAATCGTGACGTACCTGATCCCGGTCGAGAACCGGTTCGCCTTCGGGGTCGAGCCGGTGGCGCGCGTGAGCTGGGGCGATCCGGACACGGACGTGGACGGCGACGACGGCTGGCTGTTCACGCCGGGGATGGTGGTCCACTTCACGGGACGCAACAAGTTCGCGCTAAACGTGGACATCTGGTCGCCCGCCACGGGGGACACAGAGTACTCCGTCAAGGCGCAGATGTACCTGCACTTCTAGCGGAAAGGGCGGCTGCGTAGAGGCGAATGGCCGGCTCCATAGCTTGGTCGGAGGATAGATCCACGGAGCTCCGTGAACGACGGAGCCGCCGCTGGTACGAGGAGGGCATCAAGGGGATCATGTTCCTCTGTGCCCTCCTCTCCATCGTCGTCACGCTCGGCATCATAATCGTCCTCGCCAAAGAGGCGGCGACGTTCGTGGCCGCGGTCCCGCTGCCCGAGTTCCTGTTCGGCACGCGCTGGACCCCTCTGCTAGAGCCGCGCTCCTTCGGGGTGCTGCCGCTGGTGGGCGGGACGTTCCTGATCGTCCTGGGGTCGGCGCTCATCGGTATCCCGGTCGGTCTGGCGAGCGCGGTGTTCCTGAGCGAGTACGCCTCGGAGCGCGTGCGCAGCATCGTGAAGCCCGTGCTGGAGATCCTGGCCGGCATCCCCACGGTGGTGTACGGCTACTTCGCGCTCACGTTCATCACGCCGCTGATGCGGACGGTCCTACCGGACACCAACATCTTCAACGCGGGGAGCGCGTCGATAGTCGTGGGGATAATGATCCTCCCCATGGTGGCGTCGCTGTGCGACGACGCACTGCGGGCGGTGCCTGACTCGCTGCGGCAGGTCGCGTATGCGCTGGGAGCCACCCACCTAGAAGTCTCCACCCGTGTGGTGATTCCGGGTGCCCTGTCGGGGATCGTGGCGTCGTTCGTGCTCGCGCTGTCGCGTGCCGTGGGCGAGACGATGGCGGTGACGATCGCGGCCGGAGCGACCCCGAAGCTGACGTTCAGCTTCCTGGAGAGCATTCAGACCATGACCGCCTACATCGTTCAGGTGAGCCTGGGCGACACCCCGGCGGGCACGGTCGAGTACCAGACCATCTTCGCGGTCGGAGCTCTGCTCTTTTGCATCACCCTGACCGCCAACCTCTTGGCCATCAGGATCCTGCGGCGGTTCCGGGAGGTGTACGAATGAGCGCCGACTCGATCCTGAGACCGCCCGAGAACCTGCGGCGGCGGCGTGTGAAGGCGGCGGTGTTCCGTGGTGTCACGATGGCTCTCACCTGGTTCTGCCTTGTGTTGCTGGCGGTGCTCCTGGTGCACGCCACGCGACAGGGCCTGCCGTGGCTCGACTCGCAGTTCCTGAGCGACTTTCCGTCGCGCTTCCCCGAGCGCGCCGGCATCAAGTCTGCCCTGTACGGGACCCTGTGGCTCATAAGCCTGACGGCATGCTTCTCGATCCCGGTGGGAGTCGCGGCAGCCATCTACTTGGAAGAGTACGCGAGCCGCACCAGGCTCAACACGCTGATCGACGTGGCCATCGCCAACCTGGCCGGAGTGCCGTCCATCGTGTACGGCATCCTGGGGCTGGCGATCTTCGTGCGCTGGATGTCTCTCGGCCGCAGCGTGGTGGCCGGCGCGCTCACGATGACGCTGCTGATCCTCCCGATCATCATCATCGCATCCCGCGAGGCGCTGCGGGCGGTGCCGGACTCGATCCGGCGCGCGGCGTTCGCGTTGGGCGCCACCCGGTGGCAGACGGTTCGGCACCACGTGATGCCGCAGGCGCTGCCTGGCATTCTCACCGGGACGATACTGGCGCTGTCACGCGCCATCGGCGAAACGGCGCCGCTCATCATGATCGGTGCCCTCACGTACGTGGCGTTCGTTCCTGACGGGCCAATGGACGCCTTCACGGCGCTGCCGATTCAGATATTCAACTGGGTGTCGCGGCCGCAGGCCGAGTTCCACGAGCTGGCGGCGGCGGGCATCATCGTGCTGCTCACGGTGCTGCTGCTCATGAACGCGACCGCCGTCTTCATCCGCCACCGGTCGCAGAGGAAGATTCTCAAGTGAGTGGGGTAAACATCAGCGTGGACGCGAAGGCGCCCGATGCCAAGCAGGAGTGGGTGCCGATCCTCGACGCTCAGGATGTCACGATACGCTACGGCACGGCGCCGGCGATCAAGAACGTGTCGCTGACCGTGCCGCAGAACCAGATCACAGCCATCATCGGTCCGTCCGGGTGCGGCAAGAGTACGCTGCTGCGTCAGTTCAACCGGATGAATGACTTCATCCGCGACGCCAACATGGACGGTCACATACTATACCACGGGGTGGATATCTACGGCTCGGGAGTGGATCCCGTCGAGGTACGGCGCCGCATTGGGATGGTGTTCCAGAAGCCCAACCCGTTTCCCAAGACGATCTTCAAGAACATCTCGTGGGGGCCGGTCATCAACGGCTACAAGGGCGATCTGCAAGAGCTGGTCGAATCGTCCCTCAAGAGGGCAGCGCTGTGGGATGAGGTCAAGGATCGCCTCCACGACTCCGCTCTCGCGCTGTCGGGCGGCCAGCAGCAGCGCCTCTGCATAGCAAGGGCGCTTGCGCTGCAGCCGGAGGTGATCCTCATGGACGAGCCCGCTTCGGCACTGGATCCGGTGTCAACGGCACGGATCGAAGACCTGCTGTTCGAGCTGAAGGAGAAGTACACGATCGTGATCGTGACCCACAACATGCAGCAGGCGGCACGAGTCTCGGCGTACACAGCGTTCCTTGACATGGGCAAGCTCATCGAGTTCGGCGATACGAACCAGGTCTTCACGCGCCCCAGGGAGAAGCGCACTGAAGACTACGTCTCCGGCCGGTTCGGATAGTCGGTAAGGAGTAGGAATGTCGAAACACCTGCGGCGGGACCTGGCGAATCTGGGCAAACAGCTCCTCGATGTAGGCACACTCGTGGAGGAAGCGGTAAACCGCGCGATTACGGCGCTCACCGAACGTAAGCCTGAGCTCGTGGCCGAGGTCATCGCGAACGACGACGTCATCGACGAGCGGGAAGTGGCGATCGAGGAGGAGTGCCTCAAGATCCTCGCGCTGCATCAGCCCGTGGCGCGCGATCTGCGGTTCGTGGTGGGAGCGATGAAGGTCAACAACGATCTCGAGCGGATGGGCGATCAGGCGGTCAACATAGCCGAGCGCGCGGCTTACCTGGCAAAAGAACCACCGCTCGGAGTGCCGCTGGACTTCAACCGCATGGCCGACGTGGTACGCGCCATGGTCCGCTCGAGTCTCGATGCGCACGTGAATGAGGATACTGAGCTGGCGCGATCGATCGGCAAGATGGACGACGAAGTCGACGATGTGCACCGCGAAATGTTCGCCGTGCTGCAGGAGCGCATGCGAGGGGATGAGGGCACCGTCGAGCGGGCGGTGGCTTATCTGTCGGCATCGCGCGACCTGGAGCGCATTGCGGACCTGGCCACGAACATCGCGGAGGACGTCGTGTTCATGGTTGAGGGAGAGGTAATCCGCCATGGAGGCTGGGAGCAGGCGGGCGGATGACGGTGTCGAGAGACTTCGATCCCGCAGCGCTGGTGGCCGGACCGATCTCGATTGACCAGCTGTCGCACACCGTGTCGGTGAACGACAGAGAGGTAGAGCTGACCGCCACCGAGTACAAGCTGCTCCTGACGCTGGTCGAGCGGCAGGGAAGGGTGCAGTCGCGAGCACAACTGCTGGAGGATGTCTGGCAAACGCGAGCGGACATTCGGACCCGCACCGTTGACATGCACGTGCAGCGGCTCCGCGCCAAGTTGGGCCCTGCGTCGAGGATGGTCCAGACGGTGCGTGGGTTTGGCTACCTCATCCGTACACCAGTTCCGGAGCAGACTTAGCGCCGCATCCCAGTCCCGGCGTTAGCGCGAGCCTCGATTGCGCCGGCATCAATCCCTCTCCAGATTCGGCTCAGGATGTCCGCCACGATCCGAGTCTTCGTCGACGAGCGTCCGGTGGAAGTGGAGGCCGGCAGCACCGTACGTGACGCCCTGCTCGCGCATGACGAATCGCTGGCGGAGGCTCTGGAGGACACTGGCACCTATGTGACGGACGGGGTGGGCAGGAAGGTGGATGCCGGCTCGGAACTCGTTGCCGGCTCCATCCTGCGGGTAGTCCGCTCCGCGCGACGGCCTGCGGGTGACGAACCGAGCGGCGGCGTAGCGGACGGTTCGCAGTGAACGCGCTCGCCGCGCTCGAAGTCGCCGCCCAGATCTCCCAGACACAACAGGGTGTCGACACACCGCTGCCAGCGCGGCTCATGGGAGTCGTTGGGATCGCTGCGATGATCGGCATCGCGTGGCTCCTTTCCAGCAACAGGTCCAAGGTGAACTGGCGCTTGGTGGGGTCGGGGTTGCTGCTGCAGGTGGCCTTCGGCGTGCTGGTGCTCAAGACGGGCGTGGGAAGGGCGCTGTTCCGCGGCGCCAACGCCGTGTTCCTCAAGCTCCTCGGCTTCACCGAAGAGGGTGCCCGCTTCATCTTCGGCAACCTGGTGAAGAACAACGTCCCGGTGGGCACCGTGGGCGGCGAGCCCGCACACTCCGCTCCCATCGCCCCGGTCGAGCTGTGGGCCAACACCGGCTCGTACTTCGCGTTCACGGTGCTGCCGATCATCATCTTCTTCGCGTCGCTAATGGGGATCCTGTACTACCTGGGCGTCATGCAGCGGATAGTGCAGGCCATCGCCTGGGTCATGCAGCGCACCATGAAGACCTCGGGCGCCGAGACCCTTTCGGTGGCCGGGAACATCTTCGTCGGGCCCACAGAATCGCCGTTGCTCATCAGGCCCTACGTAGGGCGGATGACCTACTCGGAGCTCGACACGGTGATGGTGGGTGGCTTCGCGACCATAGCCGGCAGCGTAATGGCGGCCTACGTGGCCATGCTGTCGCCCTACTTCAACGACATCGCGGGTCACCTGCTCACGGCCAGCGTAATGAACGTGCCCGCCGCGATCTACATCTCCAAGCTGCTCGTGCCCGAGACCTCCCGGCCCGAGACCGCGGGCTCCCTGGACGTGAAGGTGGAAAAGGAGGAGGCCAACGTCATCGACGCTGCGGCAGCGGGGGCGGCACAGGGACTCAAGCTGGCGTTCAATGTGGGAGCCATGCTGATCGCCTTCGTGTCACTGATCGCGATGCTCAACTACCTGGTCACTGCTGGCGGCGGGCTGCTCGGCATCGAGGGCCTC
>JBDHJM010000115.1:0-3580 GCA_039586895.1 Gemmatimonadota bacterium | reverse complement strand
TTCACGGACGGCCTCCTGGGTCGTCTGGTGATCGGCGAAGGACTGCTCGTCAACGTGCCCGGAGGTCGAAACGAGTTCTCGCTGGACCTGCAGCGCGAAGCCGATGCAGTCCGGTCGGAGTATCTTCCTGTCGGTGCGACGTTCAAGGGCCGCCTCTGGGATCTCCCCGCCGACCATCCCGATCGTGTGCGACTCCTGTCGGCGACGGCGTCGCTGAGCTCGGCGGCCGCCATCCATCTCGTGTTCGCCCGTGACGCGCGTGAGGCTGCCGCGGCGTTGATCGATCGCATCGATGCAACACTGACTTCTCGAGCCGGCGGATGACGGTGTGCCGTCGGTGTGTGTCGGGCTCGGAGGTGCCGCCCGTTAAGCTGGGCCTCCGGTTCGGGCCGGTGCGGCGACCCAGAACGTTATCCGCAAGCCCTGATGGGACGCGTAATGGAAGAAGAGAGGGGGGAAGAGTGATCAGGGTGATGAGTGTAGTCGCCTCATGCTGGGCATTGGGCATGGCGTCCTGTGCGGCTGAGGAGAGCCAACCGGGGGTGGTGGTCCAGGACAGCGCTGGGGTCGTCATCGTGGAGTCGTTCGAGCCGGCGTGGGCTGACGGAGACGGGTGGGTGGTGGCCGCTTCACCGCTTGTCGACCTGGCCCAAGCGGGTGAGGGTCCGACCTACGAGTTCTTTGGCGGCCTCCGTCCCAACCGGCGACGAGCTCGCGGGTGTCTCGTGCGAACACGGGTAAAACGCGGGCAAGTGCAGCAATGAAGGGCTTTGGTTGGGCCAGTTTGGAACGGCCGTGCTGAGGTGGACGACACGCGCTGTGCTGGCCGGGGTGGCGCTGGTCATCCTGACCGTCGGCGCGGGCGTGGCCTACGAGCAGGGATCGCGTTGGAGTGCCCTGCGTGCCTACCCACCGGTCGGCGAACTGGTCGAGAGCAACGGCAAACGGAGTCATTTGCACTGCACGGGAAGGGGTCAGCCGACCGTGATCCTTGAGTCGGGTGCTAGCGTTGGCGGCTCGCTGGACTGGATGTTGGTGCAGCCGTCGATTGCCCGCCTCTCTCGAGTTTGCTCCTACGATCGGGCGGGAGTCCTCTGGAGCGACCGGAGACGCGGACCGCGAGACGCCGATCGGATCGCCGCGGAACTGCACGACCTTCTGGATGCGGCCTCTGAGACGCCGCCGTACGTAATGGTGGGACATTCGCTCGGGGGTCCGCTCGTGAGGGTGTTCGCCGGGCGCTTCGACGAAGAAGTGGTGGGTTTCGTCTTTGTCGATTCATCGCACCCCGACCAAGAGGCGCGCTTCCGTGCGGAGTTGCCTGAGCACCCTTACGAGCTCCCGTGGTCCTCTCTGGTGATGATCCAGACTGCCACCGGGTACTATCGTCTAACGGCCAAACTCCTCAGGCTTGGACTGGCCGACGAGTTCGAGGAGCCGATAAGGCGGCTGCAGCCGAAGACGGTAGCTGCCTTGGCCAGTGAGTTGTCGGTCATTGACGACATCTTTCAACAGGCTCGAGAGGCCGGAACGCTGGGCGATCGACCACTCGTCGTTCTTACGGCGGGACATGTCCGTCGACCGAGCATGAGCCAGGCCACCGCCGCCAGGTATGCCATCATTTGGCTGCAGCTACAGAATGAACTAACGGCCCTCTCCACGAACTCAGTGCAACGGACGGTCGAGCATGCCCACCACTACATTCAGTTGGCCAACCCCGAATCGGTCGTGACTGCAGTGCAGGACGTCATCATGGCCGTTCGTGACTCCACCCGTCTGGTGCGCCAGGATCGACATGACGGGTAGACCTTCGGCTGAGCCGATGTCCGAGCCCGTGCGCCATGCAGCTCGCGGCCTCGGGTCGGTATCGTGTTCGCGCAGCAGAACCCCAAAGCTGTTAGACAGCCACCATCAGCGAGTGGGCGTCAAGCACGTCCGCTCTAGAAACGCGATGAAGTCGTTCGGGAAACCTTCAGTTCAAATCGGTCTTTCGGGAGTGAGGTTCGGGACCTGACATTGCAGCCTGCCCGTCCGCGCCGCACTTTCTGCTGATCACCAGGAGGTGCCGTGGCGTATTGCTGCTTGTCCTGCAACACGCAGGTCCCCGACCGCGCCGCGTTTTGTCCGACTTGCGGTACGGCGACCCCGACAGATCTCAATGTCGAGTTTGGTGAGGGCTTCCAAGAGCGCCTGACCGCTGCACTCCGAGATCGCTACCGCATCGAGAATGAGCTTGGGCGCGGCGGCATGGCCGTCGTGTTCTTGGCCCACGATCTCAAGCATAATCGCCCGGTGGCGCTCAAGGTGCTGCGGCGCGAGATGTCCGCCTCCATCGGCGCGGAGCGATTCCTGCGCGAAATCCAGATCGCCGCCAAGCTGAATCACCCACACATCCTTGCTGTCCACGACTCTGGCGAGGCGGCTGGCTCCCTCTACTACGTCATGCCCCTCGTGGTAGGAGAGTCGCTGCGGCAGCGCATGGACCGCGTGGGGCCCATGCCCGTCGGAGAGTCCCTGCGGATCGCTCGGGAAGTCGCGTCAGCCCTGAGCTACGCGCACTCGCTCGAGGTCGTCCATCGCGACATCAAGCCCGAGAACATTCTGCTGCATCACGATGAGGCGATGGTGGCGGACTTCGGGATCGCTCGGGCCGTGACGGTGGCGGGCGGTGAGCGGCTCACCAAGACGGGCATGGCCATCGGCACGCCGCTCTACATGAGTCCCGAGCAGGCCAGTGGTACGGAGGAGGTGGACGGCCGAAGCGACACCTATGCGTTGGCGTGCGTCGTGTACGAGATGCTCGCTGGCGATCCACCGTTCACGGGGAGGAACGCGAACGTCGTCATCGCGCGTCATATCGCGGACACGCCCACGGCGCTCGAGGTCGTGCGGCCCGGCGTGCCGGTGCAAGTCGCACGGGCCGTAGCGAAGGCGCTGGGCAAGGCCCCCGCTGACCGCTTTGCCACGGTGACCGGTTTTGCCCATTCACTGGGTACCGAGGAGGGACAAGGGATCTCTGCGAGGCCGTCGCCCGAGCACCGGCGCCGCTATGCACGGTGGGCGGTCTCCGCTCTCGTGACGTTGGGGGTCGCGGTGGCCGTTGTCTTGGCCGTTTCCTCGCCGTTCGCAGGCGGATCCCTCAGCGTCGGGGTCGGCGCCATCGTCCAGGTCACCAACCAGCCTGGTCTCGAGTTCCAGCCGGCACTTTCCCCGGATGGGAAGGACGTCGCCTACGTGACTGGGCCGATCTCGAGATCTCGAATCGTGATCCGCAGTGCGGTGAGGATCGTCGATGGCGGGGAACTGCGTCTGACCGACGAGCTCGATGGTTATCACTGGTTCCCGACCTGGAGCCCGGACGGAGAAGCGGTACGGTTCACAGCTTGTGAGCGCGGACGCAACAAGTGTACGGTGCGGCAGATCGGGAGGCACGGGGGGGCAATCACAAACGCGGCTTTCGAGCTTTGGGATGGGCTGGCCAGGTTTGCCTGGACGCGCGACGGGGCGCGCGTGGCCTTCGCCATCGGGCACGACAGCCTCTTCACCTTTGCCGCGGACAATCCGGTCCCCAGGTTTCTCG
>JBDHJM010000114.1:0-3595 GCA_039586895.1 Gemmatimonadota bacterium | reverse complement strand
CATGCGGCTGCACGGCGTGCGCCACGTGCCGGTCGAGGAGAGCGGGGAGATCGTCGGGATCGCCACCCAGCGGGACATCGGCCACCTGGTGAATCCCGCGCTCGACGCCCAGGGGCGCAGCCGCATCCGCGTGCGCCAGATCTGCGTGCGGGATCCCTACATCGTGGATCTGGAGGAGCGCCTGGACCGGGTGCTGCTCGAGATGGCCGAACGCCACCTGGGCTCCGCCCTGGTGGTGCGCAAGCATAAGCTCGTGGGGATCTTCACCATGACGGACGCCTGCCGGGTGCTGGCCCAGGTGCTGCGCTCGCGCTTCGGCCCCAGCGGCGGCGGCCACAGCGCCGCCTAGGCGGCCCGCAGGGAGGAGCTCCGATGGCCGGCTTCCTGGTTCGCACGCTGATCTGCGCTCTGGGGCTCGCGATCGCGGCCTGGATCGTCCCGAGCATGCACTTCGACGGCACCGGAGTGCTGCTGCTGGCCGCGTTCCTGCTCGGCGTGGTGAACGCCGTCGTGCGGCCCGTGGTGGTGCTGCTCACGCTGCCCATCACGATCCTCACGCTGGGCGTGTTCCTGCTCGTCGTCAACGCGGGGATGCTCGCGCTGGTGGCGGCCCTGCTGGACGGCTTCGAGCTGGGTGGCTTCTTCTCCGCACTCTTCGGCTCGCTCTGCGTGAGCGCCACGAGCTGGATCGCATCGCGATACGTCGGGCCGCGCGGCAACTTCGAGATTCTGATCGTCGAGCACCGCTAGGTATCGGCACGGCCGAGGGCCGCGCGCTCCGACGGACGCCGATTGCGCAGGAATCGGCCCCCGGGCGAGTCCGCCTTTCTCGCGGTGCGCCGCGGCGGCCGGAATCCCCGCGCGCCTGGCTGCGGCGCGCGTTGCGGGGTCCGTTGGCGCAGCGGTGGACGTCTCCGCCCTCGCTCCAATCCTCGACGGGTGTGACGATCGGCACGGAATCTCCGCATCGAGCTGCCGAAACGGTGGACATGCGACGAGAACCCGACCGCTGCTCCTGCCCCGACTGCGGGGCGTCCCATATGCGACTGAAGCCGGCCCCGGCGCGCTGCTGCCTCCAGTGCTTCCAGTGGATCCCCAGCGGAAGCCGGGCCAAGTACTGCGGCGAGGAATGCCGGCGCAATGCGCGCCACGGCGTGCCGGCGCGGATGGAGTCGGCCGACATCGTGGCCGCTGCGATCTCCGCGCGGAACCAGACCGCCGCGGGCCCGGATCGCACCGCGTTCGACCGCCGCTGAGCCGACCCTCGCCGGGGCCGCCCGTGGGACCCGGCCGGTGCGGCGGCGTCGACCTGGGGCAATCCGCGCCTCCCGCGGCTCGCCCTCGGCTCCGGCGGGGGCGCCGGCCTCCCTACTCGACCGCCGCGAAGCGGGGCAGGGACTGGTAGCGGTCCACGTGGTGGTCGGCGTCTCCGAACAGGGCGTTCAGGACGCGAAGCCGCTTGAAGAAGAGGCCCTCGTCCTGCTCGTCGGTGACGCCGATGCCCCCGAACAGCTGGATGGCGCTCGACTGCACGAACCAGCCGCCGACGGCCAGCTGGTGCTTGGCGGCCGAGATGTCGGCCCGCCGCTCGTCCTCGTCCTCGCTGTCGGCCTGGATCGCCGCCAGGATCATGGTGGAGCGGCACAGCTCGAGCTCCGAGTACATGTCCGCGGCGCGGTGCTGCAGCGCCTGGAAGCTCCCGATCGGCACCCCGAACTGCTGGCGCTCCTTCAGGTAGGCCACGGTGCGATCGAAGAGCTCCTGGATGACGCCCTGACCCTCCGCACAGGCGGCGGCGGCGCCCCGGTCGATCGCCCACTCGAGGTGCGGCAGCGCCTCGTCGGCGGGGCCGAGCAGGCGATCGTCCCCGACCTGCACGCCGTCGAGCTCGAGCACACCCGTGCGCTGTCCGTCCATGCCGTTGACCGGAGTGATGGAGAGTCCGGGCGCGCCCGCGTCGACGGCGAAGATCGAGAGCCCGGAGGCGTCGAGCTGCGAGCCGCCGCTGCGGGCCACCACCAGCACGTGGTCCGCCGCGTGGCCGTTCAGCACCCACACCTTCTGCCCCCGCAGCGTCCAGCCGCTGCCGTTGCGCTCGGCCGTGGTGAGGCAGTCGCACAGGTCGTAGCGGCTCTGCCGCTCTGCGTAGGCCAGGGCCAGGCTGCGACGCCCCTCGATCATGGGCTCGAGAAAGCGCCCGATCTGCTCCTCGCTGCCCAGCCGGGATACGAGTCCACCCGCCAGCACCACCGACGCCAGGATGGGCTCGGGCACCAGCCCGCGTCCCAGCTGCTCGAGGATGAGCGCCAGGTCCACGAAGCGGGCCCCCACGCCGCCGTGCTCCTCGGCGAAGGGGACGCCGAGCCAGCCGTACTCGCCCATGCGCGCCCACATCTCCGGCTCCCAGCCGCGCTCGATCTCGCGCAGCTTGCGGAAGCGCTCCACGTTCGAGTCGTCCTGCACGAAGCGGGCGACGGAGTCGACGAGGATCTGCTGCTCTTCCGTGAGGTCGAAGTTCATGACACTTCCTCCAGGGGGGCGCGGGCCTTCATCGAGATCAGGCGGTGGGCAGGCGCAGGATGTTCTTGGCGATGATGTTGCGCTGGATCTCGTTGGATCCGCCGTAGATGGTGGCGGCGCGCAGGTAGTTGAACTCGGAAGCCACCCAGCGCTCGTGCTCCGGGAGCGCCTCGGCGGGCGAGTCGAGCCAGCCGAGGGCGTCGTGCCCCATGGCATCCATCGCGAGCTCGGTCATGCCCTGGTAGATCTCGGTGCCGACCAGCTTGAGGATCGAGCTCTCGGGGCCCGGCGCGCGGCCGAGCTGCGCGGCCGACAGCGTGCGCAGGTTCGCCATCGTGAGCGCGCGATGGCGCATCTCGAGCGCCGCGATGCGGCGCCGGAAGTGCGGGTCGTCGAGCAGAGTGGCGGTGCCGCGGGGCGTGTTGCGCGCGATGCGCTTGACCTGGGCGAGCCAGCGGCCCGACTCCGCGATGCCGCCGATCTGGGTGCGCTCGTGGCCGAGCAGCGCCTTCGCCAGGGTCCAGCCGCCGTTCTCGGGGCCCACGCGGTTGCTCTGCGGCACGCGCGCGTCCTTGAACCACGTCTCCGAGAAGGCGTAGGTCCCGCCCGTGGTGAGGAACGGCTTGACCGTGATGCCCGGCGTGTTCTTCAGGTCCGCCAGCAGGAACGAGATGCCCTCCTGCTTCCGGCCCTCGCTGCTCGTGCGACAGAGCAGGAAGATCCAGTCGGCGTACTGCGCGTAGGTGGTCCACGTCTTCTGGCCGTTCAGGACGTAGTCGTCCCCGTCCTTGTCGGCGCGCAGCTGCAGGCTGGCCAGATCCGACCCGGCGTTCGGCTCGGAGTAGCCCTGACACCAGACCTCCTCTCCCGACAGGATCTTCGGCAGGAAGCGCTCCTTCTGCGCGTCCGTCCCGAACTGGATCAGCAACGGTCCCACCATCCCCAGTCCGAAGGGAGAGAGCTGCGGCGTCCCCGCGCGCACCAGCTCGTCCTGGAAGATGAAGCGCCGCGCCACGTCCCAGCCGGTTCCCCCGTACTCGGCGGGCCACGCGGGGGCGATCCAGCCCTTCGCGTA
>JBDHJM010000054.1:0-15239 GCA_039586895.1 Gemmatimonadota bacterium | reverse complement strand
GACAAAGTTTGGCGCGCCTACGGCCTGCTGCGCTACGCTCGCAGCCTCTCGTTCGAAGAGACGATGAACCTGCTGAGCGGCGTGCGCCTCGGTGTTGGCTTGAACCTGATCGACGACGTGAGTGTATATACGCTCAACCGGCTCCTGATTCACACCCAGCCGGCGCACCTGGCGCTGAGCGAAGGTTGCCAGCTCTCGGATCCGGAGCTCCCGGTCCACCGCGCCGCTTTCGTGCGGCGCATGCTCGACGCCGACGCAGCACGCTCAACAGACGGCAACGGAACCCGCTGAGGAATCGAAACGACGCATGAACGGCTACAACTTCACCGACAGAGTGCGGAAGGTTCTGCAGATGGCGCGCGAAGAGGCTGCGCGCCTGCACCACGAGTACGTGGGCACCGAACACATCCTGCTGGGACTCATCCGCGAGGGGGAGGGCGTTGCCGCGGCTGTGCTCACCAACCTCAACGTCGACCTCGACGAGATCCAGCAGAAGATCGAGGAGACGGTGAAGAAGGGAAAAGCACCCGCCCCCGAAGGACCGGACCTGCCGTACACGTCCCGGGCCAAGAAGGTGCTGGAGCTCGCGATGAGCGAAGCCCGCGAGCTCAACCACTCCTACGTGGGCACAGAGCACCTGCTGCTCGGACTGCTGCGCGAGGAGAAGGGCATTGCGGCCCAGGTGCTGGCCGACGCCGGCATCAACCTGGAGCAGGCCCGGGCCGAAACGCTGCGGCTGCTGGGCTCCGACATGCCGGCAGGAGGCAAGGGAGCACCGCAGGCCGGCGGCACCCCGCGCTCCGAGAAGAAATCCAAGACCCCGGCGCTGGATCACTTCTGCCGCGACCTGACCGCGCTGGCCGGTGACGGACAGCTCGACCCGACGATCGGACGCACCAAGGAGATCGAGCGGGTCATCGAGGTCCTCTCGCGCCGCAAGAAGAACAACCCGGTCCTGATCGGCGAGGCCGGTGTCGGAAAGACCGCCATCGTGGAAGGCCTGGCACAGCTGATAGCGGCGGGCAACAGCCCCGAGTCGCTGGCCAGCCACAGGGTGCTGGCGCTCGACATGGCCGCGGTCATCGCGGGCACCAAGTACCGCGGCCAGTTCGAGGAGCGCCTCAAGGCCGTCATGAACGAGATCGCCCAGAACAAGAACGTGATCCTGTTCATCGACGAGCTCCACACACTGGTGGGAGCGGGCGCCGCCGAGGGCGCGATCGACGCCTCCAACATGCTCAAGCCCGCGCTCGCGCGCGGTGAGCTCCAGTGCGTCGGCGCATCCACACTCAACGAGTACCGCAAGTACATCGAGAAGGACGGTGCCCTGGAGCGCCGTTTCCAGACCGTGATCGTGGACCCGCCGACCATCGACGAGACCATCGACATCCTGAAGGGCCTGCGCCAGCGCTACGAGGACCACCACAGGGTCGTGATCCCCGACCAGGCGCTCGACATCTCGGCGCGCCTGTCGGAGCGCTACATCACCGACCGGTTCCTCCCGGACAAGGCCATCGACGTGATCGACGAGGCATCGGCCCGGGCCCGCTTGGCGGCCCAGGTGCCGCCAGCCGACGTGGCGGACCTGAAGGAGCGCCTCGAGGCGATCAACCGCGACAAGGAAGAGGCCGTGCGCGACCAGAACTTCGAGCGCGCGGCTGCGCTGAGGGACCAGGAGCGCGAGCTGCAGGCCGAGATCCGCAAGCGCCAGGAGGAGTGGGAACGGGAGCGCCAGCAGCACCGGCCGACGATCACCGAAGAGGAGATCGCGTTCATCGTCTCGCGCTGGACGGGGATCCCGGTCACGCGGCTGCAGGAGGCCGAGACGCAGCGGCTGCTTCGCATGGAAGAGGAGATGCACCAGTCGGTCGTGGGCCAGAACCAAGCGATAGACGCCATCGCTCGGGCAATCCGGCGCTCCCGCGCCGGCCTCAAGGACCCGCGCCGGCCCATCGGCACGTTCGTGTTCTGCGGCCCCACCGGGGTCGGGAAGACCGAGCTCGCGCGCGCTCTTGCACGATTCCTGTTCGCCGACGAGCAGTCGCTCATTCGAGTCGACATGTCGGAGTACATGGAGAAGTTCAGCGTGAGCCGGCTCATCGGGGCCCCGCCGGGGTATGTGGGATACGAGGATTCGGGTGCTCTGACCAAGGCCGTTCGGCGCAAGCCCTACTCGGTGGTGCTGCTCGACGAGATCGAGAAGGCGCACCCAGACGTGTTCAACATCCTGCTGCAGGTGCTCGATGAGGGACACCTCACGGACAACTACGGACGGAAGATCGACTTCAAGAACACGGTCGTCATCATGACGTCGAACATCGGCGGAAGAGACATCTCGCAGGGCAAGTCCATGGGCTTCGAGCAGCCCGACGACCAAGCTGCGTTCGAGCAGATGGAGCAGAAGGTGCGCGACGAGGTGAACCGGGTGTTCAATCCGGAGTTCCTCAACCGGCTCGACGACGTGATCGTGTTCCATGCGCTGAGCAAGGACCACATCGGGCAGATCGTGGATATCATGTTCCGGCAGGTCGAGGAGCGCATCGCGCCAGAGGGCTACAAGCTCACGCGCACCGACGCGGCCAACGGCTTCCTGGTGGACCACGGCTACGACGAGGCGTTCGGAGCCCGTCCCCTGAAGCGGGCCATCCAACGCTACGTCGAGGATCCGCTGTCGGACAAGATCTTGATGGGCGAGTTCGCCGCGGGCGACGAAATCGAGATCGACGTGGCCACCGACGGCGAGCAGCTCACCTTCCGCGCGCTCTCCGGCTCCAAGGCGTAACGTGCGGCAACTCGGTCTCGCGGCGCTGCTGCTCCTCGTAGCGGCCCTGCCGGCCGCGGCACAGGAACCCGGCCAGCAGCCGGTCATCGTCGACAGCATAGCGGTCGACGGCCTGCGGCGTATTTCGCGCTCGACCGTGATCGCCAGCGCCGGCATCCCGCTCGGCGAGGCCGTGTCCTTTCGGGACGTCCAGCGTGCCATCGCCGCGCTCTACGCCACGGGTCAGTTCGACGACGTGCGGGTCTATCAGGGTCGCGCCGCCGGTAAAGAGGTTCTGCGCGTGGTCCTGCTGGAGCGCCCGATGCTCACCGGGTGGACCGTGCGGGGGGCAGAGAAGGTGCCCACGCGCAGGGTCCGCGGCCGCGTCCAGCTGCTCGCCGGGCGCCCCTACGATCCCGCCGCGGCCGCTCAATCCCGGTCGTCGATCGATTCGCTGTACAAGGACGAGGGCTACTACCTCACCGACGTCAGCCTCGAGCAGGTGACCCTCGATGACGGCAGCCTGCAGGTTGTGTTCCACGTCGTCGAGGGCCAGCGCGTCAAGGTCTCCGAAGTGGTCGTCGAAGGAAACGAGGAGATCGAAGACCGCGAGATAGTCGGGAGGATGCGGATCAAGCCCGAGGGCTTCTGGTGGTGGCGCAACGGCGACTACAGCGACGACGTGCTGGAGCGGGACATCCGCGAGCGCATCCCGCTGCTCTACGCCTCCAAGGGTTACATCGATTTCCAGGTCCAGAGGGACACGCTCGTCGTCAACGAAGAGACCGGCAAGGGCACGCTGATACTGCACGTTCGTGAGGGCGACAGGTACGAGGTCGGCACTTTCGAGATCGTCGGGAACCGCAACTTCTCGTCGGAGCAGATCCGCTTCTACTACCCCTTCGGGCGCCGCTCCGGCGGGTTCCTGGGAATCGGAGGTTCGGATCCCGACGGCCCCGAGGTGTTCGACCAGGCCGACTGGGACGAGGCGACCCAGAGAGTGCGCAACCTGTACATGAACAACGGCTACATCTACGCGCAGGTGCAGCCGGCAGTTCAGCGCCGCGTCACCGAAGACGGCACCAAGGTCGTGGACCTGCGCTGGCAGATCGTGGAGCGGCAGCCTGCGATCGTGAACAAGGTGGAGATCCGGGGCAACACGGTGACCCACGAGGACGTGATCCGCCGCGCCGTGCTGATCGTTCCGGGCGACGTGATGCGCCAGGAAGCCCTGATCCAGTCATACCAGCGCATCTCCAACCTCGGGTTCTTCGAACAGCCGCTGCCCATTCCCAGTACGGAGCAGGCCAACCAGCAGGGCGACGTGAACGTCGTGTTCCATGTGCGCGAGCGTCACACGGGCAGCGTCAACTTCGGCGCGTCGGTGGGGCAGGGCACGGGACTGGGCGGCTTCATAGGACTCGACGAGCCGAACCTCTTCGGGCAGGGCAAGCGGGCCAGCGTGCAGTGGCAGTTCGGCCGCAACATCAACAACTTCAACATTTCCTACACCGACCCCGCGATCAAAGGCAGCCTAATCTCCGGGACGATCACCGTGCACAGGTCGCGGCTGCGTTACACCGTGGCCGACCTGGGTCAGGTCAACTCCCGGGGCGGCAGCCTCTCGATGGGGTTCCCGTTGCGCGGCTCGCGGTTCACCCGCCTCCTCGTCACCTACACCATCGACCAGGGTGACTACACCTCGTCGTCGCTGAATAATCGCTTCGACTGCGACGGCTGCGTGCTCTCCATGCTGTCGCTCTCGGTCGTGCGGGATACCAGAGTGGGCCTGCCGTTCCCGACCGGCGGAGCGATGCACCGAGTGACGGTCGGCAAGGGCGGCGGCTTCCTCGGAGGCGCAGGCGACTTCGAGCGCGCCACTTTCGAGGGCCGCTGGTACCTGCCGATAGCACGGCTTGGCGCGTCGGATCCGATGTCCGCCGCCGCTCCGATGACGGTCGTCATGGGCCTGCGCGGACAGGTCGGCGCCGTCTGGGGCGATGCCGGGCCGCACTTCCGGCAGCTGTTCTCGATGGGCGGCGTGCAGTTCGGCCTTCCGCTGCGCGGCTACGACGAGTTCTCGATCACGCCGTTCGGCTTCGACCCGACGGCGTCCGGACAGTTGGCCGACCCGTCCCGCTCGTTCGGCGCATCCTATGTTGCTCTCAGCGGAGAGCTGGGGCTGCGCGTCAGCCAGTCCATCTATCTCAACGTGTTCTACGATGCCGGGAACGTCTGGTCGGGCCCGAGCCAAATCAACCCGACGCGAATGTTCCGCGGCGCGGGCATCGGGGCCAGCCTGATCACGCCGCTGGGCCCGATAGGCATCGATTATGCATATGGGTGGGACCGCGTCGATCTGCTCGGCAACCCGGACCCGCGCTGGAAACTTCACTTCAGACTCGGCAATATCTTCTAGACACCGGATTACTACTATGCAACTGGAGCGTAAGATGACCCGTTGGGGAGTGGCCGCACTCATAGTGCTGGCGGTCGTAGGTATCGCGGCGATGCCCTCTGCACCGAACCCTGTGCAGGGAACATCGGTCGCGTTCGTCAGCAGTGAGATCGTGCTGCGGCAGACGCCAGGCTTCGCTGCGGCGGAATCGACCTTCGCCGCCGAGATGGCCGGTTACCAGTCCGAGATCCAGCAGCTGCAGCTGCAGCTGGATTCTGCGGTCAACGCGTTCAACCAGCAGTCGGTGGTGCTTTCGCCCACCGCGCGGCAGGAGAAGACCGATGAGTTGCGCGGGCTGCAGCAGCAGCTCGAGCAGCGCACCACGGAGCTGCAGCAACGCGCGACGCAGCGCCAGCAGGATCTCATCGGCCCGCTGGAGGACCGGATTCGCAGCGTCATCGACGGGCTGCGCGCCGAGCGCAATATCTCCCTGGTGTTCGACGTTTCGGCACCGGGCAGCAGCGTCATCTCCGCCGACCCCGCGCTCGACCTGACGAACCAGGTCATTCAGCGCGTCTCGGGCGGGGGCGGTCAGTAGCCCAACCGGTGCCCGCTCGGTCTGGCCTCACCGCCGGCCAGATCGCGGAACTGGTCGGCGGCAAGCTAATCGGCCCGGACGACGTCGTGCTCGCCGGGGTCGCCCCTCTGGAGGGGGCCGGCCCCGGCGATATCGCTTTTCTTGTTTCGGCCAGATACCGCTCCTACCTTGCAGGCAGTGCCGCCGGTGCGGTGCTGCTCGCGCCCTCTTTCCAGAACGAGCCAGCCGGACCGGCAACGCGCATCATCGTGGACGACCCGCAGCAGGCTGCGGTCCGGGTGCTGAGAGAGCTGCACCCGGCTGCCCGGCCCGTGTGGGGCGTGCACGAAACCGCGAGCCTCGGACGCGGATCCGTCTGGTCGGGTCGAATCTCTCTCGGCGCCGGCGCCCGCATCGGGCGGGGCGTGCGCATCGGCGCCGACTGCGTACTGGGGGAGCAAACGGTCATCGAGGACGGAGTGATCCTCGGCGATGCGTGCCGCGTGGAGCCGCACGCCGTCGTGCATTCAGGTGCCGTGCTGGGCGACCGTGTGCTGGTGCGCACCGGGGCCCGCGTCGGGGGGAAGGGATTCGGATTCACCGCCGGACCCTCGGGCCACGAACCGATCCCCCAAGTGGGACGCTGCATCATCGGCAGTGACGTTGAAATCGGTGCGAACAGCACGGTCGACCGCGGCAGCCTGGGCGACACGGTGGTGGGCGCGGGCACCAAGATAGACAACCTCGTGCAAGTAGCGCACAACGTGCACATCGGTGAGCACTGCATCGTTATGGCGCAGGTGGGTATCGCCGGCAGCACGGTCGTCGAGGACGGCGTCCTGCTGGCGGGGCAGGCCGGCCTGGCCGATCACCTGACCGTGGGCCGGGGCGCCCGGGTCGCGGCGCAGAGCGGTGTGATCGGCGACATCGAGCCCGGAGCCACGGTTTCGGGCTATCCCGCCCGCAGTCACCGCAGCGTTCTGCGGCAGACGGCCGCGCTCGCCCGTCTGGCCCCGCTGGTAGAGGCACTCGAGAGGCTGATCCCGCGGGATGACAGCTAGACGCTCGATCTTGAATCCCGCCAGCGTGAAGGGCACCGGCCTGCACACGGGAGCCGCCGTCACCGCGAAGCTGGCGCCCGCCGAGCCGGGCGCCGGGATCGTGTTCCGCCGCACAGATCTCGGCGGAGCGGAGATACCGGCGCGGCTGGATCGGGTAGCGGATACCGACCGGCGCACGAGCCTGGGTGCCGGCGAAGCCGTAGTGCACACCGCGGAGCACCTGCTCGCCGCTGTGGCGGCGCACGGCATCGACGATCTGACGATCGAGCTGGACGGCCCCGAGCTGCCGATCGGTGACGGCAGTGCGCAGGCCTACTCGCAGGCGCTCGAGCGGTCCGGGATCACGGAGACGGGCGGAGAAGCGAATCGGTTCCGTCAACCTGCGCCCCTCACGGTGCAAGAGGGCGACGCGGTTTATCACGTGACCCCGCATGAGGGCCTGCGCCTGACGGTCACGATCGAGTGGGACCACCCGCTCATCGGGACACAGTCGGGATGCTACGACGTTTCTCCGAAGTCGTTCGCGGCCGAGCTGGCCGCCGCGCGCACCTTCGGGTTCGAGCGGGACGCGGAGGAGCTGCGCGAGCGCGGACTGGCGCAGGGTGCCGGACTTGAGAACACGCTGGTGCTGACCGAACACGGAGTGAAAGGCGCGGAGCTGAGGTGGCCCGACGAGTTCGTGCGTCACAAGGCGACCGACCTGCTGGGAGACCTGGCGCTGCTGGGTGGCCGGCTGGACGCCGACATCGTGGCATTGCGGCCGAGTCACACGGGTAACGTCGCTCTCGCCCGCGCCATTGCAGAGACCGCGAAACCGGAGGACACCTACCGTGGCTGACATCCAGGACATCATGAAGGTGCTGCCCCACCGATACCCGTTCCTCCTCGTGGACCGTATCCTTGAGGTCGAACCGGGCAAGCGCATCGTGGGCCTCAAGAACGTGACTATCAACGAGCCGTTCTTTCAGGGACACTTTCCGGGCCATCCGGTCATGCCCGGTGTGTTGATCGTCGAGGCGATGGCGCAGACCGGCGGCATGATGTTGATGGACGCCGTGGAAGACCCGCAGAGCAAGGTGGTGTACTTCATGTCCCTCGACGGCGTGAAGTTCCGCAAGCCCGTAGTCCCCGGCGATCAGCTGCGCTTCGAACTGGAGATGCTCAAGTTCAGGGGCAAGACGTGCCGCATGCGCGGCGTTGCCTACGTCGAGGGCCAGCCGGTCGCGGAAGCGGAGATGATGGCCGCCATCGTGGATCGATGAGCGGCCTGATCCACCCCACCGCGATCATCGACCCCGACACCGAGCTCGGGGCGGACGTCGCCGTCGGTCCCTACGCGGTCATCGGACCGCGCGTCACCGTCGGCGAGGGCACCCGCGTCGGCCCGCACGCTGTGATCGAGCAGAACACCCGGCTCGGTCGACGCTGTTCGATCGGGCCCGGCAGCGTCCTCGGAGCCGCCCCCCAGGATATCAAGTACGCGGGCGAAGACACCTGGCTCGACGTGGGCGACGACACGGTGATCCGCGAACACTCCACGCTGCACCGAGGCACCAAGGCCAGCGGCGTGACACGAGTGGGGCGCGGCTGCTTCCTGATGACGTACGTGCACGTGGCACACGACTGTGTGATCGAGGATCACGTGACCATCGCCAACGCCGTCCAGCTGGCCGGTCACGTGCACATCGAAGAGCACGCCAGCGTGAGCGGACTCTGCCCAGTGCACCAGTTCGTCCGGATCGGCACCTACGCCTACGTGGGCGGTGGCTCCCGCGTGCCGCAGGACGTGCCGCCCTACACGAGCGCCGCCGGCACCCCGCTCAAGCTCTACGGCATCAACACGGTGGGGCTGACGCGCGCCGGATTCCCTCCGGATGTGCGCCTCGCCCTGAAGCACGCCTACCGCATGCTGTTCAACTCCGACCTCACGACCGGCGAGGCAGCCGCGCGACTGCAGCGCGACCCGGATCAGCCTGCGGAAGTCCGCCGCCTGGCGGAGTTCGTCGCAGCCTCCGAGCGCGGAGTGCTGGCATGAGACTGCTCGTCTCGGCAGGCGAGCCCTCTGGAGAGGCGCACGCCGCCGAGGTGATCACCGCCCTGCGCGCACATGCACCCGACACCAAAGTAGAGGGAATCGGCGGCCGCCGCATGGACGCCGCGGGAGTGCGGCTGCTGGCGCGGTCCGAGGACCTGTCGGCCATGGGGCTGGCAGAGGCGGCGCACTTGGTGCCCGCACACCTCCGCCTGCTGTCCAGCCTGGGAAGGCGCCTGTCGGGGGGGCGCTACGACGCGGCCATGCTGGTCGATTACCCCGGCTTCAACCTGCGGCTGGCGCGGACTGCAGCCCGGGCGGGCGTGCCCGTGCTGTACTACATCGCGCCGCAGCTCTGGGCTTGGGGGAGATGGCGGCTCGGCGCCCTGCGGCGTCGGGTGCGCCGGGTAGCAGTGATCCTCCCGTTCGAGGAGACCTTCTTCGGTGCGCACGGTGTGCCGGCCACTTTCGTCGGTCACCCGCTGCTGGACCGAGCGCCGGCTCCCGAGCGCAGCGCGGCGCGGCGCTCTCTGGGGGTGGACGCCGACGCGCCGCTACTGGCCCTGTGTCCGGGCAGCCGCACGGCGGAGGTGCGCCGCATGTGGCCCGTCATGCGCGCCGCCGCGCGGCGCGCGCGCGAGGCAGTCCCCGAGCTGGAGGTGGTCGTAGTGGAGGCTCCCTGCGGCGTCTCGCCGCGCGACGAGTCGTTCCGGGTTTGGAGCGGAGACACGATCACGGCACTCGCGGCAGCCGATGCAGGTATCTGCAAGTCCGGGACGACCACACTGGAGGCTGCCGTCGCCGGCATGCCAATGGTGATCGCGTACCGCATGCACCCCGTGAGCTTCGCCCTCGCACGCCGGGTGGTGCACCTGCGGTACGTCGGCCTGGTCAACCTCATCGCGGGAAGACTCATCGCGCCCGAGTACCTCCAGGCCTCCGCCAGGCCCGAGACGATGGCGCAGGCGGTGCTGCCGCTGCTCGACCGGGAGGGGGCGCCCGCGCGCGCACAGCGGGACGGGTTCGAATACGTGCGAGGGGCTCTGGGGGCTCCGGGGGCGGCGCAGCGCGTGGCGGAGCTCGTGGGAGAGCTGGCGGCGTGAAACGGCTCGGCGAGATGGTGGCGCGCTGGGCCGCCTTTTTGCTGGCCCGCACCTGGCGTCTGGAAGTGAGCGGTGAGGAGCACCTCCAGGACCTCAGGGCGGCGGGCTCCCCCGCCATATACGCAGTTTGGCACGGACTGCTGCTGCCGCCGCTGTGGCATCGGCGGCGCCGGGGAATCACGCTGCTGGTGAGCGCACACCGCGACGGTGCGGCACTGGCCACTGCGGCTCGGCGCTGGGGCTATCGCGTCGTGCACGGCTCCAGCACGCGCGGCGGATCGGAGGGATTGCGCGGAGTGGTGCGCGTGCTGCGCGATGGGGGCGACGCCGCATTCACGCCGGACGGACCCCGCGGGCCGGCACGCGTGGTCAAGGGCGGGGCCGTCGCCGCGGCGCAACATGGGGCAGCCGCCCTGGTGCCCGTTGGCGCCCACGCCTCGTCGGCCTGGCGCGCGCGCTCGTGGGACGGATTCCTGGTGCCGCGGCCGTTCGCCAGAGTGCGCATCGTCTACGGACGGCCCTTCCGCGTCACCAGTGGCGACTCCGGAATCGCCGCAGGGTGCGCCGAGCTGGAGGCGCGGCTCCACCGGGCGGAACTGGAGGCACGATGCGCTTCGTGACCCGGTGGCTCTGGGTGAAGCGCTCCCTGACGGCCCGGATAGCCCGTCTCATGCTCCTTCCGCCGGCGCTGCTGTACCGCACCGCAGTCGCGGCGCGCACGCGCGCCTACCGCGGCGGCTGGCTGCCGCGCGCCATCCCTAACGTGCCGACCGTGGCCGTGGGCAACCTCACCGTGGGAGGCTCCGGGAAGACGCCCCTCGCAGCGTGGATCGCCGGATACTACGCTCGCAAGGGCCTCACCCCTGCCATCGTGCTGCGCGGCTACGGCGGGGACGAGTCGGACGTGCACCGCGTTCTCGTGCCGGGAGCAATCGTGGTTGAAGATCCGGACCGCATCCGGGCGGCGCACGAGGCCGTGGCCGACGGCGCGGACGTTGTGGTCCTCGACGACGCCTATCAGCGGCTCGACGTGGGCCGCGACCTCAACATTGCGGTCGTGAGTGCCGAGTCCAGCCGCGCCGTGCGGTGGACGCTGCCCGCCGGGCCCTGGCGCGAGGGATGGGGCGCACTCGACCGCGCCGACCTGGTTGTCGTGACGCGGAAGCGGGCCGGCCGGGCCGCGGCCGCAGAAGTGGCCGAGCGCGTGAAGCGCGCCGTCCCGCGCACCCCTCTCGCCGTGGCGCATCTCGACGTAACCGGCTTTCGCGGACTGCTGAGCGGGGGCTACCGCGATGCGGCCGCACTGTCCGGCGCGCGGGTGCTGGCGGCGGCCGGGGTGGCCGACCCCGACAGCTTCGCCGACCAGTGCCGGCGGCTGGGTGCGGACGTGGAGCTCATGCCCTGGCGCGACCACCACCCCTACGCGGACCGCGACGTCGCCCGCCTGCTCCATGCGGGCGCCTCAGTTGATTACGTTGTAGTCACCGAAAAGGACGCTGCGAAGCTGCGCAGCCGCTGGCCGGCGGACACCCCCGAGCCGCTGGTTGCCGCGCTGGACGTCCACTGGGAATACGGCCGCACCGCGGTGGAGACGGCGCTTGATACGGTGGCCGCCGACCTGAGCGAGCTGCTGAACTGACCGAAAAGGACGTGACGGGACTCTGGTAACCCGAGCACCCCATGAGCGACAAGACTAACGAAAAGCCGGCGGGCACCGCCCAGGACATTCTGGGGCGAGACAAGGACCCCCACCTCGACGAGGACAACCCGTTCGAGGCAATGATGGCGCGGTTCGATTACGCCGCCGAGCTGCTGGACCTGGACCCCGGCATGTACCGCGTGCTGCGCCACCCCGAAAAGCAGATCATCGTGGCGGTTCCCATCCAGCTTGACAATGGGGACATCGAGGTATTCACGGGCTACCGCGTCATTCACAACACGGTACGGGGACCCGGCAAGGGCGGCATCCGTTTCGACCTCCGCGTGACGCAGGACGAGGTCAAGGCGCTGGCGGCATGGATGACCTGGAAGTGCGCCGTGGTGAACATCCCGTTCGGGGGCGCCAAAGGCGGCGTAATGTGCGACCCCACGACGCTTTCGGTCGCCGAGCTCGAGCGCATAACGCGCCGCTTCACCGCGGCGCTGCTCGATCACATCGGGCCCGAGGCCGACATTCCGGCTCCCGACGTGAACACCAACGAGCGCGTCATGGCCTGGATCATGGACACCTTCTCCATGCACCAGCGCCATCCCGTCACATCGGTCGTCACCGGCAAGCCGGTGGAGATGGGAGGATCGCTGGGCCGCCGCGAGGCCACCGGCCGCGGCTGCATGATCGCCACCCGCGAGGCTCTCAAGCACCTCGGGCTGCCGCTGCGCGGCACCAAGGTGGCAGTGCAGGGATTCGGCAACGTCGGGTCTATTGCGGCGCAGCTGCTGGAGCAGGAGGGCCTCACGATCGTTGCGGCGAGCGACGTGGCGGGCGCCATCTACAACCCGAACGGAATCCACGTCGGCGACGCCATCGAATGGGTGCGCGAGCACCGGTTCCTGCAGGGGTACCCGCACGCCGAGTCGATCCCGCCCGAGCAGATCTTCGGTCTCGACGTGGACGTACTGCTGCCGGCCGCCGTGGAGAACGCCATCACGCGCAAGAACGCGCACGAGATCAAGGCGAAGATCATCTGCGAGGGCGCTAACGGGCCCACCACGGCGGGCGCCGACCGCATTCTCGACGAGAACGGGGTGTTCGTGATCCCGGACATACTGGCCAACGCCGGTGGAGTTACCGTCAGCTACTTCGAGTGGGTGCAGGACCGCATGGGCTACTTCTGGACGGAGGCCATGGTCAACGAGCGCATGGAGCAGATCATGCAGCAGAGCTTCCAGGACGTGGTGAGCGTAGCCGAGCGGCACTCAGTGAACCTGCGCATCGCATCGTACATGCTGGCCATCGACCGGGTGGCCTCAGTGCACCGGCTGCGCGGACTGTATGCCTGATGGTCATCCGCCTCGTGGCGGTGGGGCGCATGCGGGACGCCGCCCTCCGCACCGCCGGTGAGGAGTACGCGGGCCGAGTCGGCCGCAGCCACCGTCTCGAGATCCGGGAAGTCCGCGATGCCGGACGGCGCGCGGCGGACGCGGCGGCAGCGCGCCGCCTCGAAGCTGACGCACTGCTCGCCGCAGTGCCCGGCGGGGCACGGATCTTCGCACTCACGCGCCGCGGCCGATCTTACTCGAGCGAGGATTTCGCCGCCCAGCTCGACACCTGGCAGCGGGACGCGCGGGACGTCGCGCTGGTCGTGGGTGGGGCGCACGGTCTGGGCGAAGCGGTGCTCGAGCGCGCGGAGGGACAGATCAGCCTCTCGAAGATGACCCTGCCGCACGAGCTGGCCCGCGTCGTGCTGCTGGAGCAGCTCTATCGGGCGGTTACGATTTTACGGGGCGAGCCGTACCACAAGGGAAACGGATGACCGAGTGGTTCGAGCAGTGGTTCGGGGAGGAGTACCTGCGGCTCTATCCGCACCGCGACGACGAGGACGCGGAGCGGTTGACCGAGCTGATCGAACGCCACGCCCCGTTTCGGGGCCGTCGGGTGCTGGACCTCGCGTGCGGACCCGGCAGGCACTCGGCCCAGTTGGCGGCCGGCGGGGCGATCGTCGTGGGATTCGACCTCTCGCTCCCACTGCTCCTGCGGGCACGGCGCGTCACCGACCCGCCGCTCGACGTCGTGCGCGGCGACAAGCGGCACCTTCCGTTCAAGGTGAACAGCTTCGACCTCGTGGTAAACCTGTTCACCAGCTTCGGGTACTTCTCCGACGACCATCAGCACGATCGGGTGCTGCATGAGGCGGCGGCGGTCCTGCGCCCCGGAGGGTCCTTCGTGCTCGATTTCCTGAACGCGCCCGCTGTGCGGGCCGGCCTGGTGCCGCACGAGGAGCAGCAGGTGGGCGAGCAGCGCGTCGCGATCGAGCGCCGCATCTCGCCGGACGACCGGTTCGTGATCAAGGAGATGCACCTGGTCGACGACGGCCGCAGCTTTGTGGAGCGGGTGAGGCTGTTCTCGCCGGCGGACCTCGAGTCCATGCTGAGAGGCGCCGGGATGGCCGTGCGCGAGCGTATGGGCGACTACTACGGGGGTCGGCTGCACGAGGGTGCGCCTCGCGCCATCTTCGTGGCGGAGCGGCAGTGAGCGCGCGCTTCGAGAGCACCCTGCTGTCAGCGCCGGCACAGCCCGACTGGTCGCCGCGCCTGACCGCGGCACCCGGCTTCGATCCGGCGCTGGTCGAGGCGTGCTCCGCCCACGACGCCGGCGAGCGCAACCTCGAACGGCTGGCGGCCGGAGGCGCGCTGTGCGTCACCACCGGCCAGCAACCGGGTCTGCTGACCGGTCCGGTGTTCACCATCTACAAGGCCCTCACGGCCGTTGCACCGGCACGGGCGGCGGAGCGGGCGCTGGTCCGCCCCGTAGTGCCGGTGTTCTGGGTAGCGGGGGACGCCCACGACTTCCAGGAAGCCAACCACCTGGAGCTCCTCACGCCCGCCAATGAGACCGAGCGCGTCGTGCTGCGGGAGCGGACCCCGGAAGCGCCGTCACTCCCTCTGTATCGAGAGCCCCTGGGCAATGAGATCACCGCGGCGCTGGAGACCGTCGAACGCGGCACGCCCGACACGGAATTTCGCGCCTCGGTGATGGCTTGGCTCGCACGCCACTACCGCGCCGACGCCGATTTCGCCCAGGCCTTCGCCGGCGCGATGGCCGAGCTTCTGGGACCGTCCGGTCTGGTGGTGTTCCGCTCCACGCACCCCGCCGCGAAGCGTGCCATGGCCCCGCTCCTGCTGCGCCTGCTGGACGGCGCACAGGAACTGGACGGCTCCCTGACGGCGCGCGCCGCAGCGCTGCGGCAGGCGGGGCAAGACGTTCCGGTCACGGTCGGTGACGGCGCCACGCCGGTGATGCTGGAGGACGCACAGGGACGTGACCGCCTGCTGCTCGAAGCGGACGGCTTTCGTACCCGGCGCGCCGGAGCGCACTGGACGCTCGAGGCGCTGCGCGGCGTGGCGCAACGGGAGCCCGAGCGGCTCTCACCCAACGTGCTCGCGCGGCCGGCACTGGAGGCCGCGCTGCTGCCGACGCTCACCTACGTGGCGGGGCCCGGCGAGCTGGGGTACCTGCCCCAGGCCGCACCGGTCTACGAGCTGCTGGAGGTGGAGCCGCAGACGGCACTGCCGCGCTGGTCGGGGTGCGTGATCGAGTCGCGAGTCGCCAAGGTGCTCGACAAATTCGCGATAACCTCGCAGGATCTG
>JBDHJM010000053.1:0-20386 GCA_039586895.1 Gemmatimonadota bacterium | reverse complement strand
AGATGCCCAGCGCCTGCTCCGCGTCCACCGGGATGAGCATGGATGCCGGGACCATGATCTCTCGCTCGTCCGTGGCAGGGTTGTAGCGCACTATCTCCCGCGCCCCGCGCACTTCCTCGGACCGCTCCAGCGTCGTGTAAGTACCGTCCTCCAGCCAGCGCGCCGGCCCAAACCGCTCACCGAAGAACTCGAACCGGCTGAAAATCCGGTCCAGGTCCAGTGAATCGGCCTGCTGCGCCGCGAGCGCAGGTGCCAGGATCATCGCGGCGACGGCCAGCACGCCGATCACCCGGGCCACCCGATTCCCCTTCCGATCGTATCGCATCCGGATCCCTTCCTCCCGTTTGACAGACTAGGCCGGCGTCCGAACCTCGGACGCCGGTGCCACACAGGCTGTGAATTTACTCAGACTGCACCGTTTCACACTTGAGGTACAACCGCGGGCGGCACCCGGTTGCCGGGGCCCGCTGGCGGCCCTGCTGGGGGCTCTGCTGGGGGCTCTGCTGGGGGCTCTGCTGGGGGCTCTGCTGGGGGCTCCGGATGGCCACGGAGGCCACCCTTGACACGACCTGACCCATCGTTAAAATTTTGAACAGTCGTTCAAACTTGCTGGCCGGAGCTCTCCACATGGCCGACGGCGGCGCCACATCCACCTCTCCCCACATCCGCGAGAAGCGGCGCCGCAGGCGTCAGGAGATCCTGCACGCCGCCCTCCGGGCATTCAAGGAGAGGGGCTACCACGCGACCACGCTCGATGACATCGCCGAGCAGATCGGCGTCCGCAAGACGGCCCTGTACCACTACTTCCCCGACAAGGAAGCGATCCTCTACGAGTGCCACCGCGAGTCGCTGGCCGAGATCGACCGGCTCATGAAGGAGGCACGCGAACTCGACACGGCGACCGAGCAGCTGGCTCACGTGGTCAAGGAGCACGTGCGGGTGATGACCGACACCCTCGAGGGCTCGCCCCTGGCGTTCGAGGTCACGGCGTTCTCCGCCGAGCGGCAGAAGGAGATGATCGCTGCCCGCGACCGCTACGAGCGCGAGTTGAGGCGCATCATCGACCGCGGCATAAAGGAAGGGGAGTTCCGCGCGGTGGACTCCAAGATCGCCGTGTTCGCGGTGCTCGGAGCCATCAACTGGATCGCGCGGTGGTACCGCCCGGAGGGATCCGTCCAAGCAGCCGAGCTCGGAGCTCAGTTCGCCGATCACCTGGTCGGCGGGCTGACGTGCGGATGATGACGACACGATGGGGAGGGCAGGCATCATGAAGGCCATCCGACTCACGGCGGTCAAGGAACCGCTCACGGTGGAGGACGTGGACTCGCCCCAACACGGCGACGATCAGGTCGTGGTAAAGGTCGCGGGCTGCGGGGTGTGCCACACGGACATCGGCTTCTGGATCGACGGCGTCCCAACCAAGCAGCCCCTGCCACTCACGCTGGGCCACGAGATCAGCGGCACGGTGGTGGAGGCCGGATCCGATTATGCCGGATTGGTCGGGACGGAGGTGATCGTACCCGCCGTGATCCCGTGCGGCTCCTGCGACTTGTGCTTGCAGGGGCGCGGCAATGTATGCCGGCGGCAGGTGATGCCCGGCAACGACATCGACGGGGGGTTCGCCGAGTACGTGGCAGTACCGGGACGCGGCCTCTGCGAGGTGGGAGACCGGGCAGGGTACGAGCTGGAGGACCTCTCGGTCGTGGCCGACGCGGTGACCACGCCGTATCAGGCCATCGTGCGCAGCGGACTGAGGGCCGGCGACTTCGCCGTCGTGGTCGGCGTCGGCGGCGTCGGCACGTACTGCGTGCAGATAGCGGCCGCACTGGGCGCCAAGGTCGCAGCCATCGACGTGGATCAGAAGAAGCTGGACGCGGTGTCCGAGCACGGAGCTGCACTCACCGTCAACTCGGCGGCAACGGACTTCAAGGAACTCAAGAAGCAGGTGAAGAGCGCGGCCAAGGAGTTGGGCTGTGCAGGCCATTCCTGGAAGATCTACGAGTGCTCGGGCCAGCCGGGCGGTCAGGAGACGGCGTACGGGCTGCTCACGCACGCGTCGACGCTGATGGTCGTGGGCTTCACCCTGGGCAAGATCGAGGTGCGCCTCAGCAACCTGATGGCGTTCGACGCGACCGTGCAAGGCACCTGGGGCTGCAAGCCCGAACTGTACCCGGAGGCGCTCAGGCTAATCACCGACCGGAAGATCACGCTGAAACCATTCATCGAGCAGCACCCGATGAGTGCCGGGCCCGACGTGGTGCGGCGGGTGGCCGACCACGAGATCGACAAGCGAGTGATCCTCGTCCCGGACTGGCAGTGAGGTCACGGCGGGGATGCTCGAAACGGAATGTGGGGAGGACGCAGCCATGCTGAACAGCCATACGCTCGTCGACGGCATCGAGTACGAGCAGATCCTCTACGAGCTTAAGCCGGTGTGCGACCAGGCCGGACAGAAGGTGAAGGGCCTGTTCAACGCCTGGATCACGCTCAACAACCCGAAGCAGTACAACAGCTACACCACCGACGCGGTCAAAGAGGTCATCCTGGCGTTCCGGCAGGCCAGCATGGACCGCAGCGTGGTGGCCGTGGTGTTCACCGCGGTGGGCGACAAGGCATTCTGCACGGGGGGCAACACCAAGGAGTACGCCGAGTACTACGCCGGCAACCCGCCGGAGTACAAGCAGTACATGCGTCTGTTCAACGACATGATCGACGCCATCCTGCGCTGTGACAAGCCCGTGATCAACCGCGTGAACGGGATGCGTCTCGCCGGCGGCCAGGAAATCGGCATGGCGTGCGACTTCACGATTGCGGTTGACACGGCCCAGTTCGGCCAGGCCGGCCCCAAGCACGGCTCGGCGCCCGACGGCGGCTCCACCGACTTCCTGCCCCTTTACGTCGGATTCTCCCGCGCCATGGAGAGCGGCATCCTGTGCGAGATGTGGAGCGCCCACAAGGCGCAGTTCATAGGCCTCATCAACGAACTCGTGCCGGTGCTGAAGGTGGACGGCGAGTGGATCCCCAATCCCATGGCGATCACTGACCGCTTCCTGGACGAGTTCGGCAACATCGTGTACGGAGACTTCAAGACCGGGGACGATCGCAAGGCGGCGAAGGAAATCCTGGCAGCGGCCGAAACGGATCTCTCGAAGCTCGATGAGGCCGTCGACAGGCTGTGCAGCAAGATCCTGATGCTGATGCCGGACTGCGTCTCGAAGACGGTCAACGGCCTGCGCAAGCACAAGCAGTGGCACTGGGACAACACCAACGTCACGAACCGCGAGTGGCTTGCGCTCAACATGATGACCGAGGCCAAGGCCGGTTTTCGGGCATTCAACGAGGGGCCGAAGGGCAAGCGCGAGGTGGACTTCATCAAGCTGCGTCAGATGCTCGCCGAGGGGCACCCGTGGGATGACGACCTCATCCGGGCGATCTCGCCGCAGTATCAGGAGGGCTGAGCTCCAATGGACCTGGGTCTGGAGGGAAAGAACGCAATCGTGACCGGCGGCAGCGTAGGCATCGGTGCGGCAATCGCACTGGGCCTGGCGCGGGAAGGCTGCAACGTGGCCATCAACTACCGCCGGCACGACGCAGAAGCTAAAGAGGTTGCGCGTCAGATCGAGGCGCTCGGCCGCCGTGCGTTGGCTATCAAGGCGGACGTAGCCAGCTACGCGGATGCCCAGAACATGGTGCAGGCCGTCGTCGACGAGCTGGGCCGCCTCGACATCATGGTGTGCAACGCCGGGATCAACTGGGACGGCGTCATCTGGAAGATGACCGAGGAGCAGTGGGACACGGTCATCAGCGTCAACCTCAAGGGCTACTTCAACTACAACAAGGCCGCCGCTTTGGTCTTCAAGGATCAGAAGAGCGGCAAGATCGTGAACATCTCATCGATCAACGGGCTGCGCGGGAAGTTCGCCCAAACCAATTACGCCGCCTCCAAGGGCGGTGAGATCGCCATGAGCAAGTCGCTGGCGCGGGAACTCGGCAAGTTCAACGTGAACGTCAACGTCGTGGCTCCCGGCATGGTGATGACAGAGATGGCCGAGGGCATTCCGCCAGAGTTCCTAACCAAAGCGATGGATGAGACGGCGCTGGGTCGCTTCGCGACGTCGGAAGAGTGCGCGGACCTGGTCGCCTTCCTGTGCTCCGACCGCGCGCGGCACATCACCGGAGAGGTCGTGAAGATCGACGGCGGCCAATACATGTAGACGGGACGCGAGAACGCAATGACAAGAGTCGGGATCATAGGCATCGGACACGGCGTGTTCGGCCGGCGCAGCGATGCCACCGTGCAGGAGCTGGCTTTCGAGGCCTTTAGGGCGGCGATGGAGGATGCGGGGATCGACAGGAGTGCCGTCGACGCCTCGGTGATCGGTTCGGTGCCGGAGTACCACAAGCAGCGCTCGCTGGCCGGCGTGGTGCAGGAGTACCTCGGGCTCGTGCCCAAACCCACGTGGCTCACCGAGGTTGCATGTGCGTCGGGCAGCGCGGCCATGCGCACGGCATGGATGGCGATCAAGGCCGGCGTGCACGACGTGGTGGCCGTGATCGGCTGTCAGAAGATGACCGAGCTTTCCACGCCCGAGATTCTTGCGCTCATGGGACGGGTCGGCGAGGTGCAGTGGGAATCCGGATTCGGCACCACCTTCCCCGGCTACTACGCCATGTTCGCCAAGCGGCACATGCACGAGTTCGGCACCACCAGGGAGCAGCTGCTCGACGTGGCTGTCAAGAACCACCACTACGGCGCCATGAACCCGTTTGCCCTGTTCCGCAAGGAGATCACCAAAGAGAAAGCCGCGGCGTCGGAGGACGTAGCCACGCCGTTCCAGGTTTACGACTGCTGCGCCAACGCGGATGGGGCCGCCTGCGTCATTCTCGCTAGTGAGCAGAAGGCGCGGGAGATCTCGAGCAACCCGGTCTGGCTCTCCGGCATGGGGTGCGCATCGGCCACCATGTCGGTTCTGAGTCGCCCGAATCTGGTTGGACTGCCCAGCGCCGAAGCGGCGGCGGCACAGGCGTACGAGATGGCCGGCATCGGCCCAGACGACGTGGACGTCGCCGACGTCCACGACTGCTTCACAGTCGCCGAGATCATGGCGTATGAGGACCTCGGCTTCTGCAAGAAGGGTGAGGGTGGACCGTTCATCGAGGAGAAGCAGGCCTACATCGGCGGCAAGGTGGCGGTGAACGTGGACGGAGGCCTCAAGGCGAAGGGCCACCCGATCGGAGCCACCGGCGTGTCCATGACCTACGAGATCGCCAAGCAACTCCGCGGCGAGGCGGGGGAGCGGCAGGTGCCCGATGCCAAGGTGGGGCTCACCCACAATGTGGGCGGGATCGGGCAGTACTGCTTCGTTCAGGTAATGACGAGGGAGTGAGCGATGTTCAAGTGGTTCGGGAAGGTCAACTACACGCCGTACACGAAGGTCAGCGACTTCGCACAGCATCTGCGGGATGGCCGCCTCATGGCATCGCAGTGCAAGAAGTGCGGCGCAACCTCGTTCCCGCCGAAGGCGGACTGCGAGGCTTGCATGAGCGACGCCTTCGACTTCGTCGAAGTGAGCGGGAAGGGCAGGCTCCACACGTTCACCAGGATCGTCGCCGCACCGACGGGCTTCGAGGACGTAGTCCCCTACACCGTGGGTGTGGTCGATCTGGACGACGGAGGTAAGGCGCTGGCGTGGTTCGGCGAGACGGTAGAGGAGAACGACATCGAGATCGGGATGGAGCTGCAGGTCGTCCCGCGGATCTTCGAGGAGCTGGAAGAGATCAAGGTCTACTACAGCCTGGAGCGACCCGGTACGAAGTGGGCGAAGGTGTAAGGCCGCGCGTGCCATCCTCTTCACGGTGACACCCAGAGACAGCGAAGGCTGTGCGGAGCAAGCGGGGAGCAGCGTATGACCGTAAAGGTGAGTGTGGATAGCGGGATTACAGAAGAGGTCTTCACCGAGTGGCGCGACCAGCCCTTGGATGAGATCCTGTATCACTGCCGCGAGCTGGTGGAGGACCCGGACTATCCCACGGCGCGCCGCTGGCGCGCCGCGGGCGGGAAGATAGTCGGCCACTTCCAGGTCTACTTCCCCGAGGAGATCGCCCACGCCGCCGGGCTACTGCCGCTGAAGCTGCGGGGCGCGACCCTGGAGGCCACCCAGGCCGACTCCCGGTTCGGCTCCTACCTGTGCTCCATCCTCAAGACGTCACTCGAGCTGGCACTTAGCGGCCGCATAGAGCTCGAGATGTTCGTGACGCATCCCATCTGCGACGCGGCACGCAACCTGGCGGCGGTGTGGGGACGCAACTTCCCCTACCCCTGCCAGATCCTGTACCTGCCGCAGAACGCCAACTCGCCGCACGCGGCGGAGTACCTGCGGGGCGAGTACGACCGGGTGCGGCGGGCCGTCGAGGAGATCGCCGGCAGGCCCGTCACGGAGGACGACCTGCGTCACTCGCTTGAGGTGTTCAACGAGAACAGGGCGCTGCTGCGCGACCTGTACGCGATGAAGCGTGATACGCCGTGGCAGGTGTCGGCCGAGGACGCCTACGTGCTCACCGCCGTGGGCGGCATGATCCCTCGCGAGGAACACAACGAACTGCTGCGCACGGTGCTGCCTTTGCTCCGGGAGCGTCCCGGCAAGGCCCAGGACCGGATCAGGGTGGTGTTCGAGGGCGGGTTCTGCGAGCAGCCGCCGCTGGATCTCATCCGGGCCATCGGACGCTCGTGTTACGTGGTGGACGACGATTTCCTGATAGGGCTGCGCTGGATCCTGGGAGACGTGCCGCTGGACGGCGACCCGCTGCTGAGCCTGGCGACCGCCTACCTCGAGGACTCGTCCTACAGCCCGGTGCAGCACGACCTGCGCAAGCCGAAGGAAGAGAAGCTGCTCGAGCGCATCGCCGGGGCCAATGCGCAAGCGGCGATCGTGACAGCCGCCAAGATGTGCGAGCCTGGCCTCGAAGAGCAGGTCGCCTATACCCGGGCGCTCGACCGCGAGAACGTCCCGTACTTCGTAAGCGAGTTCGAAGAGAACATGACCAGCTTCGATCACCTCGAGATCCAGCTCGAGACCTTCGTCGAGAACCTCCTGTTCGAGTGAGCGATACATGGCTGACGCGACGGTAGACAGCACGATCGTAGGGCGCGGCAACAAAGACGGCGCCGACCTGTTCCGCCGGTGGTTCGAGGAGCTCACGGCAGCCGCGGGCGAAGACCGCCGGGGAGCGTACGTGTTCGTGATGGGTAGCTTCTGCGAGCTGCTCCAGACTTTCGACCTTCCCATCGTCTTCCCCGAGATCAACTCGCTGCAGACGGCGGTGCGGCGGGTGGCGCACGAGTACCTCAACGAAGCCGAGGACTACGGCTACTCACCGGACATCTGCGGCTACGTGAAGGCCGACGTCGCCACCCAGCTCAGGGGCGGCGAGCTGCCGATGGGCCGCATCCCCAAGCCCGGCATCGCGGTCTACACCAACGCCTGCAACACGTACATCAAGTGGGCCGAGATCTGGGAACGGATGTACGG
The DNA here is from genome assembly GCA_039586895.1 of Gemmatimonadota bacterium. Classification (GTDB taxonomy): domain Bacteria; phylum Gemmatimonadota; class Gemmatimonadetes; order Gemmatimonadales; family GWC2-71-9; genus WVYX01. The sequence continues at coordinate 12,857 of JBDHJM010000053.1, read as the reverse complement.
CATCCCCACGTTCGTACTGGACGTGCCGGGGACGCGCGCGGCGGGAACACAGACCTGGCCCGGTCATCCAGACTTCGAGAACGACCGGCGCTATGTGGCCGCCCAGATTCGCGAGCTGATCCCGGTGCTGGAGCGGGTTACCGGCATCGGCTTCGACGTCGACAAGCTGCGCGAGACCATGGGGCACGCCAACACCATGGGCCGGGCGTGGCAGCGGGTGCTCGAGCTGAACCAGAGCCGGCCGTCGCTGTTCAACGCCCTTTCCGACGGCACCATCTACCTGGGCGTCGCGAACGGCTTCCGCGGCACTGCGGAGGGCGCCTCCTACTTCGAGGACCTGGTCGAGGAGATGGAGTTCAAGGCGGCTGAGGGAATCGGCACGCTGACCGAAGAGCTCTACCGCCTGATCTTCGTGGGCGTGCCGTGCTACCCGATCTTCCGCCGCTTCACGGAGCTGTTCACGGAGCTGGGCGGCACCTTCGTCAACTCGACCTATCTGTGGTTCGCGTCGGGCGGCTCGAACGTCGGCTTCCAGTACGACCTGGAAGATCCCATAGAGAGCCTCGCGGAAGGCGTGCTGGTGAGCGTGCGCGACGCGATGGACAGCATGTTTTTCCAGACCAAGATCCTGGCCGACATGATCGATGACTTCGCTGCCGACGGCATCGTCTACCACCCGATCAAGAGCTGCCGCACCGTGTCCACGGGCCTGGCCGACAACCGCAGGTCGCTCATGGAGGAGCGGGACATACCCAGCCTCTTCATCGAATCGGACATGATGGACAAGCGTGTTGTGTCGGAGGCGCAGCTCAAGAACCGGATCGACGCGTTCTTCGAGGGGCTGGAGTCGCGCCGCCAGCAGGCAGCGATCCGGCAGAAGTAACGCACGAGGGAAAGGAACTTCATGGCTTACGCAGCCGGTGTGGACGTTGGATCCACCCAGACCAAAGCGGTCATCATCGACGAGCAGAAACGGATCGTGAGCCGCTCGCTGACCGAGACCGGCGCCAACGTGATCCGCGCAGCCGAGAACGCTTTCGCGGAAGCACTGGCGGACGGCGATCTGCGCGAAGAGGAAGTGGAGTACGTCGTGGGCACGGGCTACGGCCGCTACAAGGTCACTTTCGGCAACACGCAGGTGACCGAGATCAGCTGCCATGGGCGGGGCGCCGTCCACATGTTCCCCGACACGCGCACCGTCGTGGACATGGGCGGACAGGACACCAAGGCGATCCGGGTGTCGCCGGTGGGTGAGATAGTCGACTTCTGCATGAACGACAAGTGCGCGGCGGGCACCGGGCGGTTCCTCGGCGCCGCGTCGGCGGCGCTGGACATTCCGCTGCCCGACCTCGGGCCTACGGCGCTGCGCGGCGAGAGGCCGGTAAAGATCAGCACCACGTGCACGGTGTTCGCGGAGTCGGAGGTGCTCTCCTGGCTGGGCAAGGGAAAGAAGATCGAGGACATCCTGCTGGGGGTGCACCAGTCCATCGCCGCCCGGTCTGCGGGCCTGCTGCGGCGCGTCGGTATCGAGGACGAAGTCACCTTCACCGGGGGTGTCGCCAAGAACACGGCGATGATCGCGACCCTCAACGATCGGCTCGATCTCCAGGTGAACGTGAGCGACGACTCCCACTACATGGGAGCGCTGGGTGCGGCGCTGTTCGCGCTGGACCACATCCTGGCCAGCCGCGCGCCGGCAAAAGCGAGGCAGGACGCATGATCTACACAGCGGGAATCGACGTAGGCTCGACCTACACCAAGGCGCTCGTGCTCAGCGCCGACCACGAGATCGTCGGGAGGGCGATGGAGCCCACCGGGTTCAAGCTGGCCGAGGTCGCAGGCCGCGTGCGCGACAAGGCGGTGGCGGAGGCGGGCCTGTCGGATGGCGACGTCAGCTACACCGTTTCCACGGGCTTCGGCCGCCACCAGGCCGGCATGAGCGACGTGCAGGTCACGGACCTCACGGCGGCCGCCCGGGGCACGACGTTCTTGTTTCCCGGCACGCGCACCATCCTCGACGTGGGCGGCCAGACGATGAAGGCGAGCCGCCTGGGTGACGGCGCCAAGGTCAAGTCGTTCCGGCTCAACGACAAGTGCGCGGCCGGGACCGGCGCGTTCCTGGAGAAGACCGCCCGCTACATGGGCTACTCCACAGAGGAGATCGGTCCGCTGGTGGCCATCTCCAAGGAGCCGACCTCGATCTCGGGGGTGTGCGCCGTGTTCGCCGAGTCCGAGGTGATCAACCACCTGTCCCAGGGAGTCGCGCCGGCGGACATCATGCACGGAGCCATCGTGTCGCTAGTGGGCCGGTCCGTGCAGCTCATGAAGCGCGTGCGCATGGAGCCGGAATTCACGCTCATCGGAGGCATACTGCGGTTCGAGCGCATGGCTGACGTAGTGCGCGGCGAGCTGCAGGCCGAGGTGAACGTGCCCGACGGTGACCTGGTGCAGTTCACGTCTGCGCTGGGCGCGGCCATCCTGGGCCACCGCAGGCTGCAGAAGCTGGAGAAGGAGGGCGCGCCCGCGGGAGCCTCCGGCGCCTAGCCGCGGAACGCTGCGATGACCGCCGATGCGGACAGACCGACCCACGAGGAGTCGAAGCGCCTGGCCAGGATGGTGCAGGAGGAGGCGCAGCGCATGTTCTCGGCGGAAGCGCTGGAGGGAGATCCTGCCCTCCTAGCGGCCGGTTGGGAGCGGCGCTTCATGGCCGATGGCCGGCGCGCCGCGGAGGCTGCCGACTTGTACCGGGAGCTGGGCTACGAAGTGCGGACCGAACCGGTGCGCCGTGAGGACGTGGCCGACGACTGCGAGGACTGCCAGCTCCTGATGCTGCTCGAGTTCCAGACGATCTACACGCGAAAGCCCCGCTCGGGGTAGCCGTCTCAGCCCTTGCGCAGCTGCTCGACCACCATGTCGCCCATGTCGGAGGTGGAGATCCCGCTCCGAGCATCGGCCGACGGTACCGACCCGCTGCCCAGCAGCCGCGCGATGGCGCCCTCGACGCGCGCCGCCGCCGACGTCTCTCCCAGGAAGTCCAGCATCATGGATACGGAGCTGACCGCGCCCAGGGGACACGCCACGTTCTTGCCGGCGTGCTTCGGCGCGGATCCGTGGATCGGCTCGAACATGGAGGTCCGTCCGGGGTGGATGTTGCCCGAAGCTGCGATGCCCATGCCGCCCTGCAGCATCGCACCGAGGTCGGTTATGATGTCGCCGAACAGATTGGTGGTCACGACCACGTCGAACCACTCGGGGTTCTTGATCATCCACATACAGCACGCGTCCACGTACGCGTGATCGGTCTTCACGCCGGGGAAGTCCTGCGCCACTTCCGCGAACGCTCGGGTCCAGATGTCCTGCGGCCGGACGGCGTTCGCTTTGTCCACCAGGGTCACAGTGGGCTCATGCCCCCCTCCCCTTTCTTGTGCCCGCCTGCTGGCCAGCTCGAACGCGTAGCGCGACGCACGTTCGCAACCCTTCCACGTGTATACGCCGTTCACGATGGCGACCTCGTCGGGGGTGCCCTTCTTCAGGTGCCCCCCGATCTGCGAGTACATCCCCTCCGTGTTCTCCCGCACCACGACGAAGTCGATGTCTTCCGGGCCCTTGTCCTTGAGGGGGCACAGGTGTTCGGCGTACAGCTTGATGGGCCGCAGGTTGATGTAGAGATCGAGGCCGAAGCGCAGTCCGAGGATCACGGATCTCTCGACGAGCCCGGTTTCCACGTCGGGATGGCCGATTGCTCCGAGCAGCACGGCGTCGAGCGTGCGCCACTCGTCGATCACCGAGTCGGGCACCAGCTCCTTGGTCTTGAGGTAGTACTCACCGCTGTAGGGATAGTCGACCAGCTCGTACTCGAACCCCTCGATGGACGCCACCTCCGCCAGGACCTTGAGTCCTTCAGCAGTCACCTCCGGGCCGATCCCGTCGCCCGGGAGCACGCCGATGTTGTAGCTCGCCATCCCGCCTCCCTCGCAGCAGCTGGTTCGCAGCCTCCAGGTCTCCGCCGGCTTGGCGGGCCCGCCGGGGCCCTGCTGGTTTCCGCGCAGCAGGGCGACCGACCCGAAACTTGGGGGCCGGGAGGCGAGCCCGCGAGTCCACGTTGAAGGTATCTCTCCCTGAGCGCATCTTAGGGGTACCGATTCCGAGAGCCGCGTCTGCCCAGGGGGCAAGGAGACGACGACGATGAGATGCACGCGATGTGGCCACGAGGCAGCCGAAACCGACAAGTTCTGCGCGGAGTGCGGGCAGTTCCTGCGCGACGCTTACATAGACCAGCGCCTGCTCCACGCACTGGTCCAGGAGACCACGGGCAACCACCGGGAAGCCAGGCGGGAGCTGGAGCGCCTGGTGGAGGCGGAGCCCGACAACGTGCTGGCCAACCACCTGCTGGGACACGTGTACTACCACCAGGGAACCCTGGACCAGGCCATAGCGCACTACGAGCGGGCCCTGGAGCTGGCCCCCAATTTCGTGGAGTGCTCCTACGACCTCGGCGTGGCGTACTACCACCGCGGTCACATGCCCGCCGCCATCCGCGCCTACCGCCAGTGCCTAGAGATCGACCCCAACTACAACGCCGCCCACTACCGGCTCGGCATCGCCCTGTTCCACGCCGGCGAGCTGGATCAGGCCCTGGAGCACTTCGAGAAGTGCACGGCGCTCACCCCGGAGTATCTCATGGCCCGCTACCACATCGGGGTCATCTACGAGCGGATGGAGGACTGGGAATCCGCCGCCCGCGAGTTCCAGCGCAGCGCGGACGACGTCGTCGAGGAGGTCAGCAGCCTCTATCACCTAGCGCAGATCCACAAGTCGCGGGGTGACGAGGAAAGCTCCGCGAAGCTTCTAGAGCGGGCCCGGCAGTTCGGGCGCGCCGCCCTCTCCTGAGGTACGCGTATGTCCCGCCTCCCAACTGAAGAGAGCCTGATCTACGACTGGGCCGCCGCGGGGGAGTCCGGCGTGCAGCCGCCACAGATAGCCATGCTGGACGACGAAACGCTGCGCGACGGTCTGCAGAGTCCCTCGGTGACCGACCCGCCGACCGATGTGAAGGTGAAGATCCTCCACCTCATGAACAGCCTCGGCATCGAAACCGCCGACATTGGCCTGCCCGGTGCCGGTCCCCGCCAGCGCGAAGCCGTCGAGCGGCTGTGCCGCGAGATCGCGGAGGCCCGCCTCAGCATCAAGGCGAACTGCGCGGCCCGCACCATGATCGTGGACATCCAGCCCATTGCCGACGTCGTGCAGAAGACCGGAGTGCCGATCGAGGCATGCGTCTTCATCGGCAGCAGCCCCATCCGGCAGTACGCAGAGGAGTGGGACCTCGAGCACATCCTGCGCCACACCCAGGAGGCGGTGCAGTTTGCGGTGCGCGAGGGTCTGGACGTGATGTACGTGACCGAGGACACCATCCGAGCCAAGCCCGACGACCTCAGGCTGCTGCTTAGCGCCGGCGTCGAGGCGGGCGCCAAGCGGCTGTGCCTGTGCGACACGGTGGGTGCAGCAGTGCCGCACGGCGTGCGCAACCTGGTCGCTTGGGTGGGGCGGCTGCTGGAAGAGCTGGGCGTGGGCGGCGACGTGGGCATCGACTGGCACGGCCACCGCGACCGCGGACTGGACGTCGCCAACACGCTGGCGGCGCTGGAGGCCGGTGCCACCCGCGTGCACGGCACGGCGCTGGGCGTGGGCGAGCGCATAGGCAATACGCCCATCGAGCAGCTGCTGGTGAACCTGAAGTTGCTGGGATGGCGCGACGACGACCTGTCCGACCTGCCCGAGTACGTGGACACGGTCTCCAAGGCGGTGGGCGTCCCGATACCGGTCAACACACCAATCGTCGGCCGCGACGCCTTCCGCACCGCCACCGGCGTGCACGCGGCGGCAGTCATCAAGGCAAAGCGCAAGGGCGAAGCCTGGCTGGCCGACCGGGTTTATTCCGGCGTTCCCGCCAGCTGGATCGGGCGCGAGCAGGAGATCGAGATAGGACACATGTCGGGTGGCTCCAACGTGCTGTACTTCCTGAGGGCCCGCGGGCTGCCTGACACGCCGGAGGTGGTGGAGGCGGTCCTCGCCGCCGCCAAGAAGTCGGGGCAGCTGCTGACGGAGGACGAGGTCCGCGACGTGGTGCACGAGGTAGCGGGAACGAAGTAGCCGGCGCGTCGCAGGATCGCAGCGCCGCTGCGGCAACGGCGCGGGAGGAGGATTGGGGATGACGATGCGGCTGATGTCCGGGAACGACGCCGTCGCCCACGGAGCGTGGGAGGCCGGCGTCGTGTTCGCGGCAGGATACCCCGGCACGCCCAGCACGGAGGTGCTGGAGCGGCTTGCAACGTACGACGGGGTGGACGCGCATTGGTCCACCAACGAGAAGGTGGCATTCGAGGAGGCCATGGGGGCGGCGCTGGGAGGGGCCCGCAGCATGGTCACCATGAAGCACGTGGGCCTCAACGTCGCCGCCGACCCCTTCATGGTCTTCCCGTACGCAGGCACCAACGCGGGCTTCGTCGTGCTGGTGGCGGACGACCCCGGCATGTACTCCTCTCAGAACGAGCAGGACAGCCGCTACTTCGCCAAGATCGCTAAAGTGCCGCTGCTCGAGCCGGCGGATGCCTCGGAAGCCGGAGCGTTCACCAAGACGGCCTTCGAGCTCAGCGAGCGCTTCGCCACTCCCGTCATGCTGCGCACCACTACCCGGCTGGCCCACACGCGCGGCTGCGTGGAACCGGGCACTCGCACCGAGGCCGAACGAAGGCCGTTCTCACGCAATGCGAGCCAGTACGCGATCCCGGTGTACGCCCGTTTCCGCCGCCCCGAGCTCGAGGAGAAGCTCGGCCTGCTGAGCGCCTTCGCCGAGGACTTCGAGGGAAACACGATCGAGGAAGGGGATCCGAAGGTCGGCATCGTGACCCACGGCGTCCCCTACCAGTACGTGAAGGAAGTGTGCCCCGCAGCTACGGTGTTCAAGCTGGGCATGCTCTATCCGCTGCCGAAAGAGCGCCTGCGCGAATTCTGTGCCCGCTTCGACACCGTGTACGTGGTGGAGGAGAGCGAGGGGTTCATCGAGCAGGAGATGGCCAGCTGCGGCATCCAGAATCTGATTGGGAAGGAGCGCTTCACGAACATCGGCGAGCTGAGCGCCGACCTTGTCGCGGCGGGACTCGAGGGAGCGCCCGTTCCAGCGGATTTCAGTCAGGAGATCGCCATCCTTCCCCGGCCGCCGGTGCTGTGCGCCGGGTGCCCGCACCGCGGCGTGTTCACCACACTCAAGAAGCTCGGCGTGCTGGTGACCGGCGACATCGGATGCTACACGCTCGGCTGCCTTCCCCCATACGAGGCCATCCACACGACGTTTTGCATGGGTGCCAGTGTGGGAAACGCGACCGGGTTCAACCGGGCCGGCGAGGATCGCGTGATCGCCGTGATCGGCGACTCGACGTTCCTGCACGGTGGCCTGCCCAGCCTCCTGAGCGCGGTGTACAACCGTGTGCCCACCACGATGGTGCTGCTCGACAACGGCACCACCGGCATGACGGGACAGCAGGAGCACCCGGGCACCGGGCACACGCTGACGGGCGACGACGCCCCGGCAGTCGACTACGAGGCGCTGCTCCGGTCCATTGGGGTCGAGCACGTAGTGCTGGTGGACCCGTGGGACCTGGAGGCAACGGAGCGCGCCATCGCCGCCGGCCTCGAGCACCCGGGGCCGGCCGTGATAATCGCGCGGCGACACTGCCGGCTCCTCTCGGTGGAAAAGGCAGCGGAGCGGAATCCCTACCGCGTGGAGCTCGAGGAATGCGTGCTGTGCGAGGAGTGCATGGATTTGGCGCGATGAGGGCCCGGAGATCCGCGAGTGGGAGTGCGTGGGCTGCGCGCCTTGTGCGCAGCTGTGTCCGGCAGACGCGATCGTCGCGGGCCAGGAGGTGTGAGATGCCCGTGACCAACGTGGTGATCGCCGGCGTGGGGGGACAGGGCGCAATCCTGGCCAGCGAGCTGCTGGCGCTGGCCGCGATGCGTGCCGGACACGACGTCAAGCAGGGAGAGTTCCACGGCGTGGCGCAGCGCGGCGGCGCGGTGTTCAGCCACGTGAGGTTCGGCGACCAGGTCCGCTCGCCGATGGCCCCGCGGGGCAAGGTCGATTACCTGCTCGCCCTGGAGAAGCTCGAGGCACTGCGCTACGCCCACTTCGTCAAGGCGGGCGGCACGATCATCGTGAACGACCACGAGGTGGAGCCGATCCGGGTGGCCGACCAGCGCCCCTATCCCGACAACGTCGTCGAGTACCTCGAGGGCAGGGGATTCAACGTCGTCGTACTGGGAGCCACGGAGAAAGCGTTGGAGCTGGGCAACCACCGCGCGGCGAACGCGGTCCTGCTGGGCGCACTGGCCGCGGCGCTGGACATAACCGACCAGCAGTGGAGTGAGACTCTGGAGCAGCGCTTTCCGCCGCGGCTGCTCGAGCTGAATCGGCAGGCGTTCGCCGCCGGGCAGGAGGCTCTGGCCTAGACCGCCATAGTCTTGGTGTACTCCGTGCCGACTGCGCCGCCCCAGCACTCGGCCGACCGCATGAACTCCGCCGAATGGCGCGCCTGCGCCGTGATCGCCTCCGACAGAGCCACGTGGCAGGCATCGTCGATGCACTGCATGATTGCCTGCCGCGCCACCTCCATTGCCGGCGTGTCGGCATCGGGGAGACGCCCGACGTCCTTCGACACCCCGTCCAGCGCGCCCGTCTCCACGGTTCGCCGCTTCAGCGCGTGGTCGCCCCTGGTCGCCACCTTCCACACAGTTGCGAGGGCATCGTTCATGCTGCCCGCATAGTCGATCAGCCAGCCGACGGCGTCCGGCGCCTTCACGGGACGGCCGCTGAGCAGCAGCTGCACCAGCCTGGGCCAGTCCTCGGCGCGCGCCTTGCGGAACGGCCAGTGGCACCCTTCCATGCCCGGGACCACAGGCAGCGTCACCTCGGGCATCCCGAGCTGGGCGTCCTCCACCGCCACCAGGTAATGGCAGTGCAGCATGAGCTCGAGCATGCCTCCCAGGCACCGCTTGCCGTTCACGAACCCCACCGATACCTCGAAGTCCTGATCCAGCCGCCGCGCCGTGCGCGACCAGTCGCTGGCAATGCGTGAGCCCTCGTCGGTGCTCTCGAGCGCGGGGAAGAAGTCGCTCGTGTCGGCGCCCACCATCTGCGTCGCGAGGTGGAAGTCGCCGGTCACGATCACCTGCTCGATGCCCGCGGCCTTGAGCCAGTCGAGCGCCCGGTCGAGCTCGGCGTTCACGTCCTCGTTGTAGCTCTCGCGGTTCAGGGTCACCACGCCGACCTTGCCGTCGTGCTCGGCGTTCACGTAGAGCTGCTGCCACTCGGGAGTGTCTATCGCAGAGAACGTGTCGGGGTACCACGCGGATCGGGCGGCTCCCGGGTGCAGTGTGTGGTAAGCCTCCACGATCTCGACTGCCCTGTCCGCTCCCAGTCCCCGGATGAGCGCCAGGATGCCGCGCCGGAACTGGGCGCACAGCTCACCGATCGCGTTGAGGTGCGAGAGGTGCCCGCGCTTCTCCTGCAGCATCAGGCTGGTCATCTGGATCATGGGCCCCAGGATCCATGCCTGGAACTCCTCGCTGTCAGCGCCGTCCAGCGTCCAGTTCACCAGGGGTCGGAAATGATTCGGCGGATACCACGTCTGGCCGGTGTCCTTGCGCTCGCCCAGAACTGCCGTCGGCGTAAACAGCTCGCCGTAATGCTCGCCCAGGTGGTGCAGGCACGACCAAGTCAGGAAGTTCGCGCCCTTCGCACCGATCGCGTCATGGGCCCGGAACGGATTCGGTCCCATGAGCTTGCGCACGAATTTGTCGATTTTCCAGAACGGCATGTTCGACGCGTCGTGGTAGCGCAGCCCGGCCAGCGTCACGCCGCAGAACAGCACGTCCAGAACGAACGACCAGTTGTCACTCACGGGCACCGGGATCAGCCCGAGCGCCCACAGCATCTGCGTTATGGGAGAGGGCTCGGGCTCCACGATCTCCCACACCTTGTTGATCTGGTGCGGGAAAGCAGGGTGCGCGATTCCCACGCCCAGCTCCGAGCTGGGGAAGCCCGACGTCACCGACCTGATCTCGATGTCCGGGAACGCAGCACGGAAGATCTCGTAGTGCTTGCGCTTGATCTCGAGGATCTCCGGAATCGCCTCCAGCAGGAACCGCGGACGCAGCTGTGCCAGCTCGTCGGGCAGGTGCGAGCCGTCGTAGCTCAGCTTCACGATGTTGCGCATGATTGCCGCGGCACCGTCCGGTCCGAACGCCTGCACGAGGCCGGGGTACTGCATGCCGATCCCGTCGGGCGCCCCGGGGAAGTCCAGCGCCACGACGCGCACGTCGTGAGGCTGCAGCCGTGAGCCGAGCTGCATGGTCTTGCCGGCGCCCACGATTCCGCTGGCTCCGGAGATGACCATCGAGCCGCGCTGCTTGCCCTTCCCAAACACCTTGTTCACCAGGCCCGCGGCCTCCGCCGGCGGCTGCCCCTTCTTGAAGAAGTCGATGACGTTGCCCAAACCCAGCGTCTGGAGGGTCGTCTCCCGCATCACCGTAGTCATCGTTCCGCCCCTCTACGAGACCTTCAGTATGGCTGCAATGCCGACGTCGCCGGCGGCACAGCCGAAGATCAGCACGTGGCCGCCGCCCAGATCGGCCGCCTCCTCCAGCGCCTCGATCGTCACACGGGTGAGCGTCGGGCCCTGGGGGTGGCCCCACACGAGCGGGCAGCCGGTCTTGTTCATGCAGGTCCAGTCGTAATCCAGCAGACGCGAGAAGATGGCGTCGTTGACCGCAAACGGATTGTGGTTCTTGACCACGGCCATGTCGGCCATGGTGAGCCCGGTGCGGTGCAGCAGCTCCTGCACCGCCATGGCCGGCGCCTCAGGCATGAGGCTCGGATGGGTGCGCACTTCGGTTTTGGCCACGAATCGGATGTCGATCTCCGGCCGTGGGCTCAGCTCCTTGGCCCTATCCTCGGTGGCCACGAGCAGGGTCGCCATACCGTCCGACGCGTGCGTCTGCGTGCCTCCCGTAACGCACGTGTCCAGCTCGTTCATGGCGCGCAGCCCGCCCAGCGTGAGCTCGCGCACTCCCAGGTCGTCGTCGATGCGGCCCAGCGGCCGGCCCTGCAGGTTGAGCACCTCGAGCGGCACCAGCGCACGTTCCAGGAAACCCGACCGCTTGGCGTCGAAGTACTGCTGATGGCGTAGGTGCGCGATGTCGTCGGTCTCTTTGCGTGCGATCTTGTACTTGCGCGCCGCGATGCCGGCAGTCGTGATCATCGCGTTGCCGGTAGCGGGGTCGAATCCGAAGTTGTCCCACACGTCAGCCAGCGGAACGGTGCGCTGATGCGCGCGGCGCTCCGGGAACACCCCGACCGGCGAGTCGCTGGTCCGGTCGAAGGTCAGGACGCCGACCACGTCATGGGCGCCGCTCTGGACCTCGGAACCGGCTAGCAGGACTGCCTGAAGGCCCGTCGCGCAGGCCTGTTCCATGTGGTAACCCGGCACCCGCTCTCCCAGGCAGCTCGCTACCAGCGGGGCGTTCCAGAACTTCCAGTGCCACGGTACGGTCGAGCCGATGATCAGGTAGTCCAGCTCGCTCTTGGGCACCTTCCTGAGTCCCATGATCCGGTTCATGGACTCGCCGGCGAACTGGCCGATGTTCACCTCCGCCAGCGCGGAGGTCTGCCAGGCCGGGAAGTAGCTGCTGCCCCAGGTGCCGAACGGAATCCGGGCCCTGGGGTGCATCTCGGTCGATTGTGACATGCGGAACTCCCCCTCCCTAGCGTCGTCCTCTTGCGGCGGGCGGGCCGCTCCGAGCGCCCGCTTCCCGTCATTGGGAGCTTATCGCGCCGTCGCGGAATTGCAACGTCTCCCGAACCGGCAGATCGTCTGCCGGGTGCCGCGCAGCTCTCAGCTCACCGCGGTTCCGAGAAACTCACTCACCTTTCTTCCCGCCTTGTAGTGCCGCATCACGAAGGCGGCGAGATCGTCCCGCAGCACGAGGCGCGGGTCGTCGTACTCGGCCATGTAATAGAACTGCTTGTTCGCGATGTATGGATACCGCTCGGCAGCTGCAGCGAACTCCTTCGGCAGCCGCTTGTTCCGCTCACCCTGCAGCTCGCCGTAGATCTCGCGGAACGCCTTCCCCTGGAGCAGCCGGTCGAAGCGCTTGCCGCCCTTCGCGAGCGCGGTCCGGATGAGAGCCACCTCTTCCCGGTCGGGCGCGTGCATTCCTCCACCGATCCCCACGCCGTCGGCCCCCATCTTGAAGAAGAAACCGGGCCGGCTCATCAGCCTGCGCCCTCCCGGCGCGATTCTAGCGGCCATGAAGACCTTGTACGGGGTCTTGTTCTTGGAGAACCGCGTGTCACGCGCTATCCGGAAGATTGCGTCCTTCGGCTCCGGCGACACTTCCGGATCCAGTGCGGCTATGCGGTGGATCAACTCCTCCACGAAATCCTGAAACGGCTGCTTCACGTAGCGCTCGTAGTCCGCCTTGTGGGCGTGGTACCACTCGCGCTTGTTGTTGCGCGACAGGCCCTTGAAGAAGTCGAGATAAGCCTGCGAGAAGTGAGCCATGCGGGTCTGAATCCGGTTGCAGGTACTCGTTCCGTTATACGGCAACCGGACTCCGGGCACCAGGGTTCCCGTGGTCCGCACGCTGCAGGAGATCCGGCCGTCGCTGTCCGGCACCGACTAGGACCAAAAAAAAAGGGCGACCCGCTCACCCGAAGGTGGCAGGCCGCCCAGCGTACTGGCTACCCGGAGCCAGGAGATTCACTCCCCTGTTCTTCTCCCCGTTGCCACCACATGGCCTGA
>JBDHJM010000113.1:0-3708 GCA_039586895.1 Gemmatimonadota bacterium | reverse complement strand
CGCCCAATATCCCGGATGCGGCGGAGCAGCTGCTGGCCCTCGCCACCATCGGTGCGATCGTGGCGATTCTGATCTGGGCCGCCACCCGGCACCAGGAGGCATGATCTCCCAGGTCCGGCCCGCTTGAGCCCGCTCGCCTTCGCGTTCACGACGCTGATCGTGACCCTCGGTGCCACGCTACAAGGCACCGTGGGATTCGGCATGGGCCTGCTCGCGGTGCCGATCCTCATCCTCATCGATCCGCGGCTCGTACCGGGTCCGCTGCTCGGCACGTCCATCGTCTACGTCTTTCTGCTGGCGCTCCGCAACCGGCGGGGTCTCAAGTGGGGCGACCTCAAGTGGGCGCTCACCGGGCGGTTCGTGGGAGTCGCGATCGCGGCCGGCGTGCTCGCGATCGTCTCACCGAATCACCTCGAGCTGATCTTCGGGGTGCTCATTCTGGTGGCGGTCGCCCTGAGTGCGTCGGGGCTCAAGCTGGAGCCGAAGCCGGGTACGCTGCTGGGTGCGGGCACGCTCTCTGGCTTCATGGCGACGACGGTCTCGATCGGGGGGCCGCCCATGGCCCTCCTCTACCAGCACAAGTCGGGGGAGAGACTGCGCGGCACGATGTCGGGCTTCTTCGTCGTGGGCATTCTGCTGTCCATATCGGGCCTGCACCTGGTGGGACGGTTCGGCTGGCAGGAAGTCGTCCTCGCGGGCATGCTGCTCCCCGGCACGCTGCTGGGGTTCCTGCTGTCGCAGCACACGGCGCGCGTGTTCGATCGGGGGTACATTCGGCCGGCCGTGCTCACGGTCTCGAGCGTCACCGCCCTGGTCGTGCTGGTGCGGCAGCTACTCTGACGAGCGGCTCGACCGTGGCAGCGCGGCCCGGCGTTCCGGGCCGCGTTGCCATGAGGGGTCCCATCGGATAATCTGCCAGGCGGCCGTGGCGCGACCCGCCCGATGCCGCCGCGCCGCTGCAACCTCCCGCCGGCGATAACCGTACCTGTGGTAGTCAGACAATCCTGAGGTCACAGCCATGATTAATGTTCTCTCTCGAAGCCTCCGCCTGGTCTTGGCGGCGGCCCTGATCCTGCCAACTATCACCCACGCCCAGACGAAGCTCCTCCGATTCCCGGACATTCACGGTGACCAGGTCGTGTTCAGCTACGGCGGCGACCTGTGGACGGCTCCCGCGACGGGCGGCTCGGCTACGCGGCTCACCGCGCACCCGGGGAAGGAGATGTTCGCCAAGTTCTCCCCCGACGGTCAGTGGATCGCGTTCACCGGCCAGTACGACGGGGACGAGCAGGTCTACGTGATGCCGGCGACGGGTGGGGTGCCGAAGCAGCTCACCTTCTACCCGGCCCGCGGGCCGCTGGCCCCGCGCTGGGGATACGACAACCAGGTCTACGGCTGGACGCCCGACGGGGGCGCGGTGCTGTTCCGCTCCCTACGGGACAACTGGGACATCGGCGATCCGCGCTTATTCACCGTCTCGCACCAGGGTGGGCTCCCCACGGCGCTGCCGATGCGGGTCTCGGGCGCGGGCGCGCTGTCGCCGGACGGCCAGCAGGTGGTCTTCTCGCCGCTGTTCCGCGACTTCCGCACCTGGAAGCGCTACCAGGGCGGCTGGGCCCAGGACCTGTGGATCTTCGACCTCACGAGCAACGACGCGCGGCAGATCACCGACCACGTGCGGGCCGATCGCGACCCGATGTGGGTGGGCGACATGGTCTTCTTCACGTCGGACCGGGACGGGACGCTCAATCTCTACTCGTACGACCCGGAGACGAGCCAGACCAGCCAGCTCACACAGAGCACCACGTGGGACGTGCGCTGGCCCAGCGACGACGGTACTGGCCGCATCGTGTACGAGCTGGACGGCGAGCTGAACATCTACGACATCGCCGCGGCAGCCTCCACCAAGATCTCGATCACGGTGCCCGACGACGGTGTGGCCATGCGTCCCAGCCGGGTGAGTGCCGCGCGCAACATCGAGGGCTGGGGGCTGAGTCCCAAGGGCGAGCGCGCCCTGTTCGTGGCCCGCGGCGACGTGTTCACGGCGCCGATCGAGAAGGGCCCGACCCGCAATCTCACCAACTCCTCGAACGCACACGATAAACACGCGCGCTGGTCGCCGGATGGCTCCAAGATCGCCTTCATCAGCGACATGAGCGGCGAGGAGGAGATCTACTGGGTCAGTCAGGACGGCTCCGGCGCGCCGGTGCAGCTCACGACCGACGGCGCTACCACCGGCATGCGGTATGCCCCGGAGTGGTCGCCCGACGGCAAGTACCTGGCATCGAGCGACAAGGAGGGGCGGATCTGGCTCGTCGAGGTCGAATCGAAGCAGGCGACCGAGATCGCCAACGATCCACAGGGGCAGTTGACGAACTATACGTGGTCACCTAACGGCGGCTTCCTGGCCTTCACGCTGCCCGACCCGAGCGGGTTCAGCTCGATCTACGTCTACAGTGTAGCGGACCGGCAGCTGCGGCGCGTGACCGGGGAGTACTTCAACGAGTTCAGCCCGGCCTGGGGTGCCGGTGGCGACTTCCTGTACTACGTCGCCGACCGGGCCTTCGCGCCGCAGATCGGCTCGTTCGAGTTCAACTACGCGGTGGACCGAGAGTCGGGGATCTACGCGCTGGCGCTACGGCCGGATGTGGAGCATCCGTTCCCGCCCCAGAGCGACGAAGCGTCCCTCGGTGAAGACGAGGAGGATGAGGAGGATGAGGAGGAGGAGGCCGAGGGCTACATCACGATCGAGTTCGACGGCCTCGCCGAGCGTGTGGTGCGGGTCCCGGTGGAGTACGACAACTATTTCGGGCTCGCGGCCATCGAAGGTCACCTGGTGTACGTGCGGGGCACACCGTTCTACTACGGTCGCTCACCGGACATCGATACCGATCTCAAGATCTACTCGCTTGAGGACCGCGAGGAATCGACGCTGGCCGCGGACATCAACGGGGGCGCCATCTCGCAGGATGGCAAGAAGGCGCTCATCCGCCACGGGCAGAGCTTCAAGCTGTACGACGTGAAGCCGAACGGCGGCAACGGCAAGACCGTCTCCACGGCGGGTCTCATGGTGGACCGGATCCCGGCGCAGGAGTGGCAGCAGATCTTCCACGAGGTGTGGCGCCGCTTCCGCGACTGGTTCTACGTGGAGAACATGCACGGCTACGACTGGGAGGCGTTGCGCGAGCAGTACGTGCAGCAGCTCGAGCACGTCGCGCACCGGTCGGATCTCAACTACGTGCTGGGCGAGATGGCGGCGGAGCTCACCGTGTCACACGCGTACATCTCTGGTGGGGATTGGGAAGCGCCCGACCGTTCGCGGGTCGCGCTGCTGGGTGCCCGCTTCGAGCTGGACGAGGGCTCGGGCCGGTATCGCATCGCTCAGATCTACCGGGGTCAGAACGACGAGGGTCGTTATCGCGTGCCGGTCACCGAACTCGGCGTGACCGTGAGCGTCGGTGATTACGTCCTGGCCATCGATGGGCAGGATCTCATGGCGCCTGAGAACCCGTACCGGCTGCTGCGCCACAAGGCCGGCCACCCGGTCACGCTCACGGTGAACAGCAGGCCCAACCCGAGCGGTGCGCGGGAGGTCACGGTCAACCCGCGCACGAACGAGAATTCGCTGCGGTACTTCACGTGGGTGGCGGAGAAGCGCGACTACGTGACGCAGCAGACGGACGGCCGTGTGGGATACTTGCACCTGCC
>JBDHJM010000112.1:0-5520 GCA_039586895.1 Gemmatimonadota bacterium | reverse complement strand
GTGCCGCGCGTGTGCTGGTTCACTCCCATGCACCACAGGCTCACGGTGCCGCGGCTGCGGTCGCCGTACAGCTCGGCCAACTGGTAGATCTGCTGCACCGGAACGCCGCAGATCTCGCTCACCCGCTCCGGCGTGTAGTCGCGCAGGAACCGCTCCAGCTCGCGCATGGAGGAGTTCCTTCCCTGATCCCGGAAGCCGTAGCGCTCGGCCGGCCCGTCCGACGGGTCGAGCCCCAGGCCGTCCTCCCCCCAAGAGCCGTAGCCGATCCGGTCCAGGTCCTCGATGCCGCGCTTGAAGACGACGTTCTCCCGCACGAACGCGCTGTCCACCTTCCCGTTCCGCAGCAGCAGGTGGAGGATGCCGTTCGCCAGGGCGAGATCACTGCCAGGCACCATCTCCACGTACATGTCGGCATAGTCGGTGGTCGGGGTGCGGCGCGTGGCGATGTCGATGATGCGCACGCCGGGGTTCTGCCGTTTGTTGGCCAGGATGCGCGAGAACAGCACCGGGTGCATCTCCGCCATGTTGTTGCCCCACATGACGAAGTCGTCGCCCTCTTCGAAGTCCTCGTAGCAGCCCATCGGCTCGTCGCTCTGGAACTGCGTCATGAAGCCGGTCACGGCCGACGCCATGCAGAGCCGCGCGTTGGGCTCGACGTTGTTGGAGCGCAGGCCGCCCCTGAACCACTTGGTGGCGGCGTAGCCGTCGAACACCGTCCACTGGCCCGACCCGTAGATGGCCACCGACTCGGGACCGTGCTGGTCCAGCGCCTCCTGGTACTTGGATGCCACCAGGTCCAGCGCCTCGTCCCAGGAGATCCGCTTCCAGCCCCCTCCCTCGCGCAGCATCGGGTACTGGAGACGGTCCTCGCCGTACAGCATGCCAGGCAGGTGGTAGCCCTTGACGCACAGCAGGCCCCGGTTCACCGGGCTCTTCACGTCTCCCCTGACGGCGCGCACCATGCCGTCCTTCACCCCGACCTCCACGCCGCAGCCCGTGCCGCAGTAGCGGCACGGCGCCTTGCTCCAGGTCAGGTCGGCGTCGCTCACGCCCTGCCCGGCGAGCCGGGCCGCCTCCTCGCGGTCGGAGCAGGAGAACGCGGCCACGCCGGCGGCCGATGCGCCCAGAGTCTCGAGAAACTTCCTGCGTTTCATGGCGTTTTCCTTGCGTTCGTTTCTACTGGCCCCGCCCGTAGCGGCGCTCCATCTCCTGCCGGATCCGCTCGGCCTGACCCTCGGCGCCCTGCTCGAACCACACGTGCTCCGGACGGGACAGGATCTCGTCGATCACGGCGTGCACCGCACGCCCCGCAGTCCGGTGCCCGGTCTGCATGGCGTGGTCCGCAGTCTCACGCGCCTGCGGGATCAGCTCCATGTAGAAGCGTTCGGCCACCTCGTACATCCCGTGCCAGTGCGTGTAGTCGGGAGCCATCATGGCGGCGCCGTGGCGCGCCCGGCGGCCTTCGTGATGCCACAGGTAGAACCACGTCCACTCGATCTCCTCGTCGAAGTTGGTCGGCGTCCGCAGCTCATTCGAGGCCAGCGCACCCATGATGGCCAGCCCCGGCTTGGCGAACTTTTCGTTGTACAGGATGACCAGGTTGTCGTACTGCTTGTAGAACGAGTTCACGTAGTCGTCGGTGTGGCAGTGCGAGCAGACTTCCTTCATGCGGTCCCGCTTCTGCGTGGCGTAGTCGTGGATCAGCTCGCGGCGCAGCCCGGGATCGGTCTCCGTGACGATCGAGTGGTTGATGTCAGTGTCCATCACCAGGTCGCGCACGTCGGCGCGGCGGCGTAGTCGACGCCGAGCACCCAGCTGTCGGCATCCAGGTTCATGTCGTCCTTGAGGTCCCGGAACGCGATGCCGTGCTTCGACTCCTCGTAGATCTCCTTCTGCGGGTGGTCGGGGCCGAGGTGGCACTTGCCGCAGTTCTCGGGCTGGCGGGCCCGCCTGGGCGAAAAGTCGTGGCGGCTGTGACACGCGGTGCACGAGCCGCGGGAGCCGTCCAGGTTGAGGCGCCCGATGCCCGTGTTGGGCCAGCTGCCCTCGTGCATCACGGGCCGGCCGTCCTCGGTCCGCACGATCGTGCTCACCGCATCGAGGTTTGTGGGCCGTCCCTCTTCGTCGGGCTGGAGATCCTCGACCGTGACCACGCCCCCGTCGGTGGACACCAGCGCCACCCTGGAGCCGTGGCACTGCTGGCAGCCGGAGTTGGCGCTCGCGAACCCGTTCACGAAGTCCACTGCCTTGCCCGGGGTGGGCGAGTGCGGACTGAACTGCATCCGGGCCCCCTCGACCGTCTCGGCGAGGAAGTTGTCCAGCGAGGCGAGGATGTTGCCGCCCGCCGCGTGGTGGCTCTGCGAGAACTCCTCGGCCTCGTGGTCGTGGCAGCGCGCGCAGTCCATTGGCGTCACGATCGTCGCGATCTGTTCACCGTGGTGCAGGTAGCTGTCGGCTTCCTCGATGTCGGCCTGGTGGCACTCGACGCACCCCACGCCCTTCTCGGCGTGCGTGCTGCCCTCCCAGTGGGCCACGATCCCCGGGTTCTCCTCGGCGTGGCACTCCACGCACTCACGCGACCCGGCGGGAACGGAGACATGAGGGGCCCGCAGGCCGGCTTCCTCCGCCTTGCGCGCCGTCTCCATCCACTGCACCAGGATGAGAGACAGCAGGAAGAGGGCGCCGAGCCCGGCGATGACGATGCGTTTGGTCTCGAGGTTCATGGATTCAGTTCCTGTTCTCGTTCGCCCACTCTAATGTCTCGCGATCGCTTCCCAGAGCGTCATGCCGACTATCGTCAGGACGCCCACGATTCCCACCCACACGCTGGCCTCCTGGAACCTCGTGTTCTTGCGGATCCACGCGTCGATGAACGGCCACGCGAACATCACGAACACGATGAAGCCCATGCTCAGCACAGCGGCGGTCCCGCTGAACAGCTTGAGCCAGCGGAAGGCCACGTAGAAGAACCACTCCGGCTTGATCACCTCCGGCGTCTGCAGCGGGTCGGCCTGCGGACCGAGAGTGGCCGGAAGGATGGTTGCGAGCGCGCTGAGCAGGATCATCAGCACGAGACCGATGATCAGCTCGGTGTACAGGTGGTCGGGGAAGAAGTTGAACGTCTTGGGAGCGCCGGTCTCCTCGTCCTTGAAGCGAAACTCCGTCACGCCCTGCAGCCGGATGACCGTGATGTGCAGTGCGATGAGCGCCGTGATCGTCACCGGCAGGATCGCCGCGTGCAGCACGAAGAAGCGCGACAGCGTGGCCTGATTGTACGCGTCGCCGCCCAGCATCATGCGCTTCATGAAGCCGCCCACCACCGGCACGGTGTCGGTGATGTTCGCCCCCACCGTGGCGCCCCAGAAGCTGAGCTGCTCGTACACCAGGCTGTAGCCGGTGAATCCCGTCATCAGCACGCAGAACAGCAGGCACATGCCGACGATCCAGTTCACCTCGCGCGGCTTGCGGTACGCGCCCGTGAAGAACACGCGGATCTGATGCATTATCACCGCCACGATCATCAGCGTGGCGGCCCACTTGTGCACGCTGCGGATGTACCAGCCGAAGGAGACCTCGCGCGTGATGTAGTCCACCGACTCGTAGGCGGTTTGCGGCGAGGCCTCGTAGTAGAAAGCCAGCAGGATTCCTGTGAAGATCTGGACGACGAAGAGGTAGGCGGGGGTGCCGCCCAGCGCGAACCACCAGCGCTTGAGGTGGTATGGGACGGGTTCGTTGGTGAGCTCGCGGAACTGCCGGCCCGTGACCGGCAGGCGATCTCCCAGCCAGCTTCGAATCATCGCAACCGAGCCTCGATCCGGGCGTCGCCCGCTTTAGGCGTTGGCATCCGGGCCGGCGCGCCGCGCACGGCCGCCGAGACACGGGTCGTGACCCGGCCCGCTGATGCAGTCGTCTTCCTCTATCACAGTGCCCTGCTCCGCCGCAGCGAACTGCGGGGGCGGGACGGCGATGTGGAGGTTCCCCTTCTCGACCTTGAGCTGGTAGCGCGGCAGGGACTGGCCCGCCTCCCCCGGCGGCCCTCCCGTGGCCTTGCCCGAGGGGTCGAACACGCCGTTGTGGCAGGGGCAGAAGAAGCGGTTGTTCTGCTGCTCCCAGCGCACCTGGCAGCCCAGGTGCGGGCAGGTGCTCGAGAGAGCTATGAAGTCGTCGGCAGTACCGTCGCGGGCCCGCCGCGTGATGTTGATGGTCTCGCCCGACGGCCCGCGGTAGCGAATCGCCTCGCCGACGCGGATGCCGGCCTCCTCGGCCACGAACTGCCACATGACCTCGCCCGTCCTGGCCGGATAGAGGTAGCGCCCCGACACGAGCAGGAAGGCACCGTAGCCGCCCGCCAGTCCCGCTCCCATGGCGGCCCGTGAGGCGGTCTTCAGGAAGCCCCTGCGGTCCGCCCCTTCTTGTTCCGCGATGCTCATGGAGCTGAAGTCGGTTTGGATGTGGCAACTTGCTGCATTGGAGGGCCCCTGCCTCCGCCTCGACCACACGGTGGACATGAGACCGGCGCCAGGGTAGAATGGCGCTAATCATCATATCGAGGTGATAAATTGCGTAAGCAGGCGCCTGGGGTCAACAGCCGACGCACCTAGAGGTCATTTCGCTTGTGGGAGGTGGGGATGTCAAGAAGTCAGACGTTCGATCGCGCGCGTGCGACACTGCTCGGAGCCGCATGCGCGCTTCTTCTAATCCCGGGATCGCTTCTCGGCCAGGAGGGGAACGAGTACCCCACGTTCCGCTGGGACGGCCAGTTCCGACTGCGGGCCGAAGCGGACGGCCGCACCTCGGGCGTGGACCCCGACTTCGCGACGCTGTCGCGTGTGCGGCTGGGCGCCGGTGTGGGCCTGCTCGACTGGCTCGACGTATACGCCCAGATCCAGGATGCGCGCGCGTGGGGCTCGGAGCTAAACACGCTGACCGACGCCAGCGCCGACCACCTCGACATGCACCAGATCTACGCCGACATGGGGAGTACTCCCGCCTTCAAGGCGCGGCTCGGGCGCCAGATCGCGTTCCTGGCCGACCAGCGCCTGATCGGAGCCGTGGAGTGGAGCAACACCGGGCGCTCCTTCGACGGCGTGCGCTTCCTGGGCAAAGCCTCCGGCCTGAGCTGGACCGCGTTCGTGATGAACGTCAGGGAGCGCGACTCGCTGCTGGCCGTGGGGCTCCACCCCCAGGACAACCAGGGAGCGTTCGACGACGGCTGGCTCGTGGCCGTGTTCGGCTCGCGCAAGTTCGGGGACGTGAACTCGGAGTTCACGTTCGCATACGACCGCAAGGCAGCGACCGACGAGTCGTACACCGTGAACCTGCGGCTGCACGGCCGCACCGGCGCGGTGCTGTACGAGGGGGCCGGGGCCTACCAGTTCGGACCCGACCGCAGCGCGTTCTTCGGGAGCGGCCGGGCCGGCGTGACGATCGGCCAGGCCACCGTCGCGGCCCAGCTGGATTACCTGTCGGGCGACACGGACCCGACCTCCACGACGACCAACGCGTTCAACACACTGTACA
>JBDHJM010000111.1:0-3865 GCA_039586895.1 Gemmatimonadota bacterium | reverse complement strand
GGTGTACACGACGGCAACCACGCCCGTGACGATGCCGAGCAGTGCGTAGAGCAGCAGCTCGCGGGGGTCGCCCACCCCGTACTCGGTCGGTATCTGGATGACCGGGGAGCCCCCGAACGCGGCACGCGAGATTGCCGCCGCGATCACGCTGGCCACCAGCACGGGAGGGAAGGCGCGCACGCCGAACGTACCGATCACCTTCTCGAGCGAGAAGAACACGCCGGCGATGGGCGCGTTGAACGCGGCCGAGATCCCGGCCGCCGCTCCGCAGGCAACCAGCAGACGCAGCCGCTCCGGCCCCGACCGGAAGAAGCGCCCGATCTTGGAGCCCAGCGCGGAGCCGGCCACCGCCACCGGGCCCTCCGCGCCCACCGAGCCGCCGGTGCCGATCGCGATGGCCGCTGCCGCGGTCTTCACAGCCACGCGGCCCGAGGGAACGTAGCCCCCGCGCTTGGCGACCGAGCGCATCACGTCGGGGATGTTCTCGCCGTCGGAGTCGCCTGTGCCGTAGCGGACCAACAGGCGGCTGAGCCCGAGCCCGACGAGCACGACCAGAATTATTGCGAGGCTGCCGAACCCGGTCATTCTGCCCACGGCGGTGAGCGATGCCGCCTGCGCCAGGTCGATCAGCTTGTAGAAGACGATCACCGAGAGCCCGACCGCGCTCCCGATGGCGAGGGCGAAGAAGAGGAGCAGCGCATTCTCGTCCACGCCCAGCCGGGAGAGGCGGGCGATGACGGCGTCCGCCCGGTCGGAGACGCGGGCCGACACGGCGCGTTGCCACGCTCGCAGGCGGGCTAGGTCGGGCATCGCGGGCGGAAAATACGCAGGGAGCGGGTCCGGCGTTACCCCGCTGAAAGAAAACGGCGCCGCTGGCGGCGCCGTTTCGAATCAACTCGCGGCCGGGGGGACCCGGCGCGGCTCAGTGCCAGTCTTCGTCGGGTGATATCTCGCCAGCGCTCTCCCGGATGTCCACGATGATCTGATGCAGCCGCGCCTCGATCTCATCGGCGTCCGCCTTTACCTCGTCCGGGGGCCGCAGGCCGCGCCTGCCGTCCACCATCGTCCAGTTGAGCCGGGTGATCTCGTCGATCAGCTGCTGCGTCTTGGCGCGCAGCTTGAGGTAGCGCCGCTTGTGGAGCGGTGCGGTCAGGGCCTCCTCGGTGAGGCCCTGCCTGGCGCCCCACACCAACGCCCACAGGACCGGCAGCAGCGCTAGCAGTCCGGCGGGCAGCCGGAAGCCGGGCTCCTCGACGTAATAGAGGATGCCCGCCAGAGCGGCGAGCCCAATGATCATGATTGTCACGACGAGCACGTTCGCCGCGGTGCGGGACATGGCCATCAGATCCCCCGGGGATGTTGGACGCCTGGGGCCGTTGGAGCCCGTGGCGGGACGGCGCAAAGGTGGGGTGCGCCGGTGAGTGCGTCAAGCGAGCCACATCACAGCCCCGCGGGGAGCCGGGTCACGGCCGCCGCAGGGCCGACTTGCTGGGCCCCAAGTCGTTGTGTAACAATGGGATGCGATGCGGGGCCAAGATGTCGTCCATCAGCGAGTGTGATGCTCGACATGGTTCTGGGACGTCAATTGCCGCATCTCAAGGCCCGGCGATCGTCCCGCGAGACCGTAAACCAAGGAGACAGCGCGTGCCGCAAGACCCCTCAAACAGTGCGCCCGAGATTCCGCGACCGCTGCAGGTCGTCGTAGCCCTGGCCGTGGTGGGCTGGCTGCTGTTCGCCGCGGGATCGTACTGGGGCGAGCCGGTCGAGTCGTGGGCCGACCTGCTCCTGGTGGGCAGCCCGATTCTGCTGGTCCTGGTGATCGGCGCACTGTGGCGCTTGCGGGCGCGGTGGTGGCACCGGCTGGATACGGTGCTGCGGGAGCACACGGACAGCATCGACGGCATCCCGGCCGCGCGCGTCGGTGTGTGGATCGCGCTGGCCGCGGGAACGGGGCTGTTCGCCGAGCTGATGATCATCAGGCTCCACTCGTCCTACTTCCAGCTGTTCGCCTACTTCAAGAACGTCAGCCTGCTTTCCTGCTTCCTGGGGCTGGGAATCGGGTACACGCTGGGATCCAGGCGGCCGCTGGCGACCCCGCTGGTGCTGCCGCTCGTGGCGCTGCTGAGCGGTGTGCTCTACCTGCTGCGCTACCATCCGGTGGCCGCGCAGCTGCAGACCCCGGTGTCCGAGCAGCTGGGCCTTGGCATCGACATCGTGCAGACGGTGAGCCGCGTGGTGGCGGTGTACGGATTCCTGGCGGCGGTCTTCGCTCTCAACGCGCTGTGCTTCGTGCCGCTGGGACATCTTGCCTCTCGCCTCATGCTGCGCACCGAGAAGCTGGTGTCGTACTCGTGGAACCTCGCAGGCAGCCTGGGCGGCATCCTGCTGTTCAACCTGCTCTCGTTCCTGTGGGCGCCGCCGTCCGTCTGGTTCCTGGCCGTGACCCTGCTGCTGCTGCCGTTCATGACTGGGCGGATGAACACGATGGTGCCCACTGCGGTGGCGGGCGTGGTGATCGTGGCGCTGCTGGGAGTCTCGTTTCAGCCCAACCAGTGGGACGTCTACTCGCCTTACCAGGTGCTGACGCTCACGGTCAAGGGAAACCGGCCGCCCGAGGTGCGCGTCAACAACGTCTACTATCAGCGGCTGCTGTCGATGAGCCAGGGCTCCAGAGCGGTCTCGGCGCCCAGCGGCTGGACCAGCCACTACGCGGTTCCTTACCAGTTCAAGCCCGATCCCGAGAGCGTCCTGATCCTGGGCAGCGGCACCGGCAACGATGTGTCGGCGGCGCTGCGGTTTGGCGCGCAGGAGATCGACGCTGTCGAAATCGATCCGGCGATCGTGCGATTCGGAGAGCTGCTGCACCCCGATTCACCGTACGCAGCGGCAAATGTGAACGTGGTCGTGAACGACGCGCGCGCGTTCGTGCGCCGCACCGACAAGAAGTACGACCTCATCGTGTACGGCCTGCTGGATTCACACACACTGCTGTCGGGGCAGGGAGGGGTGCGGCTGGACAGCTACGTCTACACAGTAGAGGCCTTCCGCGAGGCACGGGGGCGGCTCAACGAGGGCGGCGTGATCGCCCTGACGTTCACCGTCATCAACGCTGAGTTGGGGCGCAAGCTGTACCTCATGCTCGAGCAGGCGTTCGACGGCGAGGCGCCCGTCGTGTACCGGACCGTGTACGACCAGGGCTACACGTTCGTGATCGGGGAAGACGTAGCCGAACCGGTCACGGCGGTCGCGGGCGAGATTGTGCGCCGCAGCACGATGTTCGAGCGGGAGGAGATCCAGGCCGATGTGTCGACCGACGACTGGCCGTTCTTCTACATGCCGGTGCGCCGCTACCCCCTCACGTACGTGGCAATGGTCGGCCTTCTGCTGGTGCTCTCGCTGGTCATGATACGCCAGTTCACGCCCGACGCCCGCGGATCCTGGTCGGCACCCTGCTTCTTCCTGGGAGCCGGGTTCATGCTGGTCGAGACCAAGGGCATCACCGAGCTGGCACTGGTCTACGGCAGTACGTGGGTCGTGGTGGGCAGCGTGATCGCCGGCATCCTGATCATGGCGTTCCTCGCGAACCTCGTCGTGATCCGCTTCGGCGCGCCGCGCCCGGCCGTGGTGTACGCCCTGCTCGGCGCATCGCTGCTGGTCGGGATGTTCCTTGCCACCGCCGACCTGAGCGCCATGCCCGACTGGGCGGTGCGCGTGTTCCTCACGGGGCTGCTCACGCTGCCGCTCTTCTTCTCGGGCTTCGCTTTCTCGTCGGAGGTGAAGCGCACCAAGTCGGTGGCGGTGGCGCTTTCGTCCAACCTGTTCGGTGCTATGCTGGGCGGCTTTCTGGAGTACAACTCGATGTACT
>JBDHJM010000110.1:0-3880 GCA_039586895.1 Gemmatimonadota bacterium | reverse complement strand
CTCAAGAAGCCGATTCGCTGGTTCTCGATGCCCCAGCTGTTTCGCTACGAGCGGCAGCAGCGGGGACGCCTGCGGGAGCACTTCCAGCTGAACATGGACATCCTGGGGGAGCCCGGCCCGTTGGCCGATGCGGAGCTCGTTGCCGCAGCGGTGGACGTGCTCCGGGCACTGGGATTCACCGCGGAAACGGTACGCGCGCGGGTGTCCGACCGGCGCCTGGCCCATGCGCTGCTCGAGGGGCAGGGATTGTCCGAGCAACAGATCACCCTGGCGTATGCCCACATCGACAAGACCGAACGCGAGCCGCGCGACGCGTTGGTGAAGAGCCTGGCGAAGGCCGCGAAGATGGATAGTGCAGCGGCGGCGCGGGTGATGGACGTCGGGGCGATCAAGAGCCTCGAGGCGGCACGCGCCGCGCTCGACGCCGTCGGAGCAGACGGGGGTGCGGCCGAGGGACTCACCGAGTGCGTGGAGGCATTGGAGGCGATGGGCCTCGGGGCCTACGTCGAGGTCGACGTATCGGTGGTACGGGGCCTGGCGTATTACACCGGCATCGTGTTCGAGCTGTTCGACGCCGGACGGTCGCTGCGCGCCATCTGTGGCGGCGGCCGCTACGACGGGCTGCTGCAGGCGTTGGGCGGTGTGGATCTCCCAGCGACGGGCTTTGGCATGGGTGACGTGGTGCTCGGTGAGCTCGTGAAGGCGCACGCCGAGGTCATACCGCACCCCCCGCGGCTCGATGCCTTCCTGGTGGCGGTGACCGGGGAAGACGTGAGCCACGTGATGCGCCTAGCACACACCCTACGCGATGCGGGCGCGAGCGTGGAGTTCGCGCTCAAGCTGCAGTCGGTGGCGAAGCAGCTGAAGCTCGCGGCAGCTCGGCGCGCCACGACGGCCGTGCTGATCGGTCCGGACGAGCGCGCGAGTGGCGGCGCGGTGGTACGGAATCTCGACACGGGCGAGGAGGAGCTGGTGCCGTTCGAGCGTGTGGCCGAACGGATACGTGCCGGAGGCGGCGGGGGAACATGAACGACGCGTTGCGGATTACTCCACGGTCGACGGATTTCAGCGCCTGGTACAATGACGTGATCATGCGCGCGGAGCTGGCGGACTACTCGCCGGTGCGCGGCTGCATGGTCATCCGGCCCCATGGCTACGCCGTTTGGGAGCTGATGCAGGGGGCGCTGGACGACATGTTCAAGCAGACGGGACACCAGAACGCCTATTTCCCGTTGCTCATCCCGCAGGGCTTCCTGGCCAAGGAAGCGGAGCACGTGGAGGGGTTCGCACCGCAGACGGCAGTGGTCACCCACGGTGGGGGCAAGGAGCTGGAGGAGCCGCTGGTGGTGCGCCCCACCTCGGAGACGATCATCTACGCCATGCTCTCCAAGTGGATTCAGAGCTACCGCGACCTGCCCGTGCTGCTCAACCAGTGGGCCAACATCGTCCGGTGGGAGATGCGCACCCGGCTGTTCCTGCGGACCACGGAGTTCCTGTGGCAGGAGGGCCACACGGCGCATGCGAGCTCGGCCGAGGCTGAAGAGGAGACGCTCCTCATCCTGCGGATCTACCGCCGTTTCATGGAAGAGTGGATGGCCATGCCTCCGCTCACGGGGCCGAAGACGGACGCGGAGAAATTCGCCGGCGCGGTCCGGACATACGCGTGCGAGGCCCTGATGCAGGACAACAAGGCGCTGCAGGCGGGGACGTCGCACTTCCTCGGGCAGAACTTCGCCAAGGCCTTCGACACGCAGTACCAGACGGCCGACGGGAAGCTGGACTACGTGTGGAGTAGCTCTTGGGGCGTCTCGACGCGGCTGGTGGGCGGTCTCATCATGACCCACAGCGACGACGTCGGCCTGGTCTGTCCGCCGCGGCTTGCGCCGATCCAGGTAGCCGTGGTGCCGATCTGGAAGTCCGAGACCGAGAAGTCCGCCGTGCTGGGGAGTGCACAGCAGCTGGCGCAGGCGCTGCGGAGCGCCGGGGTGCGCGTGCACATCGACGACCGGGACGGCATGAAGCCCGGTGCCAAGTATTATGAGTGGGAAGGGAAGGGAGTGCCGGTGCGCCTCGAGGTGGGACCGCGCGACGTGAAGCAGCAGCAGGCGATGCTGGCGCGGCGCACCGGGGGGAAGGCGCCGGTCGGGACTACCGGCATCGTCGAAGCGGTGCAGACGGCGCTGGCCGAGATCCAGGACGGCCTGTTGAGCGCGGCACGCGACCGGCGCGACGCGAACACCGTCCGGCATGTCACCAAGGAGCAGCTCATCGAGCTGATGGAGGGGGCGGGGGGATTCGCCTACGGCGGGTACTGCGGCTCCCCGGCCTGTGAGGACGCGATCCAGCAGGCCACCAAGGCCACGATCCGGGTCCTGCCGGACGAGGAGTTCCGCTCCGATCCCGCTCCATCCACGTGCGTGTGGTGCGGCGAGAAAACCAACCTCGAGGCGGTGTGGGCACGAGCCTACTGAGCGAGAGGACAGCGGCCCTCGCCGAGATCGCCGGGGCCGTCGGGACGCCAGTCTACGTGTACGACGCCGCCGCGGTGCGTGCCCAATACCAGGAGCTCGTGAGCGCGCTGGCGCCGACCCCGCATCGCATCTACTACTCGGTCAAGGCCAACAGCAACCTCGCCGTGCTGGGGCTGCTGCGCCGGCTCGGTGCCGGGGCGGACATCGTCTCGGCTGGGGAGCTGGCCCGGGCCCGCCGCGCGGGCTTCGATCCCACCGAGATCGTGTTCAGCGGCGTGGGCAAGACCGCCAACGAATTGAGCCAGGCGCTCGCCGAGCGCGTGTCGCTGGTGAACGTGGAGTCGTTCGCCGAGCTGCGCCTCCTCCACGAGATCGCGCGCGCGGAGGGGGTGGTGGCGCCGTTCGGAATCCGGGTCAATCCGGACGTGCCGACGCCCACCCACCCCTACACCCAGACGGGCGACGCGGAGAAGAAGTTCGGCACACCCGTCCACGACGTGCTCCCCATGGTGCATTGGTCGCTGGAGCAGCCGGGCCTGGAGTTCCTCTCGCTCGGGATGCACCTCGGCTCCCAGATCTGCGAGGCGGAACCCTTCCGCGAGGGGGCGGAACTGCTCGGGCGCATGGTGTGCCAACTTCTGGCCGAGGGTGTGACGAGCTTGCGCTCGATCGATGTGGGTGGTGGACTCGGCATCCAGTACCGGTCCGAGCGTGCCCTGGCCGCGGACGCGTTCGCAGCGGCGGTGCGACCGCTGCACGAGACGACCGGACTCCCCCTGATCGTTGAGCCGGGGCGGTGCTTGGTGGGGAATGCCGGCGTGCTGCTCACGCGCTGTCTCTACCGCAAGGTGACCAGTGAGAGGGAGTTCGTGATCACCGACGCCGCCATGAACGACCTGTTGCGGCCGAGCCTGTACGGTGCGCAGCACGACGTCCGAGTGGTCGTGGGTGCCGAACAGGGGGGTGCAGGCTCGGACACGCCGGGGCTGGGTCGAGTGGACGTGGTCGGCCCGGTCTGCGAGTCGGGCGATTTCCTCGCGCTCGACCGCGAGCTCCCGGAGGCAGCGCCCGGAGCCCTGTTGGCGGTGTTGGGCGTGGGGGCCTACGGATTCACCATGAGCTCGAGCTATAATTCACGCCCGCGGGCGGCCGAAGTGCTGCTCGACGGCGAGCGATGGGCGGTCGTGCGGCGGCGCGAGACGTTCGAGGACCTGATCCGCGGAGAGCGACTGCTGGAGGAAACGGAACTGGGTTCGACAGGGCCACCATGACGGATCTCGCCAACGGCATCCTGATCCTGGACTACGGCTCGCAGTACACGCAGCTGATCGCGCGGCGTGTGCGTGAGTCGCACGTCTACTGTGAGATCCACCCGCCGCCCGAATCGGTCGACGACGTGCGCAGGCGTC
>JBDHJM010000052.1:0-18593 GCA_039586895.1 Gemmatimonadota bacterium | reverse complement strand
CCGGTTCCCTACCCCACCCAAAACACCTTCATCACCTCATTCAACCCGAAGAAACCACCCGCCCCCAGAAAGAAGGCCAACGGCAGGCGCCACCCCTTCTTGTGCTGGAACTCCGGCACCAGGTTGGACGCCGCCACGTAGATCGTTACACCGGCTGAGATGGCCAGGCCGTGGGCCTTGAGGAACTGCACCGCGTCGGTGGCCACCACGCCCACCACCGTGGCGACTCCCAGGAGCGCCGCGCTCCCCAGCGCCTGGTGCGGCTTCATGCCGCCGGCGATCTGGATGCTCGAGATGGTTAGCCCCTCGGGCAGCTTGTGCAGCACGATGGCCAAGAACACCAGGAAGCCCAGCGTCTCGCTCACCTGGAAGCCCGAGGCAATGGCCACCCCGTCGAAGAACGTGTGGAGCAGGAGCCCGATCAGGG
The DNA here is from genome assembly GCA_039586895.1 of Gemmatimonadota bacterium. Classification (GTDB taxonomy): domain Bacteria; phylum Gemmatimonadota; class Gemmatimonadetes; order Gemmatimonadales; family GWC2-71-9; genus WVYX01. Next base: position 18,166 of record JBDHJM010000052.1, on the reverse strand, counting down.
CGGTTATGCCCGCCATGCGGGTGACGTGGTGCGTCTCCTCGCCGAAGTGGAAGTGCTCGGTGGCGGTGTGCTGCGTGAGGTGGACCAGGAGATACCCCAGCAGCACGTAGAACGCCGCACCGGGACCGCCCAGCTCGAAGGCCTCGGGCAGCATCTTGACGATGGCCACCGAGAGCATGAACCCGGCCCCGAAAGCCACGAAGCCTTCGATGATCCGGATACCCAGCTTGGCCCCGCGCACTGCCGCGAGCCCACCCAGCACGTTTCCCAGGCCCGCGATCACGCCGAAGATGAAGCTCGTCACTCAGCGCTCCTCACCAGTTCCACCAGCCGCTCCTCCGTGTTCAGATTCGGGTCCTCCAGCGAGCGGTCTAGCAGGGCCCGCAGCGTCTCGCCGACCTTGGGGCCCTTGGGCACGCCCAGCTCCATGAGCCGGTTGCCGTCTATTGCCAGGTCGCCCACGGCCAGAGGCGCCCCCGACGCCCGTATGGCCCGCACCGCCTCCGCCAGACGCGCGCCCCTGCCTTCCGCCTTCGCTATGGCCACCAGGTCGTCCACGGCGGCCCCGCAGGCGCTCATCCAGCGCCTCACCTCTACTGGTGACTCCGGGTCGGGCGTGGGGCCCCTGTGGGCTCCCACGCGCCGGCCCCGCTCGATATCGGCGTTGGAGCAGCGCAGCCGTTCCAGCGTGGCTCCCGGATCGGCCGACAGGTAGCTGGTGACGAGCACAGGGTCGCGCGGCTCCAGGCGGTCTATCGCTGCCCAGCGGGAGACCCCGGCTACCTGCCGGGCGACCGCCTCGCCGCTCACACCTCCTCCGCCCTGCGCGGCCACCTCCGGCAGCCAGGTCTCCAAGGCTCCCACCTCGGCCCATTGCTCCACCAGCCAGCTCGGGTGCCGCGCGGTCTCCAGGCCGCGCGACCACTCGTCCCTCACCCGCTCCGCCGAGAGGTGGGGCAGTCCGTGCGCCTGGGCCTTGGCCGCCTCCCAGGTGGCGGACTCGATATCGAAACCGAACCTGGCCGCGAAGCGCAGCGCCCGGAGGATGCGCAGGAAGTCCTCCTGGAAGCGCTGGCCCGGGTCGCCAACCGCCCGCACCAGGCCGCGGTCCAGGTCGGCCATGCCTTCATAGCGGTCGCGCCACTCGTGCTTCAACGGGTGGTAGGCGATGGCGTTGATCGTGAAGTCGCGCCGCGCCAGGTCCTGGTCCAGCGAAACCCCGAACTCCACCACGGCGTGGCGCCCGTCGGTGGCGATGTCTTCACGGAACGTCGTGACCTCGTGCGGCTGGCGGTTGCGGTCCAGAACGGCAACGGTGCCGTGCTCGACGCCGATGGGGATGGTGCGCTTGAACAGCTCCTGCACCTGCTCGGGCCGGGCCGCCGTGGCCAGGTCGAAGTCCCTGTTGGCGTGCCCCAGGAGATTGTCGCGCACGGCTCCGCCCACGCACCACGTCTCGAAGCCCGCCTGCTCCAGCGTGCGGGCGATCTCGACCACTTCCTTGGGGATGGGCAGCTCGTTGGGGAACTTCACTCGGGCTCCTCCGGGACGGCACAAATATAGGCGTCGGCCGCCTGCCGTGAGACTCCGCCCGACGAGACCATCCGACCCCGACGGGGGACACGTCTGGCCCGTGCGCCGGAGCACAAAAACCACAGTATGGTGACTGGGGTGAGGCTAAGTTACCCTCGGTCAATAAGATATCAGCGAGGAGACAGTGTCCGGCGGATACCTGAGGCCGCGCCCACCTGAGGCGCTGATCATCGACAATAAGGACTGGTCGGCACGCTCTCTCGAGAGCGTTCTCACGCCGGCCGGTTACGAGGTCGTGCGCGTTACGACCGGCATGAAGGGTGTCGAGCGCGCGCGGGCCCGTCCGCCTGACGTCGTCCTCATCAATTTCAATCTTCCCGACGGCAACGGCGTCGGCCTGTGCCACATCCTGCGGGCCGAGCCCAGGTTCGGGTCGAGCATCCCGATCATCGTTCTCTCCACCGGGCACGCCACGCGGCAGCAGCGGCTGGCTGCCCTGGAGGCGGGTGCGTGGGAGTTCCTCACGTACCCGTTCGACGCGCAGGAGCTGCTGCTCCGGCTGGACCAGTACATCACGGCCAAGTTCGAGATCGACCGCGTGCACCAGGACAGCCTGGTGGACGAGCCCTCCGAGCTCTACAGCAACCGCGGTCTGGAGCGGCGCGCCCACGAGCTGCGCGCCCTGGCGTTCCGCCAGGAGCAGCCCATGGCCTGCGTGGTGCTTGCACCGGCGTTCGAGTCGGAGGCGGAGGCCGCAGGCGCCGGCACCGATATCGACGCCATCGAAGCGGCCGTGAACCAGATAGGACATGCCCTGCGCGCGGCGGGGCGCACCTCGGACGCGATCGGCAAGATAGGCCGCACCGAGTTCGCCATCATCGCGCCCGCCACCGACGCAGAGGGCGCCGTCCTGATGGCGCAGCGGCTGGCTCGGGCCATCGAGCAGGAGAACGGCAAGGACGCAGGCAAGCCGCCCTTCAAGATGCGGGCCGGCTACGAGGCAGTGACGAACGTGCGGGAGGCGCAGATCGAGGCCCACGACCTGGTGGAGCGGGCGGCCATTGCCATGCGGCGCGCCAAGCCCAACGGGGACACGATGTGGATCCAGGGATTCGACCAGGAGGAGCCCTACCGGCACTAGACGGGGTGCGGACAAGAGAATTCATGAGCGGGGAGTCAGGCCGGGCGACGTCGGTTCAACCTCAACTTTGAAAACCTGCCCGGGAGCTTGGCCGGCACTTGAGCCTGAGTAGGCTTCCCGCTCGCCAGATAGACTAAGGGGCGCGATGTTCGCGCCCCTTAGTCGTTGGATGTCGCGGCAGGGCTTGGCGGGGGACTCTCCCTCCCGAGCCAACGAGCCCGCTCTCACTACCAGCTGGGTCTCAGCTACCTGCTACGCGCTCGAACGCTCTATCGGGAGAGTCCCCCGCCTCGCCCTGCCACATCCTCGCCAACGTGGCTTCTCCGCGGCCCTATCCGCAGAGAACGCTCCCCCCGTTCACGTTGAGGACCTCCCCGTTCACGCTGCCGGCGAGGGCCGAGCAGAGGAACACGATCGGGCCCGCGATCTCTTCGGCCGTGGCCACCCGCCCCAGCGGGATCGTGGCCTCGATGCGCTTCTTGCCTTCGCCTCCGCCCTCTCCGTAGACGAGCTCCGACATCTCGGTGTCCACCCACCCTGGGGCTACGCAGTTGACGGTGATCCCGTCCTGGGCCGCCTCGACGCACACCGACTTCACGAACGAGATGATCGCGCCCTTGGTGGCCGCGTAGTCCGCGTGGTAGGCCTCCCCGCGTTGGCCGGCCGTGCTGGAAACGAGCACGACGCGGCCGCCCCGCTCCATGGCTGCCAGAGCAGCTCGGGTGCCATAGAAGATGGAGTCCAGGTTCACGGCCAGGGTGCGGCGCCAGCGCGAGTCGTCCATCTCGCTCACGCCGACATCCTCGGGCGGCCAGATTCCCGCGTTCGCCACGAAGCAGTCCAGCCGGCCGAAGCACTCCACGGCCTCGCGCACGGCCCCGTCGGAGGCCTCCCGCTCGGCCAGGTCGCCCTTCACTGCCCGCCACTCGCGTCCCAGCTCCGCGGCCTGCTCCCGCACGCGCTCGGCGTCGTCCTCGCGAGTGTGGTACGTGAACACGCCGTCCGCCCCTGCCCGGGCCATCAGCAGGACCGTCGCGGCTCCGATGCCGCGCGAGCCCCCGGTCACGAGGGCGATCTTCCCGCTCAGGTCTATCAGTGCCATTTCCGTGCTGCGCCTCCGTCGCGTGCGTGTTCTGCTTGGGGCCGCGAGGTTTACTCGAACGCGCGGCGCAGGCGCCGCAACACGCTCTCTTCGATTTTGACCTCCGGCACGTCCGTCAGCGCCCCGTCCTCCAGCACCGCCCGAGGGTTGTCGCGGGTGAGCCGGTCGGCCACGGTCGCGTAGCCCATCTCCCTCAGGTAGTCCCCGCCGGTGGCCAGGGTGCGGCGTCCCCCGTGGTTGTCGGAGGCCAGGACGTCGGCCAGGCCCGCCTCCAGCAGCTCGCGGGCCCGGTGCCCCCTGCGGGTGGGCCGCGTGATCGTTGTGGCGTCCACGGCCATCCTGGCGCCCGCCTCGCGCCACGCCTGGATCACCGGCGGGCTGCACGCATCGTAGCGCTCCGGGTGCGCCACCAGCGGCACCACCCCGGCCCGCGAGATCAGCTCCAGCACCGTGCCCGCGAAGTCGGCAACCACGCCCAGCGAGAACTCCACCAGGTAGTAGCGCGAGCCGGCCAGCGAGAGCCGCCGGTCGCCGGTCACCAGCGCGGGCAGCGGCTGGTCCAGCATGATCTCAAACCCGAGGTGCAGCTGCGGCGCGTGCGGGGCGTAGGCCCTCAGCTCCTGATACGCGCGTTCGCGCCGCCCCAGCGGCTCCTCGGGATCGGCCTCCAGCGTGCTGGCGCTCACGTGCGGCGTGCACGCCACGGCGGTCACACCGAGCCCGGCCATGCGCTTGAGCACCTTCACCGACCGCTCCGTGGAATCCGAGCCGTCATCAATGCCGGGAAGGAGGTGCGTGTGGAGGTCGATCACGCGAGCCCGGCCTCGGCCAGTGCCTCGCAGGCGTAGGTGATCAGCGCGTCGGCGGCCAGGAGTGTGAGCGCGGTGTCGTGATCCGGAGGACCGCTCTTGGCCTGCTCCAGCAGCTGCGCGCCAGCCGCGGCCAGCTGGTCGGCGAGAGCGGCGTTCGAGCCTGCCGCGCCGACCGCCTGCAGCACGCGGGCGCGCAGCGACGCCGGAGCGTCGGCCAAGCGCGGCTCGAGCCAAGCCTCGATGTCGCTCAGCCCGCCCCCGCGCCGAGCAGCTCGGCCACGATCGCAGGAGCCTGCTGCCGCGCCGCAGCCAGCCTCTCGGGATCGCCCGCGCCAGCCGATGCGAAGTGGGGCCGGCCGCCGCCCCGCCCCCCGCTCACCTCGGCGATGCGGTTCACCAGGTCGCCCGCCTTGATGCCGCGCGAGATGAGGTCGTCCGTCACGCCCACGTGGATGCCGGGGCGCTCGCCGGTCACGAACAGCACCTGGATGGCGTTCTTGTTCTTCTCGCGGAACGTGTCCATCAGGAGAGCCACCTGGCCGCGGTCGCTCACCGGCGAGTCGTCCAATACCAGGACCGCGTCGCCCACCTGATGCCGCTCGGCTCCGGCTCCGCCCTCGCGGCTCCCGGTGCGCAGCAGCTCCTGCACCTGACGCTCGAGCCGCTTCTTTTCGTCCAGCAGCGCCTCGATCTTGCGCGCCACGTGCTCGGGATTGGTGCGCAGCGTGCCCGCCGCTTCCTCGATGCGCTCGCCCAGGCTCTTGACCAGCGTGTAGGCCACCGGCCCGGTCACCGCCTCGATGCGGCGCACTCCGGCCGCCACCCCGGTCTCCCCCCCGAAGTGGAACAGCCCGATCTGGCCGGTGGAGCGCACGTGGGTGCCGCCGCACAGCTCCATCGACACGCCTGGCACGTCCACTACGCGCACCACGTCGCCGTACTTCTCACCGAAGAACGCCATGGCGCCGGCGGCCAGTGCCTTCTTGTACGCCATCTGCCGCGTCTCGACGCCCACGTTGGCCCAGATGCTCTCGTTGACCTCCTCCTCGATGGCATCCAGCTGCTCGGGGCTCACCGGCTCGTGGTGTGAGAAGTCGAAGCGCAGCCGGTCGGGCGCGACCACTGAGCCCGCCTGCCGCACGTGCGTGCCGAGCTGGTTGCGCAGGGCAGCGTGCACCAGATGGGTGGCCGTGTGGTTGCGCTCGATGTTGTGGCGCCGCTCCTCGGCCACTACGGCCTCGACGTCGGTGGGCTCGAAGTCGCCCTCGTAGGGCCCCACCACGACCTGCTTGTTGCCCACCTTGAGCACGTCTTCGACCGGCAGGGTCCAGCCCTCGCCCTTCACCACCCCGGTGTCGCTCACCTGCCCGCCCGACTCGGAGTAGAAGGGGTTCTCGTGCAGCACCAGCTCGAGCTGATCGTCACCCTGGCGGAACGCTAGGATCTCGGTGTCGGCCGCCGTGGTGTCGTATCCCACGAACTTCTGCCGCACCCGCGGCTTCACCCGGGTGAACTTGCCCTTGCCGGGCGCGTGCTTGATGGCGGGTGCGCCGATCTCGCCGCCCTCTCCCCTGCCGGCCGTCCGGGAGCGCTCCTGCTGCTCGGCCAGCGCGCTCTCGAAGCCCACCTCGTCCACCGCCCAGCCGCGCTCGGCCGCGATGACGCGCGTGAGATCCACCGGGAAGCCGTAGGTGTCGTACAACCTGAAGGCGTCAGCCCCCGCGATGGTGCCGGCCGCACCGCTCGTCAGCTCGTCGAGCCGCTTGAGACCACCATCGATGGTCTCCAGGAAGCGCTCCTCCTCGGCCCGCGTCACGCTCTCGATGTGCCCCGCCTTGGCGTGCAGCTCCGGGTAAGTGCCTCCCATCGTGTCGATCACGACCTTGGCCAGCTCGACCAGGGTCGGCTCGCTGCGCCCCATCCGGTAGGCGTGGCGCACGGCCCGGCGCAGGATGCGCCGCAACACGTAGCCGCGACCGTCGTTGGAGGGGTACACCCCGTCGGCCATCAGGAAAGCAACCGCGCGTGCGTGGTCCGCCAGCACGCGGAAGCCGATTCCGTCCGGCCCACGGTCGTAGGGCCGGCCCACCACCTCTTCGGCCCGCTGGATGATGGGAGTGAAGAGATCGGTGTCGTAGTTGGAGGGCACGTCCTGCAGCACGGCCGCGATGCGCTCCAGCCCCGCGCCGGTGTCCACCGAGGGGGCCGGCAGCGGCGGGCGGGCGCCGCCCGGCTGCTGGTCGAACTGCATGAAGACCAGGTTCCAGATCTCGAAGAAGAGGCCGTCCTCGGCCATCTCCTCGAACTGCTCCATCGCGGGCGGTGCCTTGCTCCACTCGGAGCGGGGCCTCAGGTCCACGTACATCTCCGAGCAGGGGCCGCACGGCCCCGTGTCGCCCATCTGCCAGAAGTTGTCCTTGTCACCCAGTCCGTAGATGCGCTCGTCGGCCAGGCCGGCGACCTCGCGCCACAGGCGGCGCGCCTCGTCGTCGCTGTGGTGCACGCTGATGAGGAGACGGGATGGGTCGATGCCCAGGTACTGGTCGCTGGTCACCCACTCCCATGCGTACTCGATAGCGAGCCGCTTGAAGTAGTCGCCGAACGAGAAGTTGCCCAGCATCTCGAAGAACGTGTGGTGCCGCGCCGTGAGGCCAACCTGCTCGAGATCATTGTGCTTGCCGCCCGCGCGCACGCACTTCTGCGCAGTGACGGCCCGCGAGTAATCGCGGTGCTCCAGCCCCTGGAACACGCCCTTGAACTGCACCATGCCGGCGTTGGTGAACAGGAGTGTGGGATCCCCGTGGGGCACGAGCGAGGAGGACGGGACGTGGGTGTGATCCCGGTCCCCGAAGTAGTCAACGAATGAGGTGCGGATGTCGTCGGCGCGCATCGGGTAAAGCTAACAGCCGCGGGAGGCATCCCCCAACAGGTCGTCCACCAGGTCGATCACCTCGCGCCCGCGGTAGCCGCGCCGACTCAGATAGCTGAGCACGCGGCGCCGTTTGGTCTCGGGCGGGAGCTTGCCGTCGATCTGACCCAGGCGCTTCTCCGCCAGCGAGCGGGCCTGCGCGTCCTCGTCCACTCCCTCGGCGTCCAGGGTCTCGTCTATCGCCCGCTCGGCGAGGCGGCGCTCCACGCCCCGGGCCAGCAGATCGGTGAGCAGGCGGGAGCGGCCGTGCCCCCGCGCCGAGCGCACCCGTGCGAAGTGGCGGGCGAACTCCTGGTCGTCCAGCAGCCCCTTGGCCTCCAGCCGCCCCACGGCCTCCGCAGCGGCGGAGGGGTTGTGGCCCCGCTCCCTGAGGCGCCGCAGGACTTCGTTCACGGCCCGGGGCCGGCTCGCCAGCATGCGGATGGACACCCGGTACGATGCCTCTACGTCGGCCAGGTAGGAGACGCGCTCGACCAGCGCATCGTCCAGATCCTTGCCGCGCTCCAGCTTCAGCTCCTGAACCGCCTCCTCTGGCAGCGAAGCGAAACGGGCCCCGTCCACCTCCAGCACGAGGCAGCCCGGGGCCCGCTTGTCAGGTCGTAGTGCGGTTACCCTCATCGCACCTCAGGAGGAGGCGTGTGGCGGTGTCACCCGATCGAGCCTCCGCGTGAAGGCGAGGCGGCGCACCCTCCCGATCGAGCCTCAGAACGTGGGGCACGTGGTTCCCAGGAGGGTAGCGGTACAGGTTCGTTGGCTCGTGAGGGAGAGTGCGGCCCCTCGCCTGCGGGTTCGTTGGCTCGGGAGAGTCCGCCGCCTCGCCCTAGGTCTCAACCGACTCAGCCTCCTCCTCCTTGGGCGCGATGCCGAGGTATTCCTTCACCCTCACCTCCACCTCGTCCGCGATCTCCGTGTGGTCCTTGAGGTAGAGTTTGGCGTTCTCGCGGCCCTGGCCGATGCGCTCCTTGCCGTAGGAGTACCACGCCCCGCTCTTGTCGATCACGCCGGCCTCGACGCCGATGTCCACCAGCAGCGAGGAGTGGCTGATGCCCTCGTTGAACATGATGTCGAACTCGGCCTGCCTGAACGGCGGCGCGACCTTGTTCTTCACAACCTTCACCCGGACCTTGCTGCCGGTGATCTCGTCGCGCTCCTTCACCGGCCCGATGCGCCGCAGGTCGAGACGCACCGAGGAGTAGAACTTGAGCGCACGGCCGCCCGTTGTGGTCTCCGGGTTGCCGAACATGATGCCGATCTTCTCGCGCAGCTGGTTGATGAACACCACCGAGGTGCGCGAGCGGTTGATGCTGCCCGCCAGCTTGCGCAGGGCCTGCGACATGAGGCGCGCCTGCAGCCCCACGTGCGAGTCGCCCATGTCGCCCTCGATCTCCGCCTTGGGCACCAGGGCAGCCACCGAGTCGATGACGATCACGTCCACCGCACCGGAGCGCACCAGGATCTCGGCTATCTCCAGAGCCTCCTCGCCGGTGTCGGGCTGTGACACCAGCAGGTTCTCGATGTCCACGCCCAGCTTGCGGCCGTACTCCACGTCCAGCGCGTGCTCGGCATCGATGAACGCGGCGACCCCACCTGACTTCTGCGCGTTGGCGGCGATGTGGAGCGCCAGCGTGGTCTTGCCCGAGGACTCCGGCCCGTAGATTTCCGTGATCCGCCCGCGCGGGATGCCGCCCACCCCGATCGCAGCGTCCAGGTTCAGCGCGCCGGTCGAGATCGCGCCCACCGCCACACGGGGCCTCTCCTGCCCCATCCGCATGATCGAGCCCTTGCCGATCTGCTTCTCGATCTGGGCGATGGCCAGGTTCAGCGCCTTCTTCTTCTCGTCTGGCAGGGTCGCGGCCTGCTTCTCGGGGTCGGTCTGTGCGGGCATGGTCTCCTCGATTTGCTGCGGGAATGCGTGAAATCTACGGTACCGAATATATCCCGAACACCACCTTACCGCCACCCCACCCTGAAGGCGTCCTCCACGTGCTGGATCCGGTGCGGACCCGCCGGCGAGAGCGTAACTCCAATCACGTCAAAGCGATACGAGAAGGGCGGACGGCCGTGCCGGTCAATCCACGCCTGAGCCACCCGTGCTATCTCGCGCCGCTTGGCCCAGGTGACCGCCTCGATGGGCTGCCCGAACGCGCTGCTGCGGCGCGTCTTCACCTCCACGAACGCCACCAGGTCCCTCCGGCGGGCCACCAGGTCGATCTCCAGCCGCCCCATGCGGAAGCGGTGGTCGGTGACCGTCCAGCCGGCGAACGACAGGTAGCGCATCGCCACCTGCTCGCCCTCGAGCCCCGTCAGGTGACGCGGGTCGGTCCAGGTACTTGGATCTGACTTGATCGGCACGGGCGCACGCTACGCCGCGCACGTCAACGCAACGTAACCGGAATGACACGACCCGTATCAAGGGACCGCGGACCCGAATCGTGAGGCAGCAGCAGAGTACGTCTCGGCAAGCCGAGCGCCGCCACTATCCCAGCCCAGGTGCGTGGGGCTTCTCGTTAAGCGCGGCTTCCGGGGGTGGGGGTGAATGGGCTGAGGAGGGCGGCGGCGTCGGAAGCCGCGTCGAGAGAAGCCCCACGCACCTGCAAGGGGCCAGCGAGACGAAGGAGCGCTAGGAGACGTACTCGTCCAGCTGCTCCATCCCGATGAGCACCTCGCGGGGCTTGGACCCGTCCGGCGGCCCCAGCACACCCGCGTCGTGCAGCTGATCGATGATGCGCGCCGCGCGCCCGTAGCCGATGCGCAGCTTGCGCTGCAGCAGCGACGTGGAGCCGAGCTGGTTGGAGATGCACACCTCGGCGGCCTCGCGGAACAGCGCATCGTGCTCTTCGTCCTGCGCCGCGGCGGGGGGAGCGCCGCTCTCCTCCTCTTCCAGGGTCTGCACCACCTCGAGTATGTCCGTCTCCTCCGTGGGTACCACTCCCTCGCGCTCCAGCTCCGCCTCCTTCTCGGCCGCGCGCTCGGCGTACCACTTGGTAAGCTCTTCGGTCTCCTCGGTGGAGATGAACGAGCCCTGCACCCTGACCGGCTCGCTCTTGCCCGGCGGCAGGAACAGCCCGTCGCCGTTGCCGAGCAGGGTCTCGGCGCCGTTCTGATCCAGGATCGTGCGGCTGTCCACCTTGGACGCCACCCTGTACGCGATGCGGCAGGGGAAGTTCGCCTTGATGAGGCCGGTTATCACGTTCACGCTGGGCCGCTGGGTGGCGAGCACGAGGTGGATGCCGGTGGCCCGCGCCTTCTGCGCCAGGATGGCCAGCGGCTTCTCGACCTCGCCCTGCACGGTCATCATCAGGTCGGCCAGCTCGTCCACGATGAGCACGATGTAGGGGAGCGGGCCCTCGTCGTACGTCTGCGGCAGGTCCAGCTCCTCCTGGTCGGGAGCCGGACCGCCTCCCCGCCCCTTCTCCGCACCCGGCAGCACCAGCTCGCGCCCCTCGGCCACGTACCGGTTGAAGTCGTGCATCTGGCGCGCGCCGTTGGCGTGGAACAGCGCGTAGCGCCGGTCCATCTCCATCATGATCCACTTGAGCGCCTGGGCGGCGTGCCGGTTGTTGGTGACCACCGGGTGGCGCAGGTGCGGCAGCGCGTTGTACAGCGAGAGCTCCACCATCTTGGGATCGATCATGATGAGGCGGAGCTCGCGCGGCGTGTAGCGATAGATCAGGCTCGTGATGATTGTGTTGATGCAGATCGACTTGCCCGAGCCCGTAGCGCCTGCGATCAGCAGGTGCGGCATCTTGTCGAGGTCGGCGATGACCGGCTTGCCCTCGAGGTTGCGGCCCAGCGCGATGGGCAGCATGCCGCGCGCCCGGTCCCACTCGGGTGTCTCCAGCAGCTCCTTCAGCGTCACCACGCGCGGCGTGGGGTTGGGCACCTCCACGCCCACCGCGCCGCGGCCCGGGATCGGTGCCACGATGCGGATGGACTGCGCGCGCATTGCGAGCGCCAGATCGTCGGCCAGCGACGCGATGCGCCCCACCTTCACGCCCGGTGCCGGCGCCACCTCGTATTGCGTGACCACGGGGCCGGTGGTGCGCCCCACTATGCTCCCCTCCACCCGAAACGTCCCCAGCGTGTCGATCAGCACCTGACCCTGGCGTTCGATCTCGTCCTCCCAGTCGCCGTTGCCGCTGCGGGCCGGTTCGGCGAGCAGGTCTATGGGCGGCAGCTCGTCGGGGGACTCCTCGGGGCGGCGCCGGCCGCGCCCCGTGAGCTTGCGCAGAATGGCTCCGGCCGACTTGAGCCCCTCCTCCTCATCGTCGTCGTCCGGTTCGGCCGGAGAGGGAGCCGGCTTGGCCCACACCTCGGCGGGCGGCCTGTGCTCGTCGTCGCCCTCGCGCCGCGACTGAGCTCGGGCGCCCGCGGCGAGCCGGCGGAACGGGTGCCAGTCGAGCGCGTACATCGTGAGACCCGAAAGGGAGAGCAGGCCCACGATCACCGCTCCCGCGGTCCCGATGAGCCCGGTGATCCCCACCGCGATCGCGGCCGGCGCTATGCCGGTGAGACGCTGCGGGGTGCTCCAGTCCAGGTAGGACGCGGGGAAGTCCCCCGGAGCGCGCGCGCCCGCCACCAATGCGATGGCGAACGGCACCAGAACCACCATGCCTCCCAGCAGCACGGCCACCCGCGACAGGTCTATGGGGAGGCGCCCGAAGGCGGCCAGGCTCAGCCCGAACGCGAAGATCGGCAGGAAGACCGCGCCCGCGCCGAGCGAGATCCACAGGAAGTGTCCGATCACCCGGCCGGCGGCACCGGTTATGTCGAGCGGCAGCAGGGTGAGCCCGATGAAGACGCCCACGAGCAAGGAGACGATCGCTACCAGCTCCTCACGGTGGCGCGGGCTCAGTGGCATCTCAGCTCCCGTCGGGCAGAGTCACGAGCCGGCCGGAGTACTCCGGCACGATCGTCTGCGTGTCGACTTCGGTTGCCGCGGCCACGTCCGCCTTGTACCCAGCCGCCTTGAGTGACTTGGCGGCCGCGCTCGACGAGATCGCGTTCTTCCATTTGTCACCGTAGCGGCGCGTGAGCTCCAGTGCGGCCAGGGCGGCGTCGTTGAACTCCGCCTTGCGGCGCTCCCTGCTGGGAATCAGCGCCTGTGCGAAGCGCCCGGCCACGTAGGCGTCCTCCAGCGCGAACATGCGCTCGCGGCCGCTGCACAGGATCGTGATCTCTCCGGCTTCCTGGAACGCGGCCTTGGCACGCTCCACTGCCGCCGTGAAGTTGGTGACCGCGCCGATCAGCACGGGGCGCCCCGTCTCCGCGGCCACCACTGCGGCGGTCCCGTTAGTGGTGGCCATCACGATGGTCTTGCCGCCGACCACTCCGTTGGACATCTCCGCCGGGGAGTTGCCCAGCGCGAAGCCCTCGACCGGGTCCATGCCCCGCTCGCCCGCCAGCAGCACGGCGTCGCGCTCGAGGTTGGCCGCGAGGCGCAGTCCTTCCTCCGCAGTGGACGCCGGCAGGATCGCCTTGGCTCCGTGCGCCAGCGCCGCGACCATAGTAGTGGTGGTGCGCAGAACGTCGACCACGAGCACCGGCCGCCCAGCGATCGCGTTGGGTGTTACGCCCAGGGGCGTGAAGTAGACTGTGAGCTTCATGCAGCAGGCGCTTCGAAAAGCTCCGGTTCGCGCTCCAGAAACTTAGTGTCTACCTTGCCCGCCTCAAAATCCGGATGGGCGATCACGCGCCGCAGGAAGGGGATGGTGGTGGTCACTCCCTCGATGATGAAGGAGTCCAGAGCATGACGCATGCGGGCCAGGGCCTCCTCGCGCGTGTTGCCGTGCACGATGAGCTTGGCCAGCAGCGAGTCGTAGAAGGGCGGCACCGTGTAGCCGGCGTAGATGTGCGTGTCCACCCGTACGCCGGGGCCGCCCGCCGGGTGGTACGCGGTGATCCTGCCCGGTGAGGGCTGGAAGTTGCGGAACGGATCCTCGGCGTTCACCCGGCACTCTATCGCGTGGCCGCGCAGCCGGTTGCCCTTCATCTCGAGCGAGAGCTTCTCTCCAGCGGCCACGCGGATCTGCTCCTTCACCAGGTCGAAGTTGGTCACCATCTCCGTGACCGGATGCTCCACCTGGATCCGTGTGTTCATCTCCATGAAGTAGAAGCTGCCGTCCTCGTCGAGCAGGAACTCCACGGTGCCGGCGCCCACGTATCCCACGTGCTCCACCATGCGCACCGCGCAGTCGCCCATCTCCTGGCGCAGCTTCTGATCCACGGCCGGGCTGGGCGCCACCTCGATGAGCTTCTGGTGCCGCCGCTGGACCGAGCAGTCGCGCTCGCACAGGTGCCGCACCTTACCGTGCCGGTCGCCCATGACCTGGATCTCGACGTGGCGCGGCCGCTCCAGGAACTTCTCGACGTACACCTCGGCCGAGCCGAACGCCGCCAGCGCCTCGTTGCGCGCCAGCTGGAACGCCTGCGCGAAATCGTCTGGCTCTGCCGCCACCCGCATCCCCTTGCCGCCCCCTCCGGCCGCCGCCTTGATGATGACCGGGAAGCCGATCTCCTTGGCGACGGCCAGTGCGTCGTCCGGGTCGGCGATGGCTCCGGGCGATCCCGGCACCACCGGAATGTCGAGCGACGTCACCATCTTGCGGGCCGCCGCCTTGTCGCCCATCAGCGTGATCTGCTCGGCCGTGGGGCCGATGAACGTGATGTTGGACGCCTCGCACGTCTCGGCGAACATCGGGCTCTCGGCCAGGAAGCCGTAACCTGGGTGTATCGCGTCGGCGCCGGTCAGCTCGGCTGCGGCAATGAGGTTCGGGATGCGGAGATACGAGAGGCGCGAGGGCGGCGGACCGATGCAGACGTCATCGTCCGCGAAGCGCACGTGCAGGCTCTCACGGTCCGCCTCGCTGTACACGGCGACGGTCTCGATGTCCAGCTCGTGGCAAGCACGGATGACCCGCAGGGCGATCTCCCCACGGTTCGCAATGAGGACTTTCTTGAACACGGGCTATTCGCCGAAGCGCTCGACGTCGTCCATGTCGCGGGCCTCACCGACCGACTCCTCGGCGAACGTCCGGTCGGACGTGCCCTCGACGCCGCTCACGCGCAGCGCGAACTCGTTCGGGTTCGTGGCGTGGAACAGCGCGGCCTCGTAGCTCACCGTCCCCTTCGTGTACCACTGCATCAGGGATTGGTCGAACGACTGCATGCCGTACTGCACCGTCCCCTCCTTGATCAGGTCGGGGATGGCCAGCGCCTTCTCCTGGTCCCGGATGTTGTCGCGCACCGCGGCCGTATTGATCAGCACCTCGGTGGCCGGGACCCGCGAGGTGCCGTCCTTGGTGGGCACCAGACGCAGGGAAACCACCGCCTCGAGCGCCGTCGCCAGCAGGGAGCGCACGGCGTTGTGCTCGTGGGGCGGGAAGAACGAGATGATACGGTTGATGGTCTGCGTGGCGTCGGTGGTGTGCAGCGTGGAGAAGACCAGGTGGCCGGTGTCGGCCGCCTTCATTGCGGTGTCCAGCGTCACCCGGTCACGGATCTCACCGATCAGGATCACGTCGGGGTCCTGCCGCAGCACGTGCCGCAGCGCGGCCTCGAACGACAGCGTGTCGCTCCCCACCTCGCGCTGCGAGATGTTGGCCTGCCCGTCTCGGTGCAGGAACTCGATCGGGTCCTCGATCGTGATGATGTTGCAGCGCCGGTGCAGGTTGATGTGGTCGATCATGGCGGCGAGACAGGTGGATTTGCCCGACCCGGTGACGCCCGTGACCAGCACCAGACCCCGCGGCTTCAGCGACACGCGCTCCAGCACCGGCGGCAGGTTCAGCTCGCGGATCTTCTTCACCTCGTAGGGGATCCCCCGGAACACGAACGCCAGCGTGCCGCGCTGCTGGAACACGTTGGTCCGGAACCGCCCCACGCCCGGCACTCCGATCGCGAAGTCGGCCTCCTTGTGCTCCGCGAACTCCTTCACCTGGCGCGGCGTCATGATCTGCTCGGCGAGCGCCTTGAGCTCGTCCGGCTTGAGCAGCGCCTGGTTCAGCTGCGACAGCTCCCCCGCCACCCTGATGGTGGGCGGCCGGCCCACTTTGAGGTGGAGGTCCGAGCCGTTGCGCTGGACCATCTCGGTGATGGCCGCCTTGAAGTTGAACGGAGGGACGTTGGACTGCTCAGCCATTGGGATCCACCCTGAAGAGGACCTGTCCGTACTCGACCGGTTGTGCGTCCTGCACGACGACCTCCTTCACCACCCCGGTCAGCTCCGCCTCGATGGGGTTCATGATCTTCATCGCTTCGATGATGCAGAGGGTCTGTCCCTGCGTGATGCGCGCGCCCACCTGCACGTACGGCTCCGCTCCCGGCTCGGGCTGGGCGTAGAACGTGCCCACCATCGGCGACTTCACCTCGTTGAGGTTGCTCGCCGGCGCCTCTGCGGGTGCCGCGGCCGGCTCGGCGGCCGGCGCAGCGGCCGGAGGCGGAGCCGGGTTGCCCGCGGGAGCATGAGCCCCGGAGGCGACGTGATAGGTGACCGGCCCCGAGTTGTTGAAGGCCGTGTCCTTAGACACTCGGATCGTCGTGCTGAACAGGTTCTTGCGCACTTCGATCGCTCCCGCACCGGACTGGTTCAGGAGATCGAGCATCTTCTCGAGTAGATCTAGATTCTTCATACGCGCTCGAGGTATTTGTCTTCGCGCCGGTCGACGCGGATCAACTGTCCCTGCTCGACGAACAGGGGTACCTGCACCACCGCACCCGTTTCGAGCTTGGCCGGCTTGGTCCCGCCCTGAGCGGTGTCGCCGCGCACCCCTGGATCTGTCTCAGTCACTTCCAGCTCGATGAAGAACGGAAGCTCGACGGAGAGTACGCGGCCCTCGTGCACCAGCCCGCTGCACTCCATCGACTCCTTCAGATACCTGAGCTGGTCCTCCCCGATCACGGCTTCGTCGATCGGGATGTCCTCGAAGGTCTGCATGTCCATGAAGTGGTAGTGGTGCCCGTCGTGATACGAGTACTGCACCGGCCTCCGCTCGAGGCGCACCTCGTTGACACGCTCGCCCGCGTTCCAGGTGCGTTCGATGACCGCACCGCTCAGGACCTTCTTCAGTTTGCTGCGGACAAAGGCGCCGCCCTTGCCCGGTTTCACATGCTGGAAATAGACAATCTGGAACAGCTGGCCGTCAATCTGCAGCACCATCCCGTTCCGGAAATCGGAAGTCGTCGCCATCTAAAGCCTAGGTCAACTCTCTGAGTTCGGTCTCGCCGTCGGACAGCAGCTCGATGCCGGCGCTGCCCAGCAGGGCGTCGTCCTCTATGCGCACGCCACCCCATCCCGGAACGTACACGCCCGGCTCTATCGTCACCACCGCGCCCTCCGGGAGCCGCTCCTCGTTGGTGCGGCTCAGGCGGGGGGCCTCGTGCACGACCAGCCCGAGGCCGTGTCCCAGCGAGTGTCCAAACGCCTCGCCGAAGCCGCGCGCCTCGATCACCGAGCGGGCGAGCGCGTCCGCCTGGCGGCCCGTCATCCCGGCCCGCAGGCCGCTGCGCGCTGCGAGCTGCGCCTCCCGCACCAGCTCGTAGATCGTGCGCTGCCGCTCGTCGGCAGGCCGGCTCACCACCACCGTACGGGTGATGTCCGCGCAGTATCCGTCCACCTGTGCCCCGAAGTCAAGGAGCAGCAGGTCCCCCGCCGCGACCTCTCGCTCCGTGGCACGGGCATGGGGCAGCGCGGACTGGGGCCCCGACGCCACGGTGGTGTGAAACGGGTGCCACTCGCTGCCCCTCTGCCTCAGCTGAAGCTCCAGCGTGGCCGCGATTTCCAGCTCCCGCAGGCCGGGACGCACCGTTTCCAGCGTCGCCTCCAGCGCCTCGGCCGCAAGGCCAGCCGCTGCCCGAATCGCAGCCACCTCCCCCTCGTCCTTGCTGACGCGGAGTGTCTCCACGAGCTCCTTGACCGGGTGGAGGTCCGAGCGCCCGGCCGCCCGCTCGACGCGCTCCAGCTGCGCCACCGTAACGGTGTGCGACTCGTAGCCGAGCTTGCGCAGCCCGGCGTACTCGTCCAGCACCTTGCGCACCCGCTCCCACACATCGTCGCTGGTGATCTCGACGCGGGCAAAGTCACCCACCTCTGCCGCCGACTGCGTGAGGTAGCGGAAGTCGGAGAAGAACAGCGTCGCCTCGGCCAGCACCACCGCAACGGCGGCCGATCCCGTGAACCCGGTCAGGTAGCGCACGTTGGGCAGCGCCGTGACGATGAGGCCGTCCAGCTCCCGCTCGCCGAGCAGGCCCAGCAGCGCCGAGCGGCGCTCCTCCCTCCGGTCAGGCAGCACCGCGCTCGAGGTGCGAGACCAGCGACTCCAGCGCCCAGACGTACCCGCGGGCACCGCAGCCCGCGATGACGCCGAGCGCCATGTCCGCCAGCAGGGAGTGCCTCCGCTCGGGCTCGCGCGCATAAATGTTGCTGAGGTGCACTTCCATGAACGGCAGCTTTACCGCCAGGAGAGCGTCCCGCACGGCGAGAGACGTGTGCGTGAACGCGGCCGCGTTGACGACGGCTCCGTCCGTGCCCTCCGCGAGTCCCTGCACCAGGTCCACGAACTCCCCTTCGTGATTGGTCTGGTGCCAGTCCAGCTCCACTCCCAGCTCGGCGGCGCGCTCGCGCACAGAGCGCTCGATGTCCTCGAGCCGCT
>JBDHJM010000051.1:0-16525 GCA_039586895.1 Gemmatimonadota bacterium | reverse complement strand
GGTGGAGCCGCAGACGGCACTGCCGCGCTGGTCGGGGTGCGTGATCGAGGCGCGAGTCGCCAAGGTGCTCGACAAATTCGCGATAACCTCGCAGGATCTGGCCGCGCCGCAGGGCAAGCTCGAGGCGGACTTGGTGCGCGATGATATGCCAGATGCGGCGAGAGCGGCGCTGGAGTCGCTGGGGAGCAGTCTCGGCGGGGAGTACGAACGGCTGGAGCGTGCCGCCCGGGAGGTGGACCCCACGTTGGAGAAGCCGGTGCGTTCGGCCCGCAACAACGCGCTCAAGGAGCTGGGAGGCGCGGAGAAACGCATCGTGGGCCATCTCAAGAAGCGCAACGAGATAGTGATCCGGCAGCTCGACAAGGCACGCCGCAGCCTGTTTCCGCACGGCAAACCGCAGGAGCGCGTGTTCAACGTCGTGCAGTTCCTGGTGCGGTACGGCCCGGCGTTCATCGACGATGCGCTCGAGGCAGCTGCGGCGGCCGTGCCGCCGCTTGATACCTCCCACCGCGGAGCGTAGAATCGGCCCATGGTCTGGCCAGTCGCCCTCGCGATCCTGCTCGTCGCCCTGCTGATCCCCATCATGGTGTTCGCATTCGACGTGCCGCGGCTGCGCGAAAAGGCCGCGGCCAGTGACCGGCTCACCCCGGAATGGCAAAAGCGCCTGGAAGAGCTGGCGAGCCGGCTGATTGCGCTGGAGGACGAGGTGGACGACCTGACGCGCGGCCTCGAGTCGCTGCGCGAAGAGAATCAGTTCCTGCAGCGTATGCTCGAGAACCCGGAACACCGCGAGCCGCCCGACCGGCTCGCGCCACCCAAGCCCTAGCAGAGTGCCCCCGTCGCAGGGCCGTCTCGCGGCCCGGGTCGGCGCCGGGATTCTGCTCACCCGCATACTCGGATTCGTCCGGGAGCGGGTTTTCGCCCACTACTTCGGCGACGGCGTCGCGGCGGACGCGTTCCGCGCCGCACTGAAGATCCCCAACGTCATCCGCAATCTGCTGGGCGAGGGCACGCTCTCTGCCTCACTCATTCCGGTGTACGCCGGCATGGTGGAGCGGGGGGAGAAGGACGACGCGCGCCGGCTCGCCGGAGTGATTGCATCGGTGCTGGTGCTGCTCACCGCCGTGCTGGCGGTCATCGGGATCCTGCTGGCGCCACTGATCACTGACTTCATCGCAATAGGATTCTCGGGACAGCGCCGCGAGCTGACCATCACGCTGGTGCGCATTCTGTTCCCGGCGTCGGGGCTTCTGATACTGTCGGCGTGGTGCCTGGGAATACTGAACACACACCGCCGGTTCTTCCTTTCGTACGCCGCGCCGGCGCTGTGGAACATCGCACAGATCGCCACCCTGCTCGCTCTGGGCGGGCTGCTGGTGGAGCTCGACCTCGTGGTCGCGCTCGCCTGGGGTGTGCTGCTGGGCAGTCTGCTCCAGCTGGCCGTCCAGCTTCCGGCCACGCTGCGCCTGGTGGGGGGAGCGCGCTGGAGCCTGGACGTCGGAGCCGCCGGTGCCAGGCAGGTGATCGGACGCTGGATTCCGGTGGTGCTCGGTGCAGGGGCCTATCAGGTCTCGAGCATCGTCGACACGATGCTGGCGTCGACGCTGGCGCTGGGCGCGGTTGCGGTGCTGGGTTACGCGCAGCTCGTGGCCATATTGCCGGTGTCGCTGTTCGGCGTCAGCGTGGCCGCAGTTGCGCTGCCCGAGCTGTCGCGCGACGCGGCGGCCGACGAGCAGCAGGTGCTGCGAGCCAGGCTGGGTGCCGGTCTCAGCCGCATCGCCTTCTTCGTACTCCCAGCAGCGGTCGCGTTCGGGGCGCTGGCGCCGGAGATCATCGGCGCGCTGTTCCAGACAGGGAAGTTCGGCGCGACGGCCACCCTGGTGACCGCGGGCGTCCTCGCGGCGTACAGCATAGGCATCCCGGCACAGGCGTCGGTCAAGCTGCTCGCCTCGGGGCATTACGCCCGCGGTGACACCCAGACGCCGGTGCGCATCGCGATCGTGTCGGTGATCGTCTCGGCGGTCGGCGCCTACCTGCTGATGCAGCGCTTCGGACCGGCCGGCATCGCGCTGGGTGCTGCGATCGCCGCCTACGTGAACGCGTCACTCAATTTCGCCACACTGTCCCGCAAGGTGGGCCGCATCCTCGCAGCGTCCCAGCGCAGGGCCATCGCACTCGCCGCTGCCGCCGCACTGCCCGCAGGGGCCGCCGGGGTGGGCGTGACGGAGCTGCTGGGGGACCGGCCTCTGTGGGTGCAGGCGACTCTCGCGCTGGCGGCCTTCGGTACGGTGTACGGACTGGTCACCCTGGCGGCCCGACACCCCGAAGCGGTCAAGCTGTGGGCCGCCCTCCGCCGACAGTCGGGAGGTACCGGGGCCGGTTAGCTTTCCCGTATGTCCGAGCGGCACCTGGAACAGATCGAGCGCAAGGTCGCCTCGCTTCCCGACGAGCCCGGCGTGTATCTCTGGAAGGGTGAGGGCGGGGAGGTGCTCTACGTCGGCAAGGCGAAACGGCTGCGCCAGAGGGTGCGCAGCTACCTGGCCACCGACGCCTCGGACACGTACAAGCAGCGCATGCTGCTCCAGCTCATGCGGGACGTCGAGACCATCGTGGTCCCGACCGAGTCTCAGGCGCTGCTTCTCGAGAACAACCTCATCAAGGAACACCGCCCGCGCCTCAACGTCTTGTGGCGCGACGACAAGAGCTACCCGCGCATAGCAGTCACCCTGGGCGAGCCGTTCCCGCGGGTGCTGGTGGTGCGCCGCCTCAACATCGCGGGCGCCCGCTATTTCGGCCCGTACACGGACGTGGGAGTGCTGCGCCGCACGCTGCGCATAATCCGCCGCATTTTCACGGTGCGCTCCTGCCACTACGACCTGCCCGGAGACGCTCCGGAGCGGGCCTGCCTCGACTACCATATCCATCGCTGTCTGGCTCCGTGCGTGGGGTACCAGGGCGGGGAAGACTACCGCGGCATGATCGATGACGTGGTTGCGTTCCTGGAAGGCCGCACGGTGGACGTGCGCACGCGGCTGCGGCAGCGCATGGACGAGGCGTCACGGCGCCTCGATTACGAACGGGCCGGCGACATCCGCGACGCACTGGCGTGGCTGGAGCAGCTGGAGCAGCCGCAGACCGTGGAGGCGGTGGGCGGCGGCGACGCGGATGCGATCGGATTCGCGCGCGACGGAGACGACGCGGTTGCCGTGGTGGTGCGCGTGCGGCGCGGCAAGGTCGTGGCACGTGAGCAGCAGTTCTTCGAGAACATCGCGGCCGCGGGGGACGACGAGATCCTGCGCGTGTTCCTGGTAGGCCACTACCTGAAGGCCGAGGCGCGGGCCCGCCGCGTGGTGCTGCCGTTCCCGCCGGCCGACTTCGAGGCGCTCACCGAGCTGGGTGCCGCTCAGCGGTGGCTGGTGCCGCAGCGCGGATCGGCACAGCGGCTCGTCGCCCTGGCCGACCAGAACGCGCGCCACCTGCTGGAGAGCTTCAAGATCGAGTCGCTCGAGACGGAGGCCCGCGTCGAGGACCCGGTGTACGCCTTAGGGCGCGACCTCGGACTCACGGTGGTGCCGCGCGCCTTCGTGTGCGTCGACATATCCACCAACCAGGGGCGCGACACGGTGGGCTCCCTGGTGTGGTTCGAGGGGGGGCGACCCAAGAAGTCCGAGTACCGGCACTACAAGATCAAGGACCCCGAGGGACAGCAGGACGATTTCGCGGCGCTGCACGAGGTGATCACCCGTTTCCTGACCCGCCGCCGCGATGAGGCCAAGGCCCTCCCCGACCTGATCGTGGTGGACGGTGGCAAGGGACAGCTGGGCGCGGCACAGCGTGCCCTGTCCGAGCAGGGCATGGAGCAGCTCCCGCTCGCCAGCCTGGCGAAGCGCGAAGAGGAGATCTTCCTGCCCGGGCGGCGCGAAGGCCTCAGGCTGCCGGCGCGGGCGCCGTCGCTGCGGCTGCTGCAGCGCGCGCGCGACGAGGCGCACCGCTTCGCCATCACCTACAGCCGCAAGCGGCGCACCCAGCGCACCGTGACGTCGGAGCTGCTCGACATCCCCGGCGTGGGCGAGAAGCGGCGGCGCGAGCTGCTCGCAGCCTTCGGCAGTCTGGCCGGCGTGCGCCTCGCGACCGCGGAAGAGATCGCCGCGCTTCCCGGGTTCTCCCGCAGGCTGGCCGACCGCATCCTCGACAAGGTTCGGCAATGACTCTCCCTTGGACCCTGCAGTGCTCGAACTGCGATGCCGCTTCGCCTGCGGACGGTCTGCCAACCGTGTGCCCCGAGTGCGGTGCTCCCTGGCTGGTGCGCTACCCGCAGGCCCCGCCGCCCGGCGTCAAGGGGGCGCTGGCCGACCGGCCGTTTACACTGTGGCGCTATCGCGAGTGGCTGCCGCTGACGGAGGGTGAAGAGCCGGTGTCGCTCGGCGAGGGCGGCACTCCGCTGCTGGCGGTGCCGCGGCTGACCCAGCGTCTGGGCATGCAGCAGCTGTGGATCAAGGACGAAGCGGTAAACCCGACGGGATCGTTCAAGGCGCGCGGGCTCACCGCAGCCGTGACGCGTGCGCGGCTCGCCGGGGCACGGTCTCTCACGGTGCCCACAGCCGGAAACGCGGGGGTGGCGCTCAGCGCGTACGGACAGAGGGCCGCACTGCCCGTGACGGTGTTCGCACCTCGCACCACTCCGCGGCGCATCCTGGAGCAGATCCGCACGTTCGGCGCGGACCTGGAGCTGCTGGACGGGCACATAGGCGACTGCGGCAAGGCGGCGCGGGCGCACGCGGCCGAGCACGGGGCATTCGACGTGTCCACGCTGCGCGAACCCTATCGCATCGAGGGCAAGAAGACGATGGGGCTCGAGCTCGCAGAGCAGATGGGCTGGCAGCTGCCCGACGCGGTCGTCTACCCCACAGGAGGCGGCACCGGCCTGATCGGCATGTGGATCGCCTTCCGCGCGCTGCTGGCGGCAGGGTGGGCCCAAGGCGCGCTCCCGCGGCTCTACAGCGTGCAGTCGAGCGGCTGTGCCCCCGTGGTGCGCGCGTTCGAGGCGGGGGCCGAGCGCACCGACGCGTGGGACGATCCCCAGACGGTGGCCTCCGGCCTCCGGGTGCCGGCGCCGCTGGGCGGGCACATCATCCTGCGCGCGCTGCGGGAAACGGGAGGCGAGGCCGTCTCGGTCAGCGACGCCGCCCTGAGCCGCGCCGCCGACGCCATCGCCGCCGCCGAGGGGATCGACGCGTGTCCTGAAGGGGGAGCGACCCTGGCAGCACTGGAGCTGCTGCTCGAGCGCGGCAGCGTCCGGAGCGAGGAGCGCGTGGTGCTGTTTAATACCGGAGCAGGGTGGCTATATCGAGGCCGATGAGGGAAATTACCCGGCTAGTGCCTGAACCGATGCGCATCGCCATTATCGACCCGGCCGCGGGCATCAGCGGCGACATGACCCTGGGAGCCCTGCTGGACGCCGGGGCCGGGGAAGACTGGCTGACTGAGCTCCCGGAACGGCTTGGACTGCCCGGGGTGCAGGTGCGGGTCAGCCGCGTGGCACGCGCGTCGGTGAGCGCCACCAAGGTCGACTTCGACATCCCCAACGGGGACCGCGGCCACGGGAGGCGCGTGGGCGAGCTGATCGCACTGGTGGACGGCGCCGAACTGGCAGCCACGGTGAAGCAGCGTGCGATCCGCGCCTTCGAGCTGCTGGGCGAGGCAGAAGGCCGCGTGCACGGAGTGGAGCCGCACGAGGTCCACCTGCACGAGGTGGGCGCCGTCGACGCGGTGCTGGACATCGTGGGCGCGGTCGAGGGCTTCGCGCAGCTCGGGGTCGAGGCAGTGTACTCCCTGCCGGCTGCGCTGGGCAGCGGGTGGGTGCAGGCGGCGCACGGAGCGCTCCCCGTTCCGGCTCCGGCAACGGCGCTGCTGCTGCAGGGAGTGGACGTCCGCACCGACGGTCCGGTAACGGGGGAGGCGACGACCCCCACGGGGGCGGTGCTGCTGCGGGTGCTTTCCGACGGCCCACCGCCGGCCCGGTGGCGACCGGTGGCCAGCGGCTGGGGCGCGGGCGAGCGCGACACGGAGAGCCACCCCAACGCGCTGCGGCTGATCCTGGCCGACACGGCGCCGCAGGCGGGCGTGGTGGAGGTGCTGGCGACGGACATCGACGACCTGTCGCCGGAGTACCTGGAGCCCCTCAGGGCTGCCGTGCTGGCCGCTGGGGCCCTGGATTGCGCCGTGTGGCCTACGCAGGGCAAGAAGGGCCGCGTGAGCGTGCGGGTGGAGGCTCTGGCGCCCGTCGAAGCCGCCGAGCGGGTGGCTGAGGCGCTGTTCGCGCACTCCACGACGGCCGGTCTGCGGCGCTGGTGGGCCCTGCGATCCACCCTGCCCAGACGGGAAGTCGTTGTGGAGCTTGCAGATGGCGTTGGGGTACGTATCAAGGTGTGGGACGGGCCGACCGGCGTACGGCTCAAGCCCGAGTACGACGACGTGGTGGCAGCCGCCCAGACCCTGGGCCGTCCGGCGCTCGAGGTAGCCCGGGAGGCGGAGCGGCGCGGCACAGCGCAGATTGAGGTAAGTGACAGTGAATAAAGGAGATAGAGCATGAGGACAGTGGTGGCTGTGGCGGGGTTCGTGGCGGTGTTGGGGCTGTTCGCCGGTGTGAACAGCGCCCAGGCCCAGTACCAGGAGCCCGGATGCGATCTGGACGGCAAGGGGCACTTCCTGGTCAACAGCGGCGTGGTCTACGTGAAGGGCGCCTACGAGGCGACCGACCCCGCGAAGCGGCAACGCATGGCGCGCGACGCACGGCGCACCCTGCTCGAGGCAATCGAGCGCCGCGGCCAGGAGGACAACGAGGCGGCGTGGTACTTCCTGGGGCGCTACTACGTGCTGGTCAACGACCCGATCGGGGCCGACTCGGCTTTCGACCGCGCGGAGCTGCTGGAGCCGGGATGCCAGGAGGACATCGAGTTCTACCGCCGCAACATGTGGGTGCCGCTCATCAACCAGGCGCTGGACTCGATCGAGGCCGGCTCGCCGTCCGGTGCAAAGGCGGTGCTGCAGCTGGCCAACACGATCTACCAGGGCGACATCATCTCCATCTATTACCTGGGCAGCGTGTTCGGCAATGAGGGCGAGCTCGACAGCGCGCTGTACTACTTCAAGCTGGTGGCGGCTACGGGCACCGACGATCCCGAGCGCCAGGAGAGCTTCGTCACCGCCGTCTACAACACGGCGCTGATCCACGGCATGAAGCAGGAGTGGGACTCTGCTTCGGTGTGGTGGCAGGAATACCGCAAGCTGCAGCCCGACGATGCGGCGGCGCTGGCATCCCTGGCACAGACGTTCGAACAGCTGGGCGAAGAGGGGCGCGCGCTGGCCATCTACGACACCATCATGGCCAACGCGCAGTCCATGGACTACCTCACCCTGTTCCAGACGGGTGAGAGGCTGTTCGTGGCCGAGCGCTTCGGCCTCGCTGCCCGCGCCTTCGAGTTCGGACTCGAGAAGAACCCCTACTACAGGCCTGCGCTCTACAACCTGGCCAATGCATATCTCGCCGTGGCCGAAACAGACGGCATTTTGGACGAAGACCGGATGGCCGCGGCCGAAGCGATGGAGGACGCGGCACAGCGTCTCGTTGCGGTGGACCCGCAGAGCCAGGAGTCGCAGCGGCTGCTCGCGGCGGCGTACCAGCTGCAGCGCAAGCAGAATGAGACGCTGGCAGTGCTGCAACAGATGGAGGTCATGCAGTTCGAGGTGCTCATGGACATGCTGCAGCCGCAGGAGAACGGGCTCGCGCTGCAAGGCCGTATCTCCAACTCGCGGGCCGAGGCCACTCCGATTCCCACCGTGACCTTCGAGTTCGTGGACGCCTCGGGCAACGTCATAGCCACCGAGACCCTGGAAGGCCGGACCCTGGAGGGCCATGAAGCCGTGCCCTTCAACCTGTGGGGCTCGGGCGAAGGCGTGGTGGCGGTGCGCTACACGGTGGCCGGTTAGTCGCAGCGGGTTGACCCTCGCGCGGGGGGGAGTTCACACTCCCCCTCGGCGCACGCGGGCGTAATTCAGGGGTAGAATGCCAGCTTCCCAAGCTGGACGTCGCCGGTTCGAATCCGGTCGCCCGCTCTCGCATCACTGACGGCCCTGCGCGGTTTCGAATCGTCGCGCGGGGCCAGTTGCGTTCTGCGAACGGCGGTATGCTGCTGCGCGCCCCGCGCTTCCGCGCCGCGATCCGCCCCGTCGTGGGACCGATTGTCCCACCTGCGGCACCCGGTGCCCCACTCGGGGACTACCCGGAAGCTCCTAAAGAGCCGAATTTTGACGCAGCCAAGGGCAAGGCGCATAGTATAGACAGGGTACTTAGGCGCGGTTCGGACCCGCACACGGACATACGGAGACGCCGCCATATGAATGCGACGATCCTCGTGGTGGACGACGACGCTGCAGTGCTCGGCAGCCTCACGAAGCTGCTGCGCGCCGAGGGATTCGATGTCGTTCCCACCGGGAACGGGACCGGCGCGCTTCAGGCAGTGCGGGACGTGCGGCCCGACGTAGTGCTCCTCGATGTCATAATGCCCGACCTGAACGGGTTCGAGGTCTGCCGTGCCATCAAGGGCGACCTCGAGACCTGCCTCACTCCGGTCGTCCTGCTCACCGGCCTCTCCGCCACCGACGACCGGGTGAAGGGGCTCGAAGCCGGAGCCGACGATTTCATAACCAAGCCCCCGGACCGCATCGAGCTTGTCGCGCGGGTACGCTCGCTCGTGCGCATGAAGAGCTACACCGACGAGCTCGAGCGAGCCGAGGCGGTGCTGCTGGCGCTGGCCCGCAGCATCGAGGGCAAGGACCCCTACACCGAGGGGCACTGCGAGCGTCTCGCCAAGTACGCCTGTGCATTGGGTCTGCGCCTGGGGCTCTCGGTCCAGGAGGCGACCGCGCTGGAACGCGCCGGCGTGCTGCACGACATCGGCAAGGTGGCCGTGCCCGACTCGATCCTCCTCAAGGAGGGATCGCTCACGCCCGAGGAGTGGGCCGTGGTGCGGGAGCACCCCGTGACTGGCGAGCACATCTGCAGGCCCATTCGATCGTTCGGACCCGTCCTTCCCATAATCCGCCACCACCACGAGAAGTACGACGGCTCGGGCTACCCCGACGGGCTAGCGGGCAGCGACATCCCCCTCACGGCTCGTATCCTCCAGGTCGTTGACGTGTACGACGCCCTCACAACCAACCGGCCCTACCGCCCGGCAATCCCCGCCGACCGAGCGCTCCAGATGATGCGCGAAGAGGTCGACAGGGGCTGGTGGGACCCTGACGTGTTCGCCGCCCTGCCCAGTCTGATCGCGGAGACAGCGGAGGCCAGTTGAGCCGGCAACGGGCCGGCGGCGCCCAGAACCCGCCGGACGATGTCGGCGCTTCGCTGCTGCGCGCCCTGCCGTTCGGATTCGAGGTCGTCGCCCCGGACGGGACCCTGCTGTACGTCTCCGATCTCCTGGAGCGTGAGTTCGGCAAGGGCGCCGTGGGGAAGAAATGCTGGGAGGTCTACCGTGCAGACGGCACGCAGTGCGATGAATGCCCGCTGCGCGGCGGAGTAGCCGAGGGAGAAACGAAAGCGATAGTCTCCCACGGCGGCCTGGACGGGCGCTGCTTTGAGATCCACCACACCGGCATGGTGTTCGAGGGCCGGCAGGCCGTGCTCCAAGTATTCCACGACATCACCGAGCGGGCCCAGGCCGAAGCGGACAGGCTGAGGAGCGAGGCCAAGCTCGAAGTGCTGATCGGTCAGCTGCCGGCGGTGCTCTGGACCGTGGATCGGGAGCTGCGCTTCACATCCTCCGGTGGAGCAGGGCTCGCCGCTCTCGGGCTGGAGCCCGGCCAGGCGGTCGGTATGAGCCTGTACGAGTACTTCCGGACCGACGATCCTGGGTTCGAGGCCATCGCCCAGCACCTGAAGGCGCTCGAGGGCGAGCATGTGTCCTATGAGTTCGAGTGGGCCGGCAACGCATACGAGGTTCACGTCGAACCGCTGCACGATGCACAGGGGGCCATTGCCGGCGTGATCGGCCTCGCGGTGGACGTCACGGAACGCCGCCAGGCCGAGCGCATGGAGCGGCTCACTCAGTTCGCCATCGACCGGGTCGGCGACGCGGCGTACTGGATGGACAGCGACGGGAAGTTCTTCTACGTGAACGAGGCCGCCTGCCGCTTCCTGGGATACTCGAGCGCCGAGCTCCAGGCGATGAAGGTGAGCGACATCGACCCCAACATCCCGGCCCGGCTCTGGCCCGAGTTCTGGGAGAGCCTGCGAACCAAGAGAGCCAACACTCTGGAGTCCCAGCACCGCACCAAGACGGGTCGGATGGTACCGGTCGAGATCGCGGCCAACTGGATCGAGTTCGGGGATACCGAGTACTGCATAGCTTTCGCGCGCGACATCACGGACCGCAAGCGGTCCGAAGAGTCTCTGCGCCGGTCCGAGTCCAAGTACCGCGGCCTGGTCGACCACGCCAACTACGGCATCTACCGCTCGAGCCCGGAGGGCCGCTTCCTGTCGGTGAACCCGGCCCTCGTCGAGATGCTCGGCTACGACTCCGAGGCGGAGCTGCTGGCTCTGGACTTGGAGCGCGATGTCTACGCCACGCGGGACGAGCGCCCGCGCCTCATCCAGCGCTACCGCGAGCGGGGCCGCATCGACGGCCTCGAGGTGGACTGGAAGCGCAAGGACGGCACGCCGCTCACGGTGAGGCTGAGCGGACGCCCCATGCACAACGACATCGGACAGCTCGAGAGCTTCGAGATGTTCGTAGAGGACGTTTCCGAACGCCGTACGCTCGAGGCGCAGCTGCGCCAGGCCCAGAAGATGGAGGCGATAGGGCAGCTGACCGGCGGCATCGCGCACGACTTCAACAACCTGCTCTCGGTCATCACACTCAACGCTCAGATGGTCACCAGCGCCCTGGAGACGGAGAGCTCGGACCTGCTGCCGGAAGTGCAGGACATCCAGGAGGCCGCGCGAAAAGCGGCGCGGATGACCAAGCAGCTGCTGGGGTTCAGCCGCCATGCCGACCTGCAGCTCGCTCCCACCGATCTGGCTCACGTGGTCACCGACTTGACGTCCATGCTGCGCCGCGTGCTGCCCGAGAGCATACACGTGCGCATAGCGGCCGACGATGCCGTGCCTGCGGTGCGCGCCGACGCGGGAGCGGTGGAGCAGATCCTGTTCAACCTGGCCACGAATGCCCGCGACGCGATGCCGGAGGGCGGCACGCTGCACATCGAAGTCCAGCAGCGCGCGGTGGGCGAAGTGGACGCCTCTCCGGAGGCTTGGCTCGAGCCCGGGAGCTACGTGGTGATCGCGGTGAGCGACACGGGCATCGGGATGGACGATGCCACGCGTGCAAGGGTGTTCGAGCCGTTCTTCACTACCAAGGCCCCGGGGGTCGGCACGGGCCTGGGCATGGCGATGGTCTACGGCCTCACCAAGCAGCACGGAGGCTTCGTGGGGGTGGAGAGCGAGCTCGGAAAGGGATCCACGATCGAGCTCTATTTCCCGGTGGCGGCGGGGGCGGCGCTGGCGCCGGCCAGCCGGGACCCCACCGAGCTGATCCGCGGCGGCACCGAGACCATCCTGCTGGTGGAAGACGAAGACACACTGCGCCGCTCGGCCAAGCGGGTTCTCGAGCGCCACGGCTACCGGGTGCTGGGGGCACGCGACGGACTGGAAGCGCTGGAGATCTATCGGGCCAACAAGGCCGAGATAGACCTCGTGATCTCCGACCTCGTGATGCCCAAGCTCGGCGGCGGCCAGCTGTTCCGCGCGCTGCGGCAGGAGGGCGGGGACGTCCCGTTCATACTGGCCAGCGGGTACGCCGGACCCCACGCGCACGAGCGGGAGGACCTCGAGCCCGAGTTCCCGATCCTCCAGAAGCCCTGGGCCCTGAGCGACCTGCTGGAGCGGGTGCGCGACACGCTGGACCGGTAGCCCGGCGGGCGGCGCCGCACCGCACGACCGGCAATTGCCGAGCGCAGGTCCGCGCGTTTTATTCTCCCCAACCGACCGGTTCGTCGAGCCTCTCCGAGGAGGGTTTCCCATGCGCGTGCTTCGTCAGGTCGTCCTCCCGTTAGCCGCCTTCACGCTGGTCGCGGTCCCACGCCCGGCGCAGGGCCAGGAGGAATTCGTGGGCCCGCAGCCGCCCTGCGAGATCAAGGCCGGCCACTTCCTGGTGACCGGCGCGACGAACCACCTGAGGATCGCCACCGAGGAAGAGCATCGTCGCGAGGGCCGCATCCAAGAGTCCAAGCGCGTGCTGTACGATGCCATCCTGAACAAGGGCCAGGACGACAACCCGGGTGCGTGGTACTACCTGGGCAGGACCTATGTGCTGGACAACGACGCATGGGGCGCCGACTCCGCGTTTCGCCGCGTGCTGGAAACCAATCCCGAGTGCGGCGAGGACATTGCCGGTTGGCTCGAGACGCTGGTAGCCCCAGTGCACGCGGAGGCCGTTGCCGCCTGGCAGAACGGACACGTTGATTCGGCCGCAGCGATGTTCGTGCTGGTGCGCGCCCTTTCGCCTCAGGACGCCGAGATCCCGTACCTGATGAGCATGATGTACTCCGGCATCGGGGAGCTCGACTCGGCCTTCAAGTACGTGCAGATCGGCAACGAGGTGGCGGCCGGAGACACGGCGTTCGACCGGCGCAAGCAGCAGGCGATGCTGGACATCGCGCGCGGCTACGAGCAGCGCGCATTCGAGAACCCTGCAGCGATGCAGATCATCGAGTCCCGCACCCAGCGGGACACTCTGGTGCGCAACATCCAGCGCGATTCCACCACGCTCGCCAACCTGATCGCCCAGTGGGCCGGCAAGCCGCTGCGTCCCGACGTACAGCAGGCTGTAGCGCGAGACTCGGCGATGCTCGAGCAGCGGCTCGAGGGCGCCCGTGCGGCTCTCCCCGCGGCGATGGGTGCAATGGAGAGAGACAGCACCGCACTGGCCCAGGTGCTGGACCCGGCCATCGAGGCCTATGCCGTGTACAAGCAGCAGTTCCCGGACGACTGGGACGCACAGCTCCGCCTGCTGCGGCGCTACTCACTGGCCGGATACACCAGCCAGATGGACGTGCTCGTCACCCAGCTCGCGAGCAATAACGCGGTGCCGCTGAACGACCTCAGCAGCGCAGGCACGGCGCTGTTCAACGACGGGCACCCGGCACAGGCAGCCCAGATGCTGGAGGGCGTGACGCGGCGCAACCCGTACGTGCGCAGCGCCCTGTACACGATGTGCAGGTCCTATTACATGCTGCAGGAGCAGGAGCGCCTAAAGAGAGCCGCCACGCAGCTGCTTGAGGTCGACCCCCTCAACCAGCAGAACCTGCGCATGCTGGCGGCGGCATACGACCTGGCGCGCAACGCCGACTCCACGCGCTACTGGGTGGCTCAGGCCGACACGGGAGTCGGCTGGACGATTCGGGTCACCCAAATGGTCACTATGGGACCGCGCACGGTAATCAACGGGACGGTGGCCAACATCTCCGGCCGTGACATTGGGCCGCTCGCTCTCGAGTTCGACTTCCTGGACGAGGGCGGCGCAGTGGTCGCCACGAGCACCGTGCAGATTCCCGCTCTGGCGCGCGCCGGCCGGCACGCCCTGAGCGCGGAGACCGAGCAGACCGGCGCGGTCGCCTGGCGCTACCGCAAGATCGAGTAGCGGCCCTCCCGCCGATTATCTTTCCGGGTCGCCGGCCCCACTCACGGGCGACCGGGAGGAAAAGAACACCGCCATGATCCGGGTGCAGTCGGTGCACCCCGATTCCCTGGGGTCCGAGCTGGGCCTCGAGAAGGGTTTCGAGCTGCACAGCATCGACGGGCGCGCGCTCGACGACTTCCTCGACTGGGAGTTCCTCTCCGCCGAGGACCGCTTCGTGCTGCTCGCGCGCGGGCCCGACGGCGCTTACGTCGAGTACGACGTTGAGCGCCCGGAGGACCTGCCCCTCGGCGTCGAGCTCGAGCCGCCGCGCATCCGGCGCTGCGCCAACCGCTGTGACTTCTGCTTCGTGGACGGGCTGCCGCAGGGCCTGCGGGAACCGCTGTACGTGCGGGACGACGATTACCGGCTGTCTTTCCGCTACGGCAACTTCGCGACCCTGACCAATCTAAAATCCAAGGACCTGGATCGGATCCTGGAGTACCGGCTGTCGCCGCTGTACGTGTCGGTGCACGCAACGGACCCGGTGGTGCGGCGGCGCCTGCTGCGCAACCCGCGCGCTCCGGCAATCGTCGAGCAGCTGACAGAGCTGGCGGCCGGGGGGATCCGGTTCCACACGCAGATAGTTCTGCAGCCAGGCCTCAACGACAGCGCGGTGTTGGACCGCAGCCTGGAGGACCTGTACGGGATCGGAGCGTCGGTTCTCTCGGTGTCGCTCGTGCCCGTGGGGCTAACCGAGTTCAGCAAGCACCAGCTGGTGCGCGAGCCCAGCGCGGCCGAGTGCCGCGGCGTGATCGAGAGCGTGGACGCCTGGCAGGCGCGGGCGCTGGCCGAGCGGGGTCACCGCTGGGCATACGGCGCCGACGAACTGTACGTGGTGGCGCAGGCACCGCTGCCGCCCGCCGAGGCGTATGACGGTTTCGGACAGGTCGAGAACGGGGTGGGATCGGTGCGCTTCCTGCAGCAGCGCATCGAGGAGGAGGCCGGCGGACTGCCGAGCATGGACGGAAAGCGGGTCGCGGTCGCCACCGGAATCGCGATGGGCCTACTCATGCCCCAGGTGCTGGACACGCTGGGCCGGGCTACCGGTGCAGAGTTCGAGCTGATCCAGCTGGAGAACGCACTGTTCGGCTCCTCGGTGACGTGCGCGGGGCTGCTGCCCGGCGCCTCGTTCCTCGCCGCTCTCGCCGGACGCGAGGAGTGGGACCTGGCGTTGATTCCCGCCGAATCACTCAACGACAACGACAAGTTCCTCGACGACCTGACGTTCGACGAGCTGCGCGCCGCCTGCCCGGTGGAAGTGCGCCCCTCGTACCACTTCACCGACGCGCTGGCCGAGGGGGCGGACGCGTGACCCAGGCGACGGTAGCCATCATCGGCCGCCCCAACGTGGGCAAGTCCACTCTGTTCAACCGCATCGTGGGCGGCAGGCGCGCGATAGTGGACGACCGTCCCGGTGTCACCCGTGACCGGCACTACGCGCGCGCCGACTGGACCGGGCGGTACTTCTGGCTGGTTGACACGGGCGGGTGGACCACCGGGGAAGCCGACTCGCTGCACGAAGCGGTGCGGCAGCAGATCCAGGTCGCGATCGATCAGTCCGACGTGATCGTGTTCGTGGTCGACACCGCGCTGGGAATCCACCCGCAGGACCACGAGATAGCGGAGCTGCTGCGGCCGCATCGCGACCGCGTAGTCCTCGCCGCCAACAAGGCCGACGACCTGGCGGACGACCTGTCGCATCACGCGTTTCACGAGCTGGGGCTGGGCGCGCCGCAGCCCGTGTCGGCGGCCACCGGGAAGGGAAGCGGCGACCTGTTGGACCGCATGGTTGAGCTGCTGCCCACCGCACCCGAGGCCGAGGCGGAGGACACAATCGAGGTCGCCGTGGTGGGCCGCCCCAACGTGGGGAAATCGAGCCTGGTGAACCGGCTGCTGGGCCAGGAGCGCTCCGTCGTCGCGCCGGAGGCCGGCACCACCCGGGACGCGGTGGACTCCCCCTTGCGGTACCACGGCAGAACCCTCAACTTCATTGATACCGCGGGGTTACGGAAGCGATCGAAAGTAGAAGATGAGATCGAGTTCTACTCCACCCTGCGGACCGAGCGGGCGATCGAGCGGGCCCATGTCTGCGTTCTGGTGGTGGACGCCACCCAGGGGATGCAGGCTCAGGACCTCAAGATCGCGCAGGCCGCCTGGGAGCGAGGGGCCGGGCTGGTTGTGGCCGTCACCAAGTGGGATCTGGTGGAGGCCAAGGAGGCACAAACGGCCCGCGAGGGCGAGCGCGCCATCATCGAGCGCGCACCGTTTATCGGGTATTCGCCCTTCGTGTACGTCTCGTCCGTGACGGGGCAGCGCGCGCGCAGGGTGCTCGAGCTGATCCTCGAGGTGGCCGATGCGCGCCAGCGGCGGGTGGCGACGGCAGAAGTCAATCAGGTGTTGCAGGAGCTCGTGGCGCGCACCCAGCCGCCGCAGCGGTCAGGGCAGGAGGTGAAGCTGCTGTACGCATCGCAGGTCGGTGTCGCACCACCGACGTTCGCCATCGTGGCCAACCAGCCGGACGCGGTTCCCGAATCGTACCGGCGGTACCTGGAGCGCGGATTCCGCAACAAGTGGGGGTTCGCGGGAGCGCCGCTGCGCATCCGGTTCCGCCGCAAGCGGGGCAGACGATGACGCTCGTGCTGTGGCTGCTGGGCGCCTATCTGCTCGGGTCGATTCCCACGAGCTACCTCGCCGCCAAGTACGGCGCCGGAGTGGACCTCAGACAACAGGGAAGCGGCAACCTCGGCGCAACGAACCTGTACCGCGCCGTGGGCCTCAAGTATGCG
>JBDHJM010000109.1:0-5063 GCA_039586895.1 Gemmatimonadota bacterium | reverse complement strand
TATGTTCTGGCACTGAGCGGGTTGGCGTTGGCCTATGCCGCGGCGGCGCTGTGGGGTGCGGCCAACTCGGGCTCACTCCGGACGATCATCTTGCGGGGCCGTGGGGAATGGCGCCGCGTGCGGCAGCTGATAGGCCGTTTCGCCGATTACGGCTGGGCGCTCTCGTTCTGGTTTTCAGCCACCCTGGCGCTCGCGTTCAGCGACCGTTTTTTCATCGAGCGCTCTCTGGGCTTCGCCGAGGTCGGCTCCTATGCGGCGGTGTACGACGTGATCTTCCGCGGCTACTCGCTCGCTTTGGCGCCGGTGACCGTGGCGGTGCACGCCAGGATCATGCGGGCCTGGAACTCGCAAAGTCCCGAGACGGCCTGGCTGCTGTGGCGCTGGGGGATGGTGATGCAGTTCGGCATTTTCGCAGCCGTAGCCCTGGTACTCGGCCTGTTTCCCCACATCGCGGCGTGGGTCATCCTCCCGGCGGGAGCGCCGGAGCTGGTGCCGCTCGTGCTGCCGTTGGCGATCGGTGGGTTCCTGTGGCAGTTCGCGATGCTGGCACACAAACCGCTGGAGATGGCCAACCGCACGGGGCTCATGCTCAACGTGGCCGCCAACTACTTTCTCCTGCCAAAGTACGGGGTGATGGTGCCGGCCTATACCACGATCGTGACCGGAACGGCTTACATCGTTGGAAGCCTCATCATCGGCGGTTTGGTGCACCGGCGGGCAGACCGGAGTGACCTCGAGGTGGTGCAGGCGTGAGCGCGGCTTCACAGGGCCTGCTCCTCCTGGCGTGGCCGGTGCTGCTGCTCGCGGTCGTGGCACTGCTGGGCCGGCAACTGTCCAGGCACGTGCTGGCCCCGGCGGCGTTCGTGCCGGCGTACTGGACCGCGCTGCTCCTCGTGGCGCTGCTGTGGAACCGCTCGTTCCCACTACAGGCCGCTGGTCTGTGGCTTCTGTCCTCGATGGTCGTGGCCTTCGCGTGCGGTACGTGGCTGGTGGAATATGCGGCGAGAGGCTGGGGCGGAAACGCGCCGCCTCCGGTCAGCCGTCCGCTGGGTGGGGTTGGGGAACGGCGCCTCGAGCTGTTCATCGCTGCCCTGGTAGCGGTGGCCGCGGCCGGCGTGTTCGGGCAGGTCCGTGCCGGTGTGAGCACGTTCGGGCTTGCATGGACCGCCATGGGACTGCTGCAGCTCGGCACCGAGTTCTCGACGCTGCGCTATATGGGAGTGGACGCCGTACCCCGCAGCGTGGTGTTTGCGCAGTACGTGACGTTTCCCGCGGCCGCCTTGGGCGGGGTCCTGGCCGCGTCGAGCCTAAGGCGCCGGGCCCGGCTGGTCTCCATCTTGCCGCTGTTCGCAGCCCTGGCCGGAGGCATGGTGGTCGCGGCGCGGGCGGGAATCCTCCTGGCCGTTGTGATGTGGATCGGGAGTTTCGTCGCCGTGAAGCTCCGCACGACGGGCGGCGGATATGTCATATCCTTGCGTCGCTGGGTGCCGCTGGGGATCGCCGGGGCCGGAGCGTTGGTCGGCGCCTACATCCTGCTGCAATACCTTCGCGCGGGAGTGGAGGAGGAGTTCACCCTCTTCCCACTGATACGGCACGCATTCGCGTCGGCCATCGGCTCGATCGCAGCCTTCTGTGCCTGGGTGGGGAGCGCTCCCGATATCAGTCCGGCCCTTGGGGCATACAGCTTCGCGGGGCCGCTCGACATCCTGGGGCTCGTGGCGCGGGAGCAGGGGACCTACTTCGTGTCGGTGGCCTTCCCGTCCGGCGATGCCACCAACATCTACACGGTCTTTCGCGGCCTCATCGAGGACTTCGGAATCGGCGGCGCATGGCTGGTGCTTGCCGTGTGTGGTGCACTGAGTCAGTGGGCCTTCAGGGAGGCCGAGCGGGGCCGGCTGCTGTGGGTCATCGGGCTAGCGTTGTGCTACGCCTCCGTGCTGTTCTCGCCACTGTACTCCATGTTCATCTTCAACAGCGTGGGAGTGGGTTGGGTGGTGGTAGCTGCCGTGTGGTGGCTGGTGGCGTCCCCGCCGACTCCCGCTGTGGCGCGACCCGCCATCGCGGTAACGGCAAGTGAGTGACCGCGAGCGGGTCGCATTCGTGACAGTGCAGTATCGCACGCACGAGCTGACCACCGGCTTTCTCGACAGCGTCGCGCGGCTCGACGGTGCTGGGCGCTGCCACGTGGTGGTGGTGGACAACGCGACGACTGAGGAGAGCGTGGCCCCCTTGGCACCGGCGCTCGCAGCGCTGGGAGAGCGGGCGACGCTGGTGCGCAACACCGACAACCTCTACTACTGGGGTGGAGCAGCGCACGCGCTGGCGCAGCGCTATGGTGATGACGGCCCGTGGCCCGACTGGGTGATCGTGTGCAACAACGACGTAGAGTTGCCCGACCCGGGGTTCCTCGGTACGCTGTTGCGCCAAGAGGTTGCGGCGCACGGCGTAATCGCGCCGCGGATCGTCTCGCTGGCCACCGGCCTCGACCAGAACCCGTTTCTCCGGCGGCCTTGGGGTCCGGTCGAGCGTCTCAAGTGGGAGGTGTACTACACGCACTTCGTCGTGGCCCGCACGCTGCTCGCAATCAACGCCGTGCCGTATACGGTGCGGCGCTGGATACGCCAGGCTGCCGGCCGCCGCCGCGGCCAGCGGGAGCGCGCCGCCGAGCGGATCTACGCGCCGCACGGAGCGTTCATGATCTTCTCGCGCCGCTTCTTCGAGGCGGGCGGTCGGCTGGACACGGGGTCTCGCATGTACGCCGAGGAGCTGTCGGTGGCCGAGACGGCAGCGCGGCTCGGGCTGCCGGTGTACTATTGCCCCGAGCTGGAGGTGTGGCACCGCGAACACGTGACGCTCGGCACGCGGCTCACGCGCTGGAAGTACGGGCTCGAGCGGGAAGCGTTCGAGCATATCTGTCGTGAGTACTGGGACTCTGGTGAGAGTCCAACACATGGGAGAGCTACAGAGTGAGTGACCCGAACAGTACGCAGGCCGGCCAACGGCCGATGTCGCTGGCGGCACCGCTCACGGTGCTGCTGCGGCACGTCTGGCTGATCGTGGGCCTCGCGCTGGGCACCGGCGTCGTCACCGGAGTGTGGGTGCTGCTCACGCGCAAGCACATGGCGGAGTCGAGCTTCAGGCCGGAGGGCAGCAGTGGTCAGGCCGAGGGGATTGCGAACCTGATGGGGGATCTGGGGTTCTCGCTGCCCGGGATGAAAGATCCGGAGTCGGTCGACTTCTACAGCAAGCTGCTCCGGTCCCGAGCGCTCATCGGAGAGGCGGTGCGCTCCAGCTATCGCGTTGCCACTCCGGGCGGCGACTCGGTGGTCGGCACGCTCGTCGAGATCTACGGTATGGGGCAGCGCGACGCCGAGAAACGCCTGGCCAAGCGCGTGCGGGTGAGCGTCGATCGAGCGGCAAACGTGGTCACCATCCAGGCGCGCGCCCGTTGGCCCGAGCTGGCCGAGGCGTTGAACCGCCGCCTGCTCGATCTGGTGAACCGGTTCAATGTCGAGTCGCGCCGTTCCACCGCGGCGGCGCAACGGGACTTCCTGGCCGGGCGTCTCGACGAGTCCCGGGCGGAGCTGGAGGCGGCGGAGGAGGAGCTGCGCCTCTTCCTCGACAAGAACCGGCTGTGGCAGGACTCGCCGGAGCTGGTCTTCGAGGAGCGGCGATTGCAGCGGCGCGTAGCGCTGCGCCAGGAGCTGTACACCACGGTGATGCAGGGCTACGAGGAGGCGCGCATGGACGCCGTGCGCTCAACCCCGGTGATCACCACTATCCAGGCGCCGGAGGGCATGGCCGAGTACGCCTTGGGCGTGGGCAAGTCCACGGTACTGGGAACGGTGTTCGGGTGTCTCCTGGCGATCGGCCTGGTGCTCCTCATGGAGTACGTTGAGCGGCAGCGCCGCGCCATCCCGGAGGACTATTCGGAGCTGAGCAGCACGTGGCGCTCCACTCTGGGGCGCTTCGGTTCCCGGTGGCGGCGCGACCGCTAGCGGGCCGCATGGTCGTCAGTGCCGTAATACCGTGCCGCAACGAGGCACGGCACATCGAGGACTGCCTGGCTTCGATCGTGGCGAGCGACTTCCCCAAGGAGCGCCTCGAGGTCCTCATCGTGGACGGACAGAGTGACGACGGGACCGTTGCCCTGATCGAGCGGGTCGCCGCCGAGCACCCCTGGATCACCCTGCTGCACAACCCGGGCCGCACGGCTCCCCGCGCCATGAACCTGGGCATCCGTGCGGCGCGCGGCGAAGTGATCCTGCGCATGGACGCGCACACGACCTACCCGCCCGAGTACATCGGTCGCTGTGTCGAGGGGCTGCTGGAGAACGAAGCGGACAACGTGGGAGGACGCTGGGTCATCCAGCCCAAGGAGTCGACGCCGCTGGCGCAGGCCGTAGCCGTGGC
Organism: Gemmatimonadota bacterium; assembly: GCA_039586895.1. Classification (GTDB taxonomy): domain Bacteria; phylum Gemmatimonadota; class Gemmatimonadetes; order Gemmatimonadales; family GWC2-71-9; genus WVYX01. The sequence goes on along the minus strand of JBDHJM010000109.1, from coordinate 650 downwards.
GCTGGCGCACCGCTTCGGAGTGGGAAACGCCCACTACCGTCTGCAACCGACCGCCCCGCGCGAGGTGGACACGGTTCCGTACGGCTGCTACCGCCGCGACGTGTTCGATCGGGTCGGGTGGTTCAACGAGGATCTGCCAGGACATGGACTTCAACCTGCGGCTGCGCGCCGTGGGCGGGCGGATTGTGCTGCTGCCCGACGTGTACTGCTACTACCACCCCCGCGCCACCTGGTGGGCGTTCACGCGACACAACTTCTGGAACGGGATCTGGGTGCTGACCCCGATGCGCTTCGGGAGGGTGGCGTTTTCCCCGCGGCATCTGGTGCCCGGACTGCTGGTGCTCGTGTTGGTTGGTGGTGCGCTCGTGGGGCTTGCGTGGCCACCGGCCGGATTGCTCGCGCTGGCGGCGGCGGTCGGTTATGGCGCGGCGGTCGTCGCTGCCTCGGTGCACGGTGCATGGCGTGCCGGGAAGCTCAGGCTTGCGCTGCTGCTGCCCTTCGTGTTCGCGTCGCTGCACCTGGCATACGGCGCCGGCACGCTGGTGGGGTTCGTGCGGGTGCTGGGAACGCGAGGGTTCTGGAGAGCGCTAGTCGGACGCGGCCTTCGTCCCGCCGACGTATAGCACCTTGAATCCCCTCGCGGGACCGGG
>JBDHJM010000050.1:0-17001 GCA_039586895.1 Gemmatimonadota bacterium | reverse complement strand
CAGGGCGAGCGCCCCGTCGGTATCTCCGTCGGCGAGGAGCATCATCGCCCCGAGCTCGGCCTCCAAGATCGCTGGCACCGTTTCGTTCCCGCCGTACCAACCCGGGTCGTCCGATCCGGTCATTGCCGAGAGCGCCTCGAGGTGCCCGGCCGCCGTCTCCCGGTCTCCCCGCCGCGCCGCAGCGTAGCCCAGGGCGAACTCGTTCTTAGCCTTGGCAACCACTCCGAACCCAGAGACGTCGATCTCCCATTCGACCGCCAGGTCCGACCATTGCATCGAATTCACCAGGTAGTGCGCCCGCATGCTGGACAGATATGCGCGGCGCCCCCTGCTGGGGCTGTCGCCCATGTTGTGCCGCGCGCGCTCCAGGTGCGCCCGTGCCGTGTCGAGCCTGCCCTGCTGCAGGTAGCCGTACTCCAGCCACGCCGTGTAGTGGCCTGGCCCCCACCCTGTAAGCCCGGCGGCGACGATGTTCTGCGACACCACGTCGTCCCACATCCCCATTGCCACGAAGATGTGCGTGGTCATGTGCTGGGCATGGGCCGCGTCGGGAGCGATCCGCGAGTATGCCCGCGCTGCGCGCAGGCCGAGCGGCGCGTGAATCGGATCGTCCACCGAGTGGATGAGGTAGTGCGCGGCACCGGGGTGCTCCGGATTGGCGCGGAACACCTCTTCGGCAATCGCCGCAGCGCGCATGTAGCTGGGTAAGACACGTACGGCCTGGCTCAGGCCGAGAATGGAGAGCGCGTAGAATGCCTGCGCCTCCAGATCGTCGGGGTAGGCCTTAGCCAGGTCCTGCATCGCGAAGTAGTACGCCGTGTCCCGTTCGGCCTTGGGACCTTCCGCCCAGAGAGCCTCTACGGCATCCAGAAACATCTTCTCCCGCTCGGTGATGGCCTTTGCGCGGCGGGCCTCCGGGGTGGGAGCGAGCCGCTCGAGCACGGCGACGGCCGCGTCCCGGTCTCGCTGCTGCCACAGCGAGTGGTTGTAAGTCATGGCCTCACCCCAGTAGGCCATGGCGAAGTCGGGTTCGAGCTGCTGCGCCTCGCGGAAGGCCTCCGCCGCCGATCCGTACTCGAAGCTGTGCAGCCAGAGAACGCCTTCTACGAAGTGCTCCTGTGCGGCCGCGCTGCCGGACGTGGAAAACTCTATCGAGCCGAGCCGGGGCTCCTGCGCGTGAAGGGTTGCGGCGATCGCACACAGGCACGTGAAGAGAGCCGCTGCAATCAAACGTCTGAACATGAAGCTCCTCATAGCTGTCGAGTATCTCGCGGGATCACCGTGCATCCGGCGCGTCGACCAACAGATGCCAGTTCTGCACGATCACGACCTCGGATGCTGCAGCGCGCCGGATCATCACGAAGCGGCCATCGGGGCCCACGTCGTAGTTGGCGTGCGGGGCGGCACGCTCGTAGTCCCGCGCGTCGAACAAGGGCGTGCGCGACCTGACGCGGAACTGCGGCTCGGTCGTAACGGCCACGGCCATCATGCGGCTACCGCCGCCCCCGGTCTCGAGGTAGAACAGGTCACGCCCGTCCCGGCTCCAGGCCGGCTCCTGGCCCCCGTCGCGGGACACCTGGACCCGTCCGCCGCCACCAGACAGAGAGCGCACGTAGATCTCCATGCGCCCCGACTCGTCGGTCACGTAGGCGAGCCACTTTCCGTCTGGAGAGACCGCCGGGAAGTTTTCCGAGAACGATGAGTTGAGCACGGGGCGCGGCTCGCCACCGCCGGGAGCATGCAGCCACAGGTTGTACAGGGTCTCGGTGCTCTGGGAGATGAGAACCAGTGAATCGCCGCTCGGCAGCCACACCCCCGCGGTGAACTCGTCATCCCCTACGTAGATCGAGTCGGCCTCCCCGGCGCCGTCCGCGTTGCGGCAGAACACCCCGCGCGTGCCGCTCTTCCCGGTGGCATAACAAACGCGACGGCCATCGGGCATCCACACCGGGTCGTTGGCGTCGCCCTCGAAGGAAACGCGCGTCAGGGTTCCCTGCTCCAGGTCCTGGACCCACACGTCGCGGCTTCCCAGATCGCTGATGTCCACCACCACGCGCCGCCCGTCGGGCGAGATGCGGGGCGAGTGGAACTGCCGTGTGGCATCGGAAGCGATTGTCGCCTGCCCTTCGCGCGTCACCAGCACCATCTCCGCGACGCGCGCGGGCACGTAGGCCAGGGTGCCATCGTCCGAGATCGAGAACTGGGGGACGGAGCCCGCGATGTGCACGTTTTGGGCGACCACGACCGGATCCCCCGTGATCTCCATGCGCTCTACATCGAACGGCGCCGCCTGCAGCGTTCCGTCCTCGAGCGTGTAGACGATGTGGCCCGTGCGCGAGTAGAGCGCCCCGCCGGCTCCCGACGGTATGAGCACCTTGCGCTCACCGGTCTCGGGCCACACTACGGCCACGCCGGTGCCGCCGAGCCGCGGCGTGGCCAGTCCGCGTGCGTTGAACGTGACGAGAACCGCTCCGCCGGGCAGCATGTCGGGGAAGTAGAGCTCCAGTTCCCCGGAAGCCGTGTCGGGCAGCACGAATGGAGTCGCATCACCGCCGGAGCCCGGCACGATCATGAGCCCGGGCCGCACTCCCTTGAAGACGATGTCGCCGGCTTCCGTCCAGCTGATTCCGCCGTTGTTAGACCCGAGCGTGACTCTCTGGGAGGGGCCGCCTGCTACCGGAGCCTTTCCCAGCTCGCCGGTCGCCTTGTCGAACGCGATCCACTCACCGTCGGGCGAGAAGTATGGGTTGTCGGCACCCTGCACACCGTCTATCCGGGTGGGCACGAGCGACTCCATGTGCCGTACGAACAGATTCCCTCCACCGGCCACGATGTAGCCCAGCATCGAACCGTCGCGCGAGAGCGTAATAGTCTGCGTCGGCGCGCCGCTGAGCTGCTCTTCGGGACCGATGGGAATCGTGAACCGCACCACCTGGCCGGCGCTCGGCTCCGGACCTGCGATGGAGCGGCCGATCAGCAGTCCGGCGGCGAGAGTCACCGCCGCTGCGGCCCACGGCATCCAGCCGGCGAGCCGTTTCATGGGAGGAGCGCCCGAAACCGCCGCGCTCGGTGCAGTCACCATGCCGGGTCGCGCCAGAGCCTCACTGAACTCGGCCGCCGAGGAGAACCGGTCCGCCGGGAGCTTCTGGAGCGATTTGTCTATACTCGCCGCCACGTGCCCCGGAGTCGTTGGGCGGCCCGCGGTAACGGGCGGCGCCTTCTCGGTGATGACCTTCGCGACTATGGACTGCGCCGTGGGACCCGTGTAAGGCGGCTCACCGGTCAGCATCTCGTACAGCATCGCTCCCAGCGAGTACACGTCGCTGCGTGCGTCCAGCTCCCGGTCGCCCATCGCCTGCTCGGGACTCATGTAATGGGGCGTCCCGATCGAGAGGCCCGTCTCGGTGAGCCGCGTGCCGCCCGCGTGGCTCAGCGCCAGCGCGATGCCGAAGTCGGCCACCATGGGCTGGCCGTCGTGCAGCAGGATGTTCTCGGGCTTGATGTCGCGGTGGATCACCTCCTGCCGGTGCGCATAGTCGAGTGCCGACGCCACGCTCCGGGCGATCTCCACAGCCTCCTCGACGCCGAGCTGCTTCTGCCGGTCGATCTTGTCGCGCAGCGTCTCGCCCTCGACGTAGGGCATGACGTAATAGAGGAACGATTCGGCTTCCCCGGAGTCGTGCAGCGGCAGTATGTGCGGATGCTGCAGGTTGGCGGTCACCTTGATCTCCGCCAGGAAGCGTTCTGCGCCGATCACGGCTGCCAGCTCCGGCTTGAGCACCTTGAGCGCCACTTTGCGCTCGTGCTTCACGTCGTTGGCGAGGTACACCGTGGCCATGCCGCCCGCGCCGAGCTCGCGCTCGATCACGTAGCGGTCGGCCAGTGCCGTGTTGAGCTGCTGGGTGATCTCCGGCACGCTAGTTCTCCGTCTTCGACTTCAGCGCCTCGAAGAAGTTCTGCACCACGACCAGGCTGCTGCCCTCGCTGCCGCCCCGTGCGCGGATCATGAGCAGGCGTCCGTCGTCGGCAGTCACATCCAGGAGGCGATGGTTGAAGTCGGAGCGGTACCCGCCCACAGATCCCAGGGGCCGGTAGTCGCCCAGTGCGAACGTCGGGTCGGTCGTGACCGACACCGCCATCATGTCGTCGCTCCCGTCGCGATAGAACAGCCTGCTCCCGTCGTTCGCCCACTTCGGCTCGGTGCCGCCGTCGGTGGAGACCTGCCACCTCGCGTCCGCCACGTTGGGGAAAGGCCGCACGTAGATCTCGTCCTGGCCCGACTCGTTCGACACGTACGCGAGCCACTTTCCATCAGGTGAGAGGTCGGGTCCGCGCTCGTCGAACTCCGATCCCAGCAACTGGGTGGCGACACTGTCTCTCGCCGGGCGAATCGCGTACATATCACGCTCGTTGAGGCCACCCACCGTTCCTCCGACCCGGTACACCAGCCATTCCCCGTCCCGCGACCAGATCCCCTCCCAGATGGGGGGCTCGAGGTCCAGCACCAACTCAGCCCTCGCGCTACCGTCGGCCCGCTTCTTGTAGAGATCGGCGTTGCCGCCCTGGTTGGAGACGTACATCACCGACTCTCCGTCGGGCGTCCACGTGGGCCGGTAGTTGCGGTTGCCTTCGAACGTCAGCTTCCACATCGGCCCCCTGACCAGGTCCTTGATCCAGACCTGCTGCTCCCCGTCACGATTCATCGCCACCGCCAGCTTGGTCTGGTCGGGAGAGAGCGCGATGTTGACGAAGTTCCCGATCCACCCTTCCTCGAGTTCCTCCTCCCGTCCGTCGAGCCCGAACCAGACCAGCTCGTAGTCGTCGCCGGTGGCGCTGCCGGTTGCGTAGAGCAGAGTGCCGTCCCCCGCTACCTCGAGGTCGGCGGCCCCGAAGGCGCGCACTCCCACGCCCTCGGCCAGAGCCACTGCGGGGCCCGTGAGCTCCAGCCGATTCTGGTCGAACGGCGCCGCGAGCAGCGTCCCGTCGGCGGTCACGAACACGATGTGCCCGGAGACCGCGTAACGGGCGAACACTCCCTGCACGAGCGAGTGGTATTCATTTGTGGAGAAATCGACGACTGCGATTGCGAAGTCGCTGAGATTGTCCGCGCTGCCAAGGGTGAAGATCGCCCCCCTCCCGTTGGGCAGTGCGTGCGGATAGAGGTGGCTGCTCTCACCGGTGGAATCCTTCAGCGTCACCTGCTCCAGCTCTCCCCCGGTTGCCGGCAGGCGTACCAATCCGAGCCCGCCCACCAGGTACAGGTTTCCGTCTGAGGCCCAGGTACCTCCCCCCGGCTGAATCCCGCTGTCTACCAGCGACACCGGCGGCTCTCCGCCCAGCGAGACCACCCGCACCTGCCACGGGTTGGAGGTGAGAAACGCCACCTGCTGTCCGTCGGGCGAAAACGCGGGGTGGAACGCGTTCTCCGTGCCGGGTATGCGCGTGGCTGACAGGTTGTCCTCCTCCCTGAGCCACAACTGTGAGCCCGCGTCGGAGCCGGGTCCCACGTACACGAAACGGGTACCATCGGGTGAGATGGCGAGCCGCGTGCCGAAGCGCGACTGCAGAGCCTGGTCGCTGGGCAGTGCGACGGCGAAGCGCCGCACCGGCCGGGGCTCCGAGCGCAGCCAGCCCATGGCGCCCACCACGACCGATACGATGAGCAGCGCAGCGAGCGCCACGATTCTCTTATCACGGAGCAGGCGCCCGATGGCAGAGGGCTCCTTCTCCTCCATGACTTCGTGCGCCGTGGTGTCTGCGAGCCCCGGCCTGATCAGCGCTTCGGAGAACGCCGCCGCGCTGGGGAACCGGTCCGCCGGCAGCTTGGCGAGTGCCTTGCTTATCGACCCGGCCACGTGCGGCGGCACCGTGTCGCGGTGCGTCGTTACCGGCGGCGCCTTCTCCGTGATCACTTTCGCCACGATGGCTTGCGCGGTTGATCCGGTGTACGGCGGATCCCCCACCAGCATCTCGTACAGCATCGCGCCGAGCGAGTAGATGTCGCTGCGTGCGTCCAGCTCGCGGTCGCCCATGGCCTGTTCGGGGCTCATGTAGTGCGGCGTCCCGATCGAGAGCCCTGTCTCGGTGAGACGCGTACCGCCGGCTTCGCTCACGGCCAGCGCGATCCCGAAGTCGGCCACCATCGGCTGGCCATCGTGGATCAGGATGTTCTCGGGCTTGATGTCGCGGTGGATCACATCCTGCCGGTGCGCGTAGTCGAGTGCTCCGGCTATGGAGCGGGTTACCTCGATCGCGTTCTCAATGCCGAGCTGCTTCTCGCGATCCATCTTGTCGCGCAGCGTCTCTCCCTCCACGAAAGGCATCACGTAGTACAGGAACGTGTCGGCCTCACCGGAGTCGTGGAGCGGCAGGATGTGTGGGTGCTGCAGGTTCGCAGTGACCTTGATCTCGGCCAGGAAACGTTCGGCCCCAATGACGGCCGCAAGCTCCGGGCGCAGTACCTTGAGCGCCACCTTGCGCTCGTGCTTCACGTCGTTGGCCAGGTAGACTGTAGCCATCCCACCCTGACCCAGCTCACGCTCGATCACGTAACGGTCGGCCAGAGCTACCTTCAGCTGCTCGGTTATCTTGGGCACACTATTGCTCCACTCTCTCCTTCAGTTCCTCGAGGAAGTTCTGCACGATCACGAGGTCGCCGGAGATGTCTCCGGTGCCGGCGCGCTCCAGCATCACGAAGCGGCCGTCCAGAGCGACATCGTACAGCTTGTTGCGGGGGTTCGACTCGTAGTTGTTCTCGGGCGGCAGCACGATGTGCACACCCCGGCTCACCCTGGCTGGACCGCGGCTCATGTCCGCGATCATGATGGTCTGGAAGTCGGGGCTCCTGTAGTAGAGGGTCCGGCCGTCATTGCTCCACAGGGGCTCGGCTCCACCACCCGTCGATATCTGGTACTTGCCGTCGTCGGTGTTGGGGAACGGCCGCACGTATACCTCGGGGCGGCCGGACTCGTTCGACACGTATGCCAGCCAGTTGGCGTCCGGCGAGAGCATCGGCTCGTACTCGTCGAACTCCTCTGCCACGAGCGGGATCGGCACGGTGTCGACACCGATACGCAGCCCCACTATGTCGTCGCTCCCCGGCGGCCCGTCCACGCTGATCACGAGCCACGCGCCGTCGTTCGACCACTGGGTCTCCCAGATGCCTCGGTCCAGCTCGACCAGCGGCTCTTCCACTCCGCTGCCGTCGGCCCGCTTCATCCAGGTGCTCCAGTGGCCGTCGCGCAGGGACCCGAACGCCACGTAGCGCCCGTCGGGCGACCAGGTGGGAATCCCGTTCTCCGCTCCACCGAACGTGAGACGGGACAGCGGGCCGCGGTCGAGCTGCTTGATCCAGATGTCGGTCCGGTTCTCGCTCGCGATCTGAATCGCCAGCCGGCCGCCGTCGGGTGAGAGCGCGACGCCCTCGAACTCCACGTCGCGCAGCCAGTCGGGATCGACCCTGGACGTCGAACCATCGGGCGCAACCCAAACGACCCGCTCCGGCACGTTGAGCCCGTCGGTCGTGTACGCCAGGGTCCCGGCAGCCGAGAGCGAAAGGTCGGTCGCTCCTCCCGCCCGCACTTCGACGCCCTCGAACAGGGCGGTCGGCCTGCCGGTCAGCCTCAGCGAGCCAAGATCGAAGGGAACCGCCATCAGCGTGCCCTGCCCGGTCACGTATACCAGGTGACCCGACGTGGCGTACGTCCCCCGGACCCCGGAAACCGTCGCATGCGTCTCGCCCGACTCGAGGTCCACTATGCGCACCTCGAGTTCCGATGGATCGGCCGTGGCCATCGGGATCGCCGTCACGACAACCCCTCTCCCACCGGGGAGCACGTGGAGGCCGTCGAAGTAGAAACCTCCATGGCCACTGTCCAGCGCAATGACATCCTCAGGCGGTCCCCCACTGGCCGACACGCGCCGCAGCATCGTATCGTCGTCGTCCAGGAAGTAGATCTCGTTGTTCGGCCCCCACGACACGGCGCCGAAGACGCCAGAATCCAGGGCCGTGATCGGCGGTCCGCCTGCCAGTGAGATCACCTTGATCTGCCCCGCCCCGGCCGCTACGCGGAATGCGACCTGCTCGCCGTCGGGCGAGATCACCGGCGCCCATGCGCGCTCGGTGCCGGGCAGCAGGATTGCCCTCAGCCGGTCGAAGCTCCGGTGCCACAGCGCCCAGCTCACGCTCCCGACGGTGGAAGAGAAGCGGTCGTCCACTACCGGGACTCCCGAATCCACGCCGACGTAAACCAACTCGCGCCCGTCGGGCGACATCGTTACTCGCGGGGGATTGCCGGTGCCGGAGTAGTACAGTGCTTGATCCTCGTCGAGCGTCACGGCGAAGCGGGTCACGTCAGGCGACGGTGACGGCCGGGTGAGCGCCCAACCCGCTACGACCAGCGACACGGCTGCGAGCGCGGTCATCCCGATGCTGAACGGATTCCAGAGTGAGCGTGTCGGCGGCGCGTCGGCGGCCTCCACGGCCGCCATCGTGAACCTGGTGTTCGTGAGCGCGTCGGAGAACTCGGCGGCACTGTGGAACCGGTCGGCCGGGAGCTTCGCAAGCGCCTTGCTGATGGATGCCGCGACGTGCTGCGGCACCGTGTCGCGGTGCGTAGTTACCGGCGGGGCCTTCTCCGTGATCACCTTCGCCACGATGGCCTGCGCGGTGCTTCCGGTGTACGGCGGATCGCCGGCCAGCATCTCGTACAGCATCGCGCCGAGGGAGTACACGTCCGAGCGCGCGTCCAACTCGCGGTCGCCCATCGCCTGCTCGGGGCTCATGTAGTGCGGCGTTCCGATCGAGAGCCCCGTTTCGGTGAGGCGTGCGCCACCCGCGTGACTCAGCGCCAGAGCGATGCCGAAGTCGGCCACCGTGGGCTGACCGTCGTGCATCAGGATGTTCTCGGGCTTGATGTCGCGGTGGATCACTCCCTGGCGGTGCGCGTAGTCGAGTGCGGCCGCTATGGACTGCGTGATCTTGATCGCGTCCTCGATGCCGAGCTGCTTCTCGCGCGTGATCATGTCGCGCAGCGTCTCGCCCTCCACGAAGGGCATGACGTAGTACAGGAACGTGTCCGCCTCGCCCGAGTCGTGCAGCGGGAGGATGTGCGGATGCTGCAGGTTCGCCGTCACTTTGATCTCGGCCAGGAAGCGCTCGGCGCCGATCACGGCTGCCAGCTCGGGACGCAGCACCTTGAGCGCCACCTTGCGCTCGTGCTTCACGTCGTGCGCCAGATAGACGGTGGCCATGCCGCCCTCGCCCAGCTCGCGCTCGATCACGTAGCGGTCGGCCAGGGCCGTTTTCAGCTGCTGGGTGATCTCGGGCATCTAGTTCCGCACTCTCTGCTTCAGCTCCTCGAGCCAGTTCTCGATCAGGATCAGCTCTCCCTCCGAAGTCACCTGCGCCACTTCCACCGGCCGTGACACCAGGAAGCGCCGGTCGTCAAGTGAGACGCTGTAGTGGCGATGGTCGTCGTTCTTCATGTACACGAGCGCAGGGTCCTGGAACAGGACCTGTCTGGTTCCGACGCGGAAGGTCGGGTCGGTCTCCACCTGTGCCGCCACCATCTCACCGTCGCGGCTCCAGTAGAACAGCTCCCTCCCGCTGTGCGCCCAAAGCGGCTCGGTTCCTCCGTTCACCGAGACCTGCCAGCGTCCGTCGTGCACGTTCGGGAACGGCCGCACATAGACTTCTTTGTGGCCGGATTCGTTGGACGAGTAGGCCATCCAGCGTCCGTCCGGGGACAGGTTGGGTGAGGTCTCTTCGAACACGGTTGCGATGAGCTCGACCTCGGACGTGTCACCCGTTACCCGGCGCGCCAGGATGTCACCGCTGCCGGCGGCCACGTCGTCGGTGCGGTAGATGATCCACTCTCCGTCGGGTGAGATCATCCCCTCGAACACCGAGCGCTGCACCGACACGAGCAGCTCGGCCCCCTGGCTCCCGTCGGCCCGCTTGCGCCACACCTCCATCTTGGCGGAGCGGTTCGACACCCAGAGCAGGTGGCGGCCGTCGGGCGACCAGGTGGGACGGATGTTCTGACCACCCTCGAACGTGAGACGGGAGGCCGGTCCGTCGGGTAGGCGCTTGACGAATACGTGGGTCTCGGCGCCGCCCTCGGAGATCGTGTTCACGGCCAGCTGCGTGCCGTCCGGCGAAAGGCTCAGGCCGCCGTTTGCGACCACGCGAATCGGCCAGTTGGGATCGATCCGCGACTCATTCCCGGTGCGGTCCACCCACACCACCTCGCTCACCGCGGTGGACGCCATCGCCTCACCGGCCACGTACAGCACCGTTCCGTTCGTCCCAACCTGCATGTCGGCGAGGCCCTGCAGCGTGCGCACCCCATCGAACGCTGGTATCGCCGGGCCACTGATCTCCATGGTCCCTAGGTCGAACGGCGCCACGAACACTCCCCCGTCCCGCCGCACGTACACCAAATGGCCGGTTGGCACGTACCACGCGCCGCCAACCTGCTCGACGAGTATGCGAGGCTCCAGGGTGCGCAGATCGAGCACCCACGCCTCACTCTCGATGCAGGGAAAGCTGGTGCAGCCGATGAACAGGACGCCTCTCCCGCCCGGAAGCGCCGTTGCCCGCACGAATCCGCGCTGGATGTCGTCGAACTCGAGGATTCGCTCGCTCACCCCGCCGGCGTCGCTCGCGCGATAGACCAGGTCATTGGCTGGACCGAAGAACACCATCGTCCCGTCGTCCAACCAGGCGCCGGCGCCGGCAAAGCCGCCGCCGGAATCGGACAACATGATCGGAGAGCCGCCGCGCCGCGGGACCTTGTGCAAACCCTCGTTGGTGACGAAGGCGACCCACTCGCCGTCGAGCGAGAAGAACGGTGATCTCCCCCCCACCGTCCCGGAAAGAGGCACCGCGTGGGCCTGGTCGCGCTCCTTGACCCACAGACGCTGGCTACCCCCGGCTGTGTCCACATAGACGAGCGCCGACCCGTCCGGAGCTACTGCCGCACCGAAGAAGATCCACCCACTGGGAATGTCGCTGGCCAAGGAGATCCGCTGCCGCGAGACGGGCGGCGCTTCCGGCCCCGGCCGCAGCCACCCCCACGCGGCGGCCGCGAGCAGCACCGCGCTCACCGCAACGAGACCGATCGTCGTGCGGCTCCAGCGCGGACGCTCACCAGCCGTCGCGGCCGCGGGCGCAGCCGCGGTCGCCGCCACGCTGAACGCCGGATTCGCGAGCGCGCTCGCAAACTCGGACGCGCTCGAGAACCGGTCGGCGGGGAGCTTTTGCAGCGACTTGTCGATGCTCGCGGCCACGTGGGGCGGCGCGGTGGGACGGGCTACAGTCACAGGGGGAGCCTTCTCCGTGATCACCTTCGCCACGATCGCCTGCGCGGTGGGCCCCGTGTACGGCGGCTCACCCACGAGCATCTCGTACAGCATCGCGCCGAGCGAGTAGACGTCGCTGCGCGCGTCCAGCTCACGGTCGCCCATGGCCTGCTCGGGACTCATGTAGTGCGGCGTGCCAACGCTCAATCCGGTCTCGGTCAGCCGCTGGCCTCCCGCATGGCTCACCGCCAGCGCGATGCCGAAGTCGGCCACCATCGCCTGACCGTCGTGCATCAGGATGTTCTCGGGCTTGATGTCGCGGTGCACCACCTCATGGCGGTGCGCGTAGTCGAGAGCCGCCGCAACGCTGCGGCTGATCTCGACCGCCTCGTTCACGCGGAGCTGCTTCTCACGCTCGATCTTGTCGCGCAGCGTCTCGCCCTCGACGTACGGCATCACGTAGTACAGGAACGACTCTGCTTCACCGGAATCATGCAGGGGCAGGATGTGCGGGTGCTGCAGGTTGGCGGTGACCTTGATCTCGGCCAGGAATCGCTCGGCTCCGATAACCGCCGCCAGCTCGGGACGCAGCACCTTGAGCGCGACCTTGCGCTCATGCTTCACGTCGTGGGCCAGGTACACGGTGGCCATACCGCCCGCGCCGAGCTCGCGCTCGATCACGTAACGGTCGGCCAGGGCGGTCTTCAGCTGCTGGGTGACTTCGGGCACACGCCCCCCCAAAAAGGGCTTGGGTTACACCCTCCCGTTATCCACCCCACCCTCTTGTGCGGTTGTTTATCCAGTTCGAGAACGGCCGTTCGCGAGGCGAGGAAAGCCTCTGCCACGGTAGGCGGGAGGCGACGGCCTGGTTCATCGGTTCTTCGGGCGTATTACAGCCATTGAATTTGTCGTCTTCGGGCCGGTTTCGCTAGGCGCGAATCCGCCGAGCCCGGAGCCGGCCGATTTTCGTAAACTTAGGTAACCAAATGACTTAGGACGCAAAGGGGCGGCCGGGCAACGACTTACGCCCGAACCGCCCCAATGTCCGGCCCGCTGGGCGGGCCGCCTGCCCGGGAGCACCGGCCTGCGCCGGGCTCCGGATCTAGCCTTTTGGCTGTGGTGTCACCCGCAGATACGGCTTCTTGGCCTCGTACCCGGGGAACTTCTTCTGGGCGTCATCGTCGCTCACTCCGGTGCCGATGATGACGTCGTCGCCGTGCTTCCAGTTGACCGGCGTGGCCACGGCGTGCTTCGCGGTGAGCTGCAACGAGTCGAGCGCGCGCAGCAGCTCGTCGAAGTTGCGCCCCGTGCTGGCGGGGTAGGTGAGCGTCAGCTTCACCTTGTTGTCGGGCCCCACCACGAAAACCGACCGCACCGTCATCGTGTCGTCGGCGTTGGGGTGAACCATGTCGTACAGGTCGGAGACCTTGCGGTCATGGTCTGCGATCAGGGGGTAGTTGAGCGCGTTGCCGGTCACGTCCTGGATGTCCGGCACCCACCCCTTGTGGGAGTCCATCCCGTCGACGCTGAGCCCGATCACCTTTGTGTTGCGCTTCTCGAACTCCCCCTTCAGGCCGGCCAGGTAGCCCAGCTCGGTGGTGCAGACCGGCGTGAAGTCCTTGGGGTGGGAGAACAGAATCGCCCAGCTGTCGCCCTTCCAGTCGTGGAAGTCGACAGGGCCATCGGTGGTCTCGGCAGTGAAGTTGGGAGCGTCGTCTCCCAGGCGGATAGCCATGGTGCCCTCCTGGTTTTGCGGACTGACGGATGTATCCACTGGCACCGAGGCAAGACCGCCGGCCGGGAGGGTCGCCCGTCCGTCCACGGGCGGCCGGAGGTCGGCATCCGGTCTCAGGTCAGGGATTTCGATTGTGTTGGAAGCGACCAACGTAACGGAAACACGAGTTGTCCGATAGGGGTTCCAGCTCCAGCTCTCCGGTCAGCCGGACTGCTGATCTGTGAACCCCACCTCGAGGGTCATCCCATCCTTGGCCACCACAGCGTCGGCGAATACCTGGCGCGCCTCCTCCAGCAGCACCTTGGGCGCGATCGAGAACCGCGCCGACAGGTGGGTGAGCGCCAGCAGCTTCACCTTGGCAGCCAGCGCCACCTGTCCCGCTTCGAGCGCCGTGGAGTGCAGCGTCTCGAGTGCGCGCTCCTTCTCCTCCTCGCTGAATGTGGCCTCGTGGATCAGCAGGTCGGCGCCCTGGGCCGCGGCCACCACGTTCTCGCACGGCCGCGTGTCGCCGCTGTAGAGCACCAGCCGGCCCGGCCGCGGCGGGCCCACCAGCTCCGCCGGCTCCACCCTGCGGCCGTCCTCCAGCGTAACCGCCTCACCCTTGTGGAGATCCCCCCACAGCGGGCCTTCCGGCACGCCCAGCTCGCGCGCCTTGTCGGGGTCGAACCGCCCCAGCCGCATCTCCTCCCGCAGCACGTAGCCGATCGCGTTGCGGCCGTGCTCCACGCCGATCACCTCGAGCGCGTACTCGTCCCGCTTCAGGCTGTCGCCCGGCTTCAGTTCGTGGATCTCGATGGGGTACGGTGCCCGCTCCACTCCCAGCTCCACCGCGTCGCCCAGGATCTTCTTCGCCCCCTTGGGCCCGTACAGGTGCATCGGCGTGTCGCGCCCCTGGAGCCCCAGCGTGCGCAGCAGCCCGATCACTCCGAGAAAGTGGTCGGCGTGGAAGTGCGTGATGAAGATCTCGTTGAGTGAGAAGCTCACGCCGTAGCGCATCATCTGGCGCTGGGTGCCCTCCCCGCACTCGAACAGCAGCGTCTCGCCCTCGCGCTGCATCGCGATGGCAGAGACGCCGCGCTCCACCGTGGGCCGCGACGCAGAAGTACCCAGAAACGTCACCGACAGCATGGGGCGAATATACAGGGGCGCCCCTGCCTAAACAGGGGCGCCCTGAGTGGAATTGGGCGGCTAGATCTCGAGCGCGGCTGCAGCCCGGTCGTACTCCTGGGGCCGCACGTGGATCACGTAGCCGTAGCTCCCCTGGCCGTCCGTGACGCCGTGCGAGGCGTACACGTTCACACCCGCCTGGGCCAGGGTCTCGTGAATTCGGGCCAGGGCGCCGAGCTCGTCGTCGCCCTGCACCAGTAGCGCGTGGTGCGGACCGTCCAGAGGCAGGCCGGCGGCGTGCGCCGCGTGCACGAATTTCTTGCCTTCCTCGGGGAACATCGTGAACTGGGTGCGGTCCGGCCCCAGGGGAAGGCCGCCGAACGCCAGGAGGTTGACGCCGAGCTCGGCCAGCTCGGTCAGGAGCTGGTAGCCCTCACCGGGCTCGTCGCGGATGATGCAGTAGTAGTAGTCTGCCCGCCGGATCTTGAACGCCATGGCTCACCTCCTGCGACTCCCTACCCATAGAACGTCGCCCGACGCCGGGAGGATGCAAGGGGGCGGCTAAAACACCTTCACATTCACATAGCGGCCCGGGCGCTCGCGCACGTCGTCCAGCAGCTTGCGCAGCGACACCAGCACCTCGTGCACGTCGTTGTACAGCGTGGTGTCGGTGAGTGCCCGGCCAATGGAGCCTTCCGGCGAGCGCATCTGCTCGAGCATCATGGCCATCTGCTGGGCCACGGCCGCCAGCCCGTCGGTCATCTCGCGCACGCCTTCGGTGATCTCGTCGAGCTGCCGCACCGACTCCCGGATGGAGGGATCCGACACGATGGAGTCCAGCGAGGCTGCCGCCGACCTCATGGAGAGCAGCGAGGCCGTCACGTCGTCCACGATGGGGCCTTCGCCGACGTCAGCCACCACCGTGAGTGCCCGCTCAGCCGCGGCCAGGGTCGACTTGACCTGTGTCACCACATCCTCCGACATGATCGCCTGCGCCCGATCCAGCGTGCGTGTGGCCTCCTCGGCCAGCGCAACGGCGCTCTCCGAAAGCTCTGTTTCGTTGATGCCCACAATCAGCGAGTCGGGATCGAGAAATTCCTCTGCCGTACCGGGGGAGTAGGACACGTACTTGGAGCCCAGAAAGTCGAGCGACCGGATCTCCGCCGACGCATCGATACGGGGCCGCACCTCGTTGCGGATCTGGAGCTCGGCCTCCACCCGGTTCACCCGGCGCAGGCGCACTTTGGACACGCGCCCCACGGTGACGCCCGATATTTGGACGGGGTCGCCCTGGTTGAGCCCGCTCACCTGCTCGAAGCCGACCTGCACCGTGATCATCCCGCGGCCCGTAACCGACGATCCGGTGAGCCACAGCAGGCCACCCAGCATGATCGCCACCGCGGCGAGCACCATGACTCCGACCGTGATTTCCTGTTTGTAGTAGAGATCCATGTCTATTCCCGCTCACTCGACCACGGCGGAGCCGAAGTCCCGTTCCAGGAACTGGCGCACCGCCTGATCTTCGCTGTCGCGCAGCTCGTCGGCCGTCCCGACCTTGCGAATCTTCCCGTCGGTCAGCAGCGCGATCCGGTTCCCGACCCGGAACGAGCCCCGCACGTCGTGCGACACCACAACACTGGTCACACCGAGCTCTCCCTGCAACTTCTCGATCAGGGCATCGATGATGTCGGCGTTCACAGGATCGAGCCCCGAAGTGGGCTCGTCGTACAGCAGATAGGTGGGCTTGCCCGCGATCGCCCGGGCTATCCCCACCCGCTTCTTCATGCCGCCCGACAGGTCCGCTGGGAATTTGTCGGCGGTGAAGGGCGAGAGGTTCACGAGATCGAGGCACTCCTGGACCCGCATGCGGCAGTAGTGGTCGTCGCCCGAAGAGTTGGGGTCGGTGATGCCCAGCTTGATGTTCTCGAACACCGACAGGGAGTCGAACAGCGCTCCGAACTGAAACACGTAGCCGATCTTGGTGCGCAGTATCTGCAGTTCCCGGCGCGTGAGCAGCGGCACCAGCTGCCCGTCTACGTACACTTCGCCCAGGTCGGGGTGGATCAGGCCGTTGATGTGCTTCAGCAGCACGCTCTTGCCCACCCCGGACGGCCCCAGCAGAGCCACGGTCTCGCCGCGCTGGACGTCGAAGTTCACGCCGTCGAGGACGATGTTGTCGCCGAACCGCTTGTGCACCTCGATCAGCCGGATCACAGCAGCAGCTCCGACAGCAGTGCGTCCAGGAACAGGATGAGCACCGAGGCCGAGACCACCGCTCCGGTGGTGGCCTTACCAACGCCCTCCGCACCCTTGCCGGTGTTGAAGCCCATGTAGCAGGGCACCAGCGTCACGGCGACTCCGAAGAACAGCGACTTGAACAGCGAGTACCACAGGTCGTAGGGCCGGAAAAAGTACCGCGCGCCGTATATGAAGTCGTAGTTCGTGATACCCAGCGTGTGCCGTGCGGCCAGCCAGCCCGAGAGAATGCCCACGGCGTCGGCGAAGACCACGAGCACCGGCAGCATCAGGGTGCCGGCCAGCACTCGCGGGATTAGCAGGTGCGAAACCGAGGAGCGGCCCAGGCTCTCCAGCGCGTCTATCTGCTCGGTGACCCGCATGGTGCCCAGCTCCGCCGCGTAGCGCGCGCCCACCCTGCCGGCCAGAATGAGCGCGGTGAGCACCGGCCCCAGCTCGAGGATCAGCGACTGGGTGATGACCCCGGCGGCGAAGTAGACTGGGATCGTGCCCGTGAATTGGTAGCCCGCCTGCAGCGAGGTCACGCCGCCCGCGAAGCCGGCGGTGAGCAGGACGATGAACAGCGAGCCCACGCCCACCTGATAGGCCTGCTCCCAGGT
>JBDHJM010000012.1:0-58387 GCA_039586895.1 Gemmatimonadota bacterium | reverse complement strand
TCGGCGCCGGTCTGGCGTGGCGCTTCCGCGTGGCGAGCCTGCCCGAGGCCAAGGGCTTCGCAGGCAACTAGTAGCGCACGCAGAACGCAAAGCGTAGCACGTAGGAAGGCGCCCCTGGGGATCCCCCGGGGGCGCCGTTTTTCCACATGGTTCGGGGCCTTCCGTGGTTGACGGATACGGCCTCAGATAGTACGTATATGCCCAATCGGAAAGCGGAAACGGGGCCCGGGGGAGACCGAGCCTCCGACTGAATTGTGGTCACAAACCTGCTCTAGGAGAGAGACACATGAAACGGATGTTTGGTGGGATTGCCCTGGTCGGGCTGCTGCTCGGCGTCGGGGCCGGTGTAGCGCAGGCGCAGACCCAAGGTATGCCGGTCTGGTACTCGCCCGCGTTCGGCGCCGGTGTGGGTATCTTCGGTGACTTCGGGACCGGCCTGAACGACGACGCGAAGATCGGTGACAGTGCGCCGATGAACTTCGGCGGTCACATCCTGTTCGGCGCTTCGCAGTTCAAGATCTGGGCGGGCGCATGGTCGTTCGATCCGAAGGACGATCTCGACGCTCTCAAGAAGCCGATCAACTTCGGCGGTAACCTCGGTGTCACGATCTACAAGGGTGGCACGTCTCCGGTCGTGGTGGACCTCATGGCGGGCGCGGGCTACAGCAAGCTCGAGGCCGAGGCGACGGGCGAGAAGGCCACGTCGTGGAACTTCCCGATCGGCCTGCCGATCGCCTACGGAGCGGAGCTGTCAGGTGGTCACCTGATCGAGCCCTGGATCGCGCCGATCCTGCAGATCTACAGCGACAAGACTGAGGGCACCGCTGCCGACACTTCGAAGACGAACCTCGGCTTCGGCGTGAGCGGCGGCATCAACTTCTACTCGTCGATGGGTCTGGGTGCCTACGTGACCCTCGACTGGCAGTCGGTCAAGCGCCTGGATGCAACCGAGTCCATCAAGCCGTTGCGTCTCGGCGCCGGTCTGGCGTGGCTCGGCGCCGGTCTGGCGTGGCGCTTCCGCGTGGCGAGCCTGCCCGAGGCCAAGGGCTTCGCAGGCAACTAGTAGCGCACGCAGAACGCAAAGCGTAGCACGTAGGAAGGCGCCCTCGGGTCTCCGGGGGCGCCTTTGTTTGAGCCCGGATATTCGGGCGATGTTCGGGAAAAGTGCCGTAAATTGTTGACTACGTCACAGATAAGTTGTAGCTATGGGCCCCAGATTGCCTGCTCGCGCCGGGAAGTACCGCATCCAGGGCATCCGGGCGTAGTACAGACACCAAACCAGCAGTAGGGGGTCGTATGAGACGTATCCTTGGTGGTATCGCACTGGCGGGCCTGGTGCTCAGCCTCGGAGCCGGAACGGCGCGAGCGCAGATCTACAACATGCCCGTCTTCTTCTCGCCCGCGTTCGGCACCGGCGTAGGCATCTACGGTGACTTCGGCACCGGGCTCAACGACGACGCCAAGCCCTTCGGGGAGAGCGCGCCGCAGACGATCGGCGGTCACGCCGTCCTCGGCCTGTCCAAGTTCACGATTATGGCCGGGATCGGTTCCGTGAACACGAAGGTCGACGGAGCCGACAAGGAGATGTCGTACGGCGGTAACCTGGGCCTCACGATCTACCGCAGCCCGGCCAGCATGGTCGTGTTCAACGTCCAGGCGGGCGCCGGCTACGTGAAGTTCGGTGAGGGCGCCACGGAGGCGAAGCAGTGGAACTTCCCCATTGGCGTCGGCATCTCGCTCGACCTGCCGGTGGTGGGCTGGTTCGTGGAGCCGTGGATCGCGCCCCGTGTGCACATCTTCAACACGTCGGTGGGCGGCGGTGATAGCGAGACTGACGTGGGCTTCGGCGTCTCGGGCGGTCTGAACGCCAACCTGCTGCTCGGCATCGGCGCCTGGGCCGCGCTGGACTGGCTCACGGTAACCCCGGGAACCGCCACCGAGAGCGTCAAGCCTCTCGTGCTCGGCGTCGGCCTGTCCTGGAAGTTCTCAGTTCCGGGGCTCGGGATGGCCAGCGGTCTGGTGGGCGGCTGAGCCGACCCGTCTGATCTACGCGCTCGAGCGGCGCGGGCTGGCGGGGCGCTCCCAGTGGGGGGCGCCCCGCTCGGCGTCTACGGCCGGTGCTCGAACGGCAGCTCCTGGGGTAAGGGCTCCGGCTCAGGCTCGTGGCGCGGCGCTGGGGTGGGCCGCTCAGGTGGCGTCGGGCGCCGGGCTGGGGGCAGCAGCGCCATCAGCGCCGAGGCAGTTGCGGCCGCCGCTCCCTGGTGCAGCGCCCCCCGGGCGGCCAGTCCCGCGGCCCTACGTGTTGCCCCGTCTTTCAGCCAGCCCGTCCATGCAGCCTCCAGAGCGCGGCCGGCACGACGCAGGGGCAGCGCCACGGCGCCCCCGGCTCCCAGCAGTGCCTCAGCGTCCGAGAACCCCTCCCAGAGCGGCCCCAGGGCCACGGGGAGCCCGTAGGCGGCGGGCTCGATAACCGCGTGGAGCCCGCGGCGCCGGAACCCGCCCCCTACGTAGGCCACGGCCCCCAGCGCGTACAGGTCGAACAGCAGGCCCGTGGCGGCCACCACCAGCACCCGGCCGGTGGGCGGTGGAGAGGCGCTCCCGTCCCATACGGAGGCCTGCAGGCCGCTCCTGCGGGCGTGCCGCAGGGCGGCGCCGACCGCACTCTGTGACGGGTCGTGCGGCACCACGATCAGGCGCGCCTGGCGGGATCCCTCCAGCACACGGCGCGCCGCCTGCGCCAGGACCCGCAGGTCCGCTTCCTCGGTGCTCCCGGCTACCAGCGCCGGGCCGGCGGCGGCCCACGGCAGCAGGGTCTCCACCGCTTCGAGACGCGGCACTCGCTCCAGCACCTGATCGTGCCGCGGGTCGCCCGTGACGCATACAGCATCGCCAGTCAAACCGAGACGCACCCAGCGCTCCGCATCCGCTTCGGTAGCTGCGCCGAGCCACGAAACCGCTTCGCTCACGCTCGCGTACAGGGGGGAGAGCAGACGATTGAGGCGCCTGCTCCCGGGGCGCACCGTGGCGCCGGCCACCGAGATCGGCACTCCGCGCGCGGCGGCCGCAAACGACAGCTCGGGCCACAGGTCGCCACGCGAGAAGGTCAACAGGGAAGGGCGTACTGACTCGAGCACCCGGGCGACAACGTCGGGCTCGTCCAGCGGCAGGTAGTCGCGGAACAGAGCCTCGAAAGGCCAGGGCCACGCTGCCGCCGACCGTGAGGTGAACGAGTGTACCACGGCGAGGTCGGGCCGCGCCCGCTGCAGCCGGGTAACGACCGGCTCCAGCGCCAGTCCCTCTCCCACGGAGGCGCCGTGCAGCCACAAGAGCGGGCCGCGCCCGCGGTGCTCGGCGGCCCAGGCGAGCCACCGTTCGGCCGCGCTCCGCCGCCCTGCGAGGCTCGCAGCGAGCCTGCCGCGCACCAGTGGCGCACGGTGCGCGGCTCGAGCCAGGACACGGTAGAGCCGCATGTACATGCGGCCAATGTGATAGGTTGGGAGCGATGTCGCTACGGGATTATCTGACTGCCAGCCGCGAGCCGCGCTACACTGTGTTGTTCGCGCTCCCCCTGCTCCTGCTGTACGAGGTGTCGGCCGCGCTGATCTCCGGGTCGGCCGTGCACGGGGTGCGCAATGGCGCCGACGTGATGCTCAAGACGGTGTTCATCGTACTGGGCGGGCAGGCCGGGCTCGTCGTGTTCGGGGCGGTGCTCATCGGAGCGGGGGCGTGGATCGTGTGGCGCGACCACCGCAAGCGCGGCGGCGGCAGGCTCGACAAGCGCATCTTCCTGGGGAGCTTCGCCGAGAGCCTGGTATACGCCGCGATCTTCGGACAGGTGGTGGCGCTGCTCACGGCCCAGCTCCTGTACGGCCCGAGTCTCGCGATGGTGCAGGGCACCACGATGACTACGCTGCCGCTCGGCACCCAGCTCGTGGTGTCGCTGGGCGCGGGCATCTACGAGGAGCTGCTGTTCCGCGTGCTGCTGGTGTCGGCGCTGCTGGCGCTGGGACTCAAGGCTGGGTGGAGCCGGCCAGTGTCGGTTGCGTTCGCTGTAATCGTGGGTGCTCTCATCTTCGCCGTGTTCCACTACGTGGGCCCGTACGGCGACCCGCTGGAGCTCTCGTCGTTCACCTTCCGTACCATAGCCGGGCTGGCGCTGAGCGGACTCTACGTGGCGCGCGGGTTCGGGATCACCGCCTGGACTCACGCGCTCTACGACGTGGGGCTGGCGTTGCTAGCGGTATGAGGGAGAGTCCCTGCCGAGCCCCCATGCCTACTCCCGAGTCTTATCGGTGTAGATCGAGTCCAGGACAGGCCGCCAGTTCTCGAGCGGCAGCGCCCCGGGGATGAGCAGACCCTCGACCACGAACGAGGGCGTGCTGCGGATACCCGACTGTGCGTTGAGCCGGGCTTCGTACTGGATCAGCCCCTGCATCGCTCCGGTGTCGAAGCAGTCCACCAGGTCATCTGCCTCGAGATCGGCCGAGTCGCCCAGCTGCACGAAGTAGGGCCCGGGTTCGGCCAGACCGGCCCACTGCTCCTGATGGCGGAACAGCAGGTCGTGAGCCGGCCAGAAGCGGTCCTGCCGCGCGGCGCACATCGCGAACTCGTGGGCCGCGGCTGCGTTGGGATGGATCTGTACCAGGGGCAGGTTCAGGAACACGAGCTTCACTTTGCCCGTCTCGATGTACTCCCGCTCCAGCGTGGGCAGCGTCTGCTGCGCGAAGAGCGCGCAGTACGGACACTGGAAGTCGCTGATCTCGAAGATGGTGACCGGCGCACCGGGGTCGCCCTTGGTGCGCTCGGCGAGCATGCCGGGCTGCTCCTGCTGCCCTCCGGCGCCGCCCTCGGCCGCACCCTGGGGCTCGCTCTGTGATGCTGCCTGGGCCTCTGTGCCGGTGTCGGAGGCCGCTCCGGGCCGCAGTGCCCAGCCGGCGGCGAACCCCACCACCACGGCCGCTCCGGCAATGCCAATCCATCCTCTTCGCTGCACGTTTCCTCTCTCTCGGTGCCGGTACCTAATGTCGCCAGCGGCGCAGTCTGTTCCGCTCGAACAGCGGGACGCGCAGCGGGAGCCACCCCGTGGTCCTCAGGTGTACGCTCCAATAGTACTCCTGAAACGGGTTGTCCGGGTCCGTCAGGCGCGCCACGATCCACCAGTCTCCGGCAGCCAGCTCCAGGTGCGCCTCGCCGTGGTCGTCGGTGGTCTGCAGGGCCACAGCGCGCCCGGAGGAGTCCAGGGCCGCCCTGTGGAGCTCAGCGTAGGGCTCGAACGCCGCACGCTCCCACACCCGGACCGATTCCGCTGCAGCCTGCGCGCGCCTTGCCAGGGCCACGTCCTCGCCCCGCAGCTCCTCAAGCGCCCGGTCCCGCTCGGCAGCGCGCTGCTGCAGCCTCCCGTACAGCTGCCTGAACCGCTCGTACATGCGGGCGTAGGTCTGGGTGCGGCGGTCCATCGTGTTGAGGGAGTCGGCCAGCCGGGAGACACTGTCGTACAGGGCGAGCCAGGGCCGGCTCGCCTCGCTGAGCCGGTCGTCCTCTGGACTGCGGTAGGCAGCCAGCTGCCGCTCCAGCTCCGGGAAGGCGGGGCGCGGCTCGGCGGCGGCCGCCTCGAGGGAGTCCAGGATGGCCTCGGCGTCGAAGGGGAATGCCGTGACCTCGAGGCCGGCCACAGGCTCGTCGTGCTCCAGCTCAACGTGCAGCAGCACGGCCGATTCGCCGCCCCCGCAGGCACCAGCCGCTCCGGCCAGTAGCAGAGCCGCCGCGGCACGCCCCGGCAACAACGAAACGAGCGGCGTGCCCGGAATCGGGGACGCCGCTCTTGGATGACTCATGCGGCCGTCGTCGGCGAAGGCTGAGCGCCTAATCGACGATCTTGGCCGGCAGTATGAACTCACGCGGATCCACGGGCCGGCCGTTTACGATCACCTCGTAGTGCAGGTGCGGTCCGGTCGCGATCCCGGTGCTGCCCACTTCAGCGATCTTGTCGTTGCGGCTCACGCGCTGACCCACACGCACGAGGACCTTGGAGGCGTGAGCGTAGAACGTCGCCACGCCGTAGCCATGGTCGATCGTGACGGTCTTGCCGTAACCCGTCTTGGTGCGGACGTCCACCACTCGCCCGTCGGCGGGTGACAGAATCGGCGTGCCGTGCGGCGCCGAGACGTCGATGCCCTCGTGCGGCCGCGCGTCATGAAAAATGGGGTGCACCCGCGAGCTCGAGAACGAGCTCGTGAGCCACCCCTCAGTGGGCCATATCGACGGTGTGCGCTTGGTGCGGTCCCTGTGGGTCTCCAGGGTCGACACCGCCTGGTCGTAGGAAGTCGCCAGCAGGTTGGCGCGCCGCATCAGGTTGTTGAGGTCGGTGCGGACTTCCAGGGCCTGCTGCCCGGTGGGGCCTTCCGAGAGGATCTGCTCCCGCTCGGTCCAGGGGCCCACGGGACCACCGATACCCGCCAGCTGCACGTCCGGGTCGGTGGGGTCGAGCCCGGCCAGCAGCCGGACCAGCTCGTCGCGCTGAGCTATTGCCGAGATGGTGTCACCGAGAGTGACGATGATGTCCTGCGCCCGGTCGAGCTCTTGGGACAGCAGCTCGTTGCGGTGCTCCAGGCGATCCAGGCGGGTGAGGTCGATGGCGCGCTTGATGGTCACCGTGCCAAAGACGACGGCCGATACGGCCGTGACCACCGCTACCGTAGCCAGGATCTTGAATACCCGCAGCGACACCGCCACGGAACGGGAATCCCCGCTGCCGTGTGGCACCAATACAACCGTCCAACGCCGATCAGCCATGTGACCCAGCCCCCACTGGACGAACTGTGTTCTCTACGGGAATCTCTCCGGCGGGCCGAGTTAAAACCGTGCCCGACGTCACAGGAGGCGCCGCTAAGTTAGAGCCCTGGTACAGTTTGTGTCAACCGCTCCGTGTCACTCTGTAACGTGTTGCATATAAACAACTTACATCCTATGGCTTTGGCTTGGGAAACAGCGGCGGAGGCTTCGTAACCGAGCGCCCCGCGGTGGGTGGGTCTTCCAGTGCCGCCCAGCCCGTGCAGGCGACCTCGCCCTCGAGTCCGAGGGCATCCCACACCGCCTGTGTCTTGCCCGGCATGAAGGGCCCTGCCATCAGCGTGATGCGCGCCACACCCCGTGCGAGCGCCGCCAGGGTCCCCTCCAGCTCCTCCGTACGCCCCTCCTTGGCGAGCGCCCACGGGGCCCGCTCCTCGATGTAGCCGTTGGCGCGGTCCACCAGGCGCCAGGCGTGCTCTGCGCCGGTGTGTAGCAGGTGCTGATCCATGGCGTCCCGATAGGCTGCGGCACACTCCGTGCCGAACTCATCCAGGGAGGTCGATCCGGAGTGGGCCGGCACCGTGCCGTTCAGGTAGCGCGCGATCATCGCGAGCACGCGGCTCACCAGGTTGCCGTAGCCGTCGGCCAGCTCCGAGGTGTAGCGGGCGTCGAACCGCTCCCAGGTGAAGTTGCCGTCCGAGTTCCACGGGATCTCGCGCAGCACGAAGTACCGCAGGGCGTCCACGCCGTGGTGCTCGATCAGGTCCTTCAGCGTCACGGCAACGCCTGCCGACTTGGAGAACCGCTCCCCGCCGGTGTTCACCCAGCCGTGGCACCACACCAGCTTGGGGACCTCGATACCCGCCGCCATCAGCATGGCCGGCCACATGGCGGCGTGGAACCGCACGATGTCGGGGCCGATCACGTGTACGTCGGCGGGCCAGGTGGCTTCGTAGCCGTCCTCGGGAAAGCCCGTGACCGAGAGGTAGTTGATGAGCGCCTCGAACCACACGTACACCACGTGGGTTTCGTCGTCGGGCCAGGGTATGCCCCAGGGCACGCGCGCCCGGCTCACCGAGATCGTCTGGTCCTCGGTCCAGCCTTCGACCACGTTGAAGATCTCGTTGTACTTGGGCTTGGGCCGCACGAACTCGGGGTTGGAGCCGTACAGGTCGAGCAGCTTCTGACGGAAGCGGCCGATCTCGAAGAAGTAGTTCGGCTCCTCGACCCACTTTATCTCGCGGGTGGGATGGGTCGGGCACTTGCCGTCCACGAGGTCCTTCTCCGACTTGAAGGCCTCGCACCCCACGCAGTAGTAGCCCGAGTACACCCCCTCGGAGATGTAGCCGCCCTGCTGGATGCGGCGGAACAGTTCCTTCACGGCTCGCTCGTGCCGCGGCTCCGTAGTGCGGATGAAGACGTCGTGGCTTATGGCCAGCTCCCGCCACGCGGCCTCGAACTTGCCAGCTATCTGGTCCACCCACTGCTGGGGCTCCTGGCCCGCCTCGGCCGCGGCCTGGGCCACCTTCTGCCCGTGCTCGTCCATGCCGATGGAGAAGTAGACGTCGTGACCTCGCAGCCGGCGGTACCGGGCCACGCAGTCGGCCCCGATCTTCTCGTAGGCGTGCCCCAGGTGGGGCTCACCGTTCGAGTAATCGATGGCAGTTGTGACGTAGTACCTACTGCTCACGATCGTCCTTGTCGTTCGAGCCGTCGCCGTCCGGAGGCTTGCGGTTGCGCGGCCTTCCCCGCTTGCCGCGCCGCCGCCGCCGCCGCTTGCGCGGCGTGACCGCCTCTACAGCGTCCTGGGTGGTGACGCGCTGATCTCCGTCGTCGTCGGCCGGCTCGCGCGCGGGCTTGGCCTGGGGCTCGGCGGGCCGCGCCTCTGGCTTCTGCGTCGCAATTGGCGGTCCGGCCACTTCGCCCTTGAGCTCGGCCAGGGTCACGGAGCGCGCCGAGCCGTCCGCGGCCTTCAACAGCACTCGGTCCCGGAAGATATCCACGGCGTCCACCGTCTCTGAGCCGCGCGCGGTGCGCAGAGCGCGCCCCAGCTTGGGGAAGCGCTTGCGGGACGAAACGTAGAACTCGTGCTCGTAGCGCAGACAGCAGAGCAGCCGCCCGCAGCCTCCCGAGATCTGCGAAGGGTTGAGCGAGAGCCGCTGGTCCTTGGCCAGTGAGAGGCTCACCGGGCGCAGCTCGGGCAGCCACGACGAGCAGCAGTACTGGCGGCCGCAGCGGCCCACCCCGTCGAGCCGTTTCGACTCGTCGCGCGCCCCGATCTGGCGCAGCTCGATGCGGGTGCGGAACAGGCTGGCCAGGTCGCGCACCAGGGCCCGGAAATCGACCCGCTTTTCTGCGGTGAAGTAGACGGTGAGCTTCTTGCGGTCCCACTGCCACTCGGCGTCGGACACCTTCATGCTCAGCTCGTGCGCCTTGACGCGCTCCATGACCGTGCGGCGCACGTCCTCTTCCGCTTTGCGCAGCTCGTCGCTGAGGTGCGAGTCCTCCCTGGAGGCCGCGCGCACTACCTTGCCCGTTGCCTTGGGAGTCTCCGCGGCGGGGCAGCCGTTGCAGCCCACGCCGCACTTGCGCTCGGCCGCGTCCCCCACGGCCGACACCCGTCCCAGGTCCTGGCCGCGCTCCACCTCGACCACGACCGCGTCGCCCATGCCGAGCTCGCCGTCGCTCTCCAAGGTGAAGAACGCCTTCCGGTTCCCCTTGAACCGGACCTCGACCAGGCCGGGCAAAGCTAGCCCTCGGCGAAGCGGCCGATCTTGCGGTACTTGTCGGCCCGTTGCCGGATCAGCTCCGCTGGCTCCAGCGGTGCGAGGTCCGTGAGGTGGGATTCCAGGGCGCGGCCCAGCGCCTGAGCCGCTGCGTCCGCGTCGGTGTGGGCGCCCCCGGGGGGTTCGGGCACGATCTCGTCGATCACGCCCAGCTCGCGCAGGTCCTGCGCGGTGATCTTGAGCGCCTCCGCAGCCCGCTCCTTCTGGGCCGCGTCGTTCCACAGGATCGACGCGCAGCCCTCCGGCGAGATCACCGAGTAGACCGCGTTCTCCATCATGAGGACTCGGTCGGCCACTCCGAGCGCCAGCGCTCCGCCCGACCCGCCCTCGCCGATCACTGCGGCGATGAAGGGAACCTCGAGCGCGGCCATCTCCTCCAGGTTGCGCGCGATGGCCTCCGCCTGGCCGCGCTCCTCGGCGCCGAGGCCCGGATAGGCACCCGGCGTGTCGATGAGCGTGACGATCGGGGCGCGGAACCGCTCCGCCTGGTGCATCAGGCGGAGCGCCTTGCGGTAGCCCTCCGGGTGCGGCATGCCGAAGTTGCGCTGCAGGTTCTGTTTGGTGTCACGTCCCTTCTGGTGCCCGATCACCATCAGCGGGCGGCCGTTGAAGCGCGCCCAGCCCGCGACTACGGCTGGGTCGTCCCGGTACAGGCGGTCGCCCTTGAGCTCCACGAAGTCGGTGAACAGGCGCTCTACGTAGTCCAGCGTGTAGGGGCGCCGCGGATGGCGCGCCACCAGCACGCGCTGCATCGGAGTGAGATCGCGGTAGATCTCCCGCCTCAGGTCCACCAGCTTCTCTTCCAGGGGCGCGATCTCGCCTCGCACGTCGAGCTGCCGGTCCGTGGCCATGCGCTTGAGGTGCTCGATCTGGCGCTCGAGCTCCACGATGGGCTTCTCGAAGTCGAGGTTGAAGGTCTTGGCCACTGCCTCTCCTACTGCGCTCTGACCAGGCGTACGCGCTCGGTCCCGACGAGCTCTCGCAGCGCGCCCAGAAAATCTTCGTCCAAAGCTACCTGTGCACCGCGTGCGCGCAGGTGCGCCGTCACCCCGTTGCCGTCGCTCCACTCCACGAACACGGGCGCCGGCCCCGGGTGCGCAGCACACAGCGCATTGAGGGCACGGGCCGCGTCGCCGTCCGGTCCGCCGCCCGCCCGCCACTCCAGCGCGACGCCGATGGACCCGGATTCGCGCAGCCCGGCGAGCGGCTGGGCGTCGTCCACAATGAAAGGCGCCCTATCCTCACCGCGGTCCCGCGGACTGTGCCCGCCCGTGAGCAGCAGCGCCGCGTCCGGCACGATCACTTCCGAGAGCTTGCTCCACGTGTCCGGGAAGACGAGCGCCTCGGCGGTGCCGTGGAAGTCCTCCAGCGTGAGACGCGCGTATTCGGCGCCGGTCTTCTTGCTGATGCGGCGCTTCACCGCAGTGACCACGATGGCCGCGGTCACCCGGTGCTCGCTCCACGTACCAAGAGTGGCGGTAGTGCGCGTGCCCAACAAGTGCGCCTCCTCGCGGAAGCGCTCGAGCGGGTGGCCCGAGATGAAGAATCCGACCACTTCCTTCTCTTTGGCAAGGCGCTCGGCCTCGGTCCAAGGAACGACGTCCGGCATGCGCGGCGGAGTCGCGGCCTGGGGCGCCTTGGCGTCTCCGAACAGGGACGCCTGTCCGGACGCCCTGTCTGCCTGGCGCAGCTGCGCCTCGCTCAGCGCCTGGTCCAGCGCCGCTGAGAGCTGTGCCCGGTGGGTGTCCGCCTGGTCCAGCGCGCCCGCCGAGATGAGCGAGTCCACCACGCGTTTGTTGCACAGCCTCAGGTCCACGCGTTCGCAGAACTCCGTGAGCGAAGTGTAGGGGCCGCCCTCCTCGCGCCCGCCGATGATCGACTCGATCGCGCCGCGCCCCACGTTGCGCACCGCGCCCAATCCGAAGCGGAGCTGGCCGTCGCCGACGACGGTGAACTTCCAGCCCGACTCGTTGACCGAGGGGGGCAGCACTTCGATCCCCATCTCCCGCGCTTCGTTGATGTACGCCACGACCTTGTCGGTGTCGCCGATCTCGGACGAGAGCAGCGCCGCCATGAATTCGCCGGGGTAGTGCGCCTTGAGCCACGCGGTCTGGAACGAGATGATGCTGTAGGCCACCGAGTGCGACTTGTTGAACCCGTAGCGGCCGAAGGTCTGGATCTGGCCCGCGATGTCCTCGATCAGGTGGCGCTTGTATCCGCGCTCCACCGCGCGCTCCACGAAGCTGTCGAGCTCCGCCTCGATGAGCTCCTGAATCTTCTTGCCCACTGCCTTGCGCAGCACGTCCGCTTCAGCCAGCGAGTAGCCCGCCAGGATGTTGGCGATCCGCATCACCTGTTCCTGATAGATGATCACGCCGTAGGTGGGCTCCAGCACCTCGCGCAGGTCCGGGTGCGGGTAGCGCACCTCCTCCTCGCCGCGCTTGCGCCGCGTATAGACCTGATGCATGCCGGAGTCCAGCGGACCCGGACGCACCAGCGCGTTCGTGGCCACTAGGTCGTCGAACCGGTCCACCCGCATCTGGTACAGCATCTCGGTGGCGAGCGGCGACTCGAACTGGAACACTCCTGCCGTGCGTCCCTCTCGCAGCATCGCGTACGTGTCGGGATCGTCTAGGTCGACCGCGTCGATGTCCAGTTCGACGCCGTGCCGCTGCTCGATCATCTCGACGGCGTCGTGAATCACGGTGAGCGTTCTGAGGCCCAAGAAGTCCATCTTGAGCATGCCCACCTTCTCGAGCGCGATCATGTCGAACTGCGTGATGATCGCGTCCTCTCCGTCGCCGTTCGTGTTGCGCTGCTGCGGCGGAGTGCACACGGGCACATACTCGTCGAGCGGCCCCGGTGCTATCACTATGCCCGCGGCGTGGACCGACGCATGGCGCGAGAGGCCCTCGATGCGCTGCGCCAGGTCGGCGAGGCGCTCGATCGTGGCGTCCTCGCGCACCAGGTGGGCGAGCTCGGGGACCTTCTTGACGGCGTCAGCTACGGACATCGCGAAGCCCGGGCCCGAGGGGATCAGCTTCGCGATGCGGTCCGCATCGGCAGGGCTAACTCGCAGCACTCGCGCGATGTCGCGCACGGCGGCGCGCGCCTTCAGGGTCCCGAACGTGATGATCTGCCCCACGCTGTTGTGCCCGTAGCGCTGCCGCACGTAGTCGATCACCTCGCTGCGGCGCTCGAAGCAGAAGTCCACGTCGATGTCCGGCATGGAGATGCGTTCGGGGTTCAGGAATCGCTCGAACAGCAGGTCGAACTGCAGCGGATCGACGTTGGTGATCTCCAGCCCGTAGGCCACCACCGATCCGGCGGCGGAGCCGCGTCCCGGCCCCACCGGGATCCCGCGCTGCTTGGCCGCCTGGATGAAGTCGTGGACGATCAGGAAGTAGCTGGCGTACCCGCACCGCGTTATGACGCCCAGTTCGTAGGACAGGCGCTCCTCCACCTCGGCCGGCAGCTCGTCGCCGTAGCGCCGCCGCGCTCCCTCGGTGGCTAGCCGCACCAGCAGGTCGTTGTCCGACTCGACGTCCTCGGGCAGCGGGAACTCGGGCAGGAAGTACTTCTTCTCGAAGTCGAACTCGCACAGGTCGGCCACGCGCTGGGTGTTCTCGAGCACGTCGGGCCGTCCCGGGAACAGCTCCGCCATCTCGGCTTCGGTCTTGAGGTAGCTCTCCTGGCCGTAGAAGCGGAAGCGGTTGGGGTCGTCCAGGTCCTTGCCGGTGCCGATGGCGAGCAGACAGTCGTGCGCCTCGTGGTCGGCGCGCTCCAGGTAATGAGCATCGTTGGTGGCCACGACGGGTAGCCCCAGGTCGTCGGCCAGGCGGAACATCCCCTCCTGCACCACCTTCTCGTCCGCCAATCCGTGGTCCTGCACCTCGAGCCAGAAGCCGTCCGGCCCGAACAGCTTCGCGAACCGCTCGGCCGACTGACGCGCCTCGTCGTAGTTTCCCTGGCGCAGCCACAGTGCGATCTCACCCGACAGGCAGGCCGCGAGCCCCACCAGCCCCTCGCTGTGTTGCTCCAGGGCTTCCAGGTCGATGCGGGGACGGCGGTAGTAGCCCTCCAGGTAGCCGATCGACGAGAGCTTGATGAGGTTGCCGTATCCGGTCTTGTTGCGCGCCAGCAGCACGAGATGTGAGTACTGGGCTGGCGCTCCCTGAGGCTTCTCGCGTGCCTGGCGGGGCCCGAAGGCGAGGTAGGCCTCGAACCCCAGTATGGGACGCACGCCCGCGGACTTGGCATGCTCGTAGAACGACCATGCCGCATGCAGGTTGCCGTGGTCGGTGACAGCGAGGCTGTCCATTCCCAGCTCCGAAACTTTCGCCACGAGATCGGGTATCCGATTCGCGCCGTCGAGGAGAGAGTACTCGGAGTGGGTGTGGAGGTGGACGAAACCCATAGACCTAAAAGCCTACCGAGGGGCTCGTGCGTTGTCAAAAGCGCGTCGCCCCGCGTATGTTGCGCCCGTACCATGGGTTATGGACCCGCGCAAGGGGGCCCGGGAACCCGCCAAATTGGGCCCGTCTGAGGGTCCGGGGAGACCTGTCTGAAACCACGCATCTGGGTAACGGCCACGGTCGTCGCCACCGCCGCCTGCGGCGGCGGGGACGACCTGCCCCAACCCACGCAGCTCTCCATCGTGTCGGGGACGGACGGGCAAGTCGGGTTCGCGGGAGTGCGGCTGGCCGACCCACTCGCGGTCACGGTCAGCGATGCCCAGGGCCAGCCGGTGCCGCGCGGCGAGGTGCGCTGGAGCATCACCGACGGTGACGGCGCGAGCCTCTCCGACGCCGTGACCGTGGCCGACGGCACGGGGCGGGCCGCAGTGTGGCTCACGCTCGGCCCCACGGCCGGACAGTACGTCGTGCGTGCAACGCTGGCCGCGAACAGCTCGGTGAGCTCGAGCTTCACCGCTGCGGCGGCCGCCGCCCCCACTCTCTCCGGAGTCGCCCCCGGCAGCTTCACGGGCGGTGACACTCTCACGCTGAGCGGTACACGCCTGGCCGACACGCTCCAGGTGGAGGTCGCCGGTGAGCTAGCGCGCGTGTTGAGCGCAACTCCATCCGGCGACGCCCTCGATGTCGTGGTGCCGCGCTGCCTGGTGCCCGGCTCGGTGAGCGTGGCCGTGGCCTACGGCGGCACGCAGCTCGACGCGCTACCCGGCACGTACCAGGCCTCGTCCGGCCCGCTCACCCTCGAAGTGGGCGAGTACTCTGTGCTCGACCCCATCACACTCAACGGCTGCGCCACGTTTCCCACGGCGGGCCCCGGCGGCGCCGAGTACCTGATGACTCCGCAGTCGGCTGCGTCCGTCCCCGGGGTCTCGGCGGCCTACCGGTTCCGCGGTGACGCGGCGGCGCCGGTGTCCGTCCGCACCGAGAGGCGGCGGCCGGAGCGGACCCACGCCGAGCGCTTCCACGACTTCCTGCGCGAGCGGGAGAACGAGTACTCGCGGCTGCCGCGGCGCCCGCTGCTACCCGAGGCGGTGGGGCCGGCGGGGGCGTCGGGAATTGAGTTGGGGGACCAGAGGAACTTTAAGGTGTGCGCCGCGCTGCCCTGCGCTACGAGGGACTTCGTAACCGTGACCGCCCGGGCGCGCTACGTGGGGCTGCGGGCCGTGATCTACGAGGACCTGGAGGCTCCTGACCCCATCACAGACGAGGACGCCGAAGATTTCGGGAGCGAGTTCGACGACGAGCTCTACGACGTGGCCACCCGTGCATTCGGGTCCGAGTCCGACGTGGACCGCAACGGCGTGCTGTTCATCCTCATGACGCCGGTGGTGAACGGACTCACCCCGGAGGAGTCCTGCGGCCAGGCCATCATCACGGGCTTCTTCTTCGCGCTCGACGTGGACCCCGCGTTCCAGGACGACCCCCGCTCCAACGGGGCCGAGGTGTTCTTCTCGCTCACAGCGGATGCAGCTGGCGACAGGGGCTGCCCGGTGAGCGGGAGCATAGTGCGGCGGCTGGTGCCGGTGACGTTCATTCACGAACTGCAGCACATGATCAGCTTCAACCAGCACGTGCTGGTGCGCGGCGGCAACAGCGAGCACACGTGGCTCAATGAGGGGCTCTCTCACCTGTCGGAGGAGCTGGCAGCGCTGCACTTCTTCGCGCTGGCCGACTCCGTGCGCGGCTCGCAGTTCGCGCTGGGTGACATGTTCAACGCCTACAGCTACCTCGGCGAGTCGGGCTCCAACTTCCTGCTGTTCCTCGACGGCACCGGCTCTCTGCCCGAGCGCGGCGCATCCTGGCTCTTCCTGCGCTGGGTGGTGGACCAGTTCGGCGACGGAGTCACCAGGCGACTGGTGGAGACCAACCTGCTTGGGCCGGCCAACGTGGAGGCGGCGGCGGGCGAGCCGTTCGAGCGGCTGCTCTCCGACTGGTTCCTGGCCATCTACGTATCGGACCTCCCGGGCTTCACGGCTCCCGCACGGCTCAAGTACACGACGTGGAGCTTCCGCACCACGTTCGCGTCACTGCACGGCCAGCTCCCGTCGCAGTTCCCGCAGCCGTTCCCGATCGTGCCGCCCACCTTTTCCGGCGGCGTGTTCAACGTGCTGGGCGACCTGCACGCCGGATCGGGAGACTACTATCTGGCGCAGCAGAGCGCGGGGCAGCAGGGCTTCACCGTGGAGCTAACCGACCCGGCGGGCGACGACCTGTCCGGGCTGGTGGTACCCAGGCTGAACGTGGTCCGGATTCGTTAGTCACATGAGCCGGGTGGCAGGGGCGGGTCGAAAGCAGGCGGCCGCCCGCCGCGGGGCCCTCCCTGTTTTCCTGTGCACGGCCGCGGCGCTTGCCGTGCTCCTCCCCCCTCCAGCCGCGGCGCAAACCCAGGACACCGTATACCTGCTCGGGCTGCCCCCCACCGCGCGCCTGGCCGGTCTCAATGGGGCGGGCGTTGCCGTTCCCGGCGACGCGGGGGCCGTATTCGTCGACCCTTCCGGTCTCGCCACCCTGCGGCACATCGGGCTCGAGGGCCTGTACCGCGCCGCCCCCGGAGACGCCTGGCACCTGAGCGGCGCTCTGGGCTGGCGCATCCGGCAGTTCGATCTCGGGGTCGGCGTGCAGCGCTTCGACTTCGGCTCCAACCCCAACCAGTACCTCGGCGGCGCCATTCCCGGGGGCACCAATGCGCGGGAGTCGCAGGGCGCGGCTTCGCTGGTGTACCGCTTCGGGCTGATCGCGCTGGGCGTGAGCGGCAAGTACGTGCGGCGCCGGCTCGACGACGTGAAGACCGACGGCTGGAGCGGCGATGCCGGCATCACGATCGCATTCTTCGACATCATGGCGATCGCGTTCGCGGTGCAGAACATCGGCGGCAACTGGCGCGACACCTCGTCGCTGGTGATGCCGCGGCACACACGCCTCGGGTTCACGATGAACTACGTGGATCCGCAGGAGTCGTTCCGGCTCATGTCCAGTGTCGAGGTCCAATGGCGCGAGGGCCGGAGTGCGCGCGGCGTGATTGCGGGAGAGGCGGGTATCGTCTTGTCGGGCGTGGGCATAGTGGGCCGCGCGGGTTTCAGCGGACGCCCCGACGTGCTGTCTGACTCCGAGTGGACGCTGGGCGGCACGCTCAACGTGGGGGCGCTGAAGCTCGACTACGCCTACCGCCATGAAGACGTCCTGGGCGAGCCGGCCCATTACCTCGGACTGCGGTTCACGCTGTGAGGGGCGTGCTGCGCAAGGCCGCGGCGAGGCTGCGGCGCTGGGGCTGGGTCCGCGTGGCGCTCGGATCGGCGGGCGCACTGTGCATCGGGTTCTTGCTGCTAGTGCTGGTGAGCGACGACGTGAGGTTCGTGTTGCGGGCCGCCCGCGAGGAAGCGCGCATCCTGTGGCGCCGCCGCCCGCTCGAGCAGCTGTTGGCGGACAGCGCCACGAGTGCGGAGCGGCGCGCGCAGTTCGAGCTGGTGCTCGATGCCCGCCGCTTCGGAGCCGATTCGCTGGGCCTGGCCTCGGGAGACACGTACACGACGTTTACCGAGGTAGGGCGCGACACGCTCCTCCTGGTCCTCACCGCGAGCCCGCGGCACCGGTTCGCTGCCTACTCGTGGCGTTACCCGATCGTGGGGACCGTGCCCTACAAGGGGTACTTCGACTTCGACGCGGCCCGCAGCAAGGCGCGGGGGCTCGAGGACGAGGGCTTCGACACTCACCTGCGTCCGTCGGCTGCGTTCTCCACGCTGGGCTGGTTCAACGACCCGCTGCTCTCTACCGCGCTGAGCCCCGATCCGGCGCTGCTGGCGGCACTGGTTCTCCACGAGATCGCCCACAACACCCTCTACGTACCGAACGAGACCGCGTTCGACGAGAGCTTCGCCTTGTGGGTCGGCTACCGCGGAGCCGAGGCGTTCTTCGCCGGCCGCGGCGACACGATGCAGTCGCGCCGGGCCGGTGCGATCTGGCGCGACCAGCTCCGCCTCGGCGACTTCTACCGCGCGCTGGTGGAGGAGCTCGAAGCCCTGTACGAATCAGGGCTGGAGCCGGAGGAAACCGAGCTGCGGCGCCAGGAGGTCTTCGAGGCCGCGCGTGAGCGGCTGCGCGGGCCGCTGGCCGAGGAGTTCGAGGCCTACAGCGGGGAGATGCTGGCCCGGCGGCCGCTCAACAACGCCAGCCTGCTGGGCGCGCGCCTCTATCGCTCGAATCTGGGTCTGTTCGATCGGCTGCTGGAGCGGGCCGGCAAAGACCTGCGCGCCGCGGTCGAGAAGATCGCCGCCGCAGTCGAGGAGCGGGGCGACACCCCGCCGTTCGAAGTGCTGGAAGCGCTGGTGGCGAGCGAGTAGCTTTCGTCACGGCTTACCAAATCACCTGCACGCACCACCGAAGGAAAGACTCGACATGTCCGACATCAAAGGCTACGTGGCGAAGCACCGCGAGCGCATGATGGAGGAGCTCAAGGAGCTGCTCCGCATTCCCAGCATCTCAACCACCCCTGCCAACGCGACGGACTGCCGCCGCGCCGCCGACTGGATGGCCGGCCACCTGCGAGGCCTGGGCTGCGACAACGTGGAGCTGCTCGGCAGCGACTCGCACCCCACGGTCGTAGCCGAGGGGCCGCGCGTGCCGGGCAAGCCGACCGTGCTCGCCTACGGTCACTACGACGTGCAGCCGCCGGACCCACTGGACGAGTGGGACACGGGTCCGTTCGATCCCATGATCCGCGACGGCAACCTCTACGCCCGCGGCGCAACGGACGACAAGGGTCAGGTGTTCGCTATCGTGAAGGCGTTCGAGGCCGTGAGCCGTGGCAAGAAGCCGCCGGTGAACATGCGGTTCATAATCGAGGGGCAGGAGGAGACCGGCAGCGACGTGCTCACCGAGCTGCTGCAGCAGCGCCCCGAGCTGGTCAAGGGAGACGCCGCGCTGGTGGCCGACACGCAGTACTACGCCCCCGGCTGGCCCGCCATCGAGGTTGGGCTGCGCGGCATCGTGTACGGCGAGATAAAGGTGCGCACCGCCACCACGGACCTGCACTCGGGACTCTACGGCGGCGCAGCGCCCAACGCGCACGAGACGCTGGTGCACCTGCTGGCCAAGCTCAAGACGGAGAAGGGGCGCGTCCGCGTCCCCGGCCTGTACGAGGCCGTGAAGCGGCCGCCCAAGTCGCAGAGGGACGACTGGGACAAGCTGCCGTTCAACGAGCGCAAGTTCATGCGTGACGAGGTGGGCTCCAAGACGCTCACCGGACTGACGCAGTACTCGGTGTTCGAGCGGCTGTGGGCGCTGCCCACGTTCGAGATCCACGGCATCCGCGGCGGCTTCACCGGCGAGGGCGCCAAGACCGTGATCCCGGCCGAGGCAACCGCCAAGTTCAGTCTGCGCCTGGTGCCGAACCAGAAGCAGAAGACGGTCGAGAAGCAGGTCACGAAGGCCGTGAAGCAGCTGGCTCCGAAGTGGGCTGACGTTTCGGTGTCTTTCATACACGGCGCCGACCCGGTGCTGGTGGACACCGACTCCAGGCCGTTCGAGCTCATCGACCAGGCGTTCAAGGAGGTCGAGGGCCGCAGCGTCGTGCTCACCCGCTCAGGGGGCTCGATTCCGATCGTGTCGGATCTGGGCAGGGAGGGCGCGCCCGTGCTGCTGGCCGGCATTGGACTCCCCGACGACCGCTTGCACGCGCCCAACGAGAAGCTGGGCGTGGAGCAGTTCTACAACGGCGTGCAGGTGTTCGCGCGGTTCATGGAGTTGATGGGCGGGAAGTGAGCATGCGGAGCATCGTCACTATCTCGGCGACCGCCCGCCCCGACAACTACACTGCGAGGGCCCTGGCAGTCGTGAACGACGAGCTGGGGCGGCGCGGCATCACTCCTACGGTGTTCGATGCCCGTGACTTGACCTTCTCTTTTCCGGGCCAGCCGTCCACGGACGACGCCGAGCGGCTGCGGTCCGCGGTCAAGGGGGCGACGGGAGTCGTCATGGCGACACCCGAGTACCATGGCAGCTTCGCCGCCATGGCCAAGCTGATCATAGAGAACCTCGGGTTTCCCTCGGCGCTTGCCGAGAAGCCGACAGCGCTGGTTGGGGTTGCGGCCGGGAGAATAGGTGCGATCAAGTCACTTGAGCAGCTGCGGGGCGTCTGCGCTCACGTCGGCGCCATAGTGCTGCCGGGGGCGGTCTCGATTGCCGGCGTGAATCGCGCCTTCGACGATGACGGGAACTGCACGGACGAGGGCGTGGAGCAGGCGCTGAGAGGGGTCGCCGGATCGCTGCTCGAGTTCGTGGAGAACTACGTGTGTCCCAAGTACGTGCTCGAGGCCAAGGTCAGAGAGGAAGGAGGGCCCTGGACCTCCTCAGTCTGAGTCGCGCTACCTGCCGAGTACCCCCTTCACCCGTTCGGCAATCTCCTCCGCGGTGCCGGTGCCGGGGATGATGTTCAGCACCCCGAGCTCGCGGTAGTGTCCCACCAGCGGCGCCGTTGACTTGCGGTAGGCGTCGAGCCGTTTCTGAATCACCTCCCGGGTTTCGGTGCGTTCCTGCTCCGCCGCCCGGGCCTGCAGCCGTCTGACCAGCTCTTCCTCCGGCACGTCGAACAGCAGCACGTGCTCGACCCGCTCCCCTCGCTCCACCAGCAGGCGGTTCACATCCTCTGCCTGGCGCAGGGTACGCGGAAAGCTGTCCATCACGATTCCCTGTGCGGCTTCGGGGGTCGCCAGCTGCTCCTCGATGAGCTGCAGGATGAGCTTGTCCGGCACCATGTCTCCCCGGTCCATGTACCGCTTGGCCTCGCGGCCCAGATGCGAATCCCTCCGGATCGCCTCGTTGAGGAGGTCGCCGGTGGTGATCTTGGACACGCCGAGCCTGCGGGCGAGGATGTCTCCCTGAGTGCCGGTTCCGGAACCGGGAGGGCCGAGGAGTATGACGGTCATGTGCTGAGGTGCTCGGTTTTGGGTGACAGGAGCAATAGGGAGGCCGCCCCCAAAGGTCAAGTTACTGCCACTGATCCAGCTCGATGCTCGTCGCTCCCGTGAGCGAATCGACCCGCGCTGGGACCACACCACGATCCTGGTACACTCCGCGGTAGCCCTGCCGCGCGTCGAAGAAGCGAACCGAAGAGTTCTCCAGCAGCGGGTAGTACCCGATGCGTAGGCCCCTGCCGCGGGCTGGAATGACGCAGTTGCACTCCACCTCCATCGGTGTTCCGGGGTTGATCAGGGCCACGAGATCACGGGTGGTGCGGTTGGTGATCGCCGGTGCGAACATGGCGCGGTCGGCAGTGACGCCCGCGATCACCGAATGCACGTCTTCACCGCGCCGCCTCCCGGCCGAGAGCACCGCCTCGAACGAGCTGCCCATCGGCTGGCCTCCCGCCTGCTGCGGTCGGATCAGCCGCCACCCCACCTCGATGGGCCGGTCCCGCGGCAGGACCATCGAGTCCTGCTGGCCGGGCTGGAGCGTCTGCACCACCCTGCCGTCCACCAGAACCTGCACCGGCTCCACGAGCTGATTGCTGATGAACTGCCAGTGCAGGTTGGCCGGGCCGAAGAAGAGTGCCTTCACCACGATCCAGAAGAGGATCAGGCCGACTCCCCCGCCCACCACGTACCAGGTCATGCGCTGACGCGCGACCCGGACAATCAGCTCGGGCCCATAACCGTACAGCGGCTCCAGCTTGCGGCGGACCTGGTCCAGCTTGGAGACCTGCTCCATCTCCATCGGCCGCGGCGCCATGTGTCCCCCGTGTCCGGCGTCGCCCGCCGCATGGGCTGCCTCGATCTCGGCAAGGGCTTCCTGCGCCGCAGAGTGGCGGTGGCCGATCCCGGACGGCTCCGCTGGGTCTGGCGCGGCGGCTGCTTCATCAGCGGTCGCTTCGGTGTCAGCCGGCTCGGGCTCCGGCTCGGGCTCTCGCGCCTGAGTCGCCTGGCCTATGTCGAACAGGTTGCCGTGCGTGAAGTCGGCGGTCGGACCTATCGGCTCGAGCGGCGGGGGCGCGGACTCGGGCGCGGACTCGGCCGCCGAGTCGGGCGCAGTCGCGGGGCCTGACTCGGGCGCTGAACCGGCGTCGGACGAGGGCGGCGGCTTGGAGGCCGGCACGCTTCCCTCGCCGGGGCCGACGTCGTAGACGGGCTGTGGCGCCGGCTTCACCTCGGGAACCACGTCGCTAAAGTCCCAGCCGGCACCCTGGACGATCTCGCCCACTCCGAGGTCTTCGTCCGAACCCCCGCCGAGGACATCGCCGGCCTCACCGGCCTCGTCCGGCTCCACCGCCGCGCTTCCGGCGTCGAGCGCCTGCGCCAAATCGGCCGCGGTCTGGAACCGGTCCCCGGGCGACTTCTCGAGGCAGCGCACGATCAGGTTCGACATCCAGCTCGGAACCGCCGACTGGACCTCCCGAGGCTTGCGTACGGGATCGGCGATGTGCTGTGCCGCGATCTTCTGTGCGGTGTCTCCCTGAAACGGCTTCTCTCCCGTCACCGCCTCGAACAGCACGGCGCCGAGCGCGTACACGTCCGAGCGCTCGTCCACTTCATCGCCCAGCAGCTGCTCCGGACTCCGGTAGTACGGGATTCCCCCCGAGCGCACGGTTTGCCCCAGCCGCTCCCCGCCGGCTGCTCGCACTGCCTGCGCGATCCCGAAGTCGGTCACGACGGCCTGGTCTTCGCTCAGCAGGATGCTCTCGGGCCTGATGTCTCGATGCACCACCCCCATGCCGTGCGCGTAGCTCAAGGCCTCCGCCACCTGGCGGCCCATCTCTTTGACCTCCTCGATCGAGAGCCGCGTCTGCCGCTCCAGCGTCTCTTTGAGCGTCTCGCCCTTGGCTCCAGGCGTCACGTAGTAGAGCAGCCCCCCTGCTTGCCCGCCCGCGGACGGCGTGGCGATGCCGGGATGCGTCAGGCGCGCGGCCCGGATCTCCTGGAACAGCAGCTTGGCATCGAGGGCAGCTGCCAAGTCGGGGCGGAAGACCTTCACGGTGACGGGTCGGTTGCGACTCTCGTCGCGACCGAGGAAAGCGACGGTCGTACCGGCGCTTTCCAGCTCACGCTCGATTAGGTAGCGGTCGGCAAGGGCGGCCGTTACGCGGCCCAGGAGTTCGCTCACGGAGCTTTCTCGGTTGAGTCTGC
Source organism: Gemmatimonadota bacterium (assembly GCA_039586895.1). Lineage (GTDB taxonomy): Bacteria > Gemmatimonadota > Gemmatimonadetes > Gemmatimonadales > GWC2-71-9 > WVYX01. Next base: position 35,227 of record JBDHJM010000012.1, on the reverse strand, counting down.
TTGAAGGTATGGAATCTGACCTACGCCTGCCATACCGCGTAACCCTCGCGCCGCAGCCGGTTGGCCAGCCGCTGTTCCTGGTCCACAGCCTTCTCGTACGTCATCGGGTTCAGGTGTTCGAAGTGCTTGGGAAGGAGCCTCACGCCGTACCGATAGACGTACGCGTTGGACTTGTGGCCGCGCTGGTGGTCCCGAAACCGCTCAGCCGGTGTCTTCCCGGTCATCCCGACGTACAGGCACGGCTTGAGCGGGTCGCGGTCGGGGTTGGCGTCGCGAAAGCGCTTGTGGCTCAGTACCTCGTTGTCGAGGAGCACCACGTAGACGTTGTGGTGGAGCATGAGACGAATATACGGCGCTGTTTGACGGGGGGCTGAAACGGTTGACACGTTCCCGGCGGCCGGTATCCTCTGTGCAATGTCCGCCCAACTGACCGGCCAGACCGAGGATCACCTCTGCTCCGCGGAGGACGCCGAGCTGCTGGGCGTCCACGTGCATCGCGACGTGGTCATGCCGCTCCATCAACTGCGTGATGAGGCAGGGAGGGCGGGCTTCGATCTCCAGCTGCTCAGCGGGTTCCGCAGCTACGAGCAGCAGCTCTCGATCTGGAACCGCAAGGCGTCGGGCAAGCTGGCCGTCCTGGACAGTGATGCGGTGCCTCTCGACATCGTGACGCTGAGCGAGAGCGAGCTGGTGTTCGCCATTCTGCGCTGGTCGGCGCTGCCCGGAGCATCGCGGCATCACTGGGGGACCGATCTGGACGTGTACGACGCCAACGCGCGGCCGGAGGGATACGAGATCGAGCTCATCCCAGAAGAGGTGAACCCCGGCGGCATGTTCGGTCCGTTTCACGAATGGCTCGACGGGAGGATCGCCGCGGACACAGCGTTCGGCTTCTATCGACCGTACGACGAGGACCGGCGGGGCGTGGCGCCGGAGCGGTGGCACCTGAGTCACGTTCCCACCGCGGCCGCCCTGTTGCAGGGGCTCACGTTGGATCTGCTGCGGGATGCCACCCTGCAGGCCGACATGCTCCTGAAGGAGACGGTGCTCGAGAACCTGGATGAGATCTATCGACGGTTCGTGACCAACGTGAATCCGCTTCCCGCATGAAGCTCCGGCCGCGGCAGGAGATCGGCACCATTGCCTGGGAGCCCGATACGTACGGGACCTCGCACCTCGGCGTGCCGCTGGAGGTGTGGCGCCCCGCCGGGCCGTGCCGGCTTCTGGTGTTCGCCGGCATACACGGAGAAGAAGCCGAGACCACTTTTGCTCTCTCCCGCGCGCTGCGCAGCCTGACGGAGCCCTCGCCGCACTGCGCGGTGGTGCTGGCCGCCAACCCGGACGGTCTGGTCCGCGGCACACGCGGCAACGCGCTGGGCGTCGAGCTGAACCGCAACTTCCCGACCGGAGACTGGCAGCCGGACCCCGTACCGCACCGCTCAACGCTGGACGATCCACGCGACGTCGCGCTGAGCCCCGGGTCGGCACCGGGCTCCGAGCCGGAGACCCGTGCCCTCATCGGGCTCATCGACGACCTGAAGCCGAGCACCGCCGTCGCTCTTCACGCGCCGCTGGCCTGCATCGACGACGCGAAGCAGGGACCGCTCGCGCACTGGCTGGCGGAGCGGACCGGCCTGCCCCTGGTGGAGGACGTCGGCTACCCCACTCCCGGCTCGTTCGGAACGTGGGGGGGCGAGCACGGAATCGGCGTGGTGACCTACGAGTTCCCGCTCACCACCACTGATGCCCTGGTCCGGGAGCACGTACCAGTGCTGGTGGAGCTGCTCACGCGCGGCGAGCCCTCATGGTTCTGAACTACATCTGGATTGCGTTCTTCCTGATAGCCCTGGTCGTGGGGTTCGTCCGGCTGATCTTCTTCCAGGACACGGAGATCTTCACGACCATCGTCAACAGCACGTTCGAGATGGCCAGGGTCGGATTCGAAATCTCGCTCGGCCTGACCGGGGTGCTCACGCTGTGGCTCGGTCTGATGAAGGTGGGTGAAGCGGGCGGTGCAGTGAACCTGCTGGCCAAAGCGGTGCGGCCCTTCTTCCACAAGCTGTTTCCCGGCGTGCCGAAGGATCACCCGGTACACGGCTCGATGATCATGAACTTCGCGGCGAACATGCTGGGCCTAGACAACGCCGCCACTCCGCTCGGCCTCAAGGCCATGCAGGAGCTGCAAGAGCTGAACCCCGAGAAGGACACGGCGTCCAACGCCCAGATCATGTTCCTGGTGCTCAACACGTCGGGCCTGACGTTGATTCCGATCAGCATCATGGTGTATCGCGCCCAGCAGGGTGCGGCGAATCCGTCCGACGTGTTCATACCCATCCTGCTCACCACGTTCTTCTCGACCCTGGTCGGGCTCGTGTCGGTAGCGATAGTCCAGAAGATCAACCTGTTCGACAGGGTGATCCTGGCGTATCTGGTGGGGCTGACCAGCATCGTCGCGGCCGTGATCGTCTACTTCACGCGGCTGCCTCAGGAGCAGATCGAAACGGTTTCGAACGTTGCCGCCAACGTGATCCTATTCGGGGTCATCGGCGGCTTCATCGCGCTCGCCATGTTCCGCCGGGTGAACGTATACGAGACGTTCATCGAGGGTGCCAAGGAGGGGTTCCCGGTGGTCATCCGGATCATTCCGTACCTGGTCGCCATCCTGGTGGCGATCGGCGTGTTCCGTGCCTCCGGTGCAATGGAGTTCCTGGTGGTGCTGGCACGGGAAGGGTTCGGGATGCTGGGCATCAACACCGATTTCGTGGAGGCCCTGCCCACGGCAATGATGAAGCCGCTCAGCGGCAGCGGTGCGAGAGGGATGATGGTGGACGCGATGCAGACCTATGGAGCGGATTCGTTCGTGGGCAGGCTGGCCTGCACCTTCCAGGGCTCGACCGATACGACCTTCTATATCATCGCGCTGTACTTCGGTTCAGTGGGTGTGCGCAAGACGCGGCACGCGGTGCCCTGCGGGCTGGCGGCGGACTTCGCGGCCATCCTGGCTGGCATCTTCATCGCATATCTGTTCTGGCACTAGCGGTTCTTTCCAGGCGGGGCGACCTCCCCGGCTGGGGAGGCTTCAGAGCCGATCCGAGCAGCTCCCGCGAGTAGCGAGCGGGATCACCCCCGACCTCGCCGAACAGGTTGCGAATTCGGCAGGTGTCGAATACGAGCCACTCTGCGCCGTCACGGATACGGCACCCGGGCTCAGCGGTCATCCGCCCCAGCTCGAGTGGAGTCCAGCCGATCTCTGCGGCTGCATCGTGGAGCTCCCCGCAACGCTCGGGCGGCACGGTGAACAGCAGCTCGAACTCTCCGTGCGGGCCCGCAAGCATCGTCCACGGAGGGAAGCCCGCATGCCGCGCCGTCGCCAGCGCGGCCGGATGGAGCACCTCGAGCAGCGGGCGTTCCCAGCTTACGCCCACGCCGTTCAACAACATCAGCTCGTCGAGCGCCGCGATCACGCCGTCGCTCGTGTCCATGCAGGCGGAGGCTATCCCGGCGATGCGCTGCCCCTCATGCAACCGCCCGACCGGCATGAACGGCACCTCGGCCACACCGCCGCTCGAGTCACCCATCAGTGCGGTGAAGGCGAACGCAGTGCCGAGCCCGACCGGCCCGCTGGCGAAGAGTCGGTCGCAGGAGTGAGCGCCACGGCGGGTGAGCGCCGCGCCTGCTGCCACCGTACCGATGGCTGTCGCGCCGAGCGTCAAGGCCGCCGCCGAGTTGGTGTCACCCCCCAGCACCGGGAGACCGTGCCGCGCGGCGGCGTCGCCGATGCCGCGCTGCAAGGCGTCCAGTGCGTCTGGCGGCATCCTCGGCGGCAAGGACTCGCTCACCACGATCCCCAACGGCTCTGCGCCGACGGCGGCCAGGTCGCTGGCGTTCGCGGCCACGATCATCCAGCCGGCGAGATATGGATTCTCGTAGAGGCCGGTAGCGATTTCCTCCGCGATCGTGTCCGTGGTGATCGCGAGGACGATGTCGCTATCGGGCAGCCGGATCAGTTCCGCGTCGCTCTCGTGCAGCGCATTGAGCTGGTACGGCGAGCGGGCGAACCGGGCGGCGAGCCGCCCGATCAGGGCTCTCTCGGCGACGGCCGTCATGCGCACACCGCCAGCCTGCCGGGTTCGAGGCTGAACTCCACCCGCCGAGCCAGCACGATTTCGCCGTCGCCTTCGACCGCAAACGGTACAGCGCTTTCGAGCGCGAGGCGCCGTGCGCGCCAGGTCCGGGCAGTGCTCCGGCCGGCGAAACGTCCACGCGCGAGACGTGCCAGCGCTACGAGCGTATCCCACAGCGAGGCGCTTATCAGTAGGTGGACGAAGAAGTCACCGCTGGCCGGCTCGTAAGGTGAGTCGTATCGCAGCACGCCGGTGAAGTGGGGGTTCTTCACCACACCGAGGTTGCACAGCAGCAGGGACTCCTTGCTGCCGTCCTGCCGCTCGAGCGTAACGGGCACGCGGCGGTGGCGCAGCACGGCCAAGAGTGCGGCCCCGACCATCCCGAGCGATGCCGAGTGCCGCTTGAGCGCACCCACTATGCCGGTCGCCCGGTTGTAGAGCCAATTGCCTGCCGCCGTCGTGCCCACGCTGGCGTTGATCAGCCAGTGGCGCACACCGCGCTCGCCTGCCGGGTCGACGTAGGCAGTCCGTCCGACGTCGTGCCGGATCGGATGCGCGAAGTCGAGGCGGCAGGGGACGCCGTCGATCGTGGCGTGACGCGGCTTGTGGAAGTCGTTGCTCGACCCCAGACCTATGGCGCCGAATGAGACTTGCTCAAGCACGTCCGGCGGTGCCAGCTCGACGAGGTCGCCAATGACGGTATTCACGGTGCCGTCGCCGCCCGCGGCCACGAACCTGCGCTCGCCGCGAGCGAGCGCTGCTGCGATGCAGCGCCGCAGGCCCTCGTGGTTGGGCGCAACGCATTCGTCGAATCGCCCCACTAGCCCGACGACCCGCGGCCGGATGCGCTGCCACCGGGCAGCGGCCCGCCCGCCGTCGGCATTGGGGTTGACGATCACTAGCATCGTTGGCCTCCTCAGATCTGTGCCGCCATGGGTCGGCGCGACAACACGGCGACGAAGGCGAGGTAGAACAGTGCGAGACCGGGGAGCCACATCGGACGCTGAGCCGCGGCTAGGCCTGCGACGAGGAGAATGTAGCCGTGTACCACGGGCGCTATCGCCCGATGCGCTGCCGCGTCGGTGGTGACTCCGTGCAGTCGCATCTGGGCGGCGACCGCAGCTGCCGCCGCGCCGGCCAGCAGTGGCAGGGCGGCCAAGAGCCCGATGAGGCTCGCGTGCCACATCACGATTGCGGCACCCAGCAGAGCGAGCACGGCCAACGCATCGCTCACCCAGGCGCTCGGCCCGCGTTCGAAGACCACGGGCAGCGTGCGGTAGCCGGTTGCGCGGTCGGCCTCGATGTCCTTGTAGTAGCCTGTGAGAACGAAGTTGGCGTACGCCGCGAACGATGCGACCATGATCCCGATCAGGGACGGCGTCACTGTCACGGCCGCGTTGGCCGCTCCGCTGCCCGCCTGGTAACCCAGCAGCACCACGAGTGCCACGATCCACGCGTTGTACCAGGGCCCGCCCCACCAGCGGCGCTTGAACCAGGTGTACGTCGCGAGCCCGAGCACGGTGAGCGCCGCCGGCACCAGCGTGGCTGGATGAAACGCCACCAGCACCGCCGCACAGCCACTCAGGCCGATCAAGCTCACGGCGAGCACGTCGCGCGCGCACACGACCCCCTTCACCAGTGGGCGGTATGGCGCCGACAGCGAATCCGTGTCGGTCTGGAAGCAGTCGGTGAGCGCCTGGCCGAGCCCGTACGCCAGGAAGAAGATGACGGCCAGCACGATGGTGGCGCCGGTGGGCACGTCGCTCACCAGGCTCACCCCAGCGATCCCGGTGATGCCGGATACGAACAGCAGGTAGGGCCGCATTGTGACGGCGTACGCCTGCCAGAACCGGAGCTGTGCCGGTCGCGCCGGCGGCAAGGCTGCGGTGGCGCCGCTCATGACGGCGCCTCGCTGAGGGCTGTGCCCGTCACATCGCGGCGGGGAGCGCCGGTCGCGTAGCGCGCGCGGGCCCGGATCCCCGCAGCGCGCAGCAGCGGGTAGACGAGCCGGAAGACCAGCGGTGACGCGCCCGCCAGCTTGCACAGCCAGCCGCGGTGTCCGGGAACGCACACCTCGCGCCGCGGCCGTGCGATGGCACTCAGGATAGCCCGAGCCACGCGCTCGGGCGGCATCGGGGAACTTGTGAAGGAGAGCGGCGTGCCCCCTCCGCGTGCCTCGATCAGCAGCTGAGCGGTGTCGGTGGAGTCGGGGCAGACCACTGTCACGTCGACGCCGTCGGCCTTCACCTCCTGTGCCAGCGCGAGGCCCCAGCCCCGCACGGCGAATTTGGTCGCCGAGTAGGCGGCCGACTCGGGCAGCGGCGTAATGCCGCCGAGCGAGGATACGAGCAGCAGGTGCCCGCTCCGTTGCTCACGGAACTGAGGCAGGAACACTGTGCTCGCGAGCGCCGTGCCCATTGCGTTCACCTCGAACTGGCGGCGGATGGCATCCCACGGGAGCGTCGCCACCGGCCCCGGCTCGATAACGGCCGCGCAGTTCACGACGGCGTCGATGCGGCCGTGGCGTGCGGCGACCTCGTCGCGCAGGGCAGCCAGGGCGTCGGCGTCGGTCACGTCCACCTGCCGCACCATGGGGCCGCCGATCCTGCGAAACGTGCCTGGAACGGGCGCGTTGCGATCCGCTACCGCAACGCGGGCGCCGGCTTGCAACGCGAGTTGGGCCGTAACGGCTCCGATACCCTTCGCCCCACCCAGCACCACGATTACGCGCTCGTGCAGGTCACGGCGGCTCATCGGATCCTCCACATGCCCCACGCGCCGCGGAGGGCGTAGAGCCCGCCACCAACGCACAGGCTGATGATGGTTAGTTCAACGGCGCTCGAGCCGGTGAGCGGGAAGAGCAGACCGTTGCGGAGGTAGAACGTCGCGTCGAGCAGCCCCAGGTACAGGCTCATCGACCCGGCGACGGCGAGCAGGAACGGGCCCACCGACCGCCGCCGCCTCAGCGAGAGGGCTGTCGCGAAGAGCACCACAGCGAACACGGCGTCCGCGACGAGGAATGACTCCTCGAACCGGACGACCGACGGCTCGACCAGCCCCAGGGCGTCGTTGGCGGTGAAGTACAGCACCCAGAAGCTCACCACGAATGCGCCGCCAAGGGCGGTGGCCAACTGCAGCGGCTTCGAGATTCGATCGTATTGCATCTGGTCCTCCCTGCGATCCTGCCGCACGCTCGTCGGACCTCGTCAAGAGATCGTCAAGCCGGTTGAGGCGGTCGGGGCGTGGGCCGCTTGACGGCCGTTTGACGGGCCGCCGCGACGCTGCATGCGCCGTCCGCAGAGGGGCGGTGTGAGAATTGATGCGATGCAGGGAGGGTCAAGAGATGCCGAAGCCCAAGCTCCAGATCATCGTGCTCTACCAGAACCTCGGCGAGGAGCAGGCCTACTTCGCACGCTCTCCAGCTCCACCACTGTCAGGCATTCTGCTGGCTGGGCTGACGCCCGATCTGGTGGAGGTCGAGGTCCTGCACGAGATGGTGCGTCCCATCGACTACGACACCGATGCCGACTTCATCGCGCTGTCCTTCATGGACTTCTGTGCGCCGCACGCGTACGAGGTGGCACGGCGGTTCCGGCGCCTCGGCAAAACGGTGATTGCGGGCGGCAAGTACGCGACTGCGTTTCCCAACGAAGTGCTGCCGCACGTGGACGCCGTCGTGGTGGGTGAGGCAGAGCGCGTGTGGCCCGAGGTCGTGCGCGACCTGGTGCGCGGAAGGTTCGAACAGGTGTATCGTGCGCCGCCGGCTCCCAGTCTCGAGCACATCCCCCCGCCACGCTACGACCTGGTCGAGTCGGCCTACGCGGTGCCTATGGTCACCGAGGCGACCCGCGGGTGCCCGTTCCGCTGCACTTACTGTCAGCTCACGATCGATTGGCAGGCGCACCGCTGCCGCCCCATCGATGACGTCATCCGCGACCTGACGGCAACACAGGGCTTGCCGTGGCACCGTAGGCGCATGGCCATGCTGTACGACAACAACCTCGGCGGCGACCTGGACCACGCGAAGCGGCTGCTGCGGCGTATCGCGGAGCTGGACCTGTGGGCCGTGGGGGCACAGTTCACGCTGAACTGTCTGGACGATCCCGAGTTCGTCGAGTTGCTCACGGCGGCTCGCTGCCGCATGGCGTTCCTCGGAATGGAGTCGTTGTACGAGCCGAGTCTCAATGCGGTACGCAAGCGTCACAACAAGGTCGAGCGGTACCGGGAGATCTTCATGGATCTCAAGGAGCGCGGCATCCTCACCTTCAGCGGCGTCATGGTGGCGCTGGACGAAGACGTGCCTGAGTACTACCGCGAGCTGCCGCAGCGGCTCGAAGAAGTGGATCCGTCAGCGATCTTCCTGTCGATAGCCATCCCGATTCCGGGGACGGACTTCCACCGGCAGGTGGACGCCGAGGGCCGCATCTTCGATCGCGACCTGGCCCACTACGAGGGTGACCACCTGGTGTTCGAGCCGCGGCACGTGACCGCCGAGGAGGTATTCGAGATCCGCAAGCGGCTGATGCGGAGCTTCTATTCCTGGCGCAGTATCGCACGGCGCTGGTGGCGCCTGATGCGTGCGTACTGGGGTGCGCGCCAGACGTGGGAACGCGCGTTCGGTTCGCTTCTCATCAGCTATGTGCTGGTGAAGCTCTCCCTGTTCCAGCGCTACCACGCGCGCAAACGGGTATTCCCGGCCGAGCCGCCTGCGATCGCGGAGCGACGGCCGATCACTGGACCGTCGCTGCCCGCGCCTGCTGCCTCACTGCCAGAGCCAACGTGACAGGGATGACTGCCAGCATCAGCGCGTAGTAGCTGGAGCCCGGGATGTCGAAATCCCGGAGGAAGGCCCAGTCGATCAGACCTACGAGTGTGGGCACGAAGCCCACGACCAGCCCCACCAAGATCCAGCCCATCCCCGAATCCCACAGCCGCCCCCGCGGCGTCTTCAGTGCGGTGTGCACCAGTGCGGCCAGTCCCAGGATCACGTAGCCCAGCATGAGCAGTGCCAGCCAGGGCCCGAACGTGTGGTACAGGGCCGGGTGAAACAGCAGTTCCAGAACCGCAGTGAGCGGCACCGTGAGCCACAGCCCGAAGATGATGCGGGGCGTCAGCGGTCGCTCGGCCGCGCCTTTTCTCGTGGGAAACGTCAGGAAGAACCACGCCAGCAGGGCCGTCCACAGGACCATCGCGGCTGCGGAGACGTGCACCGTCACTCCGTCCCAGGTGCCGAGGTAAGGGCCGTGGGCCAGGGCAGCGAAGCCGGCGGCCAACCCGACATAGGACAAGGTCACTGCCGGTGCGGTTCCTATTGCGAACAGCGCCCACATTCCGAACCACAGGAACGAGAGTCCGACCAGCGCCCCGCCGAGCTGCAGATGCAGTACGCCGCGCGGTGCGGCACCGTGCACGACGTCGAACGTGAGCAGCTCGCCGTCCCGCTCCACCACGTAACGCCGCGATTCGCCGACCCGTGCGCCCAGCGAGCGCGGCCAGCGGGAATAGAGCGGGAGGTCCTCCACCATCACTCCTTCCACACTGACCATGCGGTCGCCGTCCTGCATGCCGGCCTGTGCGGCGGGTCCGTCCGGCACGACCATCAACGAGTAGTCGAGGTCGTACATGAACTCGGCACGGCCGAGCTGCCGCCGGTCGAGGTATCCGATCACGCCCCAGGCTGTGATGGCCACGGCTGCCGTGAGCAGCAGCGCCTTGTGAGCGTTCGTTGTTCCGCCCATTCAATACCCCTCTTGTTGACGTCAGTCTACGGCGTGCGTTCCCGCTCGAACACGATGACCTCTCCGGACAGCCGCTTCTCGTCCCAGAAGATGAGCGCCGGCGAGACTATGATCATGTGCGTCTTCTTGCCCTCGCGCCCCAGGATCAGGGCGTCTCCTCCGAGCTGTGCCGCCTCGGCCACCATCCGCCGACGCAGGTCGTCGAAGCCCTTGAACAGGACGTCTGTCTGTGACTCGACGACAGCGATCACGGTGTAGTCCCATGCCGGCTCTGCCACGAGAACTGTGACGGAGTCGGGGGAGCGCGCCGGCCGTACGGCCTCATCGAGCCGGTGTACGTCTGCCTTGACGCATGCCACAGCCAGCAGGCCGAGAGAGATCGCCAGAGCGCGCTGCATGATGCCCTCCAGGTAAAGCCCTTCACCCTCATTGACCCCCCGCCGGCACCGCCAGTTCCCAGGCATTCAGGAGCACCGTTGTCGTATTTCGCTTCAGTGACGATGGCAGAGATGCGAGGGCGGTGGTATATGTCAGCCTGGCGGGTGACCAGGGGGAGGGGTGTTATGGGTGAGGAACGTTCCGGCCGGTCGGTGGTGATAACCGGCGCCTCATCGGGCATTGGGAAGGCATGCGCGCTGCGCCTGGACGGAAGCGGCGTTCGTGTGTTCGCCGGTGTGCGCAGCGAGGCCGACGGCATGTCCTTGAAGCAGGAGGCCTCCTACCGGCTCACCCCCATCCTGATGGATGTCACGTTCCCCGACACGATCGCCTCTGCGCATCAAGTGGTAGCGGAAGCGGTCGGTGGGGATGGCCTGGCTGGAGTTGTAAACAGCGCGGGCATCTACTGTGGTGGGCCCCTGGAGTTCACAGCGGTAGAGGAGATCCGTGAGGAGTTCGAAGTCAACTTCTTCGGAGCCGTCGCGGTAACGCAGGCGTTCGTTCCGCTGCTGCGCAGCGGGAGAGGCCGGATCGTGAACGTGAGCTCCGTGAGCGGCGTATTCGCGCTGCCGTTCCTGGGCCCCTATGCGGCGAGCAAGTTCGCGCTCGAGGCGATCTCGGACTCGTGGCGGGTGGAGCTGAGGCCTTGGGGGATCCGCGTGTCAGTGGTTGAGCCCGGCGTGGTAGAGACCCCGTTCCTCGAGAAGGCTCTGGCGAAGCTGCGGGAAAAGCGCGAGAAGCTGCCGCCCGAAGCCCACGATCTGTACGGCTCGATATTCGGTTTGTCGGAGCGCCACAGGCACAAGCACCACGGCATCCCGGCGGACCGAGTGGCCAGGGCCGTCGAGCACGCGCTGTTCAGCCGCAGGCCCAAGCTGCGCTATCTAGTGGGGGCGGAGGCGAAGAGCGTCCCCGTCTTCCGGGCGATGCCTGCGAGGCTGCGGGACTGGATCATAGCCAAGCACCTACCCAAGTACGGGTAGCCGAGCATTAGCTGCAGCCGCACGGCCCCGCGGTGCGAACTTGTCCCCGGTCACGTACCGGAGCATACTGGGCGGGATTGAAATCCTGACTCGGAAAGACGCAGCGACTTCCGGCACAACGATGCCTGAACACAAGCAGCTACTGCTCTCCAAGGCCGGCATGCCGCCGGTTGTCGGACGCACCCCATCGGCCGGCGGACTCCCTCCGGTGCTGGCGAGGCTCGCCGTGAGACGGGTGCAGATCCTTGCCGTCGTGGTGCTCGCCGTCATGCTTGTCGGGTGGCTCCTCGAGAACATCATCCAAGGAGACATACGCTCAGACCTGCGCTACGTGGGAGAATGGGGCGCACCCGTACTCATGATCGTGGCGTCGATCGCGATGCTCGTTCTCGCCCGCATGCCGCGCGCCACGACGACGGTCGTGCTTGCCGCAGCGCTGGTCTTCGAAGTGGTGGTGAGCTGGGGAATCGCGTTCAGCGAGTACTGGGGCGCATTCCAGAACATGCCGGCGGGAGCCATGAACGGAGACACGATCGGAGTGGCGAGCGTGGCCATATGGATGCTGTTCTTCACGGTCGTGGTCCCAACCGAACCGCGCCGTGTTTCGGTGGCGCTGTTGCTGTCGGCTGCATCGGTCCCCGTCGTGTACTGGTTGGAGGTACGCGCCGGCCGGGCCCCACAAGTTGCGGGTGACGAGTTCTTCTATCTCTTCATCGGCCCGTATTTCGCGGTGGCGGGATTGGCTTACATAGCCGCCCGCGTCGTGTACAGCCTGGGCCAGGACGTGAGCCGCGCCCGAGAGATGGGGAGCTACCGTCTGGTGGAGCGGCTCGGTGTGGGGGGAATGGGTGAGGTATGGCGCGCAGAGCATCGCATGCTTGCGCGACCGGCTGCCATCAAGCTCATCCATCAGGACGTTCTGGGCCCCGACCAGGAAACCGCGGATGCGATGCTCGCCCGCTTCGAGAGGGAAGCGCAGGTGACGGCATCACTGCAGTCTCCTCACACAGTAGAGTTGTACGACTACGGCACGGCCGACGATGGGGCGTTCCACTACGTGATGGAGCTGCTCGAGGGAATCGACCTGGACCATCTGGTCCGTCGCTTCGGACCGGTGCCTCCGGCGCGCGCGGTTCACATCCTGCGGCAGGTGTGTGCGTCGCTCACCGAGGCGCACCGCCGCGGTCTGGTGCACCGCGACGTGAAGCCTGCGAACATATTCCTGTGCCAGAGGGCCTTCGAGGATGACTTCGTGAAGGTGCTCGACTTTGGGCTCGTGAAATGGCATGCGAAGCAGCCCTCTGAGGAGGACCTTAACCTCTCGCAGACCGGCATGATCCACGGCACGCCATCGTACATGGCGCCGGAGGTCGCGCTGGGCAAGGGACCGGTGGACGGGCGGGCCGATCTCTACGCTGCGGGTTGCGTGGCGTTCTGGCTGCTCACGGGGCGGGCTGTGTTCGACGAGAGCACCTACCCGGCAATGCTGCTCGCCCACGCCAACGAGGCGCCGGATCCGCCGTCGCGTCACGCCGACCAGGCGATCCCCAAGGCACTCGATTCGTTGGTGCTGTCGTGCTTGGTGAAGGACCCGCTGGGGCGGGTTCAAACCGCCGAAGATCTTGCAGCGCGTCTCGCAGCCGTGGAGCTTGCCGAGCCTTGGACGCCCGAGTTGGCCGCGCGGTGGTGGGAGGCGAATGCCGCCGCCATGAATCAGTCCGGGGCGCCGCCGCCCGAAACTGGCTGAAACACCCCCTTAGACCCATCTTATGCGCCCATGACAGAGATCAACTCCCAGCTCTCCTCGGCCCTCGCCGATCGCTATCGGCTCGAGCGCCACCTGGGCGAGGGCGGCATGGCCACCGTCTATCTCGCCCACGACCTTAAGCACGACCGCAAAGTGGCGGTCAAGGTCCTAAAGCCCGAGCTCTCGGCGATCATCGGCGGCGAGCGGTTCCTCAACGAGATCAAGGTCACCGCCAACCTGCAGCACCCCAACATCCTGCCGCTTTACGACTCGGGAGAGGCGGAGTCGTTCCTCTACTACGTGATGCCGTACGTCGAGGGCGAGTCGCTGCGCGGGAAGATGGATCGCGAGAAGCAGCTCGGCCTCGAAGAGACGATGGAGATAGCCAAGGCGCTCTCCAGCGCTCTGGACTACGCGCACGAGCAGGGCATCGTGCATCGCGACATCAAGCCGGAGAACATCCTGCTGCAGCGGGGCCAGCCCCTGGTGGCCGACTTCGGAATTGCGCTGGCGGTGAGCCACGCGGGAGGGACGCGGCTTACCGAGACCGGACTCAGCCTCGGCACCCCCCACTACATGAGTCCCGAGCAGGCCACCGGCGACCGCGAGCTGGACGCACGCAGCGACGTCTACTCGCTGGGGGCGATGGTGTACGAGATGCTGGCCGGCGAGCCGCCCCACGTGGGGAACTCGGTGCAGGCGATCGTGGCCAAGATCCTGACGGACACCCCCCCGCCCGTCACGCGCGCGCGCGAGCTTGTGCCTCCCAACGTGGACGCCGCGCTGCAGCGCGCACTGACCAAGAGCCCAGCGGACCGGTTCGCACACGCGGGCGACTTCGCCGCGGCGCTCACGAACCCGGCCTACACGCTGCCGACCACGGCGGCTGCACCGGCCGCGGCACCTGTATCCGAAACCAAAGCGCCGTGGAACCGAATCACGATTGCGCTCGCGGGACTGTCGGTCGTCCTCATGGCGCTGCTCGTCTGGACGGCGACGAGACCAGCGCCGCCCAAGCCGGTGTCACGCTACAGTGTGGCGCTGCCGGCCGAGGAGGGGATCACAGCCACGCGCAGCAATCGCGTTGCGGTGTCACCGGACGGCTCGCGCTTCGTGTACGTGGGCCCCGGTGACGGGGGGAAGGGCCTTTGGGTACGGCCGCGCGATCAGCTTCAGGCGACACCGCTCCCTGGTACGGCCACCGCGGTTCAACCTTTCTTTTCGCCGGACGGATCTCGAGTCGGGTTCCTTACCGACGCCAGTCCGATAGCTGTCAAGGCAGTGTCGCTGAGTGGCGGCCCGCCAATTACCGTCGCCGACTCGGGAGTGGGACTGGACGGTGCGGCCTGGGGACCCGACGGGTTCATCTACTTCGACGGGATCACGGCCGGCAGCACAGTCGGGATCATGCGGGTCCGTGCAGCTGGTGGCGCCCCCGAACATGTGACTTCCGTGGACACCACTCGAGGTGAAACCGACCACGTGTGGCCCGAGGCGCTCCCGAACGGGAAAGGGCTCCTGTTCTCCGTCTTTCGCGGCGCGAACCTGACCGAGTCCGATATAGCGGTGGCTGACCTGGCCACGGGAGCACATAGAATTCTGGTTAGGGGCGTCGTGGCCAAGTATGCCGCTTCCGGGCATCTCCTGTACGTGACGAGCGACGGCGCGCTGCTGGCCGCGCCGTTCGACCTGCAGCGCATGGAGCTCACGGGAGAACCGACGGCGCTCGTGCAGGACGTCGGCATCCGCGCCTTCGGATCGATTGACATCTCGGTGGCGAACGACGGCACGCTGCTGTACGGGACGGGCACCCAGGCCACGGATCCCGACGAGATCGTGTGGGTGAACCGCGACGGGGTTGCGGAAGAGGTCGACCGGGGGTGGGTGGGCGACTTCGCGACACTGGCACTCTCGCCCGACGGGCGGCGGCTAGCCGTGAGCGTCGTCGAGGGAAACGAGCAGCAGCTGTGGGTCAAGCAGCTGCCAGGCGGGCCGCTCACCAAGCTCACCTTTGACGGTTCGTTGAACTACCGGCCGGGCTGGACGCCGGATGGGCGTTCCGTGGTGTTCGTTTCGGATCGCGATGGGAACTTGCGCTTGTTCAAGAAGCGGGCCGATGGTAGCGCCCAGGCGGAACTGCTGCTGAGCCACGCGCTGCCGATCTGGAATTTCTCGCAGTCGCGGGATGGAGAGTGGCTCGTCTTCCGCACCACTCCAAGGGACCTCTTCGCGCTGACGCCGGACGGGGATACCGTGACCATGATCGAGTCTCCGTTCAACGAGCGAATCCCCAAGCTCTCACCGGACGGACGCTGGCTGGCCTACTCGTCCGACGAAGCGGGGCGGCAGGAGATCTACGTGCGCCCCTTCCCGAACACGGGCGATGCCAAGTGGCAGGTATCGACGAACGGCGGATACTGGCCCCTATGGTCGCACAGGGGCGATGAGCTCTTTTATCGCACCGCCCAGAGGGAGCTGGTCGCAGTTGACGTGCTGCCCGGGCCGACATTCGCAATGGGTGAGCGCCACGTGCTGTTCACCGGCGCCTATCGCATCGGGCCGGGAAGCTACGACGTCGCGCCGGATGACCAGCGGTTCATAATGGTCCGCACTCGCGGCGTCGGGCAGGCAAGCGAACTGGTAGTGGTGGAGAATTTCTTCGAGGAATTGTACGAGAGGGTGGGGAACTAGGCCCGCTGCAGCTCCTCCAGCGGCAGTGCCACTGCGTCCTGCCCGAACGTCTCCACGAAGCCCAGCACTGCCGCATCGGCCGCACGGTTCCACAGGTCGCGCGGAGCGCGGCCCCGCAGCTCACGAGCCACGCTCGTCATCACCACGTTCGGGATCCCGCACGGCACGATCAGATCGAAGTACGACAGGTCTGTGGTGACGTTGAGCGCGAAGCCGTGCCACGTGACCCACTGCTTCACGTGAATGCCAATGCTCGCGATCTTGCGGCCCTGGGTCCACACGCCGGTGTAGCCCTCGTTCTGTTCAGCGCCCACCCCCAGGCTGTCGAGCGCGGTGATGATGCTCGCCTCGAGCTGGCGCAGGAACCAGTGCAGGTCCTGTTTGTGCTCTGTGAGATCGTAGATGGGATAACCCACCAGCTGCCCGGGTCCGTGAAACGTCACGTCGCCGCCGCGCTCGATCTCGAACAGCTCCACGCCTCTGGATTCGAGGGCGTCGCGCGAGGCGGTCAGGTGCTCCACAGCCGACGAGCGCCCGAAGGTGATCACCGGCGGGTGCTCGACCAGGAGCAGCAGGTCGTGCGGGATGCTCTTGTCGATGCGCGCCTGTGCCAGGGCGCGTTGCACCTCGAGGGCCTCGCCGTACTCCATGCGGCCCAGGCCCACCACTGCCAGCTCGCCGCTCACGCGCTCGCAGCCCGGCGCCACTTGAGCAGCGCCCAGATCACCACTCCCACAAGGAGCACCAGGTACACGCCGAGCCCTGCGACGCCGGCCGCCATGTCGGCGGGAGCAGCCGCGCCCGCGAGGAGGAGGGCGGCTCCCACGCCGATCGCCGCGGTGAGCCCGCGGCGGAAGTAGTCGTCGATGGGGCGGGACAGTATCCAGCCCAGTGCCACCGCCGTCGCGATGCCCACGAACAGGACGGCGGGAAGGAACAGGGCTGGCACCGCCGGGGCGTCGGCTCCCCACACGCCGCGGAGCACGATCAACCCGGCCGTAACGACCGCGGCGCCAGTGCTCGCACCGGCGCCGATGCTGGCCAGGGCCGTTCCCACGGGGTCGCTGGTGGCGTGCTTCACGTATGGATCACGCGGCCCAGCGAGTCGAGCGCAGCCTCGGCAATCGCCTCTGACAGGGTGGGGTGCGCGTGCACCGCGAGGTCCACTTCCTCGACGGTGTACTCGTTCTCGCGTGCAACGGCCAGCTCGTGGATCATCTCGCTGGCATGGGACGCCACGATGTGCGCGCCCAGGATCTCACCGTACTGTTTGTCGCGGATGATCTTGACGAAGCCGTCGGTTTCCATCGCCGCGCGCGCCCTGCCGTTGGCCGTGAGCGGGAACTTGCCGACCACGTAGTCGAGCTTCTGTTCTTTGGCCTGGTCCTCGGTGACGCCGATGCTGGCCACCTCGGGGTGGCAGTAGGTGACGCTCGGAATGTTGTCGTAGCGGATCGGGTGCGGCCGTTGGCCGGCTACCAGCTCCGCCACGAACACGCCCTCCCGGCTGCCCTTGTGCGCCAGCATCGGGGGCCCGGCGATGTCACCGATGGCGTAGACGCCGTCGGCGGTGGTCTTGAGGTCACCGTCCACCTGGATGAAGCCCTGCTCGGTGAGCTTCACGCCCACCTTGTCGAGCCCCAGGTCCTCCGTGTTGAGCGCGCGGCCCGCACCCATCAGGACCTTCTCCACCTCCACTGTCTGCGCCTTGCCGCCGACTTCGACGTCGAGCGTGACCTTGGCCTTGCCCACCTTGGCGCCCTTCACGCTGGCGCCCGCCATCATCTTGATCTTGCGCTTCTTGAAGCTGCGAGTGAGCACCGCCGAGGACTCCGCGTCCTCCAGCGGCAGGATGCGCGGCAGCATCTCGACGAGCGTGACGTCGGACCCGAAGGCGTTGAAGATGTCCGCGAACTCGCAGCCCACCGCGCCCGCACCGATGATCGCTACCGAACCGGGTACAGCGTTCAGGAACAGCGCCTCGTCGGTGGATATGACGGTCGTCTTGTTCAGCTCTAGGCCGATCTGTGGTATGCCCTTCACCCGGGTCCCGGTGGCGATGACAACTGCCTTGGAGGCCGAGTAGGTGTCCTTGCCGACCTTGACCTTCCGGCCGGTCGCGAGAGTGCCGGAGCCCTCGATCACGGTCACTTTGTGCTTCTTGAGCAGGAACGCGACGCCCTTCGAGTTCTGGTCGCTCACCTGACGCGAGTGCTTGACGGCCGCGCCGAAGTCGAGCGAGACGTCGCCCACGTTCACGCCCAGCTTGGCGGCGTCGTGCTGCACCAGGTTGGCGACGTACGCACTGTGCAGCAGCGCCTTGCTGGGAATGCACCCCACGTTCACGCACACGCCGCCCAGCTTCTCACGCTCCACCACCGCTACGTTGAGGCCGAGCTGTCCGGCACGGATCGCGCACACGTAGCCGGCCGGCCCCCCGCCCAGGACTATGAGATCGAATTGCTTGGACACGGTCTGTTTCCTGTCTCTCAGTAGACTATCGCAAGCGGGTTTTCGAGCATCCGCTTCACCGTCTGCAGAAACCTCGCCCCGGTGGCACCGTCGATCACCCTGTGGTCGCAGCTCATCGTGATCCGCATCCGCTTGCTCACGACCAGCTCGCCTTCGACCACGACCGGTTTCTCGGTGATCGTGCCCACGGCGAGCAGGCCTGCCTCCGGCGGGTTGATGATGCCGGTAAACTGGTCGATCTCGAACATGCCGAGGTTGGAGACCGAGAACGTACCGCCGGTGTACTCCTCCGGAGTGAGCTTGCGCTCCCTGGCCCGGTTGGCGAGTTCCCGCGATTCGACCGCGATCTCACGCAGCGACTTGGCGTGGGCGTCGCGGATGACGGGCGTTATCAGCCCCTCGTCGACAGCTACGGCCATCGAGAGGTGCACTTCGTTGAAGTAGCGGACGGTTCCGTCCATCCACCATGCGTTGCACTCGCGGTGCTGCAGCAGCGCCGCCGCCACGACCTTCAGGATGATGTCGTTGTAGGAGATGCGGGTGTCGTCGCCCATCGCGTTCAGCGCGTCGCGCGCGTCGGACGCCCGGTCCATGTCGGCTTCGGCCGTGAGGAAGAAGTGCGGTATCGGCCCGATCGACTCGACCAGGCGGCGCGCGATGGTCCTGCGCATCTGGCTGAGCTCGACGTCCTCGTGCCCGCCGGGCGCCGCCCTCGTAGCGGCCGCGAGCGGAGTGGGAGCCGGGGCCGGCACTGCGCCCTCGAGGTCGCGCATCACTATGCGGCCGCCCGGGCCCGAGCCCTGAATGCGCGCCAGGTCGAGGCCGCGCTCGTCCGCCATGCGCTTGGCCAGCGGCGACGCCTTGATGCGCCCGCCGGGTGATGCGGGAGCAGCCGGTGCCTGGGGTGCGGCAGGTGCTGGAGCAGCAGGAGCCGGCGCCGGAGCCGCTGCCGGAGCCGCTGCCGGAGCCGCTGCCGGAGCCGCTGCCGGAGCCGCCGCGGGAGCTTCCCGAGCGCCGACCAGAGCCGCTTCGATGTCCTCGTCGGCATCCGCTATCACCGCGACGATCTTGCCGACTTCCACGGTGGCACCGGCAGGCGCCAGCACCTTGCGCAGTACGCCCCCACCGCGGGCCAGCAGCTCCATCACTGCCTTGTCCGTCTCCACCTCAGCGAGAACGTCGCCGGCCGTGATCTCGTCGCCCTCCTGCTTGTGCCAGGAGAGGAGCTTGCCCTCCTCCATTGTGGGGGAGAGCGCCTCCATGAAGACCTTAGTCACCATCGAGGTAAGCCACCTTCTTGGCCGCCGCGATCACCGCGTCGGGATTGGGCTTGGCCAGCCGCTCGAGGTGCTTGTTGTAGGGCATCGGCACGTCGGCACCGGTCACGCGCAGCACCGGAGCGTCCAGATAATCGAACGCACCGCGCTGGATCTCGTCGGCCACCTGCGCGCCGATCCCGGCGAACGCCCATCCCTCCTCCACGACCACGCAGCGGTTCGTTTTGTGCACGCTGCCCACGACGGTCTCCACGTCGAGCGGACGAATGGTGCGGAGGTCCACGACTTCGGCCGAGAGTCCGGTCTTCGCCTCCAGCCCTTCCGCCGCCTTGAGCGCGACGCTGACGGTCTTGGAGTGGCACACGATCGTGACGTCGTCGCCCGGCCGCTTCACGTCCGCCTGCCCCAGCGGCACCAGGTACTCCTCCTCAGGGACCTCGTCCTTCGCGTTGTACAGCATCTCCCCCTCGAGGAACACCACCGGGTTGTTGTCCCGGATCGCCGACTTGAGCAGGCCCTTGGCATCGTACGGCGTGGCGGGTGCCACGACCTTGAGACCGGGGATGTGGGCGAACCACGACTCGAACGCTTGCGAGTGCTGTGCACCGAGCTGCAGCGCGGCCCCGCCGGGACCGCGGAACACGATGGGGATCGGGATCTGCCCGCCCGACATGTACAGCAGCTTGGCCGCCGAGTTGACCACCTGGTCGATGGCGAGCAGGGCGAAGTTCCAGGTCATGAACTCGATGACGGGCCGCAGTCCGACCATCGCGGCGCCGACGCCGATGCCGGCGAAGCCGTTCTCGGCGATCGGGGTGTCCACCACCCGCTTCTCACCGAACTGCTCCAGCAGGCCGCGGCTGACCTTGTAGGCTCCCTGATAGACGCCCACCTCCTCGCCCATCAGGAAGACATCGGGGTCGCGCTCCATCTCCTCGCGGAGCGCCTGGTTCAGGGCATCCCTGTACGTGATCGTCGCCATCAGTCAGCGTACACGTCGGAGTGAAGGGCGCTCGGGTCCGGATCCGGGCTTTCGTCGGCGAACCTGACAGCATCCTCGACAGTGGCGATGACCTCGCCGTCCATTGCCTTGATCTCATCTTCGGTGACGAGCCCGTCTGCTATGAGGCGCCGCTCGAGCCGCACGATCGGGTCCTTCTGTTTCTGCTCTTCCAGCTCTTCCTTGGTGCGGTAGTGGCCGTGGATCGGGTCGGCCATGGAGTGGCCCATGTAGCGGTACGTGCGGGCCTCGATGAGAGTGGGAGACTGCTCCTCGCGGGCGCGCTCCACCGCACCGCGCGTCGCCTCGTACACGGCCAGCACGTCCATGCCGTCGGCGATCTCCTCGGCCATGTCGTAGGAGCAGGCGCGCCGGTACACGTCCCACACCGCGGCAGCCCGCTCCAGTGCCGTGCCCATGCCGTACCGGTTGTTCTCCACGATGAACACGACCGGCAGCTCCCACAGCGCCGCCATGTTCAGCGTCTCATGGAACGCTCCTATGTTGACGGCCGCCTCGCCGAAGAAGCAGACCACGACCTGATCCGTCTCGCGGTACTTGACCGCGAAGCCGGCGCCCGCGGCAAGGGGCAGATGCTGGCCCACTATGCCGTGCCCGCCCAGGAAATTCCGCTCGGCGTCGAACAGGTGCATGGAGCCGCCCTTCCCTGCCGAGCAGCCCGTGGCACGCCCGAACAGCTCGGCCATGACAGCACCCGGGGGGGTGCCGCGCAGCAGGATGTGGCCGTGCTCGCGGTAGCTCGCGAAGACGTAGTCGTCCTCGCGCACCGCGGCGAGGGCGCCGGTCGCCACCGCCTCCTGTCCGATGTAGAGGTGGCAGAAACCGCCGATCTTCGCCTGCGCGTACGCTTCGCCCGCCTTCTCCTCGAAGCGCCGCACCAGCATCATGTCGTGCAGCAGCTTGCGGTAGAAGTCGACGCGTGCCGGGTCGAGGCTTGTGTCTCTCAGCGGTTGGGCCACGATGTTGTCTCCGGCAGGGTCAGACTGCGGCGCGCTGGACCTGCTCCCACGCGTGATACGAAGAGCGCACCAGGGGACCGGCCTCCACGTGCCGGTATCCCAGCCCCCGGCCGAACGCCTCCAGCTCGGCGAACTCCTCGGGCGTGTAGAAGCGGGCCACCGGCAGGTGCCCGCCCGAGGGCCGCAGGTACTGTCCCAGAGTCAGGATGTCCACGCCCTGGTCCCGCACGTCGCGAATCGCCACCAGCAGCTCGTCCCACTCCTCGCCCAGCCCGACCATGATGCCCGACTTGGTAACGAGCGACGGGTCCATCTCCTTGGCGCGCGCCAGCAGCCTCAGCGCGCGCGGATAGCGCCCGCCCGGCCGCGCCACGCGGTACAGCCGTGCCACGGTTTCGAGGTTGTGGTTGAGGATGTCCGGCCTGGCGTCGACCACGATCTGGAGCGCGCGGTCGGAGCCCTTGAAGTCGGGAATCAGCAGCTCGGTGGATGCCTCGGGCAGCCGCTCGCGGATCTCGGTCACGCAGCCGGCGAACGCCTCGGCTCCTCCGTTGGGGAGGTCGTCGCGGTCCACCGAGGTGATCACTACGTGCTTGAGCTCCATTGCGGTCACCGCCTCGGCCAGACGCACCGGCTCTTCCGGGTCGTATGGCTCCGGCGTGCCGTGCGCAACCGCGCAGTAGGAGCAGTTGCGCGTGCAGACCTCGCCCAGGATCATGAACGTCGCCGCGCGGTGCTCCCAGCACTCCCCTATGTTGGGGCAGTGCGCCTCCTCGCACACCGTATTGAGCTTGAGCTCGCGCATCAAGCGCTTCACACCGGCGTAATTAGCGCCACCCGGGGCCTTCACCTTGAGCCAGGACGGTTTGCGCGTGGGAGCGGAATCGCCCGCGGGGCGGGCGCGTGCGGTCAGCTGTACGAGGTCCATGAACCGCGAAACTTAGCTTGGGCGGGAAGGGGAAACCAGCAGTACCTCAACCGGTTGGTTGAAGCTAGCCGGCCTCGTCGAAGCGGGTCGGGTCCATCGCGCTCAGGTCGTGCTCGAGCTCGTCACCGGCGTAGAGAGCCGCGAGCAGCTCGCCCGTCACGCCGGCGAGCAGGATGCCGTTGCGGCCGTGTCCGGTGGCGTACCACAGGTTGGGCACCTCGGGATCGGCTCCCAGGATGGGGCGGCCGTCCGGGGTCCCGGGGCGCAGCCCGGCCCAAGTGCGCGTCACGGTCTTGCCGGTGAGAGCCGGGAAGATGCGGCGCATGCTGCGGTACACCTGGCGCAGGCCATCCTCGGTGGTGCCGGTGGCGAATCCGGCCCGCTCCATCGTGGACCCTGCTATGGCCTCGCCGCCTCGTTCCAGCACGTAGCCCGATCCGCCGTAGACGATTGCCGGGGGTTCCCCTTCAGGCCAAGGCAGGGCGGCCATCTGGCCCCGGATGGGTTCCACCTGCAGGGGGCGGGGCAGACCCTCCAGGCGGCCGGACCAGGCGCCGGCCGCCACGACGGCCGCTCCGACCGGCCGCTCGCCGTCCTCGGTGCTCAGGGCCACCACCCGCCCCTCGCGCACCACGAGCCCCTGGACCCCGATCCCGGTCTCGTGCGTGGCGCCGCGCTGGGCGGCGGCCGCCAGCAGGGCGTCGCGTAGCGGGACCGGCTCCAGACCGCCGTCCTCGGGCGCCAGTACCCCGCCCAGCACCTCGGGGCCGAGCCCGGGGATCAGGGACCGCAGGTCCTCCTCGGCGAGCCACTCGGTGGCAAAGCCGCTCTGGCGCTGCCAGGCGATCGCGCCTCTCAGCTCCTGGGCTTCCTCCTCGGTGAACGCGACCTGGACGATGCCCTCGGTGCGCAGTCCGATGCTGATGCCGGTCTCGTCGAGCAGGGTCTGGGACAGCTCGTTGTAGTACTCCCGGGCGCCCACGCACAGGGCCAGCAGCGGGTCCTCGGCGACCGCCTCGGCAAACGGTGCCAGCATGCCCCCCGAAGCCGGCGTGGCCGCGCCCGGCTTGGGGCCCGCCTCGAGCACGGCGGCCTGCACGTCCCGCCGGGACAGCGAGTACGCACAGGCAGCGCCGACCACGCCGCCTCCTATGATGGCTACGTCAGGATGGGTCATCTATCGCCTTGAGCCGAAACCCGGTCCCCCATACGTTCGTAGGTACTGTGAGAGTTTTCGACCGCGGAGGCAAGTCATGATACGGGCAATCCTCGGATATGCCGTACTCGCAATCGTCGGGATCATCGCGATCAAGCTGCTGTTCGCGACGCTGGGGATTGTCTGGCAGCTGGTCTGGGCAGTCCTTTGGTTCGCGTTCCTCGGGTTCATCTTCTACCTGATCCTCAAGGTGATCAGCCCCAGAACCGCCACCAAGGTGCGCGATGCCGTACGCGGAGAGGACCGCTCGGCATAGCCGCCGCTGCGACCAGCAAGAAAGGCGGGGCCCCAACAGGGGCCCCGCTCTGCGTTTCGGCCCATGAGACGGGGGTTCTCAGCCCCCCTCGCCCTCCGGCCGCTCGGCGAGCTGCTCGGCCAGCTCCTCCGGGAGTCCGTCGGCGATCTCGCGCAGGCGCAGCGTGATGGTGGCGATCGACGCGAACTTGATCTTGAGCTGCACCATGATGCGGCGCTCGTCGTCGCTCAGCCACATACGCGGCTCCTTGGCCTCTGCCAGGATGCCGCGGCCCTGGATGATCGGCCGCACCACGATGGTGGGGAAGCGGCCAGCCGGGAGGTCCAGGGTGTCGCGGCCCAGTACCTCCAGCACGACGGGGTTGCGGTCGGGCCGGAAGTAGCGGTCGTACTCGTAGCGCGCGTCGTCCTCGAGCTCCACCGTGCGCGCGAAGTAGAAGAACGCCGCGTCGTCCAGCGGCGCCTCCGGCGTGGGGGCCACGGTGTCCACACCGTCCTGCCGGTAGTAGCCGGAATCCGGGAAGATCTCGAACGCGGTGTAGCGTTCGCTGTCGCCCTCGTGGAAGTCCTGTATGAAGCGCCGCGAGGCGAAGTCGTCGAGGCCCACCCACGAATCCATGCGGTCGTTGATGCGGTAGAAGAACGAGCCCCCCTGCAGCAGGAACACCAGGTGCAGCGATTCCACTCCGCGCACCGTGTCCACTCCTGCTACGTGCATCATCCCGGTGCCCAGATTGAGCAGCCCGAAGCGGGCGTCGTATAGCAGCGTCTCGCCGGGCGGGAAGCGGTCGATGGGCCTCAGCCCGGAGTCGGCCGGTGTCTGGGCCGTCAGGCTCGGCGCGCACAGCGCTGCCAGCAGGATGGTCCGAAGCGAGATACGCAGCATGGTCGCTAACCGCGGCTTACGGGTGCGGTGGGGGCCGGTATGCGCAGGCGCCGGCCCGAGCGGAGCAGGTCGAGGGCCAGCCCGAGGGCGTCCCCCAGGGTGTACTCGGCCGCCGCCTCCGGCCGTCCGGCCACGCCCACGGCGCTGATCTGGCGGGCGCCGGCCGCGGCCCGCGCCACCAGCTCCGCGTGGGTCGAGGCTCCGCTGCTGGCGAGCAGCCCGTCGGGCCGCTCCTTGAGGCAGTTCTTGAGGGTGATCAGCCGGATCAGGCTCACCCCCGAAGTGAGGTCCCGGATACCGGGCAGCGACACCCCAGGCCGCAGCAGCCATGCGGCGTGGCGGCGCACCAGGCGCATGCCCAGGGAAGGGTCCGCGCCGTCCACCTCTCCCACCACCACGTCGGCGCCGGACTCGAAGCGCCGCACCAGGTCAGGCACCACTGCCGGCGACACCGAGAAATCGGCCGGCAGCGTCACCACGCAGTCCCGCTTGGGCCGGTCGGAGCGGCGCAGCGCATCGCGCAGCAGCTCCTCCAGGCACGCGGCCCAGCCCAGCGGCTTCTCGTGCTGGTGCAGCGTGAGCGGGAGAGAGCGCTGGTAGGTGTCCAGCGTCTCGCTGGTCCCATCGTTCGATGCGTCGTCGGCCACGAGGATGTGGTACTCGCGCGGGAACTCCTGGAACACCTTGCGGAGCTTCCAGAGCACCAAGCCCGCCGTGGCGGACTGATTGCGGGTGACGACGCAGACGTAGATCAACTCTCGATTCGCTCCTGTTCTGCCGCTCCCTGCAGCGGGCCTCTCCCCACAATACGCCGCTGGGGGGCCAAGGTTCGGCGGTGAGAAATCTACTCGGGTTGGGAAGCCCGCGGGGCGGGCGCTGTGCGGGCCTCAGTCCAGCGCGGCCCGTGCCAGGGCACTGCGCAGCTCGGCCAGGGTGAAGGGCTTGCGCAGGAAAGGCTGACCGGCGGTCTCGAGGAACTGGAGCGCGTCGTCGCCCACGGTGTCACCGGTCGCGAAGACTACCCGTTCGGCCATGTCGGGGTGCTCTTGCGCCAGGGTCTCGAAGAACTCGCGGCCCCCGATCTCCGGCATGCGGAGGTCGGTGATCACGACGTCGAACGGCTGGGCGGTGACCGCCTGCAGCGCCTCGGCGCCGTCGGCGGCCACGGCCACCTTGTGGCCCCAAGCTTCGAGCGTGGCCCGCATGTAGTGGATGATGTGCGGCTCGTCGTCCACAACGAGCACGCGCAGCTCCCCGGGCTCGCGTATCGGATGCTCGCCGGTCGGGTCCCGCGGGGCGCTGCCGGGCAGCTCGACACGGAACTGTGCCCCGCCGCCCTCCGCCGGAGCGTAACTGATACGGCCGCCGGCCTCCTTGATGATTCCCTGGCAGATCGACAGCCCCAGCCCGGTGCCCTCCCCCTCGGGCTTGGTCGTGAAGAACGGCTCGAATATGCGGCCGGCGACCTCCTGGGGGACTCCGGGACCGTCGTCGGTCACCGTTACGGCCACCCC
Source organism: Gemmatimonadota bacterium (assembly GCA_039586895.1). Classification (GTDB taxonomy): domain Bacteria; phylum Gemmatimonadota; class Gemmatimonadetes; order Gemmatimonadales; family GWC2-71-9; genus WVYX01. Next base: position 8,978 of record JBDHJM010000012.1, on the reverse strand, counting down.
GTCCAGCCACGGTGTGGCGTGCACCGTCACCTTGCTCCCGACTCCCGTGGTGTGGATGGTCTGCGCGGCGTTGTTGATCAGGTTCACGAAGACCTGCTGGATCTGATTGGAATCCACGTCCACGTGCGGCAGGTCGTCTTCCACCTCGAGCACCATGTCCACCTTGGAGGCCATCAGCTGGTTGTGCAGCAGAGTGAGCGTAGCCTCGATGATCGGCGCGAACGGCTGGGAGCGGCGCTGTCCCTCCTGCTTGCGCGCGAAGCTGAGCAGGTTGCGCACGATGCTCGCTGCGCGCTCGGCCTCCTGCCGGATCGCCTCAAGCGGCTTCCGCATGGCCTCCGGCGGGTCGCCCTCCTCGACGAGGTAGTCGGCGAACCCCACCACCGATGCCAGCGGGTTGTTCAGGTCGTGCGCCACGCCGGCGATGAGCTGTCCGATGGCCGACATCTTCTCGGACTGGATGAGCTGCTCCTGCAGGTGCCGCTTGTCGGTCTGGTCCTCGAACACGAGCACCGCGATGCCGTCGGGCTCCATCAGCGGCAGTGCCGATACCGTGAAGCTGCGCTCCCCGGAATGGAGCTCGAACGGCCGGTGCGTGCCCGCCGCGTCCAGCGCCTGGGCCACGGGCCCCGACCAGTGCTCGGGCAGGACCGAGATCCAGGGGCGGCCCGCCACCGCGGTCACGGGCACGTGCGCGATCACGCTGAACGCCCGGTTGGCGCGCCGGATGCTCCCCTCGGAATCCACCACGCAGAACGCCTGGCTGATGGCGTCGACCGTCTGCTCCCACTCGCCTTTGCCGCTCGAGATGAGGCGCAGCAGCTCCGCGTTCTCCAGCGCGACGCCGAGCAGCGCGTTGGCAGCGCAGAGGAAATCGAGGTGCGCGGCGGCAAAGTGGCCAGCTCGCCTGGCCGTGGCGGACACGGCGCCGACGACGCGGCCCGACCGCGTGATCGGAGCGCCCACGAACGATCCGACCGGAAGCCCGTTCGTGATGCCCAATTCGCGCGCGGAGGTGCGCGGTAGCACTCGCGCGCGTTCGCTGCTGATCCTCAGGAGTGGATCATCCGGCCGTGCCTCGGCATAGTGATAGGTGTGGGCAAGGCGCGACTCACCCGAGTCGGGATCGGTGAGGGCGATCACAAGTGTGTCGGGCTTGAGAATGGTGCGGAGGGTTACAGCGATCCGGTCCACGGCGGCGGCAATGTCGTACATGCCGGCGAGCTGCTCGGCCAGGGCGGTCAGCAGCGTGAATGCCGGCGAACCGGTGCCGTGGAGTGACGGGGAACCCGTTCCGAGAGGCTGGGCCATGATCCTCGCAAACCTGCGTGAGCGAATCACCGCAACGGACGTAGACATGGTGATTCACGTGCTGTCGCGCGGTGATCCCGCGCACAGGCGGGAGCTCGCGGCAGTGGCGCAGACCCAGGGGATCGACGCGCTGCTGGACGACCCGGAGCTGCCGGAGCTGCTGCGCAGAGCCCCGGTGCTGGACCGGCCCACAGCGTCCCTATTCGTGTACGTCGTGGTGCGCGAGGCGCTGCGCACGGCGGGGGTGGACGACCGTCCGCTGGCCGACTACGTGGCGGCTCTTGTGTTCGAATTCGGGATGCGCGGGCGGGCCTTCCGCATCGCCCAGTTCGACGACGAGGAGTACCGCTATCTGGTCGACCTGGTGGCCGACGTGGCGTCGGAGCCGGGCCGTCGCGGCTTCCTGCTGCGGGCGCACCTCGGGAACTTCAGCCTGTGGCTTGCGGGGGTGTTCCCCGATCACATCACCGCCCGGGAGGAGCGCCGCGGTGGCCCGGGCCTGCGCTACTACGAGGAGCTGGGTGCGCAGGGGTACCGCCTGGCCGCCGACCACCGCATGGCGGAGCAGCTGGATCTGGTGGAGCTCTACCGCAGGGTGGCCGGCTCGTTTGGAGCCGTGCGCGTCGCACTCAACCGGATCTCGGACCGGCTGCTGTTTCCGCACGTCAACACACCCGCGCGTCTCCTGCGCCAGGTGGGCGATGCGTTCCAAGCCGGTGCCTGAGCGCGCAGCGTAACGCGCGGGGCGGAGAGCCGCCGGTCAGGTTTCGGTCGAGTCGGCTGCTTCGATCGAGCCGATGAGGGGGCAGTCGGGATCGCTCACCGCCGGCCAGCTCACGCGCGCAGCGTACAGCGGCACGGTGTAGCTCCCGCCCACCACCCCCCCCAGAATGGGAAGCCCCCGCGGCGGCTCCGTCTCGTAGACGAGCACTCCCTTGAACGTGTCGAGCGAATCCTCGACGAGAGCGAGCCCCCACCCGGGGAGCTGAGGGAAGCCCGGTCCGTCGTACGCGACGAGGGGACCGTCGGGACTGTCGGCCACGAGGCCGGCGGTGGTGCCGTAGCCCACCACGCGAACCGGCACGGTGCCCTCGAGCGCGTCCGGTATGGCGTCCATGAAGCGGCCCCCGCCGCGGAGCTGTTCCAGCACCATGGTGGCTCCAGCCATGGCGGCGAAGCCGCAAGAGGCCGTATTCTCGCGGTCTTGCACCGTACAGGCCAGCGACAGCAGCGGAAGCGTGAACGCGGTCAGACCGACAAGTGCGCGTTTCATACTGGCTCCCGGGTTGGGGTGCGCGCTCCAAACCTACGTCGCTGCCGGGGCCGTCACCAGCCACTGCGCGTTGCTTGACCCCCTCCGAACCGCCGCGTATCGTAACGCGAGGCAGCCGTACTCATTCGCTCCAGTCCCTTTCGCCAAGACCGGTACCAAGACCCAGTGTTCGAGCGCCTCCGCGACGCCATCAACGCCGCACTCGACGCAGCGACGCCCGGCAGCGATGCGCGCGACGTTATCTCCCTGATGCGCTCGGCGGTGATCGAGGCGCGCACGTCCATCGAGAAGATGCGCGAAGGCGTGGTCAAGACGGAGCAGCGGCTCGAGCTCGAGCGCAAGAAGCTGGCGGATGCGGAGAGGCGGGGCAGGCTCGCAGCCGGAATCCAGGACGCGGAGACGGTGGAGGTGGCCGAACGCTTCGCAGAGAAGCACCGTGAGCGCGTCGCCGTGCTGGAGGACAAGGTCGAGGCGCAGCGGGCGGAGTTGGCCCTTGCGGAGCGCGAGTACGATGAGATGAAGACGCAGCTCGTGCAGCATGAGAAGAACCGGCCGGCCAACGAGGCTGCCCGCAAGGTGGACGCGGCGTGGCGCGATCTGGAGGCAGCCGGGATATCCCGCGCCGAGGGCGCCGACGAGGCACGGCTGCGACGCGAGGTGGAACGAGCCGCTCGGGAGGCCAAGGCCGACCAGCAGCTCGAAGAGCTCAAGAAGAAGATGGGGAAAGGCTAGGGAGCACCGTGGACATCAAACCGGGTCGAATGGTCTATCTGGGGTACGGGAAGTACTGGCGCTCAGACGCGATCGTGGGGCTGAGACCCATCGCAGGAGACGACCGCGGTCCGGGGCGCCGCACCGAGGTCTTCACGGCGACACTGGAGGAACCCATGGTCGCCTCGCGCAGTGAAAGCGCCATCCTGCGGGACATGGCGTTTGCCGGCGAAGAGGAGTTTCGCATGCGGGAGGCGCGGGAGATCATGGGCGACCTGCTGGACGCGCTGGAGGACGTGCCCACCGTGCTGCGGCGCATGCTCGCCACTGAGGCGCACTTCGACGTGCACGCCTGGACGCGACGGCTCAAGACGCTGGTCAAGGTCGAATCCGAGGCCAGCGAGGGGCAGCCGGAGCTTTTCGAGTAGCAGAGGAGGTGGTGTGATCTATTTCTGGGCGATCGTCGCCTATTTGTCGGTGCTGATCGCGATCAGCGTATACCGCTCGAGACGGGTCAAGTCGCAGGATGACTTCATGGTCGCCGGACGCAAAGTCACGGCGATTTTCTTGGTCGGCACGCTGGTCTGCACCTGGATCGGATCGGGCTCGCTGTTCGGTGGAGCGGGCCGGGCCTTCCGCAACGGATTCTCGGCGCTGTGGATGAGCGCGGGAGCCTGGGTGGGCATTGCCATCGTGTACTTCCTGGCCCACCGGGTGCGCCGCATCGCCCAGTACACGGTCCCCGACCTCCTGGAGACCCGCTACAACCCGTCCGCGCGCGTGCTCGGCACGATCGCAATCATCATCGCTTACCTCACAATCGCGAGCTACCAGTTCATCGGCGGCGGGCGGCTGCTGAACATCCTGCTCGGGTGGGACCCGGCGGTGGGCGCAGCCGTCACGTGCGCGCTCGTGGTGCTGTACACGGTGCTCGCCGGGATGATGTCCATCGTGGCCCTGGACATCGTCAACGGCATCCTGATCACGGGAGCCGTGCTCGTGGCCGCGCCTCTGACGCTGAAGGCGGCCGGCGGGATCGCGGGGCTCACAGCGACGCTGCCCGCCACGCACTTCACCATGTTCGGCAGCGTCGGCATAGCGGCGTCTCTCGGGCTGTTCTTCCCCACGTTCTTCCTGCTGCTGGGCGAGAGCAGCATCTACCAGAAGTTCATGTCGGCCAAGAGCGAGAAGGCCGCGCGCCAGGCAGTGATCGGCATGATCATAGGCGTGATCCTGGTGGAGACGGTGCTCGCCTCGGTGGCAGTGTTCGGGGCCGGCGTGTTCTGGGACCAGCTGCCGTTCATGCAGTCCGGGGAGTTCGTCCGGGAGGAGACGGAGACGATAGTGCTCCACGTGGCGCGATACGCGCTGCCGCTGATACCGGGCATCGCGCTGCTCGCTGGAGCCGTGGCCATCATCTTCTCCACGGCGAACACGTTCCTGATGGTCCCATCGACCAACGTGGCCCGCGACGTATACCAGCGGTTCATCAACCCGGCCGCCAGCGAGAAGACGATAGTGCTGTTCCAGCGTGTGATGATCGCGGTGCTCGCCGTGGTGGCCTACGTGGTCTCCACGTTCTTCGAGAGCATCCTGGACATGGCGCTGTACGCCTACACGATGGTGGGGGCGGCCGTGACGCCGGCACTGCTGGCCGCCTTCCTGTGGCGCCGCGTCACACCGCAAGCGGGCACTGCGTCGATCGCTGCAGGAATCGTGGCGACCATGATATTTGCCGGGCTCGCCAACGCGGGAATGGAGAGTCTGCCGCTGGGGTTCGTGGATCTGCCGCTGAGCTACGACTACATCATCTATCCGGCGGCGTTCGCTTCCATTCTGTGCCTCGTCGGTGTTAGCCTGGCCACGCCTCCTCCACCCGAGGAGAAGTGGCGTCCCTTCTGGCAGGACCGCTAGCCGCTGCTCTGCGGGGCGTCCGCAACGGGCGCCCCGAGCGGCTCTGCGGCGTAGTGGCACGCCGCCCAATGGCCGCCTTCGATTTTGTGCAGCGCCGGCGACTCCTCGAAACAGCGGGCGTCCTTGAGCGGATGAGGGCACCGCGTGTGGAATACGCAGCCTGACGGCGGGCGCCCGACGCCGGGGGCCTCACCCTCCAGCACGATGCGCCGCTTTGCGGCCGCCGGGTCGGGTCCCGGAGCGGCTGAGAGGAGCGATGCGGTGTAGGGATGCCGGGGCCGCTGGTACAGCGGCTCGGCCGGAGCGACCTCTGCGAGCTTCCCCAGATACATCACGGCTACACGCCCGGCCAAATGGCGCACCACGGCCAGGTCGTGCGCGATGAACAGGTAGGTGAGGCCGCGCCGTTCGCGCAGATCGGCCAGGAGGTTCAGCACCTGCGCCTGGACCGACACGTCCAGCGCCGATACCGGCTCGTCCAGCACGATGAACTCCGGCTCCACGGAGAGCGCCCGCGCAATGCCCACCCGCTGGCGCTGGCCGCCCGACAGCTCGTGCGGGTACGCGCTCGCGTAGGAGGGATCGAGCCCGACTTCGCGGAACAGAGACGCTACCCGCTCGTCGGCGGCCGTCCCGCTCGCGAGCTTGTGCACGACTATGGGCTCGCGCACGGCCGCGCCGACGGTCATGCGCGGGTTGAGCGACCCCGACGGGTCCTGGAACACGATCTGCATGCGCCGCCGCAGCGCCCGCAGCGCGGTGCCGTCGACTGCCGAGACGTCCACCCCGTCGAACCGAACGGTACCGCTGCTGGGCTCGAGGAGTCGCAGCAGCATGCGCCCGACCGTGGTCTTCCCGCTCCCGCTCTCGCCCACAAGCCCCAGCGTCTCCCCACGCCCGATCACGAAGCTCACGCCGTCGACGGCGCGCAGCGTGCGGCGACGGCCGAAGAGCCCGCCCCCGCTGCTGAAGTCCTTGACCAGGTGCTCGACTTCGACGAGCGGCGAAGTCATTCCTTCCTCCGGTGGGGCTCGGTGACCAGCCAGCAGCGCACCCGATGCTGCGGCGCCTGCTGCAGCAGGTCGGGCATGGCGCCCGTACAGTGCTCCCACTGGTGCCGGCAGCGCGGATGGAAACGGCAGCCCACCGGCCACGAGCTGGCCGGCGGAACGGCGCCGGGAATGACCGGCAGGCGGTCGGTCGGCGCGTCGATGCGAGGCGCGGCGCGCAGCAGTGCTTCGGTGTACGGGTGGGTGGGCTGGGCGAACACCGACTCGGTGGTTGCCTGCTCGACGATCTGTCCCGCGTACATGATCGCGACGCGGTCTGCGACTCCCGCGACGACGCCGAGGTCGTGAGTGATGATCATCATCGCCATGCCGAGCTGCCGCTGCAGGTCCGCCAGCAGCTCGAGGATCTGCGCCTGGATGGTGACGTCGAGAGCCGTGGTGGGCTCGTCCGCGATCAGGACCTTGGGCTCGCACGAGAGCGCCATGGCGATCATCACCCGCTGCTGCATCCCGCCGCTCAGCTCGTGGGGGTACTGGTGCACGCGCCGGTCGGCGTCTGGGATGCGCACCAGGTCGAGCAGCTCCACGGCACGGTGCCGTGCCTCGTCGCGGCTCACCGGACGGTGCGCCCGCACTGTCTCTGCGATCTGGGTGCCGACCGTGAGCACGGGGTTCAGGCTGGTGGTGGGTTCCTGGAACACCATCGCGATCTCTGCACCGCGGATGCGCCGCAGCTCCTTGGGCGGGAGCTTGAGTATGTCCGTGCCGTCGTACTCGATCACGCTGTCCGGCGAGATCTCGCCGGGCGGGGTCTCGATGAGGCGCAGTATCGAGAGTGCCGTGACCGTCTTGCCGCAGCCGGACTCACCCACCAGCCCCAGCGTCTCGCCGGCCTCGAGTTCGAACGAGACCCCGTCCACCGCCCGTGCCGGCGTCCCGTCGATGGTGAACGTGGTGCACAGCTGCTGCACCCGGAGCAGGGGGCTCATCGGCTCCTCGGATCGAGTGCGTTGCGCATCCCGTCGCCCAGCAGGCTGAAACCGACCACGGTCAGCACCAGGGCGATGCCCGGGAACGTGGCGATCCACCATGCCGACGACAGGACCTGCTGTCCCTCGAAGATGATCGAACCCCACGACGGGGTGGGAGGTCGCACCCCCACCTGCAGGTAAGACAGGGCGGCCTCCACCAGCACCATCTGCCCCACGCCGAGGGTTGCCGTGACGATTACCGGCGCGGCCACGTTGGGCAAGAGGTGCCTCAGAGCGATGCGCCGTCCGCCGACGCCGAGCACGCGGGCAGCGGCTACGAAGTCACGCTCCTTGAGGCTCAGTACCTCTCCTCGCACGATGCGGCTCGCGTCGAACCAGCTCGTGAGCCCGAGTATGAGGATCAGACCTCCCACCCCGACGTTGTCCCACAGAGCGAGCACGACGAGGAGGAGGAACACGCGAGGCACCGCCAGCGCGGCATCCACCCCTCGCATGAGCACGTTATCGAGCAGTCCACCCGCCAGCCCGGCGGCGAGCCCTACGAGGGTGCCGATCGTCACCGAGAGGACCACCGACAGCACCGCCACGCTGAGCGAGATGCGAGCGCCATACAGCACGCGGCTCAGCAGGTCGCGGCTGAAGAAGTCCGTGCCGAACGGGTGGGCCGCCGACGGTCCGAGCAGCTGTCCCTCGGCCAGGTCCAGCTGCGTGACCGGGTCGTACGGCGCGATCAGCGGGGCGAGCAGCGCAACGAGGCACAGCGTGCACACGAGTGCGAGCCCGAGACGGACACGCCGTTGCGCGAGAGCCCGCCCCAGTACCGTCCTCATGCGGCGTTCCTGGTGCGCGGATCCACTACGCGGTACAGCAGGTCGGCAATGAGGTTGCCGAGCACCACCATCACGGCGGCGATCACGGCCAGCGCGGTCACCACGGCGTAGTCGCGCGCCCTGATGGAGTCGACGGCCAGCCTGCCGATGCCGGGCCATGCGAACACGGTCTCGACCAGCACCGCCCCCGACAGCAGCAGCGGAAAGAACAGGCCGAAAAGGGTGACCACGGGCATCAGCGCGTTGCGCACGGCGTGGCGCCAGAACACCGAGGCACGTGAGAGTCCCTTGGCGCGCGCCGTGCGGACGAAGTCCTGGTGGATCACGTCCAGTAGCTCGGCCCTCTGGTAGCGGGCCACCACTGCCGCTCCGACCAATCCGAGCGTGAGCGCCGGGAGCAGCAGGTGGGAGAGCCGGTCGCCGAGCCGCCCCAGAGGGGAGAGGTACGGGTAGGCGGCCTGGTCGACCACCCCACCGACCGGCAGCCAGCCCAGGTTCACACCGAAAAGCAGCAACAGCATGACGCCGAGCCAGAAGACGGGCATCGAGTAGAGAGTGAGCGTCGCCATCGAAAGCGCGTCGTCCAGCCGCGATCCCGGCCGGGCGGCCTGAAGCGCGCCGATGAGGACTCCCAGCGCGAAAGCGATCACCAGCGCGGCGCCTGCCAGCGCGAGGGTGTTGGGAATGCGGTCCAGGATGACCTGCGCTGCCGGCCGGTGTTCCCGGAAGGAGTATCCGAACTCGCCGCGTCCCAGGTTGGCCAGGTAGCGGGCGTACTGCACGTACACCGGCTGGTCCAGTCCGAAGTTGCGCCGCTGCTGCTCCACTATCTCGGGGGGGATGAAGCTGTACTCGCCCACACCGGTCAGCGGGTCGCCCGGCGCGAGGTGGAGCAGGAAGAATGTCAGCGTTGCGACCAGGAGCACGATCCCGGCCG
>JBDHJM010000108.1:0-4164 GCA_039586895.1 Gemmatimonadota bacterium | reverse complement strand
GGCGAGGTCGTCGTGCGGGCTCCCCTGTTCGGGGAGGCGTTGGTGAGCGCCGCAATCCACCAGGAAGAGATAACCCGCGCGCGTGCGGAGCAGCCGCTGCTGGCCGACCTCGAAATGCAGCTGCTGAACCTGCTGCGGAGCGCCGAGGGCCGCGAGCCGCCCGTGGTCTACGAGCCGGAGGACGGCACAGCACCGAGCACCAAGCCTGGAGTGCAGGCTGAGCACCCCATTGTCGGGCAGCCCGACTCCGGCGACCCAATGGACATCGATCCGGAGCTGACGGGGCAGTGGCTGGTGTCGTTCCTGCGCGACGAGGTGGTGCGCCGGCGCGGGTTCACAAGGGGGATCGTGGGGCTCTCGGGCGGCGTGGACAGCGCGGTCACGGCGTTCCTTGCGGCGCGCGCCCTTGGAGCCGAGAACGTGATCGGGGTCTGGATGCCGTACCGCACGTCGAGCGCGGAGAGCCTGGAGCACGCCGAGCTGGTAGCGCAGTCGCTGGGCATCGAGCTCGTCACGATCGACATCTCCGCTGCCGTGGACGCCTACCTGGAAGCCGCCGATCCCGAGGCGGACGCCACCCGGCGCGGCAACGTGATGGCGCGGATGCGGATGATCACCCTGTTCGACCTATCCGCCAAGCACCGGGCGCTGCCGCTCGGAACTGGGAACAAGACCGAACGGCTGCTGGGTTACTTCACCTGGCACGCCGACGACTCGCCGCCTGTGAACCCGCTGGGCGATCTGTTCAAGACCCAGGTCACGGCACTCGCGCGGCACCTGGGAGTGCCCGACGCCGTGGTGAGCAAGCCGGCCACGGCCGATCTCGTGGCGGGACAGACCGACGAGGGCGACCTGGGGATCAGCTACGAGAAGGCCGACCGCATTCTGCACTGGCTCCTGCGAGGCATGAAGCAGGACCAGGTGGTGGACCGCGGCTTCACCGCCAACGACGTGGAGACGGTGAGCCGGCGCCTGCACTCGACTCACTGGAAGCGGCGGCTCCCCACCGTGGCCATGGTGAGCAGCACCACCATCGGGGAGAGCTACCTGCGCCCCGTGGACTACTAGGCCGATGCCGTTCACGTATTCCATCGACCCCGAACAGCGCTTCGTGCACGTCATTGCAGCCGGCCGCATCACGCACGGTGAGGCGTTCGCCACGTTCGACGAGGTGGCTGCCCATCCCCAGTTCGGGGGGGGGCATGAGGGTCCTGTCGGACCACCGCGCCCTCGAAACCATCGTTAGGTTGGTTTCGTCAAGATGTTCCTGGAGCGTGCCAACGCCTACCGAAAGGTGTTCCGGGAATCGAAGTGGGCTTTCGTGGAGTCGGGTACGGCCCGTTACGGCATGGCACGCATGGCATCCATTCTGTCGGATCCCGCGGTGATGGAGCTGCGCGCGTTTCGCGACGTGGATGAGGCGAGGGAATGGCTGGGAGTGAAAACGGAGGAGGGAAGCCAGTGACCGACCATCTGTCTGCACTGTCGTCAAACCGAGGCGGCGTCGCCGAGGACGTCGCCCGGCAGATCAAGTGGTTCAGCGACTCCGTGCGCCACTTGGCGTTCGCGGGTATCGCCTGCGTGTGGGCGTTCCGGCAGGTGGGCCCCTTCGGACCCGAGCTCACGATCCAGCTGACCATCGCGGGCTTCTTCGTGGTCTGCGCACTGGCGACGGACATGCTCGAGGCCGCGCTGAGGGTCGTGGTGACCGCGCGCGGAGGGACGCTCTCGGCGGACGATTCCGATGTGGTGAAGGGCTGGCGCTACGCGCTTCATGGATCGCCGGAGCGCGTGCTGCTGATGCTCAAGCTGGGGTTCGTCGTAATGGGGTACGCCTGGATCCTGGCGCACCTCTACAACATGATCGTGTTCTCGTAGGAGCGCCCATGGGCGGACCCGATCTCACGCCCCGCCGCATCAGCGACTCGCAGACGACGATGACCGAGTTGATGATGCCGCACATGGCCAACACGCAGGGGAACGTGTTCGGCGGTGTGATACTATCGCTGATCGACCGCGCGGCAGCCGTGGCCGCCATCAGGCACGCGCGGGGTCCCTGCGTCACGGTGTCCGTGGACCAGGTGGAGTTCCGGGAGCCGATACACATCGGCGAGCTGGTCACCGCCAGGGCGAGCGTGAACTATGTGGGCCGCACCTCCATGGAGATCGGGGTGCGCATCGAGGCCGAGAACCTGACCGCGCGCAACCGGCGCCACACGAACAGCTGCTACCTCACCTTCGTGGCCCTGGATGAGAACGAGCGGCCGCGCGAAGTTGCTGCCGTGGAGCCCGAGACGTCTGAGGAGAAGCGCCGCTACGATAGCGCGCGTGAGCGCCGCGAGCTGCGTATGAAGCTGCGCCGCTCGTGAGCGCGAGGGAGGGGGAAGGGATGGAGGCCAGGAAGTACCAGCGCGTGATCTGCGTGATGTCGGGCGGCGGGGCCAAGGCCGCCGCCCACGTAGGCGCGATGCGCGCCCTCGGGGAGTGGGGCCTCCAGCCGGCGCACTTCGTGGGCACCTCGATGGGCGCCGTGGTAGCGGCGGCGTTCGCCAGCGGTCTCGACTACGACGAAGTGCTGAAGCGGATGATGCTGGTGCGGCGCAGCGATGTGGCGCGCATGTCGCCATCGCTGCTGCTGGGACCGTACGCTGCCAGCTTCCTCCAAGCGGGTCCGCTCGAGAGGACGATAGCCACGCTGGTGCCGGCGCGCCGCTTCAGCCACCTCCACATACCGCTCACCGTGACCGCCTCCGACAAGGCCAGCGGCCGCCTGGTGCTGTTCGGTGAAGGAGGCAATGCCCAGGTCCCCCTCGTGGACGCGCTGTACGCGTCGTCGGCCCTGCCGCTTTACTACCCGCCCGCACGGATCGGCGGGCGGGAATACGTGGACGGCGGGATGCGCGCGGTGCTGCCTTTGGACGTGGCGCAGACCTTCGGGCCCGACCTCGTCGTGGCGGTTGCCGTGGGGCCTTCCTTGCACTCGGCGCCGGCCGAGCGGCCGGCCATCGTTCCGCCCATGCTGCAGGCGCACAACGATGCGCTCCGCATCCTCATGGCGGGCCAGACGGAGGCTTCGATCCGGCGGTTCAAGGAGGGCGAGGTGCCCCTGGTGCTGGTGCGGCCCCAGCTCGAGCAGCAGGCGACCTTTGCAGTGGACAGCGCGGTGCGCTACGTGGAGCAGGGGTATCGGGCGGCGACGCGGGCACTGCACGAGTTCCTGGAGACCGCGTGACGGGGATTCTGTGGTTACCTTATGCCTGACCGAAACAGGGGCCCGACCCTCCCCTCCCAACGGGGAACGGCCATGATGGAGACCGCGGTAAAGCACTTCACGCTGGAAGAGGCGAACGCCACCCTTCCGTACATCGCCCGCATTGTGCAGGACATCGTGGCGGAGTACGAACAGTGGCGGGATTGCATCTTCCGCTACGAGCAGCTGGGCGCCGACGGCGAGGTGGGCCAGGGGGAGACCGAGGAGCAGGCGGGACTCCGCCTGCGGGTGGACGAGATCGCCCAGCGCATCAACGGCTTCATCGACGAGCTCACCGGCGTGGGGTGCGTGTTCAAGGGCTTCGAGGGCGGCCTCGTGGACTTCCACTCCCGCCGGGAAGGGCGCGACATCCTGCTCTGCTGGAAGCTGGGTGAACCGGAGATACAGTACTGGCACGAGGTGGACGCCGGCTTCGCCGGGCGCCAGCCGCTCACGCCAGAGCTGCAGGCTGAGGAGACCACGTGATGGACCTGGCCAGATTCATCCACTCTCTGGGCATGTGCCTGTGGATCGGCGGGGCTATCGCGGCCGCGCTGATAGCGATGGGTGTGGACGGCGAGCGCGGTGAGGTGCGAGCGCCGGTCTACCGGATACTCGCCCGGATCCACACCACCGTGATCGGGCTCGGCGCCCTGCTCGTGGTGGCCTCGGGCGTGCTGCTCATGATGAACTACTCGAGCACGGGTCTCGAGGTCATGATGCGCGAGCCGAGCCGCTGGGTGATGGTGGTGGTGGGCCTGGTGGCGTGCCTCCTGGTCCTGTTCGTTGGGCTGCCGACGGCAGTCCGTGTGGGCGGGCTCGCAGTGTCGTCCGAAACGGGCGACATGCCGCCGGCCTTCGAGGTGTACCGCAAGCGCCTGGCAGTGGTGTCCGCCGTGGCCGCGGTGCTGGCC
>JBDHJM010000107.1:0-4263 GCA_039586895.1 Gemmatimonadota bacterium | reverse complement strand
CGTCACACGGTCGCCGAGGTGCAACTCCTCGATTTGGTGCTCGATGCTCTGCCGGATCGGGCCGTCTCCCACGATGACCACCCTGAGGTCGGTGCCCACCATGGCGTGGAGCAGGATGTCGAGGCCCTTGTAACCCACGAGCCTGCCCACGAAGAGCCCCACCGGTCCCGACGCTGCGGGCGGATAGCACTCCGGGCGCGTCGGGTGGGCCCGCGGGGCGAAGCGCCGCTCGTCCACCCCGAAGGGGATCACGTGGGCCTTCTTGCGCCCCGCAGCCCCCACATCCTGCGCGTGGTCGAGGTTGTTGTGGGCGGCCACGACTACGGCGTCGGCCCGCCGCGCCACGCCCCGCGACAGCGGCCGATAGGCCCATTGTGCCATGCGCTGGCGCTGCACGTCGGAGTGGTGCAGCACGATGGTCGGCCGCCGCGGCCCCATCAGGCAGGCGAGATCCGCCAACGGGTGGGGCCGGTGCACGTATACCACGTCGGCGGGCCAGCGCGAGGCCGTCACGTAGCCCCGGGCGATCGGCTGCGACCAGTAGACGCCGTGGGTGGGCAGTCGAATGACGGTGACACCGAAGCGCGGCGGCTCGCTGATCCGCTTGCCGGGATCGCGCATCCAGCTCGAGCCCGTGGCTGCCACCACACGCACCTCGTGGCCCCGCGCCGCGGCACCGCGCGCCAGGGTGGCCACCACGTACTCCAGACCCCCCGGGTCCGGGGGATAGAACTTGCTGAGGTGGAGGATCCTCACCGTGGTGCAGGGGTCGGTGCTTCTATGCGCTTCGCCGCTGCGGAGAGGGCCGGCTGGACCAGCTCGAGCAGGAGGTTGAGGTCCAGCAGCAGGGAGCTGCGCCCCAGCCGCCGCCGCAGGTGCAGCTCGCCGGTCCAGCCGGAGCCTTCGAAGGGACACACCACCTCCCACTCGTCGGAGCGCCGCTGGAGCCGCTCCTCCACGAAGTGCCCGCCGGAGAGCCGCCAGGTCCGAGTGCCGCCGTCGGCGTCCACGTTGAGCAGGATGTCGTCGAACTCCGACTTGCTGAGCAGTATGGCGAGGCCCTCCATCACGTCGTCCAGCGTGTGGGCTTCAGTCAGCCGGACGGCCGCCCGCCGCAGCTCCACGTTGGCGGCTATCGCCTTGGGCTGGAGTACGCCGCGGCGTGCCAGCCGTGCGAGCTCGTTCAGCTCGTGGAGGTGGAGGTAGCGCGAGATCATCCAAACGCCGGCGCCGATCGTTAGCAGCGCCACCGCGTAGGAGCGCTCACCCGGGTTGATGAACATCATCGCCGCCAGTGCGAAGGCGGCGCTCACCCCGTAAATCACCCCGACCACCTGGCGCGGAGACAAGCCGGAGCGCTCCATGTGGTGGTGCACGTGCTCCCGATCCGCCTCGAAAAGGGGCCGGCCTCGCACGGCGCGGCGGATGAGTGTTATCGTCGTATCGAACACGGGGACCCCGAAGGCGACGAGCGGCACGGCGATGGCGACGAGCGTGGGACCCTTGGTGGATCCCTCCACAGCCAGGCCGGCGAGCAGGAACCCGATGGACATGCTCCCGGAATCGCCCAGGAAGGCCCGCGCCGGCGGGAAGTTGAACGGCAGGAAGCCGAGCAGAGCGCCGGCCAGCGCCGCGGTCACGAGCCCGATACCCGGGTGCCCGAGCGCGACTGACATGATGAAGACGGCGGTGGCCGCGAAGAAGGCGGAGCCCGCCGCCACCCCGTCGGCGCCGTCCAGCAGGTTGAACGCGTTGGTGATGCCGACCAGCCAGAGCACGGTGACGATGGGTCCAAGGACCGAACCAAGGTCCGCCGGCCCGAACGGCAGGGAGAGGAGCTCGACGCGCACCCCGACCGCGTACATGACCACCGCGACCGCGATCTGCACGCCGAACTTGACCACGGCCGGCACCGGCCGCACGTCATCCACGGTGCCAAGCACCAGTATGGCCAGGGCACCCAGCATGACGGGGCCGAGGGAGCTTGACGTGGCGAGCAGCGTGAGGCCGGTCGGCGCAAACACCACGCCCACCAGCACCAAGGCCGAGAGCCCGCCCAGCGCTATCGCCAGACCTCCGGTGCGCGGCACGGACGGCTTGCGCGTGTCGTCCATGGCCCCCACGCCCCTCGCGACCATTCCCGCCAGGGGCATGAGCAGGGCGCACGCCGCCGCGGCGATCGCAAACACCAACAGGAATGAGCCCAAGCCCGCCGACACTCCGTTTTCAGTGGAGGTTGAAAGACTGCTGCTGCATAACGAGATGTCAACTGTGAATAGGCGGCGTGAGCCGGGGGTCATTGCATGAGCATGATCGCGATCGTCTCACCCGGGTTTCCCGACGTAGCGGGTGGGGTGACGGACCACACCGGGCGCCTGATGCGGCACTGGAGGGAGGACGGGGGGGTGGTCCAGGTGCTCGGCTCGGTGGGCGAGCTGCCCGACGACGTGGCGGCGCGATGGGAGCTGGACGGAGTGGGGGCGGTGCTGATCCAGTACGTGCCCTTCCTCTACGCTCGGCGCGGCCTCTCCCCGTATCCCCGCTGGCTGGCGCGTGCGGCTCGCGCGCGCGGCATGCGGGTCACCGTCTTCGTGCACGAGCCGTGGGTGCCGCGCACTCGGCTGCCGTGGCTGATCCTGTCCCCGCTGCAGCGGAGGCAGCTGAGGCGGCTCATCGCGGCGTCCGACGCCGTGGCAACACCAGTGCCGGCCTGGGCCCAAATGCTCGGTCCCCAAACCAAGATCGTGCGCGTCGGCAGCACGCTGGGCGAAGCGCCGGGGAGATTGCCCGGGAGAGAGGCCCTCGAGGGGCCCGTCGTGTTCTCTCCCTTCGCCGCCGGGCTGCGCTGGGATTGGGTAACGCAGGCCGTGAGCCGAATCGGCGCCGATCCACCGCTTGTGGTCATCGGAGCCGACGCCGACGGGATGCGCCGGCACTCGGCGACCCGCCGCTGGGTGACTGCCGAGTGGGACTGCCGGGGCAGACTTTCCGCGAGCGACGTCATGGCCCTGCTCAACCGTGCGCGCGTGGTCCTGGCACCGTACCTCGACGGAATCACGGGCCGCCGCACCTCCGCGGCGGCGAGCCTTTCAACCGGCGCCAAGCTGATCTCGTCCACGGGGCATCTGTTCGACGAGTACTTCAGCCAGAGCCCGATCTCCCTCGCGGGTGATGCCGAGGAGTTCGCCAGGAACGCTGCGGAGGCGTGGACCAGCGCGCAGACCGATGCCGAGTGCAGCGCACGGCGCACCTGGTACGACACCCACCTGGACCCGCGGGCGCTCGACGCGCAGCTGCTGGAGCTCGTCCTGGGCGGAGCCTCGGCGTGAGCAGAACCGATCGCCTGCTGGGCGGGCTGGGCTTCGGGTACTTCAACCAGGCCCTGGTCACACTAGTCGGGCTCTGGCTGACTGCATTCCTGCTGCAGCGGCTGGGCCAGTCCGACTACGGACTGTGGCTCGTCGGCACCCGCATCCTGGGCTACCTCGCACTCCTCGACCTCGGGGTCGTGGCCCTGCTGCCGCGCGAGGCGGCGTTCGCCACTGGACGCTCCGGGAGCGCGGAGGCAGCTCATGATCTTCCGGAGATCGTAGGCCGCACGCTCCGGCTCGTCATGTGGCAGATGCCCATCGTGGCGCTCGCTGCGGTCCTGGTCTGGACCGCGCTTCCCGCAGAGTGGGAGCCGCTGCGCCGGCCGTTGGGCATCGTGATGGCCGTCTTCGTCGCGCTGTTCCCGGCGCGAGTGCTGCAGGCGATGCTGACGGGTCTGCAGGACCTCCCATTCCTCGGTGCGGCGTTCACGGCAACCTGGGTGCTCGGCACCGCCGTGACCGTTCTGCTCGTCTTCCGCGGGCTCGGACTGTACGCCCTGGCGATCGGGTGGGGGGTCAGCCAGCTCGCGTCGGCGCTGCTGTGGTGGATCCGGGCGCGCCGGCGCTACCCCCACGCGCTGCCCCGGCGGCTGCCGACGTACGCGGGCGGCTCGCTGCGCGACCGGCTCTCTCGGGGACTGTGGGTGAGCGCCGCACAGTTCGCGCAGGTGCTGGTCCAGGGTACGGACCTGCTGATCGTGGGCAAGCTGATGGGGGCGGCGGCAGTGGTGCCGTACTTCTGCACCGCCAAGGTGCTCACCGTACTCGGTAACCAGCCCCTCATGCTCGCCGAGTCGGCGCAGCCGGCGCTGAGCGAGCTGCGGACGGGCGAGTCGCAGGAGCGGCTCGCACGCGTGTGCACGGCGCTCAGCCGTGCCATGCTCATCATGAG
>JBDHJM010000049.1:0-19712 GCA_039586895.1 Gemmatimonadota bacterium | reverse complement strand
GAGAGCTGCTCGCCCTTCTGGCCCAGGGTCGTCGCACCGATGGGATACACCCGGGCCGCACCGGCAGCGGCGCCCTGCTTCACGATGAAGCCCACCGCCGCCTGATTGTCGGTAACCGGGTCCGTGTTGGGCATGGCACACACCGAAGTGAAGCCGCCCGCAGCAGCGGCCTGTGCGCCGCTGGCAACCGTCTCGGCGTCCTCGCGTCCCGGCTCCCGCAGGTGGACGTGGACATCCACCAGTCCTGGGGCCACCACCTTGCCCTTGGCGTCGATGATCTCGGCTCCGTCGGGTGCCGCGACCTTCTTCTTGAGCGCCTCGACCTTGCCGTCCACGATCAGCAGGTCGGCCACCGCGTCATGATCCTGCGACGGATCGATCACGCGGCCGCCCTTGATGAGTACGGGTCTCATTCCACCACCTCCCTGCCGCTCCCCTTGGCTGCCTCGGCCTGCTCCGGCGCCCCGCCTGCGAGCAGATAGAGTACGGCCATGCGCACCGCGACCCCGTTCGTGACCTGGTCCAGGATCACACTGTGGGGCCCGTCCGCCACCCGCGAGTCGATCTCCACTCCGCGGTTCATCGGGCCGGGGTGCAGGATCAGGATGTCACGCGGCGCCCGCTCGAGCCGCTCCAGTGTGACTCCGAAAACGCGGTAGTACTCGCGCAGCGAGGGGATGTAGCCGGCCTTCATGCGCTCGAGCTGGAGCCGGAGGATGTTCAGGACGTCCGCCCACTCGATCGCCTCCTCGATGCGGCGGAACACCGTCACGCCCAGGTCTTCGATCCCGCCCGGCATCAGGCTCTGCGGCCCGCACACCGCCACCTCGGCGCCCAGCTTGGTAAGGCCCCAGATGTTGGAGCGGGCGACCCTGCTGTGCGTGATGTCGCCGCAGATGCACACCTTGAGGCCATCGAAGCCTTGCAGCCGGTCCCTGATCGTGAGCATGTCGAGCAGCGCCTGCGTCGGGTGCTCGTGGGTCCCGTCGCCCCCGTTTATCACGTTCGACCGAATCCGCTCGGCCAGGAACTTGGCGGCACCCGACGACGGGTGGCGCATGACCACCATGTCGATCCGCATCGCCTCGAGGTTGCGGGCGGTGTCCACCAGGTTCTCGCCCTTCGCCACCGAGGAGCCCGCCGCCGCCACGTTCACCGTATCGGCAGACAAGCGCTTCTCGGCGAACTCGAACGAGATGCGGGTGCGAGTGGAGGCTTCAAAGAAGAGATTGACGATGGTCTTGCCGCGCAGAGCCGGGACCTTCTTGATGGGACGTTCGCTGACTTCCTTGAAGGGCTCGGCCGTATCGAGAACCAGTTGAATCTGCTCCTTCGAGAGAGGCTCTAGGCCTAGCAGATCCTTGCCGAGCGTTGGAGCGGTCACGTGTTCCCTCCCTCCACGAGCTCAACCGCGTCACGTCCGTCCAGCTCGGCAACCAGCACGTCCACGCGGTCGCGCGGCTGGGACTCCACCTTATGTCCTACGATGTCGGCCTGGATCGGCAGCTCGCGGCCGCCGCGGTCCACCAGCACCGCGAGGCCGATGCGGGCCGGCCGGCCGAAATCCGCCAGCTGATCAAGGGCGGCGCGAATCGTCCGCCCGGTGAACAGCACGTCGTCCACGATCATCACCCACTTGTGGTCCAGATCTACCGGCAGCCGCGTCTCACCCACAACCGGGCGCGGCCCGATGGTCTGGAGATCGTCGCGGTACAGGGTGATGTCCATGACGCCGAGAGGAACTTGGCTCCCCTCCCGCTCGCCGATCGTTGCGGCGAGCCGCTCGGCGAGGTCCGACCCGCGGCGCTGGATGCCCACCAGCACGAGGCGGTCGGTGCCGCCGGCGAAGTCAACAATTTCTTGGGACATTCGCTCCAGGGCCGCTGCGACGCCGGAGCCGTCGAGGAGGACTTCTCGCTCGGAAGGGGTCATGGTCGTGCGCAAGTTAGGGACGCCGACGGGGAGCGTCAACGCGACGCCGTAGCACCGACCGGCGTGATCGGCGCGAGTCCCGCCAGCACCGCCTGCACGTTGCGCGCTGCCAGCTCAGCCATGGCCCGGCGGGTATGCGTGGTGGCACTCCCGACGTGCGGCAGGGTCACCACTCGCGGGTGGTCGATCAGGCCGCGGGGCACCTCTGGCTCCGCCGCGAACACGTCCAGCCCGGCACCGCCCAGGTGACCACTCTCGAGGGCTTCGAGCAGGGCCGCCTCGTCGACCAGATCCCCCCGGGCCGTGTTGACGAACAAAGCGCCGCGCTTCATGCGGGCGAAGGCCTCTCCCCCGAACATGCCGCGGGTCTCCGCCGCCGACGGCACATGCACGCTCACCACGTCGCTCTCGGCCAGCAGCCGGTCCAGCTCCACCCGCTCGGCCCCAGCATCCTCCAGCTCGGGACGCCCCGCGGGGTCACAGTACAACACGCGCATCCCGAACCCCACTGCGCGGCGCACCACCGCCTGCCCGATGCGGCCGGCACCCACAACGCCCAGTGTCGACCCGTTCAGCTCGAGACCCAGCAGCTGCCCCGGGTGCCACCCCTCCCAACGCCGCTCCGCGAGCATGGCGTGACCCTCCTTGAGGCGCCGAGCCGCCGCGAGTATGAGGGCCCAGGTGAGATCGGCCGTGGCCTCCGTCAGCACGTCCGGAGTGTTGGTCACCAGCACGCCGCGGCGGGCCGCCGCCTCGAGATCGATGTTGTCGTATCCCACGGCGCAGTTGGCCACAATCCGGAGGTCGGGCAGCCCGTCGAGCTCGGCGTCCCCGATGCGGCGGGACAGCAGCGGCACGATGCCCGAGTAGGCCCCGCTCGGCGTGGGGGACGAGGCGGTAAGCCACTGAATTGAGTGGCCGGGGATCGGATCCGCGGGGAGCAGTTCCCGCAGCTCGGCGGCTATCAAGACATCGGGCATCTGGGGTGGAAACTAGCCCAGGGGCCGTCTATTATGCACCGGTTCTAACGGCGGCTCCGGGCGCTCCGACGTGGGCTCGAGAGGCGGCCGGACGGATTCCGGGAGAGGTGTCCGAGTGGTTGAAGGAGCCGGTCTCGAAAACCGGTAGGCCCTTGCGGGTCTCGTGGGTTCGAATCCCACCCTCTCCGTAACCGACGCATAGAGCGTGACGGTGGGCGTCAGCCAGTCGTAAGCGCCCGCCGCATCAGCCGCCTGTACCTCCACGCGACGGTGTCTATGACAGACCATGCGACCGGCTCAGCACCGCGATCGTTGTTCCCCTTCCTCAGCAAGCACTTCGGGAACTTCTCGTTCCTGCTCATCGTGCTGCTGTTCCTCATGCTGTCCCACCCGCTCGTGTCAGGAGACAAGCAGGGCGAGATCTTCACTCTGGGCTTCACGCTGGCCTTCCTGTCAGGGCTGTACGCTATACGCGGCGAGAAGCGGACTCTCAAGGTGGGGCTGTTCCTGGTCGTCCCTGCGATTCTGGGGAGCTGGGTCTACTTCCTGTCGGATACGGGCTGGATGATCACGGTCGGAACGCTCTGCGAGGCGGCCTTCTTCGTCTACGTTACTTTCGTGATCCTCCGCTACATACTCACCGAGCCGGAAGTCACCCAGGACACGGTGTGGGGCGCCATGTGCGCCTACATCATGATCGGGCTGGTGTTCGCCATCGGTTACTCCTGGCTCGAGCGGATCGCGCCGGGATCGTTCCGCGGCGTCACTGCCGCCGAAGCCCGGCAGACGTGGGAGTTCATCTATTTCTCGCTCGTCACGATGACCACGCTGGGCTACGGCGACATCGTACCGGTGCACGAAGGTGCCCGGTCGGTGGCAACCATTCAGGCTATCCTGGGTCAGTTCTTCGTTGCGGTGCTGGTGGCGCGAATCGTCGCGTCGCTAGCCAGCAAGCCGCGGAACCACGGCCAGTCCGACCATTGACAGCCGCCGGACCGACGGCTCGGCTAAGCGAAACGGGTGGCGCCCCACTGGGGCGCCACCCGTTCCATCATCATAGGGGCAGCTCTACGGGAACGTGATTCCCAGCGTGAACATCACGATCGTGGTGTTGGTGTCGAACACGCGCTGGAACAGGAAGTCGACGTTCGGGGTGAGCGACACCGCCTTGCCGAGCGTGATGTCGTAGCCGGTGCCGAGGGTCACACCCCATCCGGTCTCCCACGTATTGCTGGAACCGGAGACTATGAACTCCGCCCCCGCGCCGCCCACGCCGAGCCGCACGTAGAAGCCGTGATCTAGCCAGGGATAGTACAGCCCCGAGAACGTCAGGTTGACGCGCGACTCGCGGACGCTCTCCGTCTCGTCGCGCAGCCACCACTCCGTCTCGCCACCCAGCAGCAGGTAGGGGCTGAGCGTGCCGCCGATGCGGACGTAGCCTCCCCATCCGGCTCGGGGATCGGGGTTCTGGGGGGTCCCGGTGAAGTTCCAGCCCCCGCCCACGCCGCCGCTGAACCACAAACCGCTCCGACGGTGCTGCTGCTGACCCTCTAGCGGAGTGGCGCTCAGGATCAGGGCGGCGACTGCTGCGACGGACGCGGCCCTGGTCAGTGCCACGTCACACCCAGCGTCAACAGGACCGCCACGGAGTTGACCTTGTCGCCCGACACCGGGTTGTCGACGCTGTTCCAGATCACGTCCACGTTGGGCGTGAAGTAGAAGTTGCGGCCCACCCGCAGGTCCCAACCGATGCCGCCCGTCGCGGCGATGCCGTGCTCCTTGTGCGCCGGCGGGATCTGACCGAGCACCTCTGTGTTCTCGACCACGTCTGCTATGCCGACGCCGACGCCGACTTTCAGATAGCCGCCGAGCGGGTACAGCGGATACAGCATGGCCATGGCAGTGGCGTTGGTGGAGGAGATCCACACGGGGTCCTGTGTCGTGCCGATTCGCTTGACCCAGAAGGCAATGTCCACGCCAAACAGAAACCACTGCGTCAGGGTGCCGCCGCCCCGAAGGAAGCCTGCGCCGCCTCCCTGGGTGGTGTCGGGTGTGTCGGTGCTGTTCCATCCTCCGCCCAATCCCGCACCGAACCACCAGCCGTTGTGCCGCTGCTCCGGGTCGACCTGCATATCCTGCGCCACGGCAGGTCCGCAGAGCGCCGACAGGGCTATCACCATCATCAAGGCCGGGAAGATCCTGCGCATCACCACCTCCAGAGCTTTACCGGGGCGCGTCCCAACGCGCTCACGATTTCCATAATCTGTGGCCTGGTCCCGGATTTGCCCAGTCTCGCGGGACTGCATTACCATACTCCGCCCCTGGCACCCCTGCCAGGGGCCCACACCAAAGGCCCCTAAGGGCCCTGATCGGGCCGCCACCTGGAGTCCAACATGGGTGTCGCGCGCACTTTGCTGCTGAAGGCGTCGGAGAGCAAGTGGCTCGAAGACAACGTCCGCAACCGCCGTTTCGCGCGGCGGGCGGTGCGGCGCTTCATGCCCGGCGAGGACCTCGGAGCCGCCCTGGCAGCTGCCGAGAAGCTGGGAGAGCGCCGCATCCCGACGCTCCTGACCCTGCTGGGCGAGGCGATCACCACCACCGAAGAAGCCGGCCATGTAACCCGCGAGTACGTCACGGCGCTGGACCGAATCGCACAGCACGGCATCGACATGCAGCTCTCGGTGAAGCTCACACAGCTGGGACTCGATGTAGGGGAGGACCTCTGCGTTGAGCAGCTCGCGTCTCTCACCGCCCGCGCTGCAGAGCTCGGCAACACCGTCTGCATCGACATGGAGGGATCCGGCTACACCGACTCCACCCTGTCCGTGTTCCGCCGCCTGCGCCCCGATCATCCAAACCTCGGCATCTGCCTGCAAGCATATCTCTACCGCACGGCCGACGACCTCGAAGGTCTGCTTCCCATGGAGCCGCTGGTGCGCCTGGTGAAGGGGGCCTACAACGAGCCCGCGCGCATCGCCTATGCCGACAAAGCGGACGTGGACGCCAACTACTTCGCGCTGGCGAAGCGCCTGCTGGCCGAGGACGCGCGGCACGGCGCGCCGGCCGCATTCGGCACCCACGATCAGCGGTTGATCACTCGGATCCGGGATTTTGCCGAGGGGGCAGGCGTTCCCGCAGAGGCCTTCGAGATACAGATGCTGTATGGGATAAGGCGCGACGACCAGGAGCGCCTCGCCGCGGCGGGTTGCAGCGTGCGAACGCTGATCAGCTACGGCAGCGCCTGGTTCCCCTGGTACATGCGGCGTCTGGCGGAGAGACCCGCCAACCTCTGGTTCGTGGCGCGCTCGGCCTTCGGTTAGAGCAGACCCTCAGGGCCGCTGCCCGCCCGCACCGCCTCCACCAGGCGGCGGCTCGCTTCCTCCAGATCGCCCTGTGCGTACAGGCTGCTGCCAAACAGGAACATCGTGTCCATCCCGTAGCGCTCGGTCCAGTGAGCCACGTGGCCCGCGTCCATGCCGCCGCCGGGCACCGGCAGGGCCGGCCGCAAGGTCCCCAGCGGCTCGCGCAGCGCGTGGTTGATGGCCTCGCAGTCCGCCTCCTTCACCGGAAACCGGCCGCCCGCATTCACATAGGTCACGCCGTCGCTCCCGAGCACCCTCAGGAGCCGCGCCAACACCCACGGAGCCACGCCGTGGTCCGCCTGGTACATGGCACCCGAGAACGTGGGGTGCACCAGCACGATCAGGCCGCTGGTTTCCGCCAGCCAGCGGACCGTGTCCAGCCCGGTCACGAAGGGAGCCACCAGCACGCCGCTGCAGCCGGCGGCCTTTGCCACCTCGAGGCGCTGCGGCAGGCGCTCGACCGGCGCCGTAACGTGGGGGAAGTACTGCGTGGACCCGCCCGTCGCGGCGTTGGCTTCCCGCACCGCCCTGGCACACCGCTCGACCCGCTCGGCGAAGCGGGCGGGCTCCTGATTGGCTACGCCGTGATCGTCCTTCACGACGTCGATGCCCCCGCGAGCCAGCGCTCCTGCGATCGAGGCAAGCTCGCCCGCGGGGAGACCCACCGGCTTGATCGAGGTGCACAGGAGTGGCCGCCCGGCCGCACCACAGGCGCTGCGGATGCCCTCTACTCCGAAACGCGGCCCCTGCAGCGCCAGCAACAGGGCATCCGGGAGCTCCATGTCCACCACGCGCGTCCCAGGCAGCAGGGAGACCATGCCGAAGAGGAGGTTGAGGAGCTGCGGCACCTCGGTGCCGGCGAGCAAGGGGTCGTAGGTCACGGCCGCCCGGCCCCGGGCCTCCCCGAGCAGCTCGGCCCGCTCAACCCGGCCCACTATGGCTTCCTCGATTCCCTCCGGGTAGCAGCCGTCAGGCAGCTCGACGGTCTGCTCCAGCGCGATGCGCCGCGCCGCGGCCTCGGGCGTTTCCGCGGGATCGAGCCGGAATTCGTAGGTGACCTTGATGCGCTCGGACAAAGGCATATGCACCGGTCAATCTCGCGACCGGCCCGGTCGGGCTCAAGTGAAAACCGCCCCGCGGCTCTCCGCGGGGCGGTTGTCGGGCGCCGCCGGAATCGGGCGCCCGGTGCTCGAGGGGCCGTCAGGGCCGCACGCGACGGAACTCCAAAGAGCCCGGCTCGCCACGCGGGCGCCGCATGCGCATGCCGCGCTGACGCATACCGCGCTGCCCCATCGCGCCCCGGCGTGCACCCATCCTGCGGCCCTCCATGTACCCGGCCAGCTTGGCCTGCTGTTCGGATGTGAGGACGCCTCTGGCTCGTGCCGCGCCGTCGAGCATGGCGAGCTGCGCCTCCTGACGGGCGTCCATGAGCGCCTCCGCGTATTGCCTGACGGCGGCGGCGTCGGGCTGCTCGACGTCGAACGCCTCGTCCAGCTGCGCCTGTCTCTCCTGAACGTCTTCCAACGCCTGATCGTGCAAAGCGCGGCTGTTCTCTGCCAGCTGCTCGAGCTCCATGACCTGCTGGTCATCAAGCCCCAGCAGGTCCCTGCGGGCGAGCAGCATCTGCGGGCTGTAGCTCAGCATGCCTTGCTCCCGGGAGCCGCGCATGCCCTGCCGCTGCCGCACGGCCGGCCCGCCCTCGAGGCCGGTGCCGGGAGCGTGCAGCCGCATCTGACGGGGGCGCCGCACCGGCGCCTGGGTGGTGTCCTGCGCGGGAAGCGAGCCCGCAGCCACTGCGGCGAGCAGCGCTGCGCCCGCAAGTGCGTGTAAGGCCTTCATGATCGCTCCTGGTTGATGGCCGTTCCGACTCTTCAGAGGGTTGGACGGCACCGGAGCGCAGATGTTAAGCCCTTACTCCGCTTGGGCTTCGCCCCGCCTGCCTGCCAGCTGCCGGTCCATCATGAGCAGTGCCGGGCCGCTGTCGCCGGCCATCTCCATCTGAGCGATGAGGTCGCCCACGGAGCGCTCCTCCTCCACCTGCTCGTTGACGAACCACTGGAGCATGATCTGGGCGGGGTAGTTCTTCTCTTTCAGCGCCATCTCGTAGAGCTTGTTGATCGACGCCGTCACCTTCCTCTCGTGGGCCAGCGAGGCCTTCAGCACGTCCAGCGCGCTGCCGAACTTCAGGGGCGGTTTGTCGATGGCCTGGAGCTCAACCCGCTCCCCTGCCTCGAGCAGGAAGTCGAACAGCCGCATCGCATGGGTCATCTCCTCCTGGTGCTGCATGCGGAGCCAGTGCGCGAAACCCGGCAGGTTCTCGGAGTCGCAATAGGCCGCCATCGCCAGGTAGAGGTAGGCTGCGTAGAACTCCCTCTGTACCTGATCGTTGATCCCCTTCACCACGCCCTTGGCCGGCGCGGACTTCTTGGTCGCCATTTCGGTCTCCTGCGCTGGTGGTGTGTCGTCGGTTCAAATTAGGGGGGTGAAATATACTGCAGCGGTGGCGCCGGAGGCCCCGCTTTGGATACAATAGTGTAACGCTCATCATTCACAACGGGCGGCCCCAGCCAAATGACCGACCGCACAAGATCCTCTTCGCCCGACGCCGGCGGCGTGATGGCCCGCGAGATCCGGGATTCCATCGTCATCCGCTTCGCCGGCGACTCCGGCGACGGAATGCAGTTCACCGGCAGCCAGTTCACGCTCGAGGCCGCCCTGGCAGGGCGCGACATCGCGACGTTCCCGGACTACCCGGCGGAGATCCGGGCCCCGGCCGGCACCACCTACGGCGTGTCCGCATTCCAAATCCACTTCGGGAGCGTTGACATCACGACCGCGGGCGACGAGCCCGACGTGCTGGTGGCGCTAAACCCGGCCGCCCTAAAGGTGAATTACCGCGACCTCCGAGTCGGCGGGCTCGTTGTGGTGGACACCGGTGCCTTCTCGAGGCGGAACCTCGCAAAGGCCGGCTACGATTCCAGCCCGCTCGAGGACGACACGCTGGCCCCCTACCAGCTGCTCAAGCTGGATATCACTCAGCGCACTTTGGACGCGGTGGAAGAGCTGGGCCTCGGTCAGAAGCAGGCGCTGCGCGCGCGCAACATGTGGACGCTCGGCCTGATGCTCTGGATGTTCGGGCAGGATCACGATGCGACGGCCGCCTGGGTCCGCAGTAAGTTCGCCAAGGAGCCGCAGATTGCCGAGGCCAACGTGGCGGCCCTGCTGGCAGGGCACGCGTTCGGTGAGACCGTCGAAATGCCGTCCGACGTGGTGGGCTACACCGTCGCGCGGGCCGACGTACCTCCCGGCATTTACCGTACCGTCACCGGCACGGAGACCACCGCATGGGGCCTCCTCGCAGGTGCACAGGCCGCCCGGATCGAGAAGGTGATGTTCGGCTCGTACCCGATCACCCCCGCCACGGGGCTGTTGCACGTGCTTGCCAACCTCAAGCCCTACGGCGTCGTCACCTTCCAGGCCGAGGACGAGATCGCAGCCATATGCGCCGCGATCGGAGCATCATACGGCGGAGCGTTGGGCGTGACCTCCAGCTCGGGACCCGGCATGGCGCTGAAGACCGAGGCACTCGGCATCGCGATTGCCACGGAGCTGCCTCTGGTCGTCGTGAACAGCCAGCGCGCCGGGCCCTCCACCGGCATGCCCACCAAGGCCGAGCAGGCGGACCTGTTCCAGGCGATGTACGGCCGCAACGGCGACGCGCCGCTGCCGGTCATCGCCGCTGCCACGCCGGCCGACTGCTTCGAGGTGGCGATCGAGGCCGTGCGACTGGCCACCAGGTACATGACGCCGGTCGTAATGCTCACCGACGGCTACCTGGCCAACGCCGCCGAACCGTGGCAGCTGCCCGACTTGAGCGATCTGCCCAGTTTCCCTGTGCAGTTCCGAACCGACGCCGAGGGATTCCATCCGTTCCTGAGGGATCCCGAGACCTTGGCGCGCGTGTGGGCGCTGCCCGGGACGCCGGGGCTGCAGCACCGCATCGGCGGACTGGAGCGTGACCACGACAGCGGCCACATCTCCTACGACCCCGAGAACCACCAGCGGATGACTGACGTGCGCCGGGCCAAGATCCGGGGCATCGCGCGGGACATCCCACCGCAGCAGCCACAGCTCGGCGCCGACCGGGGGCAGGTGGCGGTGGTTGGATGGGGATCCACATACGGCCCCATCTACCAGGCGGTGAAGCGGCTACGCGAGGATGGGATCGAAGCATCCCACATCCACGTTCGGCACCTGAACCCGTTCCCGGAGAACCTGGGCGAGCTGCTGGCTGGCTTCGAGCTGGTACTGGTGCCCGAGATGAACACGGGTCAGCTCGTCACCATGCTGCGGAGCGAGTACCTGATACCTGCCGAAGGCCTCAGCAAGGTGAGCGGCAAGCCGTTCAAGGTCTCCGAGATCGAGAACACCGTGCGCACTAGACTGGAGTGCTGAGATGACCGCTACGCCCACCGCTCAGCTCACCCCCAAGGACTTCGCATCCGACCAGGAAGTGCGCTGGTGTCCGGGGTGCGGCGACTACGCCATCCTGCGCGCAATGCAGAAGACGCTCGCCGATCTGGAGGTGCGGCCCGACAACACAGTCTTCGTGTCCGGCATCGGCTGCGCGGCGCGGTTCCCATACTACATGTCCACCTACGGCTTCCACACGATCCACGGGCGGGCACCCGCTTTCGCGACCGGCCTCAAGCTGGCCAATCCGGACCTGGACATCTGGGTCATAACGGGCGACGGCGACGGGCTCAGCATCGGCGGCAATCACATGCTCCACGTGCTGCGCCGCAACGTTGACCTCCAGATCGTGCTGTTCAACAACGAGATCTACGGATTGACCAAGGGCCAGTACTCACCCACCTCGAAACGGGGCACGCGGTCGCCGTCCACGCCTCAGGGCTCGATCGAGCTTCCCGTATCTCCGTGCGCGGTGGCGCTGGGGGCGAGCGCCCGGTTCGTGGCGCGCGGCATCGACACGCAGCAGCCGCACCTCGTGGAGGTGCTGAAGCGGGCCCATGCACACCACGGCGCCTCCTTCGTTGAGATCTTCCAGAACTGTGTCGTGTTCAACGACGGAGTCCACGCATCATTCACGGGCAAGGGTGTGGCGGGGGAGATGCAGCTGGCCGTGGAGCACGGCCGCCCGCTGCTGTTCGGCAAGGACCACAGCAAAGGCCTCAGGCTCAAGCCCGGCCGCCTCGAGCTGGAAGTGGTGACGGTCGGCGACGGCGGTGTGACGGAAGCGGACGTCCTGGTGCACGACGAGACGAACCGCGCCCTGGCGTCGCTGCTCATCGAGCTCGAGCCGCCCCGGTTTCCGGTGGCGATCGGCGTGCTCTACTGCGATCCGGTCAAGAGCTACGAGGAGGACCTGAGCGGGCAGATGGCAGAAGCGGGGGCGCGGCCGGCGACCGAGGCCGAACTCGACTCGATGCTGCGCGGCGGCCGCACCTGGACGGTGGACGGCTAGCGCACTAGCCCCAGATGTCCCCGACCGTGAAGCCCTCGGGGAACGGATCGGTATCGTCCACCACGTAGTCGCTGTACCCCGTGATCCAGGCGCGGCCGTTGATCGTAGGCACCACCGCGCTGCGCCCGCCGACTTCACTCTCGCGCACGAGGCGTCCCGTCCAGATCGTGCCCAGCACGCCCTCGTGCGGGAAATCGCGGCCCAGTGCAAGCTCTCCCTTTTGGTGCAACGCGGCCATCTTGGCGCACGTGCCCGTACCGCACGGAGAGCGGTCCAGGGCGCCGGTCCAGGTCGCCGGGCGGTCCCAATCCAGCGCACCAGTGGCCACGACCACTGCGTTCTTGCGTGCCGCGGCGGGATGTGTGGGCGGTCCCGAGAGCTGAGAAATCGACACGCCGCTGATGGCCGCGTTCTCCGGATGCACCGCCGGAAGCTGCTCGGCAGCCGCGGCCTGGAGCATGCGGCCGATGCGCGCGATTTCCCGACCCGAGCCGGGCACCAAGTCGACGCCGAACTGCGCCGCATCGGCGATCACGTAGAACATCCCGCCCCAGGCAACATCAACAGTCGCCTTGCCCAGGTGGGGCACGTCGATGGCCGCGTCGAGGTGCACCGCGAAGGCGGGCACGTTCTCGAACGTCACTCCGGTCACCTTGCCGCCTGACACGTCGGCGCGCACCGGCACGAGGCCCGCGGGCGCCTCCAGCACGAGCTCAGTCACCGGCTCCCGCACGGCAACCATGCCCGTCTCTATCAGCACAGTGGTTACGCAGATGGTGTTGCTCCCCGACATGGCCGGGTACTCGGTCTGCTCCATGATCACGAAGCCTGCATCTGCATCGGGGTGTGTCGGCGGCAGTACGACGTTGCAGTTCGAAGCCGGGTAGCCGCGGGGCTCGCGCAGCATGAGCTTGCGCAGGTGATCGCCCTCGGCCTCGAGATGGGTCCTCTTCTCGAACATCGTCGAGCCCGGCACGTCGAACACGCCGTCCGTGATCACGCGTCCGGGCTCGCCGCCCGCATGAGCGTCCACTGCGGTTATCCGCTCCCCCAGTCGCATGGAGGGAATACTACATCGGCTTCTCGATGCGCGCCCGGACGAGGTAGGGGACCTCCAGCTCGTCCTCGGTGACCGCGTGGATGAAGCCGTCGCGGATCACGGGGGGTGGATTGGTCGACAGGCGGAACGGCAGCCCGATCTATCCCAGGTAGCGTCCCTCGGGATCGAACACGTCGACCACTCGGTCATTGAGCTCGGGCGTCGTCACGGTTGCAGCTCAGGCCGGGGCCTCAGCGAGCGCCAAGCGTCGTTTCTCGGCCCGCCGCTCGAACAGCAGGTACAGCGCAGGCGTGACCGTGAGCACGAACAGGGTCGAGCTCGCGAGGCCGCCGATCAGCGCGTAGCCCAGCGCATTCCATATGTTCTCGTCGGCGTACTCGCTGAACAGCACCAGGGGAAGCAGGCCGAAAATGGTCGTTGTGCTCGTCATCAGGATGGGCCGCACGCGCTCGAGCGTACCCTTCACGATCGCGTCCTTGAAGGGCACGCCCTCCACCCGGCGCACGTAGTTGATGTGGTCCACCAGGAGGATGGCGTTGTTCACCACTATGCCGCCCATCATGATCACGCCGATGTAGGCTTCGCGCGTGAAGCTGGCCTCGGTGTAGAAGAACATCAGAAAGACGCCGACCAGGGCCATCGGAACCGCCAGCAGCACGGTGAGCGGCTGCCGTACCGACTCGAACAGCGCTGCGGTGACCATGAATATCAGGACCAGTGAGATCGCCAGCACGGTGTAGATCTGCTGTGCCTCCTCGTCGGACCAGCTCCACTCCTGCTCGCCCTCGATCTCGTAGCCCTCGGGCAGCGCGGTCGATTCGATCACGCGGTCGCGCACCCGGTCGCCCAGCTTGGTGGGGCCGCGGAACTCGTAGCTCACGAACCGCTGGTACTGCTGGTCTTCACGCACGATGCGCGTCAGCACGTCGCGCTCGCCCATCGTCGCCACGTCGGCCAGACGCACGCCCTGCCCCGCCGGCGTCTGCAGCAGCAGCTCCTGCAGGCCCAGTACGTCGAGGTCCTCGTTGTCCGCCAGCTTCACGTCGAACCGGACCTCCTCGCCGCCGATGCGGATGTTGCCGGGACGCACCTGCCCCGCCACTGCAGCCATCACCTGATAAACCACGTCCTCCACGGTCAGCCCGTAGAGGCCGA
Organism: Gemmatimonadota bacterium; assembly: GCA_039586895.1. GTDB lineage: Bacteria > Gemmatimonadota > Gemmatimonadetes > Gemmatimonadales > GWC2-71-9 > WVYX01. The sequence continues at coordinate 5,738 of JBDHJM010000049.1, read as the reverse complement.
GCTGCTGCCGGTCGAGCGTGAGGGTGAACTCACTCGCCTTGTCGCGCACGTACCAACCGCCCGCCGAGTTCACGTCGACGTCCCGGATGCGGGAGAAGCGCTGCAGCCTGCGGCCCAGATCCTCGGCGATGTTCCGGACCGTCTCGTAGTTGTAGCCCAGGATCTTGATGGCGTAGTTGGGCGGGCCCGCGCCCCCCCCGTAGAAAGAGGGCCCGTAGCCGTACACCCTGACCTCGGCACCGCCAAACAGGTTGCTGTAGGCAACCATCTGCTCTTTGATCGCCACCGGCTGCCAGCTGTTCTCGATCGAGTCGGGAAACGTCACCGTGATGCGGGCGAACTGCGGGTACACCCGCGTCACGTAGCGCTCCACCTCCGGTGTCTCGTTGAGCTTGCGCTCGAAGAACACTGCCAGCTCGTCGGTGCGGTCGAGCTCTTCGCCGCGCGGCAGGCGGATGATGATGCTGATGTAGGTCTGCTCCCCCCACCAGGAGCGCCACAGCACGCCGCGGGTCACGTACTTGTCGAACAGGCGGTATGACCCGAACAGCATCGCTGCGGCCAGGATCACCGTGATGATCGGGAAGCGGAGCGTGATTCCGAGCATCCCTGAGTAGGCGCGCACGTAAACCGGGGCGCGCTCCGCTGCGTCACCCCTCCCGCCCGGCGAAGCCGCTGCCGCACCGCCACGAGCGCCCAGCACCTTGGCGGCGAGCGCGGGAATGAACGAGAAGGCCACGAACAGGCTCGCCACCAGCGCCATCCCGACCACGATCGCAAGGGGGACGTAGTACACCCGCAGCTCTCCCTGCAGGTACACGAACGGGATGAACACGATGACGGTCGTGAGGGTCGCGGCGAGGATCGGCAGCACCACCTGCCGCGCCCCGCGTTCCGCGGCCAGCTCCGGTGACTCGCCGCCCCGGCGGCGCCGGAAGATGTTCTCCAGCACCACGATCGCATTGTCCACAATGAGGCCGAAGCCCATCGCCAGGCCCATGAGCGTCAGCACGTTGAGCGTGAAGCCGCCGAAGTAGATCAGGTTGAGCGCGATCAGGATCGAGAACGCGATGGTCGCGAACACGATCCCGGCAGAGCGGAACGAACGCAGGAAGAGGAGCAGCACCACGAAGATGACCCCCGCGGCAATCAGCGCGCGGAAGCGCAGGTCCGTGAGTTGGGCTTTGATCGCTTCGCTCTCGTCCTCGTCGAGAATGACCCGCACGCCGGCCGGGTGGACCGGCTCCAGCACCTCGAGGCGCCCCTTCACCAGATCCGCGACCTCGACCGTGTTGACGCCCACCTCCTTGTGCACCTCGAAAGCCACCGCCGGCTGGGCGTCGATCCTGTAGTAGCTCTGTGCCTCCTCGTAGGTGTCGTGCACCGTGGCGACGTCGCGCACGCGTACCAGGCGACCCTGATCCGTGAGCAGCGGCGCATGTCGTATGTCGTCGGAGGACCCGGTGCGATGCCGGATGGCCAGCGTGCGCAGTACGCCGTCCTGCTCCACGATACCCGCCTCGCTCACGTACTCGAGTTCGCTGATGCGGAGCCATACCACGCCCGGGTCGATTCCCAGCGCTTGGATCTTGTGCTCGTCGAGGGAGATCTCCACCAGGCGGTCCCGCCCGCCACTCACCTCCACCGCCGCTACGCCCTCCACCTGCAGCAGCTCCGGAACGATCTCGTCGTCCACGTGCGCCCGCAGCGCCTCCAGCGTGTACGGACCCGTGAGGGTGTATCGCAGGAACGCCCGCTGCTGCTCGCGAAACTCCTCCGGCACGTAGGGCTCGATGCGCGGAGCGCGGACCTCGGGCGGAAGCGACTCCTCTAATGCCGCCAAGCGCTCCGCCAGGTCGAGCCGCGCGAAGTCCATGTCGGTGCCGCGCGCAAACTCGATCGTGATGTTGGCCCGCGCCGAGCCCCAGCGCTCGCTGCTCACCGACTCCACCTTCTCCACGCCCCGCACCTGCTGGATCGCCGACTCGATCGGCGCCGTGACGAACGCCTCCATCGCCTCAGGTGAGGCGCCGCGCCACTCCGCGGCAACACTCAACTGGGGGAGGTCCGTGTCCGGCAGCAGCTCGATGGGAATGTTGCGCCACGCCGCTACGCCCAGCAGCGCGACTCCCAGGTAGGCCATCGACACGGCCACGGGACGGCGGATGGAGAGCCGGATCATGCGCTAGGCCTCGGGCTTCTGCAGCGGGTAGAGCTGCACGTGCTCCACATCGATGTCGTCGGTCCAGATGCCGAGGACGTAGTCGGGGCCGATGTCGGTGATCCGAAACTGCTCCGGCGCCGACAGCGTGCCGAGCATGCGCCCTTCCACATCGTAAACCGTCCAGCGCTCTCCTTCCTCACCGGGCTGCCGGTACTCGCGCACCCACAGATTCCGCTCGGCGTCCACCACGAAGTCGGTGAACGCCGGCATCGTCTCGGGGATCTCCATCTCGGCAAACGCCTGCCGTGCGCTGCGCCGCGACTCGTCGTTCGGATAGGACTGCAGCTCCTCCTCGATCGCCATCTGAATGTCGGCGTCCGTGACCGGAACCGGCTGCAGCGGCCGGCGCACGATCCGCTGCAGACTGCCCTCGTGCGAGTAGTATCCGATCTCGTACCGCTCGCTGCCGCCGTAGTAGGAGCTGGTGCCGTCCACTGCCCAGACCGGTCCCCGAGCGAACAACAGGGCCGTAATCGAGATGCCGAAGACACCTCCCTCCCCCCGGCGCGTACGCACGTAACGCTCCGGTCCCGGCACTCTTGCGAGGCTGTCCCTGAACTCCCCGGTTTCGGAGAACGTCATGTACAGCACGTCTACCCGGCTGCTTTGGTCGTTGAGGTCCGGCGACAGCAGCAACGAGGTAGAGCCGAGCACGGAACCGTCGGAGAACACTGCGCTCGGCCGGAGCCGCCCCAGATCGCCCGGCGCCTGCAGCGTGAAGACGCGGCCGAAGCCGCCATCCAGGTCCAGCACCGAGGCGCGGCTCTGCCAAAAGTCATACACCAGCAGCGAGTCGCCGGGGTAGCGGCTCAGCAGTCCAATTCCCTCGAACTCGCCCGGCCCACTTCCCTTGCGTCCCGCTGAGTGCAGGTAACGCCCCGACTGATCGTAGTACCGCAGCTCGCCCGTGCCGCCGTTGGCCACCACTATGCGGCCGTCATCCAGCTTCAGTGCGCCTCCGGTGCGAAAGAGCTGATACTCCTCCGCTCCGTCCAGTGCGCCAATGTCGAGGGCCGGTTCGTCGGAGAGCCGCCAGGCCTGCTCCGGCGACCAAGCCGCCCGCAGGTTCTCGACAATCGTCACGCCCGCGCTGTCGCGCTGAGTGAACGCGGCCCCGCCCTCGCCGGCGGAGCACCCAGCCGCCGCTGCAGCGGTCACAAACGCGATCAGAGCACGCGCGAGCCGTGCTGCATCACCTGACATCGCTTCCCTCCCCTTCAGTCCCGGCGGGTCAGTCACTCCGCTGCCCCCGCGGTCCCACGGGCGCGCGCCGCACTCAGCCCCGCAACCGAACGCAGCTTGCCGCGCAGCTCCTCGAGCAGATCGTACGCTACGGGGACGACCACGAGGGTGAGCGCCGTGGCGCTGATGAGGCCGCCGATCACCGCGATCGCGAGCGGTGCGCGCAGGTCTGCGCCGCGCCCCACGCCCAACGCCATCGGCGCCAGGCCGAGCACGGTCGTGACGGTCGTCATGACGATCGGCCGCAGGCGCACGCGTCCCAATCCCCACCAGAATCACCAGTCCGATGAGGCTCATCGTGTTGAGACCCTGTCCCGCCGCGAACAGCGCCAGGGCCGCGCCGACCGTGGCCAGGGGCACGCTCAGCAGGATGGTGAAGGGGTGCACGAAGGATTCGAACTGCGCGGCCAGGATCATGTAGACCAGCAGCAGCGCGAGGCCGAATGCGAACGCGAGATCCCGGAAGCTGCGGTCGCGCTCTTCGTTGGCCCCGCCGATCTCCACCCTCAGTCCGCGGGGTGGCGGCAGCTCGACGATAGCGGCACGGGCATCGGCTATTGCGCCGTCGAGGCCGCCGCCCGCCACATCGGCGTACACGGTCACCGTTCGCGCCTGCTCCAGGCGGCGGATCTCGGCCGGACCGACTTCCTCGTGAGTGTTCACTAACTCGCGCAGCGGAATGCCGTTCACCCGCAGCACCCGCAGCGTCTCCAGCGAGCGGCGCTCGCGCTCGGGGAGCCGCACCAGCACCGGCACCTTATCGTCGAAGTCCACGTACTCGGTGGCCACCTCGCCGCGCATGTACTGCTCCACGGTTTGCGCTATGAGACGGGGCTCGATACCGTAGTTCGCGGCGCGCTCGCGATCGATCTCCACCCGGATCTCCGGCTGTCCCTCTTCCGTGCCCAGCCGGACGTTTGTGAGCGAGGAAACCGGCTGCAGCCGCGCCTCGACGGCCTGCGCGTGGAGCCATGCCTGCTCCAGGTCGTCGCCCCGCACCCGAACCGCGATGTCTGCCTCGCCGCCTCCGAGCAAGCGCCCCAGTGCGGTCGCCGTTCCCGTCTCGACCGCCAGCGCTCCAGCCGGAAACTCCGCCAGCCCCGGGCCTGCCCGCTCTAGCACGCGCTCGGTATTGCCTCCCTCGTGGAGCCGCACTTCGACTACGGCCGTGTGCAGACCGCTCTCTTCGTCCTCCACGCCCGCCACCGCTTCCTGCCGTCCCACGCGCGTGAACACCGCGTCGACTTCGTCGTCGGCCAGGAACACGGACTCCACGCGTGCGGCAGCGAGCTCGGTCTCTTCGATGGGGGTACCGCGCGGCAGCTCGAGCCGAACGGTGAATGCTCCCTGGTCGACATCCGGCAGCACGTCGCGGTCCAGCACCAGCGCCAGGGCCAAACCGACCGCCAGCGTCGCGGCTGCCAGCCCCACCACGCACCGGCGGCGCTCGAGCGCGCCTTCCAGCACCCTGTGGTACCAGTCCGCGAACACGGCGAAGCGGCGGTCGAACGCATCGAGCACCGGCCGCGCCATCGTACCGATTCCCCGCCCCAGCTTCGCAGCCGCGGCCCGGGTGTGCCGCCCGACGAAAGTCTGCGCCGGCGTCTCGGCCACCCTCACCCACCGCGCCGCCATCGTGGGCAGCAGCATGAGGGCAACGACCAGGCTTGCCAGCAGCGCGAACGCCACCGCGAAGGAGAGGTCGCCGAACAGCTCCCCCGCCACTCCCTCCACGTAGATTATCGGCCCGAACACGCTGATCGTCGTCAGGGTGGATGCGGTGATTGCACCGCGCACTTCGTCGGCGCCGCGCACGGCGGCCGCCTCCGGATTCGCTCCCAGCTCGCGGTGCCGGAAGATGTTCTCCAGCACGACGATCGAGTTGTCCACCAGCATTCCGACACCGAGCGCCAGCCCGCCCAAGCTCATGATGTTCAGCGATACGTTGGCGAGATCGAGCAGCGCGAACGTCGCTATGACCGAGATCGGGATGGCCAGCGACACCGCTATCGGGTAGCGTGGATCGCGCAGGAACAGGAACAGCACCAGGAAGGCCAGGATGCCCCCCAGCACCAGCGCCTGCACCACGTTCGAGATCGCCTCGGTGATGAAACCGGCCTGGCTGGTGGCGACGTCGAAGCGGACGTCGGGGAACAGCACCCCGAGCTGCTCGAGCACCTCCTCCACACGGTCCGTGACCCGCACGGTGTTGGCGCCCGACTCCTTGAACAGCAGCAGCCCGACCGATTCCTGGCCGTTGTAGCGCGCGATC
>JBDHJM010000106.1:0-4315 GCA_039586895.1 Gemmatimonadota bacterium | reverse complement strand
TGCTCCTCACTCGCCCACAGCCCGATCAGGATGGAGCGCTTCGGCGCGGGGTAGACGGTCTTGAGGATCCGCATGGCCTCCAGCATCGTGATGCTGCCGGTGCCGTTGTCGGTGGCGCCGGAGCCACCGTCCCACGAGTCGTAGTGCGCCGACAGAATCACGTACTCGTCCGGCTTCTCCGTGCCGGGGATGACACCGATCGTGTTGAACAGCGGCGCCTCACCGGTGAACTCCGCGTCGGCCATGGCTCGCAGGCGTGCTCCCTGTCCGTGCGCGGTGAGCCGGTACACGAGACCGTAGTCCTCGCAGCTCAGATCGAACGCCGGGATGCGCTCGGTGTTCGCGGCAAACACCCGGTTGGCGCCCCACCCCGTCGCCCAGTTCGACGCGAGCAGACCGATGGCACCGGCCTGCTCCAGCCTGCGCACGATCTCCGCGTCAGGCAGGCCGTAACGTCCCATGCGGCTGCGCCAGGCCTGCTCGAGCGAGTCGCGCAGCGCTTCCATGCGCTCGAACGACCCGGGGGCCGCGTACTCCTCCCAGTTGGCGTCGGGCCGGCAGGTGGGCTGCGCAAAGGTGACCAGTACGAACTTGCCCTCGGCTGAGGGCAGCCACGCAGCGAAGCCCTCCGCGTCGTCCGGATCGGCGAGGATCACCGTGCCACCCTCGATCGATCCGCCGACAGTGCCCGGGCTCCACGCCAGCAGCATGCCCGCGAGGCTGCGCACCCGCGGCTCGAGCAGATCGACGTGGCTGATCCCACGGCGCCACCCTCGCCACGTACCGTACTGCTCGTTGCGCGCCTCGACCCCCCAGCCCTCGAGCACCTGTTCGGCCCAGCGGTTGGCGGCGAGCTGGCCCGGAGCCCCCGTGAGCCGAGGGCCGATCGAGTCCAGAAGAACCTGCGCCAGGGAATAGACATGTGAGTTGTCCATCCCTTCCGCCCAGATCTTGCTGATCACAGGATCGTCGGTCGGGAACGCCTGGGCCGCGGCTGGCGCCGGCGGCAGTGCCAGCGCACACAGGACAAATACAGCGTACAGGTGACGTATCATGGATCGCCTTCCTCCGGATGCGAAGCGTCAGCTCCGCCGTATCTTTGGATGTGGTTGCAGAACAGGTGCGGCCGAGAGGAGGGCCGCGCCACAGACGCACCGTAGGATGACCTGCATGACGCCTCCCGACAAGATTCGCCTCGATCGCTGGTTGTGGGCGGCCCGGTTCTTCAAGACGCGCTCGCTGGCCGCGAGCGCGATCGACGGAGGCAAGGTGCAGCTGAACGCGACACGAGTGAAGCGTTCCCAGCAGGTGCGGGTCGGCGACCAGGTTCGCATCCGCCGCCCACCGTACGAGTTCGTCGTGGAAGTGCGCGCGCTCGCCGAGCATCGCGGGCCAGCCTCCGAGGCACAGGTGCTGTACGCGGAGACTGCCGAGAGTCTTGCCCGCCGCGAAACGCTACGAGAGCAGCTCCGTGCTCAGCCGACTGTGGGCTTCGAGGGCAAGGGACGGCCCACCAAGAAGGACCGGAGACGGCTCGACCAGTTCAAGCAGGAGTGGTAACGATGCGCGCAATGGTGCTGGATCAGGGCGGCACACCGCTCGGGGCACGGGACATCGCAGTTCCGGCGCCTGAAGCTGGTCAGGTACGTCTCACGGTCAGCGCCTGTGCCGTCTGCCGCACCGACCTGCACGTCGTGGACGGTGAGCTCCCTGACCCAAAGCTCCCGCTCATACTCGGGCACGAGATCGTGGGCTATGTGGATGCGGTCGGGGGCGGAGTGGAGCACTTCGCTCACGGTGACCGGGTGGGCGTACCATGGCTTGGCTGGACCTGCGGTACCTGCGCCTACTGCCGCAGCGGACGCGAGAACCTCTGTGCCCACGCCAAGTTCACCGGTTACACGATCGACGGGGGCTACGCGGAGCAGACCGTCGCCGACGCGCGCTACTGCTTTCCGATTCCCGACACCTTCCCGGACCTCGAGGCGGCCCCCTTGCTCTGCGCCGGCCTCATCGGCTACCGCTCGCTGCGCGCCGCGGGCGACGCCAGGCGACTCGGTCTCTATGGATTCGGCGCGGCGGCGCACATCATCGCGCAGGTAGCGGCGCACCAAGGCCGCGAGGTGTTCGCCTTTACGAAGGCCGGCGACCGTGCGGGCCAGGACTTCGCACGGTCCCTCGGCGCCGTGTGGGCCGGACGAACCGACGAACAGCCACCGAAACCGCTCGACGCCGCCATCATCTTCGCGCCAGTCGGCGCGCTCGTGCCGGCGGCTCTCAGGGCGGTGGCGCGGGGCGGCATCGTCGTCTGCGCCGGCATCCACATGAGCGACATCCCGTCGTTCCCCTACCAGATCCTGTGGGAGGAACGTACGATCACCTCCGTGGCCAACCTAACGCGTCGCGACGGAGAGGAGTTCTTTCCGGTTGCCGCTCAGGTTCCGGTGCGGACGCAGGTCCAGCCCTATCCACTCGAGCGGGCCAACGAGGCGCTCGACGCGCTGCGCGAGGGAAGCGTGACCGGCGCCGCCGTGCTGCACGTGGCCGGCGCGAGCGCGAAGGGGCGCGGGACCGAGGCGGGCGGTGTGCCCAGACGCAGCGTTTGACGTGTCCGGCCCCGAGCCGTAGTTTGGCTTCGTTCGAATCTGGGCATCTGGGGCATGCGGTGAGCACGCAGGTCGATGAATGATCGAGTGACGGGGGCACTGGCCTGAGGGCCGGCGCCCCCGTCTTGCGGTCTGCACCCGGATGGACGATGTGCGCTGCAGGCCGACGATGGATTTCCGGTCCGGGACGGCCACCGCAGCGGCCCTGCGCGGGGGCACGCGCCGCGCGGAACCAGTGGTCGGACGGTCGGCACTGCCGGACTCCCGGCCCGAAGACGGAGGGAGCAGGAGGGAATGCGTACGACTGGCGTGGTGAAATGGTTCAACGACGGCAAGGGCTATGGATTCATCACTCCCGACGCGGGTGACCGGGACTGCTTCGTGCACTACTCGGCGATCCAGGCCGAGGGCTTTCGCTCGCTGAAGGAGGGCGAGCGGGTGGAGTTCGATCTCGTGGACGGCGAGAAGGGCCCCGCCGCTGAGAACGTCGCCAAGGCCGCGGACTAACATCGCTGCGGCGCGGGGTTCCACGGGGCCGCCCGGCGGCAGCGCTGGGTGGCCCCTTTCCCTAAACCCACGCCACGAGTAGGTTTGGACCGGCTGAATCGAATCCCGGGATGGCCAGGAAAGACGCGATCGAGCTGCAGGGAACCGTGACGGAGGTGCTGCCGAACGCCACCTTCCGCGTGCTTCTCGAGAATGGTCACACAGTACTCTCCACCATAGCCGGCCGCATGCGGCGCAATCGCATCCGGGTTCTGGCCGGCGACCGCGTCACCGTGGAGGTGTCACCCTACGACCTCACGAGAGGCCGGATCACGTTCCGGCACAAGAACTGACGTCGGCCGCCCCGGGCGGCACTTGCGGAGCCCCGCTCCTGCGATAAGGTTGCGAGGTACGTTCCATCCCTCGGATACGGACCTCACGCTCCGGCAAGCACCACCGAAGCACTAACCACAGGGACACGTTGGCTAGAACCCAACGTCCGCGACACGATTGTGACTGATCAAGCCGTCACTGGCATCCTGGAGGTCACGCCAAAGGGAGCCGGATTCATCCGTCGCCGGGACCAGGGGTACCTCCCGTCCCGCGGCGACGTCCACGTGGGGCGTAAGCTCCTCCAACAGTTCCGCCTGCGCACCGGCGACGAGATCGTGGGAGAGGCGGGGAAACCGTCGCAGGGACGCGGCAAGAACCTGTCACTGCGGTCCGTGAGCCTGCTCAACGGCGAGGACCCGTCGACCCTCGGGCACCGCCGCCAGTTCAACGAACTGACCGCCATCCACCCGAACGAGCAGCTCACACTCGACTGCAGCCTTCGCCGGCTCGGTGGCCCCGACTTCACCAATCGTGTCATCGACCTCATCTGCCCGGTGGGACTCGGGCAGCGGGCGATGATCGTGGCGCCGGCCAAGGCCGGCAAGACGATGGTGCTCCAGGCGCTCGCCGAGGGGATCGCGAAGAACCGACCCGATGCCACGCTCCTGATCCTCCTCGTCGACGAGCGTCCCGAGGAGGTCACGGAAATGGAGGCGTGCGGGTACGGCGAGGTGGTCGCCTCGACCTTCGACTTTCCCGCGAGCCGCCACGTCGCAGTGGCCGAGTTGGTGCTCGAGCGGGCGCGACGCAAGGTCGAGATGGGGCAGGACGTGGTGATCATCCTCGACTCCATCACCCGACTGGCGCGCGCGTACAATCGGCTCGAGAAG
>JBDHJM010000048.1:0-17877 GCA_039586895.1 Gemmatimonadota bacterium | reverse complement strand
CTGATTGTCGACGATGAAGCTGGTAATCTCGCCGGGGGCTGGCTGGAAGTTCACACAGCGCGTGTCATTGACGGCACCGTTCTGCCCGTAGTTGGGATCCGGATCGTACACCTGCAGCAGGCCGTCATTCATGAGATCCGCCTCGCCGCCGACGAACGGCAGCGTCTCGCCTGCGTCGATCACTCCGTTGCCGTCTTCGTCCACGGCCCACTGCACAGTCCAGCTGGCCGGGATCGGGCTCTCACACACCGTGTAGGTGCCGCTCGGATCCAGGTCGACGTTGCCGAAGTTGAGCAGTGCCGGCGGCGTGCCAGCTGTGGCCACGGTGTTGCCGTCGGTGTCGTAGAGAGTGAAGCTCCACTGCTGATTCGTGGTCGGCTGCCCATTGGTCAGCTTGAGCAGATCCACCCGGCTCTTCTCGACGTTGTCGAAGTCGCACGTGACAGTGCGGCCTGCGCTACCGGGGAAGGCGACCTCAAATGTGCACTCCAAGGGTGTCGTGCTGACCCAGCCGACGGGCAGCACTTCGACAACCTTCCAGGTGCCCTCGTCCTCCAGGTCGGCGTCGAACGTCACGTCGCCGCCGCCCGTACCGAGCGTCTTGGTCTCGATCAGGGTCTCGCTCGGGTCGTACAGCTGGAAGCTGAACGGGAACTGCCCGATGTCCTCGGCACCCTCGGTCGTGGTCTTGATGACCTTGGCCTCAGCCGGGATATAGCAAGTGATGTCGACGGTGGCGTCGTCCGACTTCGTCTCGTCTTCGTCGATCGTCGCCGTGTTCACGAACTGTGCCGTGTACACGCCGTTCGCGTCGTACAGGCTCTCGTCCGCAGGGCACGCGAAGTCCCGCGTGTACTTGACCGATTCACCGTCGCTCAGCGGACCGAACTGCAGGTCGTCGCCCTGGTCACCGATCGTCGCGTAGTCATCAGTTACGTTGACCGTCGGGTTCACCTCGATGATGGTCGTGTTCGCATCAAACAGGACCGCCGCGGACGCCTGTCCCCCGCCCACGTCGCCGCTGGTCTCCACGGTGGCGTCGTTGGTGCGGTTGGTGCCGTCCGGAAGGCCGGTTTCGTAACCGCATGCGAGGGTCCCGCCGGCGGGCAGATCATATGGAAAGTCCACACCCACACCGCAACTCACGTCTGCGGCGATGTCGTTCGTGATGACGTCACTGACCGCTTCAATCGTCGCGGTGAACGGGGTGTGGTTGTCGATGGTGATGGTGCCGGATACGGCCCAATCGCTGTCGGTTGACCCCGTCTGATCGACGGTGATCGTGTACTCGTGGTCCGGATCCGGGATCACGTCACCCGGGAAGCCGACGTAGCTCTCGTCGAACTCCTTGGTGATGCCCCACTCATAGGTCCGCTTGAGGGAGGTGTTGGCGTCCTTGCTGACATCAACCTCGTAGTCGTAGCAGAACTCGATGTGGCTGATGTCCTGCCCGGTGGGCGTCCCAAGGCCGGTGTCCCCAGTGTCCTCATTGGGGTCATAGACGTAGAGGTTCCCGCCCACGCTGCCGCCCTTTACAAAGACCGCGTCGATCGGCAGGGTGGAAGTCCAGTCAAACGTCGCCGAAGGGTTCCCGGCGCTCGAGATGGTTACCGAATTGCTGGGATCCGACGGGGCACCACCGGTCAACTCGCCATTGCCAGCCTCGAAGGTGAACGTACCGTTGGGCGACTGGTCGACCTTGAACCCGATCGAGTAACCCAGGTCAGCGCACTTGGGGTTGTCATCCCAGACCTCGGGAACGATGCCGTCGCCGCTCACCGGCGTGCCGGCCACACCGGCGAAGTAGCACTGCGCTTCGTCAGTGATACCGTCTTTGTTGTCGTCGAGGTCATTATCGCAGATCTCGATCAGGCCGCGTGACATCACTGCATTGACCAGAAACGGCGCCGGCGACTCCACACCGGTCACGGCGGGTGGGGCGAAGTCGGCCGAGTCCGGCGAGGCCAGGTCCTTTGCGCCCTCACCGCAGGCCCAGGCAAATACCAGGGCCAAAAGAGCTCCTGGTATGCCAATACGTCTCCGTGACAGTCTCATCCATCCTCCTCATCTGGTTAAGGCGATAAAAAATGTCGGGTTTGGGCGCGACGCAGAGTAACCGCGGGTCGCGGTTTTCGCAACATGCGAAGAGCTTGTCTAGACGGCTTCGTAGGGCACCAGCCGGTGGGGCCTACGGAACCCACCCCCTCCGACCAGCTACATCCGTTGGAGGGCGGCCGTGTCCGAGCAGTCGGAGCCGCAGCAAGGAGGCCCCGGGGCGCCGACGGCACCCCGGGGCCTCATCGCTCCCCGATGGACTGTCCTGAGGCCCGCTAGTTCAGCCCCACCTTGTAGACCACGCCGACCGAGAACATCCAGGCCTTGCTCTTCACGTCGTCCGTGCCGGTGGCGTCGAGGTTCGTGACGCCCAGGTTGTACATCGCGTCCAGGAACACCATCGCGGGACCGGCCCCGATCTCCACGCCAACACCGCCGAGGAGGCTCCACTCGGTTCCCTTGCGCTCGTCCGCGCCGATGGACGGGTCGTCGCAGTCCACGTTATCGATCACGGTGGTGCCATCCACCTCACCGTTCGCCTTGCAGCTCAACTCGAATGCCACCGCTCCACCGGCCAGGAGGCGGGGCGTGACGCCGCCGAGCGGCAGGCGGAACCTGCCCAGGACGGGGATCTGTAAGTAGGCGGGCACCAGGGTCCCCTCGAGCATCGAGCCCCCGCCCAGGTCCTCGGTGATCTTCGCGCCCTTCGTGGTGTACAGGGCGTCCACCTCAAACCCGAAGTACTCGTGGACGTCGCTGGTCAGCGCGAGGCCGGCGTGGAAGCCCGTCGTCCACCCGATCTCCTGCCCGGCGTCGGCTGCGCCATCGCTCAAGGACGAGTAGTTGAGGCCGCCGCGCGCCCCTACCCCGAATCCCTGCGCGCCTGCCTCGGTTGCGCCCCACGCCAGCAGCGCCGCCACTGCGATCGCGACCTGTGCCGTTCTCTTCATTGCCCTCTCCCCTGTCTGCGCCGAGTCATTACTCTCGCCCGCCTCCGGGCCGGCCGCCCGGCGGGCTCATTTCCGTTACGCGATGCCGTCCCTTCCGGTTCCGACCCTCCACTCGACCGGCGTCGATGTGCCGCGGCGGCCGGCCCCGGAGCCTCGATCCTACTCGGGCTGGACCCTGTAGACCTGGTCGTGCACCCGCGCGCGATCCACCACCTGGATGGCGATCTCGTCCCCGGTCTGCGCGCGCTCCACCTTCTTGTGCTCGACCTCCATCGACGTGACGCGTTCGGTGAAGTCCGTCGTGTGACCCACGAAGTGGATCTCGTCGCCGACGGCGATGTGCCCCTCCGTCACCTTCACCACTGCGACGCTAGGGCCCTTGAAGAAGTGCGTCACCGATCCTACCAGCTGCTCCGCCATGCTCGCCCCCTGTACGCGGTGCCCCTGCGCGGGCGTGACTTTCCGTCCCGCCTAATATCAACGCCGTCCGGGCGCCCGCCAGTCCGGGGGCGGGGTGCAATCGATCCGTCTTTCGGGCATCTTAAGGGAGCGGCGCCCTCAACCCTCAGCGGAACGATGCCATGACAGTAGTGCTGTACCACCGCACCTCCATCGCCGAAGCGCGGACCATCATGAAGGAAGGCTTCGAGGACGTGGACTGGGACTTCGGCCTGCGCGACGCGCATACCGGCGAGGACGCCGTGGTGACGGGGGTGTGGCTGGCGGACCGGCCCCTGGGGACCGACGAGGGGATCGAGGGCGACGCCGTGCTGGAAGTGACCGTGGATCTGACCCAGGAGGAGCTCGCCCCCTTCGAGCTCCAGGGCCTGCTGTGGGACGCCCGGCTGTGGGTCGCGTCGGCGGCGCTGATCAACGACCGAAGCAAGAGCCGGATCCTGGAGGTGGACCCGCGTACCTCGTGGTTCCACGAGGCAGTGAACGACGAGGACGAGCAGGGAAGCTGAGGTCGATGACGCTCGACATCCGGCACGACGAGGAGGGCGGCCGCTTCGTGGCCACGGTCGAGGGCCACGAGGCGTACGTCGCCTACAGCCTCGTGGACGACCAGACGGTGGAGTTCCGCAGGACCTATGTTCCCAACGAGCTGCGCGGCCAGGGACTGGCGGGCAAGGTGGTCGTCCGCGGCCTCGACTGGGCCCGCGAGCACGGCTACCGGGTCATTCCCACCTGTTCCTACGTGCGGGGTTTCATCGAGAAGCACCCCGAGTACGCCGGCCTGACCACGGCCTGAGCCGGCCCGGCTGGCCCCAAACCCGCTCCTTGGGCCACCTTGGCGCGACGCCGCCAACTAAGTAGTTTGCAGGGCTTTTATGGCCGACATCTCCCTTACGAGCAGCCGCATGCTCCTCCTGTCCGGGACGGCGAACCCGCCCCTGGCCGAGGAGATCGCACAGGAGCTGAAGCAGCCCCTGTGCCAGGTCACGATCCGGCGCTTTGCGGACGGGGAGATCTCGATCAAGATCGACGAGAACGTACGCGGGCAGGATGTGTTCATCATCCAGCCCACGAACCCGCCGGCCGAGAATCTGGTGGAGATGCTGATCTTGATCGACGCGGCGAAGCGGGCCAGCGCGGCGCGCGTGACCACGGTTATGCCGTACTACGGCTACGCGCGGCAGGACCGCAAGGACCAGCCGCGGGTGGCGATCAGCGCCAAGCTGATGGCGAACCTGATAGTGACGGCCGGCGCCGACCGGGTGCTGGGGCTGGACTTCCACCAGCACCAGCTGCAGGGGTTCTTCGACATCCCTGTGGACCACCTGTACGCTGCGCCGGTGTTGGTTCAGCACTACCGGCAGAAGACGCTGCACGAGCCGGTGGTGGTGGCTCCGGACGTGGGAGCCGCCAAGATGGCCCGGGGATTCGCGAAGCGGCTGGACGCCTCGCTGGCCATCATCGACAAGCGGCGTCCGTCGGCCAACATCGCAGAGGTACTCAACGTGGTCGGCGAGGTCGAGGGGCGCGACTGCCTCCTGGTGGACGACATGATCGACACCGCCGGGACGATGTCCGAGGGGGTCGGGGCGCTGAAGCGGCTGGGTGCACGCGACGTGTACTGCTGCGCCACCCATGCGCTGCTGTCCGGCCCGGCCGTGGACCGCCTGACGGCGTCCGAAGTGGCGGAAGTTGCAGTGACGAACACGATCAACATCCCGGAGGAGCGGAGGTTCGACCGGCTGAAGGTGCTCTCGGTCGCCCCGCTGTTCGCGAAAGCGATCCGGTTCACGCACGACGACCAGTCGGTCAGCTCGCTGTTCGACTGAGCGCGTTGCAGGAGAGGTAGAGAGAGATGGCAGAGACAGTGACGCTCGCAGCCGAGCGCCGCGAGGAGACGGGAACCGGCGCCGCGCGGAAGCTGCGGCGCGAGGGAAAGGTCCCGGCCGTGATCTACGGCCACGGCCGCGAGGCCCAAGCGCTGGCAATACACCAGGCCGACGCCGACAAGCTGCTGCAGACGGCCGGCAGATCGACCGTGATCGAGCTGTCCGTGGACGGCACCCCCGTCCGCACGCTGATCCGAGAGGTCCAGCGGCATCCCACCCGCAAGAACATCACGCATCTCGACTTCCTCGAGATCACCGCGGGCGAGAAGCTCAAGGTCGCCGTCCCGGTCAGCCTGGTGGGCTCCCCTGACGGGGTACGCCATGCCGGCGGGGTGCTGGAGCAGTTCCTGCGCGAGATCGAGATCGAAGTGCTGCCCAGACACATTCCGGACAAGCTGGAGCTCGACGTGACCGATCTGAAGGTCGGGCACTCGCTCCATGTCTCAGACCTTACGGTCGAGAACGCGCAGCTGCTCGCCGATGCGGATACGACCGTCTGCACCGTCGTGCCTCCGCGGGTCGAGGAGGAGCCGGTACCGGAGGTCATCGAGGAGGAGGAGGCCGCCGAGCCGGAGCTCATCCGGAAGGCCAAGGGCGAAGAGGAAGGGGCCGAGGAAAAGGCCGAGGACGCGGCGGCAGAGGAGTAGGCCCTGCGCGCCATCGTCGCGCTCGGAAACCCCGGCCCGCGCTACGCAGTCACGCGGCACAACGCCGGCTTCCTGCTGGCCGACGTGCTGCGCGAGCAGTGGGAGCTGCCCAAGTTCCGCCGCGCGGGACCGGTGCTGGCAACCGAAGGCGCGCGCGGCGGCGAGCCGCTGGTACTGCTGAAGCCGCAGACGTACATGAACCGAAGCGGCGCCGCGGTGGCCCAGCTGCTCGCGTCCTCCACGATCGACCCCACGCACGACTTGCTGGTTCTGGTGGACGATCTGGCCCTGCCGCTGGGCACGCTCCGGCTGCGCGCCAGGGGGTCGTCGGGCGGCCACAACGGGTTGGAGAGCGTGGAGGCCGCGGTCGGAACGCAGGAGTACGCCCGGCTGCGGATCGGCATCGGGCCGCCGCCTGAAGGCGTGGACGACACGGCCGACTGGGTGACCGAGGACTTCGAGCCCGGGGAGCTGAGGACGCTGGCCGAGCTGCTGCCCGACATGGTGGACGCCGCGGAGTGCTGGCTGGCCGAGGGTATAGAGACCGCAATGAACCGCTTCAACAGACGAGGAACCCAAGAGTGAGCGAGTACCTGTTTCTTCCCAATTCCGCCATCGGGGCGGGTGTAGTGGGGCTGGTGATAGCATGGCTGATCTACTTCTACGTCCGCCGGCAGCCCGCCGGTAACGAGCGGATGCGGGAGATTCAGGAGATGATCCAGGCTGGAGCCATGGCCTTCCTGAGGCGCGAGTACTCCTACCTGATCCCGTTCCTCATCGTCGTGGCGGTCCTCCTGGGGATCGTGATCGGCTGGCCCACGGCCATCGCCTACCTGTTCGGCGGGGTCTGTTCGATTCTGGCCGGCTTCTTCGGCATGCAGTCCGCGACGCGCGCCAACGCGCGCACCAGCGAGGCGGCGCGCGGCAAGGGCCAGGAGATGGCGCTCCGCGTGGCGTTCAACGGCGGTGCCGTGATGGGCCTCGCAGTGGCGAGCCTGGGGCTCCTGGGAATCGGCATCGTGCTGCGCGCGTTCCTCGGCTCTCCGGAGGCCGATGAGAGCTGGAAGGCATTCAGCGAGATCATCACCGGGTTCGCCATGGGCGCCTCGTCCATCGCGCTGTTCGCCCGTGTGGGCGGCGGCATCTACACCAAGGCGGCCGACGTGGGCGCCGACCTGGTCGGCAAAGTCGAGGCCGGCATCCCAGAAGACGACCCGCGCAACCCCGCCACGATCGCCGACAACGTGGGCGATAACGTGGGCGACGTGGCCGGCATGGGCGCCGACATATTCGAGAGCTACGTGGGAGCGATCATCGCGACCATCGCGATCGCGGCAACCAGCCCGGCCATCGCCGACCGGATGGCGGCTGCGGCCCTGCCGCTGCTGTACACGCTGTCCGGCTTGGCAGCCAGCCTGGTCGCCATCGCTCTGTTCCGCGTGCTCGAGCGCTTCAGCCCCGCCGGGGCCCTGCGCTGGGCCACGTTCATCGCGGCCGGCCTGTTCCTGGCGGCGGCCTACTTCATCACGCAGCAGGTGGACATCGGCGTGACCCTGGCCAATGGCAACCCGAGCCCCATGGGACCGTTCTGGGCCGTCGTCGTGGGCACGCTGGCGGGCATCATCATCGGCCTCGCAACCGAGTGGTACACCGCGGCCAAGCCGATTCGCACCATCGCCGAGGCCTCGCTCACCGGCCCGGCCACCAACATCATCGCGGGCCTGGCAGTGGGGATGCGCTCGGTGGCCATCCCGCTGCTGGTCATCTGCGGCGCGATCTACATCGCGTACACGATGTCCGACCTTTACGGCATCGGTATCGCCGCCGTCGGGATGCTCGCCACCGTGGGCGTCACCATGTCGGTAGATGCCTACGGCCCCATCGCGGACAACGCGGGCGGCATCAGCGAGATGAGCGGCCTGGGCCCCGAGGTCCGCAAGATCACTGACGGCCTCGACGCTCTCGGCAACACCACTGCCGCCATCGGGAAGGGGTTCGCCATCGGCTCGGCGGCGCTCACGGCGCTGGCGCTGTTCACCGCCTACGCCAACGCCGTCACTCCAGCCGGCGAGCCTCCGATCATGCTGAACATCTCCAACCCCAAGGTCGTGATCGGCATCTTCCTGGGCGGCATCCTGCCGTTCCTGGTTGCCGCCATGACCATGACCGCGGTGGGACGCGCCGCGGAGGGGATGGTGCAGGAGGTGCGGCGGCAGTTCCGCGAGATCAAGGGGCTCATGGAGGGCGAGGCGAAGCCCGACAGCGCGCGCTGCGTGGACATATCCACCCGCGCCGCGCTGCGCGAGATGATCGTGCCGGGGCTCACCGCGGTGATCGCACCGGTCCTGGTGGGCAAGTTCCTCGGCATCGAGACGCTGGGCGGCATGCTGGCGGGAGCCACGGTGACCGGCGTGATGCTGGCCCTGTTCATGGCCAACTCCGGCGGTGCCTGGGACAACGCCAAGAAGTACATCGAGGGCGGCGCCCACGGCGGCAAGGGATCCGATCCGCACAAGGCGGCCGTGGTCGGCGACACCGTAGGCGACCCGTTCAAGGACACCAGCGGGCCCAGCATGAACATCCTCATCAAGCTGATGAGCGTGGTGAGTCTGGTGCTCGCGCCCTGGTTCATCGCCTAGCCGGCTGAGCGGGGCCAGCGGTCCGGACGGGCAGGAGCGCGGAAGGTGCGCTCCTGCCCGTCTGTTCGTTCACCCTTCCGGGCACTAACGTTGAGCAATGCTCCGCCTGGGAATAATCGGCCTTCCAAACGTCGGCAAATCGACCCTGTTCAACGCCCTCACCCGGGGCGCGGCCGCGGCTTCCAACTACCCCTTCTGCACGGTGGAGCCCAACGTGGGCGTGGTGCCGATACCCGACGAGCGGGTGGAGCGCCTGGCACGCACGGTGGGACAGGACAACGTGGTGCACGCCACGGTGGAGTTCTTCGACATCGCCGGGCTTGTGGAGGGCGCCTCCAAGGGCGAGGGGCTGGGCAACCAGTTCCTGGGGCACATCCGCAGCGTGGACGCGGTGGTCCACGTGCTGCGCTGCTTCGAGGACCCCGATGTCACGCACGTGACGGGCGCGGTGGACCCCGTTCGGGACCACGACATCGTGGCGACCGAGCTGGCGCTGGCCGACCTGGCCGTCCTGGAGCGGCGCCGGGAGCGGGTGGGCAAGCTCGCCCGCTCGGGTGACAAGGAGGCGCAGGCGGAGGATGTGCTACTTGAGCGCGTGGAGTCGGTGCTGGATCGCGGCCACGGAGCCCGCAGCGCCGGCCTCGCGCCAGAGGAGCGGCAGACGCTGGAGCACCTCGGGCTGCTGACGCTCAAGCCGGTGCTGTACGCCGCCAACGTGAGCGAGGCCGACCTGGCGGCCGACCGGGTCGGTGCCATCGAGGCGCTGCGCGAGGCCGTGCAGGCACAGGACGAGAAAGCCGGTATCGTAGCCTTCTCGGCCGAGTTCGAGGCCGAGCTCGCCGAGCTGGAGCCGGTCGAGAGGGCCGAGTTTCTGGCCAGTGCCGGGATCGCCGAGCCCGGCTTGGAGCGGCTCATCCACGCCGGCTACGAGCTGCTGCGGCTCATCACGTTCTTCACCGTGGTGGGCGACAAGGAGGTCCACGCATGGACCGCGCGGCGCGGCGCCACGGCGTACGAGGCCGCCGGCGTGATCCACACGGACTTCCAGCAGGGCTTCATCCGGGCCGACGCGATAGACGTGGAGACGTTCATCGAGGCCGGGTCGTACAAGGAGGCCCGGGAGCGGGCGCTGCTGCGCAGTGAGGGCAAGGAGTACGTGGTCCAGGACGGGGACGTGCTCCTGTTCCGGCACCACTCCTAATCACTTCCCTTCCGCCCGCTGCCCGCTTAGCTTCCTGCCTCACATTCACCTGCTCCGACCGCGCACCGGTCGGGGCCGAACAGACCAAAGGATGGTGCCATGACTAGACCCTACGAGCTGGTCTACATCTTCGACAGCGCGCTCGAGGAAGCACAGATCGACGAGCGCCTGGAGAAGTTCCACTCCCTGCTCAAGACCCCCGAGTCGCCCGAGCCCGTCACCTCGCAGGCCCACTGGGGCAAGCGCACGCTTTCCTACCCCATCCAGGGCAAGGCAGTCGGCTACTACGTGGTGACTCAGTTCGAAGCCCCGCCGGAGTCGCTGGGCGAGCTGGAGCGGGCGCTCAAGCTGGACGAGTCCGTGCTCCGCTACCTCATCGTGTTGAACGAGAATCTGGCCCCCGTGGGCGAAGCCGCAGCCGCCGAGGCCGAGGGCAGCTCCGAGGAGAAGAAGGGGGAGGACGCATGAGGCGCCCCCGCAAGAGCTGCCCCGTATGCGAGTCGGGCGTTCGCGTGCTGGACTACAAGGACGAGCGCACGCTGTCCCGCTTCCTTACCGAGCGCGGCAAGATCATCCCGGCGCGGCTGTCGGGGATGTGCGCCCGGCACCAGCGTCAGCTGGGGCGCGCCATCAAGCGGGCGCGGCACCTTGCCCTGCTGCCGTTCATCAGGGGCTACGGCCGCTAGCGAATGACACCGTCCGAGCGCCCCGCACAGGGCGGGCTCGGGCGGCTGGTGGCGGCGGCCGTCGCCTTCGCACTCGTGGCGCCGGCCTCGCTGGTCGCCCTGCCCCTGGCCCTGCTCCTCCTATTCACGCCGCTCGGCCGACGCGGAGCGGTGGTGTTCACGGGAATAGCCGCAGGGTACAGCGCCTGGTGGCTGCTGGGAGCGGGCGAGCTGCCCGACCAGCTGCTGCGTGCGGCGCTGGTGCTGTCGGCCACGACGTTCGTGATCCTGACGCTGCGCACGCGCCTGACGTTCACGCACCGTGCGCTGGCGGCACTGGCGGCGGCGATGGCCGGCTGCTCGGTGCTGCTGCGGATGCTGGGGAGCTCGTGGGCCGAGCTGTCCTGGTGGGTGTCCAACCGCGCGGGTCTGGCAGCGCGGGACCTCACCGGTGCGCTTTGGTCGCGCATCCCGCTGGACCAGGCCAGCGCGTCGGGGTCGAGCACCATGGCCCAGTTCGAGGCCAGCCTGGGAACCATGGTGCAGATCGCCGCGGAGTTTTTCCCGGCGATCACCGCCCTTCAGCTTGTGGCGGGGCTGGCGCTGGCCACCGCGATCTACCAGCGGGTCGCGGCACGGCCGCACGGCGTGCCGCTGGGCCGCTTCCGCGACCTCCGCTTCTCGGAGCACCTGGGTTGGGCGCTCGCGATTCCGCTGGTGGTGGTGCTGCTGCCCAAGCTGGCCGCGTTCAAGGCGGCGGCGGCGAACATGCTCGTGGTGGCGGGCGTGCTCTACGCGCTGCGCGGTGCGGCGGTGGTGGCGTACGGTGTCCTGGCCCTGGGCGGAAGCGGGTTCTTCCTCTGGGCCTTCTGGGTGGTGATCTTCATATTGCTGTTGCCCATCGTCCTCGGCGGTGCCATTCTGTTGGGCGTGCTGGACGGGGGGCTGGACTTGAGACGACGGTGGTCACGCGCCACCAGCGAGTAAAGGAACGATGGAAGTAATCCTGAGACAGACGATCGACAACGTGGGCCGTGCCGGAGAGGTCGTGAAGGTGAAGGACGGCTACGCGCGCAACTTCCTCCTGCCCCGCGGACTGGCCTACCAGGCCACCGAGGCCAACAAGCGCCGGGCCGAGTCCGAGGCTGCGCATCGCGCCGGCAAGGTCGCGGCCGAGCGGGCAGACGCCGAGGCACTAGCGTCCCGGCTCGATGGGCTCGAACTTCACTTCACCGCCAAGGCGGGCGAAGGTGACAAGCTGTTCGGCTCGATCACGTCGGGCGACATCGCCGAGCAGCTCGCCGCGAAGGGCTACGAGGTGGACAAGCGGATCATCGAACTGGCCGACCCGATCAAGATGATCGGCGTCGTCAACGTACCAATCCGCCTGCACCCGGAAGTGCACAGCGAGGTCCGGGTCTGGGTCGTCAAGGAAGAGTGAGCGGGAGGCAGTCATAGGCATTACCTACCTCGACGGCCCGCGCCTCAGGCGGGTCCTCCTCGCGACCGCCGACTGGGTGGACGCGAGCCGGGACGAGCTCAACCGCATCAACGTGTTCCCCGTGCCCGACGGAGACACGGGCACCAACTTCGCCATGACGTTCCGCGCCGCGGCCGAGGGCGTTCGCGCCCTGAACCGTCGCGCTTCCCTCCCCGACGTCACCAACGCGATGGCCGAAGCCTGCGTGTTCGGCGCCCGCGGAAACTCGGGAATGCTGCTGTCGCACTGGCTGCTCGGGTTCCGCGAAGCGCTGGGCAATCTCAAGGCCGCGCGCTCGGAGGACGTGGCTCGGGCGATGCGCGCCGGGGCCGAGCACCTCCACAAGTCGCTCGACGAGCCGGTGGAGGGGACGATCCTCACCGTGTCGCGCGACGCCGCCGACGCGGCCGAGGATGCCGCGGTCAAGACGCACAACATCCAGGAGATGATGGCTCTCGTCATGCGGCGCGCCGAGGAGTCGCTCAGGCGCACGCCGGAACTACTCGAGGTGCTGCGGGAAGCCGGCGTGGTCGATGCAGGGGCCAAGGCGTTCGTGCGCGTGCTCGAGGGATGCATGCGGTTCATAGAGGGCGATCCCATCCTGCCGGCGGCGGAACCGCTGCAGTTCACGGTGCCGGACGCGGCTGCGGTCGCGGAAGTGGCGGCGGAGCGCGACTTCGGCTACTGCACCGAGGTGCTGGTCAGGGGAGACGGCTTCCCGCCCACCACGGAGATCCGCACCACGCTGCGCGAGTTGGGCGGCTCCATCGTCGTGCTGGCCACGGCAGACCTCCTCAAGGTGCACATCCACACCGACACTCCGCAGGCGGTGTTCGACCTGGCCGAAGGGTGGGGCGAGATCCAGACGACCAAGGCAGACGACATGCGCGAGCAGCACCGCGAGCTGCATGAAACGCGTCGCCGTATTGCGGTGGTCGTCGATTCGTCGTGCGACCTACCCGACGAGCTGGTCGACGCGCACGGCATGCTCATCGTGCCGCTGCAGGTCATTGCGGGCACCGAGGCGTTCCAGGACCGGGTCCAGATTCGCGCCGAGGAGCTGTACACCCGCATGCAGGAGAACGGCGAGGTCTTCACCACCTCGCAGCCCCCGCCGGGAGCCTTCGTGCGGGCCTACGAGGACGCGCTGTCGAGCGCCGACGAGGTGATCGCGCTGTTCGTCGCGGGGGCCCTGTCCGGCACGCTGGCCTCGGCCGAGGCCGCCGCGCGCGCGCGGGCTCCGGGCAACTCGGTCACCATAGTGGACTCCCGCTCCGCCTCGTACGGACTGGGCATGCTGGCGCTCAAGGCCGCAGAGCTGGTGGAGGCCGGCTGGGAGATCCCGGCCATCGTGCGGGAGCTGGAGCGCGTGCGGGACCAGTCGGGGGCACTGTTCACGGTGGACATCTTCGACAACCTGCTGCGCTCGGGCCGGGTGAGCCGGGGACGGGCGTGGCTGGGCGGCCTGCTCGACATCAAGCCGATTCTCGAAGTGGATGCCGACGGGCGCGTGCAGCCCATTGATCGGGTGCGCGGCCGCGACGCGCTGCTCCCCCGCGTGCTGCAGCATCTGGACCGCAGGCTCAGCCCGCGGCCCCACTCGCTGCGGCTGGGGGTGGCCCACGCGGGAGTCCCCGAGCTGGCCGAAACGATCCGCACCGAGCTGGTCGCTCGCTACGCCCCGCGCGAGTGCTTCGTGAGCTCCGTGACCGCGGCGCTCGGTGTGCACACCGGCCCCGGCGCTTGGGGCGTCTTCTACCAGGTCGAAGACTGAGAAGGATCCCCGTCGCAGCGCGGCGCGAGCTGGACCTCGCCTTGCAGGCCCTGGAGGAGCACAAGGCGATCGACGTCGTTGTGCTCGACCTGCGCAAGGTCAGCGACGCCACCGACTTCTTCGTGATCGCGAGCGGATCGTCCGACGTACACGTGCGCACGCTGGCCGAGGGTGTGGTCGAGGCCGTGGGTGAGGCCGGACAGCGGCCTCACCACGTGGAAGGCGTGGCAGCCGGCCGTTGGGCCCTGCTGGATTTCGTGGACGTGGTGGTGCACGTGTTCCATCCGACGCTGCGCGACTACTACCAGCTCGAGCGCCTCTGGTCCGACGCACCGGTGATCGCTGCAGGCGCGGAGAGCTGACCATGCCGCGCACCGCGCCCCTGATTCTGCTCGTTGTCCTCGCCGCCTGCACCTCCGAGCGGCAGTCGAACCCGGTGCGGGATGCTTTCGCGCAGGCGCTTCCGGCCCATTCGACCGAGGGCACCGCCGTGGTGCTCCGCTTTCCGGCCGCGCAGCAGCGTCGTGCCACCGCCACGCTGTACCGCCTGCCGGCCCTCGAGGAGGTGGCGTGGCGCTTCGAAGCCGGAAGCGGCTCCCACGAGCGCGCCGTGGGTTTTTCGGGCGACGAGGACATGGTGTTCACGCTGACCGCCGACAGCGCGCTGCTGGCACTGGACCTGGCGAGCGGCAGGTCGCGGGTGGTGGATACCAGCGTCGCCCTCGCCACCGTGGGGCCCACCGGCGCGACCTTCACCGTGCACTACGACGGCTCCGTCGCCACGGTGCGGCAGCGCTCTGCAACCCCCTGGGAGGATGGGTTCCCGCAGCTTCCCATCGCAGCGTGGGGTGCGGCCCGCGACCGGCTGGGCGGCATCGTGGTGGACGACTCCGGCACCACTCTGATGCTGCTGGCTGACGGCCAGCCGCCAGTCACCCAGCGGTTGCCCCCCGGCGACGTATCCGTGTCGCGTTGGGGCGACGTTGCGGCGGTGGCAGCCGACAGCGGGATCTACCTGTTCGACCCGACTGGGGCGACGCCGAGCCGCTTCGTCGGGCTGAGCGTGATCCCACGGCGGCTCGGCTTCTCTCCCTCGGGCCACAGGATCTACGTGGTCGGGGCCTGGGGCACTCTCGTTTCGGTTGACCGGTTCGGCGCCGCTGCCGTCGACTCGCTGGAGCTGGCGGGAGCCGCCCGCTCGATGCGCGTCGATCCCGCCGGGCGCCTGCTGCTCGTGGAGCCGGAGCTGGGGGGAGAGATCTGGATCGTGGACCTGCTGGAGTGGGAGCTGGCTGCCACCGTGACGGGTGAGTGGGACACCGAGCTGCCCACGGTGGCCGCCGACGGCACGGTCCTGCTGCGCCACGACGACGAGGTTCTCACGCTCTCCCCGGAGACGTTCGAGCCCAAGGGCTCCGCAGAAGACGCCGCGGGCGACCACTGGCTGCCGTTCGCCTGGGATCCCCGGCGCCCGGCCCTCGAGTTCGCCCGGGAAGGAGCACCGGAGGAGGAAGAGGCCAGCGAGATCATCTACGTGCAGGTGAGCAGCACCAGCAACCGCGATTGGGCCGCCAGCCTGGCCGACAACCTCCTGCGAGCCGGGATGCGTGCGTCCGTGCTCGACCCCCGCACGCCGGACGAACCGTTCCGCGTGGTGCTGGGTCCGTTTCCGACGCGCGACGAGGCCGAGGCGACAGGCCGCACGACGGGGCTCCCCTTCTGGATCTTCACGGTGGACACCACGACGGTGGACACCGCGGCCGTAGACACCACCAGCATCTTCTGATGGCGGTCCGGGAGCTCCCCAGGACGCGGCTCTTCGACTCCGTCAGGGAGCTCCTCGAAACCACCACTGTCGTCGCCGTCGTGCCCCTCGGCGAGCCGCGTGCTGCCGCGGGGGACATTTGGGAAGTGGCCCGGATCGCGGCGCGGGGCGGGCGCCGCGTGGCGCTGGTCGATCTCGGGCTGGAGCACGGGCCGCTCGCACCGCCGCAGGGGACGGCGCCCTCAGAAGGCATAGTGGACGCCTTCCTGTACGGCGCCTCGCTGCAGCGGGTGGCCGTGGAGCAGGACGTCGCGGGACTCCACTACATCGGCGCCGGCACGCAGGCCCCCGAGCCGCGGGAGGTGTGGGCCAACGCGAGGTGGCAGCGCCTGGCGCGGGGCTTCGCCAGCGAGGGCGCACTGCTCCTGCTGGTGGCGCCCCCGGAGGCGCTGCAGCACCTGGCGGCCGCCACCGACCTCATGCTGGCTCTGGGCGCCGGAGTGCCCCCGGCGGCTGCGCGCCGGCACCCGCTCCTGGCCGGTGCGGCCGACGCGGTGCTGGTCCTCGAGGAGGCCCCGGCCGAGGCGGCCGAGCGACCT
Organism: Gemmatimonadota bacterium; assembly: GCA_039586895.1. Taxonomy (GTDB): domain Bacteria; phylum Gemmatimonadota; class Gemmatimonadetes; order Gemmatimonadales; family GWC2-71-9; genus WVYX01. The sequence goes on along the minus strand of JBDHJM010000048.1, from coordinate 1,757 downwards.
CGTCCCGCCGCGCGGACTCCCCGGCCGGCCAGCACGAAGCGCGTGAAGCCCCGGCGCAGGCGCACCTGGGCCCTCGCCGGCCTGGCAGTGGCGGCGCTGGGAGCGGCCGGCGCCCTTATCGCGCTGCCCGGGAACGGCGAGGGAGCGGCCCCGGCAGGAGCTGTGCCCGCAGATGCGCCTTCGCAGGAATCGAGTACCGGCGCCGCAGCAGCCGCATCAGCGGTGCCGCGGCCCGGGGACTCGCTGTTCTACGCGGTCCAGGTCGCCGCATTCCAGACCATGGCGAACGCGCTGCGTGAGGCCCGCGCGTTCGAGGACGCCGGCTGGGCGGTCACCGTCACCGCGGTGCGCCTGGGGCAGCAGGGCACGTGGCACAGGCTCATCGTGGGAGCCCTGCCCGACGCCGGCGCCGCGCAGGGCGCGCTGGCGGACCTGTGGCGGGCCCGGCTGCTGGACCGGCCCAACGGGACCATCCTGCGCACCCCCCACGCATACCTGTTGGACGCGCTGACGGACAGCGCGGCGCTGATCCGGCGCGAGGGGCTTCGTGCTCAGGGGATCCCGGCGTACATTGTGGGGGCGCCGGACGGGACCGCGAGACTCCTCGTGGGCGCCTTCGAAACCCCTCAGCAGGCGCGTCTGGCGGACTCCATCCTCACGGCCGCGGGCCTCGAGGGCACACTCGTATCACGGGCAGGGATCGCGCGATGAAACTCACCCGGCTCGAGCTGTCGGGCTTCAAGTCGTTCGCAGATTCAGTCGAGTTGGCGTTCGAGGACGGCATCACCGCCATCGTCGGACCCAACGGCTGCGGCAAGTCGAACATCTCCGACGCAGTGCGCTGGGTGCTGGGCGAGCAGCGGGCGCGACTGCTGCGCAGCGCGCGCATGGACGAAGTGATCTTCCAGGGCTCCGTGAAGCGCCGCCCCATCAACCTGGCCGAGGTCACGCTGGTCTTCGACAACGAAGAGGGCCTGCTGCCCGTGTCCTACCAGGAAGTGGCCGTGACCCGCCGCCTCTCGCGCAGCGCACAGAGCGACTACCTGCTCAACCAGTCTCCGGTGCGGCTGCGCGACGTGCAGGACACGCTGCGCGGTACCGGACTGGGGAGCGACGCAGGGGTCGTCATCGAGGCGCAGATGATCGACCGGCTGCTGTCCGACAACGCCGAGGAGCGCCGCTCGCTGTTCGAGGAAGCCGCGGGAATCGGACTGTACCGCGACCGCAAGGCCAGTACCGAGCGCCGCCTGGAGCGCACGGGTGCCGACCTGCAGCGGCTCGACGACCTGATCGGAGAGGTGGCCACTCAGGTGCGCAGCTTGGCGCGTCAGCGCGGCAAGGCGGAGCGCCACCACAAGTTCCAGGAGCGCCGCTTTGCCATCGTGATGACGCTGGCGCGGCACGACCTGGCCAGCCTCGAGACCCGCGACACCGATCTGGTGCGGCGGCGCGAAGAGCTGCGGGTGCGCATGCCCGAGGCGCGCGAGGCCATCGAGCAGCGCGAGCGCCAGCGCGAGACACGCGTGCGGGAGCGGGCGGCGGCGGAGGCCAGCCGCACGGAGCTGGAGCGGCGCCTGGCCGAAGCCAAGGTCGACGTGGAGCGTCTCGAAGGCGACCTGAAGCTGGCGGGCGAGCGGCTGGAGCACGCCACGTCCCGCCGCTCCCGCGCCCAGGAGGAGCGCGCCGACGCCCAGACGCGAGCCACTCAAGCCACGCGCGAGCTGGAGTCGGCCCACGGCGAGCGCCAGTCGGCTGCC
>JBDHJM010000105.1:0-4393 GCA_039586895.1 Gemmatimonadota bacterium | reverse complement strand
CCTAGTTGCCCCACCTGGTCTCTCCCGCGCATCACCACCAAGCGCCCTCGCCCGCCGGGCCAACGAAAAAGCGCCGACCTAATGGCCGGCGCTCCATGATTGCCCCGCCTGGGATCGAACCAGGACTCTTCTGATCCAGAGTCAGACGTGTTGCCAATTACACCACGGGGCAGCGAAATGGAGCTGAGGGGGCTCGAACCCCTGACCTCCTGGGTGCGATCCAGGCGCTCTCCCAGCTGAGCTACAGCCCCATCGCACGGGCCTGCAAGCCCGGCCCCCACTGCAGACACAATGCCCCGCCGGGGGCCAGCGGGGACGCAAGAAAAGCTAGATACCCCCCGGACGGCAGTCAACCTGAGCGTCAGTGGCCCCCGTCCGGCAGGTGCCGCCACAGGTACTCCGCCCGCTCCACCCGCATCTGGATCATGGTGGCCATGGTGAGATACCGCTCGGTCCCGGAGTCCGGGTTCCAGCTCGTGGGCCGGGGCAGGCTCGCCGCCAGCAGCGCCCCCTGCCAGGCGTCGAGCTCTGCGGCCGGCCTCTGGAAGTAGTGCTGCGCCGCGGCCTCCGCCCCGTAGATCCCCGGCCCGAGCTCCACCACGTTGAGGTACAGCTCCAGGATGCGCCGCTTGCTTAAGCGCTCCTCGAGCTGACCCGTGAGCAGCGCCTCCTCGAGCTTGCGCGCGGGGTTCTTCGACGGCGAGAGCCACAGGTTCCGGGCCAGCTGCTGCGTGATGGTGGAGGCGCCCCTGATCCGGCCTCCCTCGAGCGCCTCCTCCGCCGCGGCCCGGATCTCGTGGGTCGAGAAGCCGTCGTGCGAGAAGAACTCCATGTCCTCGGCCGCCACTACGGCGCGCGCCAGGTGGGGCGAGATCTCGGCCATGGGCACCCAGCGCCACGCGACGCTGTCGCTCAGGCCGCGCTCCCGTTGCTGCTCCCGGTAGCGCTCGATGAACGCGGTGGTTTCGGGCGGCCGCTCCGCCAGCGCCGCCGCGTCGGGCCAGCTGGCGCCGCGCTGCACCAGCCACCCCAGGGCCGCGAGCGCCACCAGGGCCAGCAGCGCGACGATCAGCCGGACCAGGGCGCGCATCATGCTGCAACATACGAAACCCGCGCGAGGGTCACCGTCTGGCTGCCGCCAAGACCGCCCAATCCCGATACGGGTCGACCCTTGCGGGCGCCGGGCCGGGCGGCACATTAGCCGCATCCGTCGAACCGCCGATGGCCTCGACGGCCACGCCCTAGGTCCCCGGCTTCTGTGCGCCCTTCACAGGATCCCCACCGACAGCGCGACCGCCAGACCACCGACGGGAAGATCACAACTTCCTGATTCGGAGGTGCGCCCATGCGCCCAACCAAGATCCTGCCACTGCTAGCGGTGGCCGGCCTGATCGCCTGTCAGGACCAATCGACCGCGCCAGACGCCGAGCCCTCGCCGGCGCTCGACGTCGCGACGACAACAACAATAGGCGGCGCTGAAGTCGACTTCTCGCTGTTGCCTTCGACCCAGCCCGGCCTCAAGAGGGTGCCGCTGGCTTCGGGAGGCGGGGTGATTCGCGTCTACAAGGGTGACGAGGGGTGGGGCACTCGGGAGAACGCCTCCTTGATTCACCTCGGACTGGTTCTCGGAACGGACTGGTTCATCCATCCGATTGCTGCCCTCGGTGCCGGAGTGCCCGCGGGAACGGACGTCGTGATCCTCCCACCGAACGTCTTCAATGCCGCAGCGGTGGCTGCTCAGAACTCAGCGGCCGCGCAGGCGGCCATGACCGCGTTCCTGGCCACCGGCGGGTCGCTGGTCGTGGACTTGGCCGACAACCGGACTCGCACCGGGGACGGCTACACAGCACCAGGATCCGTCGGGCATCCCAACAGCGGCGTCCGTTCCTTCAACGACTGCCGCAACGGCGACCTCACCGCAGTCTCGATCGGACCCGACGGACTGCTCGGAACCGCCGATGACCACCCCTGGGTCAAGGGCCCCGACGGCGTGGAGGGCACGGGTGACGACATGGACAACACCCGGGTGGACATGGGCACTAGCTGCTGGCTCGCCCACGGCAACCTGGCCGACGGCTTCACCCTCCCGACCGACGCGGACGTGCTGGTAACACAGAACTTCCAAGGTGTCGACAAGCCGGTGATGGCCGAGTACTGCCACAACGGGGGTCGCGTCATAGTGACCACCTTCACGAGCGACTTCTTTGGCAACAACCCCGTGGGCGGCGGCTGGAGCTACAAGCTGGTCAACACGTACGCTTACGCCGCCAGCACCGCGTCATCGTGCGTCATCCCGGTAGACCTCGACATCAAGCCGGGCAGCGATCCCAACTCCATCAACACCAAGAGCAAGGGCGTCATCCCGGTGGCGATTCTCGGAAGCGCCACGTTCGACGTGGCCGATGTGGACGTCATGACGCTGGTCTTCGGCCCCAATGCGGCTAGCCCCGCACACGAGGCGGGTGGCCACATCGAGGACGTGAACGCTGACGGGTTCGACGATCTCGTCTCCCACTACCCGACGCAGGACGTCGGCCTCGTGCCCGGTGACATCGAGGCATGTGTTGACGGCGCGACCCTCGGCGGCACGCCAATCCACGGCTGCGACGCCGTGAACATCGTGAAGTAACCAGAACCTCTTCCGCCATCCGAGCCCCGGCGCGTCTGCCGACGCCCGGGGCTCACTGCTGCTGAAACCCCCAAACCCCACCATCCGTCTAGATTTCCGAGTCCTTCATCACGGAGCACCGATGCGCATTGCCCGTACCCTGGTCCCGGCCGTCATGGCCGCCTCTATCCTTATAGTCCCGGCCACACAGGCCACCGCCCAGACCCACCGCAGCTCCGACCCCGTGATTCACCGCATGTGGCAGGTGGGGATGGAGCAGTCCCAGGTGGAGGACCTGGCGCAGGTATTGATGGATTCAATCGGCCCCCGCCTGGCGGGCTCCCCCGAGCTGGCCAGCTCCCAGGAATGGCTGCTGGGCCTGTACGAGAGTTGGGGCATCACGGCCCGCAAGGAGCAGTACGGCACCTGGCGCGGCTGGCGCCAGGGCACGCTGCACGTGGACATGATCTCCCCCCGGGTGCAGACGCTCGAGGCAGAGCTCGAGGCCTGGAGCACCGGCACGGACGGCCCGGTGGAGGGCGAGGTGATCCACCTGATGGACCTGTTCCAAGGCGAGCCCGAGGAGTGGCTCCCCCAGCTTGCCGGCAAGTGGGTGATGGTGTTGCCTGCCGAGCAGATGTGCCGCGCGCCGCAGGAGGCCCAGAAGTACGCCCGGCCCGAGACGCTGCAGCGTCTGGCGGCGGAGCGACAGGCGGCCTTGCACGCCTTCTGGAGCCGGGAAGACGCGCTCGGCGGCTACTACGGGTTCTGGCCGATGATCGACTCATCGGAGGCGCTCGGCTTCCTCCACAGCCGCTGGTCTGAGGGCTGGGGCGTGAACAAGGTGTTCGACTCCTGGACCAAGACCAAGCCCTCGCTCGCCATCTCGTGTGAGGACTACGGGCTGCTCTCCCGCATGGTGGAGCGCGGCATGGCCCCGCGCATCCGGGTGGACGCCGACGCGGAGCTGCTGGGCGAGGTGCCGCAGTTCAACGTGATAGCGGAGATGAGGGGCAGCGAGCTGCCCAACGAGTACGTAATCCTCTCCGCTCACCTCGACTCGTGGCACGCGGCCACCGGCACCACCGACAACGGCACCGGCACCATCACCATGCTCGAGGCGATGCGCATCTTGAAGGAGACGTACCCCAACCCGCGGCGCACCATCCTGGTGGGCCACTGGGGCGCCGAGGAGATGGGCCTCATCGGCTCGCGCGCCTTCACCGAGGACCACCCCGACATGCTGGACGGCATCCAGACGGTGTTCAACCAGGACAACGGCACCTGGCGCGTCGAGAAGATCGAGGGACAGGGCCTGCTCTACGCGGGGCAGCACATCGCGCGCTGGATGTCGCACGTGCCCGACGAGATCGCCGGTCACATCGAGCTGGAGTTCCCCGGCGGCCAGAACAACCGCGGCAGCGACCACATGAGCTTCCTGTGCCACGACGTGCCGGCGTTCCGCCTGCAGTCGCCCTACGACGAGTATCGCCAGTACACCTGGCACACCAACCGCGACACGTACGACAAGATCGTGTTCGACGATCTCAAGGAAAACGCAACGCTCGCGGCGATGCTGGCCTACGGCGCCTCCGAGGACCCGGAGCGCGTGCCGCGCGACCGGGCGGTGCTGCCTATAGACCCGCGCACCGGCGAGCCGCGCGAGTGGGTCCCGTGCCATCCGGCGCGGAGGAGTTACTAGGGGGGCCGCGTCGCGCTGCGACGCGAGCATTGAGGAAGCACAACGGGGCGCCCTGTGGCGCCCCGTTTGACGTTGTCGCTGCG
>JBDHJM010000104.1:0-4679 GCA_039586895.1 Gemmatimonadota bacterium | reverse complement strand
TGACCCCGCGTGCCACCATCTCGTGCACAATGAGCCAGAGGTCGCGGCGGGAGATGGGATCGACCCCGAAGGTGGGCTCATCGAGCAGCATGATCTCGGGCTCGTGGATGAGGGCGCAGCAGAGTCCCAACTTCTGCTTCATCCCTCCCGAGAGCTGGCCGGCCAGGCGCGACTCGAACGAGCCGAGCCCCGAGAAGCGATACAGGCGCTCGCGCCGCGCCGCACGCTCCTCCCCCGGGACGAGGAAGAGGTCAGCGTAGAAATCCAGGTTCTCCCGTACGGTGAGGTCGGTGTAGAGTCCGAAGCGCTGCGACATGTACGCGATGTGGTGCTTCACGCCCTCGGGATCGCGCACCACGCTGATGCCGTTGACGAGGGCATCGCCGCCAGAGGGAGAGAGCACGCCGGCCAGGGCGCGCAGGGTCGTGGTCTTGCCGGCGCCGTCCGGCCCGACGATGCCGAACAACTCACCGTGTGCGGCGTCGAAGCTCAGACCGTCCACGGCCCTGACGTCGCCGAAGTGGCGCGTCAGCCCCCGCAGGGAGACGGCAGCGTCCACGGCGGGCTCAGCGTCCTGCGGTATCGAGGCGGACGTCGGCGGGAAGCCCCGGCTTGAGGTCGTACGAGGGATCCCCGGTGACACGGACCTTCACCCGATAGACCAGCTTCACGCGCTCTTCGGTGGTCTGCACGTTGCGGGGAGTGAACTCCGCCTCACTGGCGATGAAGACCACCTCACCCGCGTAGGTCCGCTCGGGATAGGCGTCGGCCGTGATCGCCGCGGGCAGGCCGAGGGCCAGCCGCCCCACCTGGTCCTCCCGCACGTAGATCCGAATCCAGCGATCGTCGGGGTCCCGCAGCGTCAGCACGGGGGCGCCGGCCCCCACTGTCTCACCGGGCTCTCGGTGGCGCACGGTGACGATGCCGTCGAACGGCGCGCGCACCACCGCGTTCTCCAGGGTGGCGTCGATCTGGCCGATGGTGGCCCGTGCCTGCTCCACGACGCCCCGCTGGGCGGCCACCTGCTCCCGGCGCGGGCCTTGCTCCAGGATCGCCAACTGCTCCGTCGCGCTCTCGTGGTCCGCCTCCGCGAGCGTGAGCGCCGTGCGGGCGTTGTCGAGCTGTTGCTCGCTCACGGCCCCACCCGCGAACAATCGCTGCGTGCGGTCGAGCTCGCGGCGCGCATCCGCCAGCCGCTGGTCCGCGGCCCGCAGCGCCGCGCGACCCTGGGCGACTTCCTGGATGCGGAAGCCGCGCTCCAGCTCGAGCAGGTAGGCCCGCGCGGTGCCCAGCTGCGCCTCTGCCTGACGCTTACGGGCGAACAGCTCGGTGCGGTCGAGCCAGGCCAGCTCTGCTCGCTCCGAGACGTGGTCGCCCTCGTGTGCCGCGATACTGTCGATGCGGCCGGGCGCCTGGAATCCCAGATCGGCTTCGGTGGTCTCGACCGTTCCGGAGGCGACCACGCTGTCGTCGTCGCCCGACGACCTCCAGATCAGGACGCTCATCACGACCAGCGTGACGATCACGACGGCGGCGATGCCGATGCGCTGTGGCTTCTTCATGGGGTGATCTCCAGCATGTCGCTGATCCACTGTGGAGAGAGCACGCCGGTGATGCTGGCGAGCTCGACCTGGGCCGCAATCTCCGCGTGCCGGGCGCGCACCAACGAGGCGCTGGCCCGGCGCCATTCGGCCTCGGCTCTCAGGTAGTCGGTCTGCGTCCCGGCGCCCTCTTGCAGGGCGAGCCGCTCGATGCGCGCGACCTCGGCGAGGTGCTCGACGGCAGTCCCGACGGCCTCGACCTGCGCGCGCCACTCCAGCACGGCCCCCAGCGTGCGATCCACCGCCTCCTCCCCACGCAGGCGCGCGAGTCGGTATTGCTCGCGGGCGTATTGGGCGCGGGCAGAGGCGGTCGAGACGGCGCGGGATCGGGCGCCGCCGGTGAACAGCGGATAGGAGAGCCGCACGCCGACCAGCCATTCACCCTGCACGTCGAACGTGGGGCTGGTGAACAGCAGGTAGGACCCGGCGACGTCGAGCCGCGGCCACCAATCCGCCACGGCCTGCTTGCGGTCCGCATCCGCCGCGTCCGTCATGCTGCGCGCCTCGGCGAGCTGCGGGTTGCCGATTCCGAATTGCTCCAGCAGCAGCTGCCGGTCGGGCAGCGGCGCGGTAGCGGCGAGGCGCACCGGGGAGAGCCGCGCCGCGCGGGTGCCCTCGGGCGCCACGCCGAGCAGGCGGGCGAGGCGGCGCTCGGCGGTGTCCAGCTCCGTTGCGGTCGCGACCCGCTCGGCTTCGGCCTGCGCGATGGCCGCGTCGACCCGCAGCAGCTCGACCCGTGCGGCACGCCCCTCTGCCAGGAGGCGTTCCACCCGCTCCCGCTCGGCTTCGAGCGCCTGCAGGCTCTGTAGCTGTGCCTGCAGCGTCCCGTGTGCCGACAGGACCTCGAGGTACGCGCGGGTCACGTCGGCGATCAGCGTCATCTCGCTGCCCTCGCGGCGCGCGCTGGCCACGCCCTCCTGCGCGCGCGCGCCGCTGATCCGCGCCGTGCGGGCGCCACCCTCGAACAGGGTCCAACCCAGGTTGAGCGAGCCCTGCAGCAGCGTGCGGTCGAATTGGAACGCTTCCTGGCTGAGCTCGTGGATCGGGAACACCAGCATCTGCTTCTGGTAGCGGAACAGGCTTCCCTCGACCCCCAGCTGCGGCCACCAATGGGCGGTCTGCACCCCCGCGAGTGCGGAGGCCTCCGCTTCGCCCGCGCGAGCGGCGAGCACGGACGGGTGGTAGCCGAGCGCGGTGCGTACCGCGTCGTCCAGGGTGAAGGCCCCGGGCTCGGTGGGGTGTTGGGCGTGGCTGCTCGACGTGGCCGTCAGGAGCCACGCCACCAGCACGACGGTTCGTCGTCTGTTCATCATCACTCTGCCGTTGTCACGTCTGTTCGGGATGTGGGGCCAGCGCGGCCCGCACGAATTCGAGCACGCTGTCCACAAGGGCGGCCCGCATGCGGGGGTGCCGCTGGTCGAAGCCGATGGCTTCGTGCAGGAGGCGGCGCACCAGGGTGAGCCAGATCGGTTGGGCCACAATGCTGAGGGCCATGAGCTGGGGATCACCCCGCCTGATCGACCCGTCCAGCTGGCCCAAGGCGATGATGCCGGCGAGCAGCTGCAAGTTGCCCTCCAGCACCCGGCGGGCTTCCTCAGGGAAGGGGGTGGACGAGGCGAGGTGCTGCACCATGAGCGCGGGCAGCGCCGGGTGCTCCTGCAGGTACGCGAAGAAGGCCTGGACGACGCGCTCGATGCGCTCGGTCGGGGTGCCGGGGCGCTGCGCCACCTCGGCCAGGTGGTCCCGAAACGGCTCGATCACCGACCCGAGCACGGCGCCGTACAGGTTCCGCTTGGACCCGAAGTGGTAGGTCACGGCTCCCAGGTTGGCGCCGGCCTTCGTCGTGATGGCACGGATGGAGGCGCCCCGGTAGCCGTGGGCCGCAAACAGCTCGCGGCCGGCGGCGACGAGGGCCATCCGAGTATCCGAAGGTTCATTCATACGTTTGTATGATACCGAGGCGCCACCTGATGTGCAAGGGAGAGTGTCGCTACTGGGATGGTCGCTTTCTTCGCAGCCAGTTCTCGGGGTCCAGCGCGATCGGCTGGGTGCTCTCCGGGCCGGCGGCCTGGCGAATCTGGAAGCCGAGATGGGGGCCGTGCTCCGAGCCCGCGCCCCCCGACTGGCCGATAACCTGACCGCTTACCACCCAGTCGCCGGGGCTCACGTCGAAGCCCGAGAGCCGCAGGTAGAGCGTGTAGAAGCCGCCGCCGTGTGCCAGCAGCACGGTGGGGCCGTAGGTCCCCATGAGGCCCGCGATCTCCACGGTGCCGGCGGCGACGGCGCGGACCGGCGTCCCCACGGGCGCCGCGATGCCGATGCCCTGGTATCGAATGCGCGTATTGTCGGGGCCTTCGGCAACCCCGAACTCGTAGACCACGTCGCCGTCCACCGGCCAATCGAGGGCTCCCAGGTCGGCCTCGTCGATGGTGCCCTCCACCGGCCGTCCTCCGCGCGCCAGCGCCCGCCGCCGTGCCGCCTCGAGCTCGGCGATCATCTGGGTGACCTGCTCCTCGTGCCGGGCCAACGAGTCCAGCCGGGTGGTCGCCGCTCGCTGGGAGGCTTCGGTGTCCCGCAGCGCCCGCTGGCGCCGCCGCTCCAGCGACACGAAGCGCTGCAGCTCCTGGCCGCGGTCGCCACGCCGGGCCGACAGCTCCGTGTGGAGGCTGATGAGGTGTTCGCGCTGCTGCGACACCCGGTCCCGCAGCTCCTCCACCTGACCCACCAGGGCCCGGTCCTGGCGGGAGACGAGGTAGAGGTACTTGTAGCGGCTCATCAGATCCCCGAAGCTCTCCGCCGCCAACAGCACCTCGAAGATCCACAGCGAGCCGCGCTTGTAGATCTCGACGAGCCGCGTGTCGAGTACGGCCCGCCGCTCCGCCAGCGCATCCTGCGAGAGCATCACGTCCAGCGTCACCGTGTCGAGCTGCGCGTTCATGCCCGCAATCTGCCGGTCGAGCTCGTTCACAATGCGCGAGGTGACGCCCTTCTGCTGCTCGATGTTCTGTAACTCGCCGGTGATGGAGTGCACGCGTGTGCGCAGTCGTGCCAGCTCGCTCTCCAAGTGTTCCCGCTCCT
>JBDHJM010000047.1:0-19947 GCA_039586895.1 Gemmatimonadota bacterium | reverse complement strand
CAGTGATCGGAGGGCTCACGGTGACCCAGGTCACGGTGTCAAAGAGCGGAATTCCGTTCCTTGTAGACCTGCCGATCATTGGTGGGCTGTTCGGCTTCACGAAGCGTCAGGAGACGCGTCGTGACCTGTTGATACTGGTCACGCCGCACATCATCGACAATCCTGCTGCGTTGGACGATGAGGCCCTATAGCCGCGGAGGCAGGGCACCTATGAGATACCCAGCAATCGGCGCAGGCGCCGCCGCCTTGGCGTTCGCGGTTTTCGCAGCCTGCAACGAACAGACTATCTCCCCCGGCGTGCAGCCAGACCTGGTGCCGCCGTCGGTGAGCATTGACAAGACGGCAGGCGACACGATGGACATCGCCAACGGTCTCCAGTTCACCGTCAACGCCTCCGACAACCTCGGCCTCAGAGTCGTCTCGGTGTTGCTGGAGGGCGGCCTGGACGGGCAGCTGGATTCCACCTTCTCGAGCCAGGTAACCAGCCTGACGCTGCCGTTCGACATACGGCTCCCCGACGGCTCCGCCGCCGGCGGCTGGATCCTGATCACTGCCGCAGCCAGCGATGGAAACAACAACGGCGCCCTGGAGCTGGATTCGGTCTTCCTGAAGAACGAAGACGCCCTGATAGTCCAGATCCTCAACCCCTCGGTCGGCGCATTGACGTCGCCGGGCAAGCAGCTGCCCATAGCGATCCGCGCTGCCCAGCGGGAAGGCGTGAAGCGGGTCGGCTACCTGCTGGCCGGTGGCATCATAGGCGGCGACTCGATCGGCGACCTGGCTACCCTGCCGCAGGACACGACCTTCGCCGACACGCTCACCATTCCGGCCGCCCAGCCGGAGGGCTTCTTCACCGTGCAGGGCTTCGCTGTGGACTCGGCGGACCGCAGGGTGAGCACCAGCCCGCTGACCGTGGCGGTCCAGCTGGTCACAAACGATACGGAACCGCCGAGCGTGACTGTGGACGTGGCGCAACGGGTGGAAGTGGACGACTTCATCACCGTCACGGCCACCGACCCCAGCGGGATCACGGAAATCGGGTGGGAGGCCAGGGACCTGAACGGCGTGCAGATAGGCGGCGACTCGACCACCCTGTCGGGCAACCTGACGGACGTTATCGAAATCTGGAATCTCAACTTCAGCTTCAGTGAGCTGCCGCAGGCCGTCGTGGTAACCGGCTTCGCGGTGGACGGTGCTGGGAACCGGGCAAACACTGCCACCACACCCGCGCCTCCGGCGCTGGTGCAGCGGCCCGATCCGACATGGATACGGCTGCGGGCCCAACCCGTGAAGGATGAAGAGATCCGCGGAGGTGGGCGATGAAACGTCTGATGCTTGCCGCGCTGGCCGCGGCCGCGCTGACGGCGTGCGGCGACGAGCTGAACGATCCCGGCCCGCCGATCTCGGAGAACGTGAACTACGCCATTGCCTCCCGCGTGGAGGTTGATGACTCGATCATGGTGGCGGCTGCCGACGCCGAGGGCCTCGTGAGGGTGGGCTGGCAGGCGCACCGGAAGGATGGCACGCTGTTCGGCGGCGACTCCGCTGAGGCGGGCGGCGCGAGCTACACCCGCGCCTGGGCTCTCGATTTCGAGGCGGAGTTCCACGACTTCCCGGTCACCATTGAGGTGACCGCCTTCGCCGTGAACACGCGCGGTGAGAGAATGGAGACGGGAGTCCCGTCCGCCCCGACCACGCGCATCTCGAGCAACGCCCTGCTTAGCATGCAGCCCATGCTGTCCATGGCGCCGGATACGATCATCGTGGTGTCCGGCGTGACGCGTCCGCTGCCGGACGGCGGCACTATCGCCGACGCCATCTACAACCCGAATCTAAACGAGGTATACCTCACCAACATCGACCTCAACCGGCTTGAGATCTTCCAGCTGGCAGATACGTCGTTTGTAGCGGGCGGGATCCCGACCGGGTCCGACCCCTGGGGCATCGCACTGTGGCCGCACGACATCTTCGGCGCCCACGCCGACACGGTCATCGTGGCCAACTCCGGTGGTACCAACCTGTCGATCGTGGATGTGAGCACGGCGGTGCGCCGCGAGGTGCGGCGGCACCACCTGCCCAACTTCCTGGTGCAGAGCGTGCAGACCGAGATCGACGAGGCCACGGGCTTCATCAAGCTCAAGATCGTGGAGTTCGACTTCTCGGACCGTCCCGAGTACATCGGCATGACGTGCATCATGAACGGCAACAACTGCTTCGCCGACTCGATCTACGCGGTGTACTCCACGCTGCCGACCGAGGCCCAGGCGGGCGACCCGGTGGACTTCGTGATGCGCGGCACCATGCGCTGGGAAAACCTGACGGGGCCGACGCCCGAGTCGCATTTCTGGTGGGAGCAGGCAGCGGTGGCACCTTCCCCGGACGCCGACACCCTCCAGATATGGGTGGACCGGGGCCCGGGCACGACCACGGAGCTGATCCTGTCAGCCTCGTGCGGACGTATGGTGAACATGGCGGAGCTGGCGTTCCTCGACAGCACGTTCGTGCGCAACTCCGGCGATTTCACTCACGCGCTGGTGGGTGAGGGAGGCGGCAGGGACGGGCAGATCGAGGCGCCCAACGCGGGCTTCGCGCGGGTCATCGGTTACAGCCGGACCACCGGTCACGTGACGAACACCTGCCCGGACCTCATCATCCAGGGCGTGCTGTTCTCGGGTAACGAGGTCGTAGACCTGGGCATCTCGCCCGCGATCCGGGTGCGGGACTTCATCGTGAACACGGCGATCTCGGTGAAGTCCATAGCCCTCAACTTCAACGGGCTCACCAACCTGGTGCGGGCCGATTCGATCTACGTGCTGGACGAGGGCCTGCGTCTGATGGGCATCGTCAATGCCGGCGGCGCGGTGCCCGGCATGGACCTCAACTTCGACCACGCGTTCGACGCGCGTGACGCGGGCACGCCAACCTTCGGCGGCTCGGGCGACCCGGACGACCGCTTGTTGTTCGCCGGCACGGACGATCCGCTGGTGAGCGTCTACGACACGTATTTCTACGACATCGTCGCCGCGGTACCGATCCGCGACCCGATCATCGGGCCGATGCGGGTGGCCAAGACGGCGGGCGGAGAGCAGATCATCGTCGGCGTGACCGGTCAGGGCATCGTGGTCGTGACGATTCCGCCGATCGCCAACATCTTCCCGGCGCCGGGAGGATAGAGCGGTATTCAATGAGTCAGTCGGGGAGCCCGGCCGCGCGGCCGGGCTCCTTTTTTTCCCCCCTGCAGGTGGTAGCGGGGCTTCCCATCCGTGCTAGCTTAGACGCCCTATGATCGAGTTCACCACGGCAGGCGAGTCCCACGGCCGCGCGCTTATCGCGATCCTGGAAGGCGTGCCGGCGGGGCTGCCTCTCACGGTCGAGGACGTGAACCGCGACCTGCAGCGGCGCATGGCCGGATACGGCCGCGGCGCGCGCATGAAGATCGAAGCCGACGCGGTGGAGATCCTCGGTGGTGTGCGCGCCGGGGAAACGCTGGGCTCGCCCGTCGCGCTGCTCATCTGGAACCGAGACTGGGAGAACTGGCGCGACGTAATGGCGCCCGAGCCCGACGGTGAGGACGCCCCCTCCCGCCGCCGCCGCGTTACCCGGCCTCGGCCGGGGCACGCCGACCTGGTGGGCACGCTCAAGTACGACCGCACCGACGCCCGCGACATACTGGAGCGGGCCAGCGCGCGTGAGACGGCCGCACGCGTGGCGTGCGGCGCAGTGTGCCGCGTGCTGCTGGCCCTGTTCGACATCGAGATCGGCAGTCACGTGGTGGAGTTGGGTTCGGTGCGTGCCGCCGTGCCGGAGCCGCTGCCCGTGCCTCTCAACGAAGCCGCCGACGCATCACCGGTGCGCTGCCTCGACGCCGCGGCGAGCCAGGAGATGGTGGCAGCCGTGGACGCCGCCACCGGCGCGCGGGACACGCTCGGCGGTGTGGCGGAAGTCGTGGCTCGCGGCGTGCCGCTGGGGCTGGGCTCGCACGTGTCGTGGGACCGCAAGCTGGACGGGCGGCTGGCACGTGCGGTCATGTCCATCCCGGCCGTCAAAGGAGTCGAGATAGGCCTCGGCTTCGAGGCGGCACGCCGGCCCGGCTCCGAGGCGCACGATGAGATCGTACCGGGCGGCCCGGCCGAGCGCGGGGGAGTGGCGCGCAGCAGCAACCGGGCGGGCGGGCTGGAGGGAGGCATGACCACCGGCGAGCCGCTGGTGATCCGTGCTGCCATGAAGCCCATCTCCACACTGCGCAAGCCGCTCCGCACAGTGGGGCTCGAAAGCGGTGAGGCCGAGCAGGCGCAGTCGGAGCGGTCCGACGTGACGGCTGTCCCGGCCATGGGCGTCGTAGCCGAGGCCATGACCGCCCTCGTGCTGGCCGATACCATGACGGAGAAGTTCGGCGGCGACAGCGTCGCGGAGCTGCGCACCAATCTGGAGGCCTATCTGGCGCGGCTGGCCGAGCGGGCGGGAGGCTAGCCAGGCTCCGTGCGTCACCTCGTTCTGGTTGGGCTCCCCGGATCGGGCAAGACGGCGGCCGGGAGGATGGCGGCTGAAGAGCTGGGCGCTCCGTTCGTGGACGTGGACGCGGCGATCGAGGCCGCCCAGGGCGTCACCGTCCGGGAGCTCTTCGACGGGCCGGGAGAGGCCGCCTTCAGGGAGCTCGAGCGGCGGGAGGTGGAGGCCGCCCTGGAGGCCCCCCCCTCTGTAGTGGCTCCGGGGGGCGGCTGGGCCGCCCAGGCCGGTACTATGGAATACGCTGCGGGCCGCGCCCTCAGCGTGTTTCTCCAGACCGATCCGACGGTAGCGGCCCGGCGAGTGGCCTCTGAGGGCTCCAGGCCCCTGCTGGACGGGCCGGACCCCGCCGGGCGGATGGCCGACCTGCTGGCGGCCCGGGAGGGCCGTTACAGGGCCGCTGAGGCGGTCGTCCCGACTGACGGCCGCACCATACAGGAGGTTGCCGCCCGGCTGGCCGAGCTTGCGCGATCCAGGGCCGGATGGTAACTATGCCGCCCCCGCGGGGCGCTCCCCTGCGTTTGGCGTGGTTACGTAACACGCTGCAAACAAAGGACTTGAGGATAGGCGGCCTGGGCGGGAGCGAGATCCCGGCCGGGCCGTGCGGCTTAGGCACGGGAACCGCACCCCCGGGGTGCTGGTTGAGGGGCGGTTGAGCCGCGGCGCGCTCCGTAAGCGCCGCCGATGATGAAACAGGGCTATATGGCTACGAAGTCGGCCAAGAAGAAGAAGACCAAGAAGGCGGCCAAGAAGACCGCCAAAAAGACGGCCAAGAAAGCCGCCAAGGCGACTGCCAAGGCGACTGCCAGGAAGAGCGGGGCCAAGAAGACCACCCGCAAGAAGGCTGCGGGAGCGTCCGGCAAGGCCCTGGTCGTCGTGGAGTCGCCGGCCAAGGCGCGCACCATCGGCAAGTACCTCGACAAGGGCTACACGGTGAAGGCCACCGTGGGCCACCTGCGCGACCTGCCGCAGCGCGAGCTGGGCGTGGACGTCGACAACGGTTTCGCGCCCAAGTACGTCACGATACGCGGCAAGGGAAAGCAGCTCGCCGAGATCAAGCGCGCGGCCAAGTCGTCCGGCCGCGTGCTGCTGGCCACCGACCCCGACAGAGAAGGTGAGGCGATCGCCTGGCACGTCGCCGAGCAGCTGGGCAACGGCTCCAAGATCCGCCGCGTGCTGTTTCACGAGATCACCAAGGACGCCATAACCGAGGCGCTCCAGCACCCCACCGAGATCGACGACCAGAAGGTCGAGGCACAGCAGGCGCGCCGCATTCTCGACCGCCTAGTTGGCTACAAGGCGAGCCCGCTCCTGTGGCGCTCGGTGAAGGCGGGGCTGTCGGCCGGACGGGTGCAGACGGTGGCGCTGCGCCTCATCGTGGAGCGCGAGCAGGCGATCCGCGACTTCAAGCCGCAGGAGTACTGGTCCATCGACGCGGAGCTCGAGGCCAAGAAGAAGCGCTTCGACGCCAAGCTTCACAAGGTGGACGGCAAGAAGCCGGAGCTGCACTCGGAGAAGGAAGCCAAGGCCGTCGTGAAGGCGGTCCGAGGCAAGCCGTTCGTAGTCACGGGCGTCCAGAAGAAGCAGCGCCGCCGCAAGCCCGGCCCCCCGTTCATCACGAGCACGATGCAGCAGGAGGCCGCCAAACGGCTCGGATTCTCGTCCAAGCGCACCATGCGGGCGGCGCAGCAGCTTTACGAAGGGGTGGAGATCGGGAAGCAGGGCGCGGTGGGTCTGATCACCTACATGCGCACGGATTCCCCCAGGGTGGCGCCCGTGGCGATCGACGCCGTGCGGGAGTACATCGCCGGCCACTACGACGAGCGCTACCTGCCGCCCAAGCCCAACCTGTACCGCACCAAGAAGAGCGCGCGGGCCCAGGAGGCGCACGAGGCGATCCGGCCCACCGACGCGGCCCGCCGGCCGGAGCAGATGCGCAAGTACCTGGAGTCGGATCAGTACAAGCTGTACCGGCTCATCTGGCAGCGCTTCGTGGCGTCGCAAATGACGCCCGCCGTGTACGACACCACCGCGATCGACTTCGACATAGCCAAGTACCTCTTCCGCGCCACGGGCTCCATCATGGTGTTCGACGGGTTCCACGTGCTCTACACCGACACCAAGGAGTCGGAGGACGAGCGCACGTTCGAGGACATGGCGCCGGTGCCCGCGCTCGAGAAGGGCGACGAGGCGAAGGTGGAGAAGCTCACGCCCAACCAGCACTTCACCGAGCCGCCGCCGCGCTTCAGCGAAGCGAGCCTGGTGAAGGAGCTCGAAGCCGACGGTATCGGGCGTCCCAGCACGTATGCCAGCATCATCTCGACCCTGCGCGACCGCGGCTACGTGCGCATGGAGACCCGCCGCTTCCATACCACCGACCTGGGCGAGACGGTCTCGCGCGTCATGGTGAGCCGGTTCCCCGACATCTTCAACGTGCAGTTCACGTCGCAGATGGAGACCGAGCTGGACAAGGTGGAAGAGGGAGAGCTCGGCTGGCAGGCGGTGCTGCAGGACTTCTACGGCCCGTTCGCGAAGGCGCTCGAGTCGGTGGACACCGCCGCGCTCATCCGCGAGGCGCACGACGTGGAGGAGATCGAGAAGGAGCCGTGCCCCGAGTGCGGCAGCAAGCTCACCGTGAAGAGCGGCCGGTTCGGGCCGTTTATCGCCTGCACCAAGTACCCCGAGTGCCGCTACACGAAGCCGCTCAAGCGCGACAAGGTGCCGGATAAGCCCACCGACGAGAAGTGCAAGGAGTGCGGCGCCCCGATGGTGATCAAGACGGGGCGCTACGGTGAGTTCCTGGCGTGCACGCGGTATCCCAAGTGCAAACACACCCGCCCCATTCCGCTGGGCGTGAAGTGCCCCCGCTGCGGCAGCGATCTGGCCCAGCGCCGCACCAAGAAGGGGCGTTCGTTCTACGGCTGCACCAGCTACCCCGACTGCGACTTCTCCACCTGGCACCGGCCGGTGCCGGACACCTGCCCCGACTGCGGGAACGAGGGCGCCGAACAGCGCTCCACGAAGGCTCGCGGCGAGTACCGCCGCTGCCTGAAGTGCAGCAACGAGTTCCCGGTCCAGGAGGCCGTCGCTGAAGTAGCACCGCAGTGAGGGCCACTGTAGTCGGGGGCGGCCTCGCCGGGTGCGAGGCCGCGTGGGCGCTGGCGCAGCGCGGCATCGACGTATCGCTCTACGAGATGCGTCCCGTCGTGAGCACGCCGGCTCACCAGACCGACCACCTCGCCGAAATCGTCTGCAGCAACACGTTCAAATCGCTCGAGCTGGCCAACGCGCACGGCCTGCTCAAGGCGGAGCTGCGCCTGCTGGGCTCCCTGCTCATGGACGTCGCCGAGACGGCCCGCGTGCCCGGGGGCGCGGCGCTCACGGTGGACCGCGAGGCCTTCAGCCGCGAGGTGACGCGGCGCGTGACGGAGCATCCGCGCGTCACGGTGGTGCGCGAAGAGACAGCCGATCTGCCGAGCCCAGCAGTGATCGCCACGGGGCCGCTCACCTCGGACCGGCTGGCGCACGCCATCGCGGCGCGGCTGGGCACCGAGGCGCTCGCCTTCTACGACGCCATCGCGCCCATTGTGAGCGGCGAGTCGCTGGACCACACCCGGCTGTACCGCCTGTCGCGCTACGGCAAGGGGGGCGGCGACGACTTCCTGAACGCGCCGCTCTCGGAGGAGGAGTACCGGGACTTCGTGGCCGCGCTCGTCGAGGCCGACCAGTACGCGGGGCACGAATTCGACCAGGTGCCGTACTTCGAGGGCTGCCTTCCCATCGAGGAAATGGCGCGCCGCGGCAGCGAGACGCCGCGCTTCGGACCACTCAAGCCCGTGGGCCTGCCCAATCCGAGCACCGGGCGGGAGCCGCATGCGGTCGTGCAGCTCAGGCCCGAGGACCGAGCGGGCCAGATGTGGAACCTCGTGGGCTTCCAGACGCGGCTGCGTATTCCGGAGCAGCAGAAGATCTTCCGCACCATTCCCGGGCTCGCCGCCGCCGAGTTCTACCGCTACGGCAGCATTCACCGCAACACCTATCTGAACGCTCCGGCATCTCTCACGCCGCACTGCTCGGCGCGCGACGACGACCGCCTGCTCTTCGCGGGGCAGCTGGTGGGAGTGGAGGGATACACGGAGTCGCTTGCGACCGGCCTCTTGGCAGGAGTGAATCTGGCGCGCATGCTGGAGGGGGAGGCGCCGCTGGTGCCGCCCCCCGAGACCATGCTGGGGGCGCTGCTGGCATACGTGCACGGCGCCGACCCGGAGCACTTTCAGCCGATGAATGCGAACTTCGGCCTGCTGCCGCCGCTCGCGCGGCGGGTGCGTGACAAGCGCCGCCGCAAGGAAGCGCTCGCCGAGCGGGCGCTGGCTGCGATGCGCGAGTACGCCGCCGGCGCTGCCGTGGCTGTACCGTGACCACCCGGGCCAAGGCGCGGG
Organism: Gemmatimonadota bacterium; assembly: GCA_039586895.1. Lineage (GTDB taxonomy): Bacteria > Gemmatimonadota > Gemmatimonadetes > Gemmatimonadales > GWC2-71-9 > WVYX01. The sequence goes on along the minus strand of JBDHJM010000047.1, from coordinate 11,002 downwards.
CGCAGGTCCCGGGAGCCCAGCGGGCGATGGACGAGTTTCTCGTCTACCTCGAGAAGGAGCGCAACGACTCCCCCAACACGGTGAAGGCATACGCGCGCGACCTCCGTGCGTTCCAGGTGTTCTGCGACGAGTACTTCGGAGGTCCGCGCCGGTGGCGCTGGACCACGGTGGACAGGCTCGCGGTGCGCGGCTTCATGGGCGAGCTCAAGCGAAGCGGGTTGGCCAAGCGGTCCATTGCGCGCGCCGTGTCTGTGGTGCGGACGTTCTACCGCTTTCTCCATACCCGCTACGGCGTGGACCACGATCCCACGAAGGGTGTGCGGCAGCCCAAGCTGGAGCGGCGCCTGCCGGCGGTGCTGGACCGGCAGCAGGTGGACGAGCTGTTCCGCTTCGCCGAGGGCGCGGCGCTCGAGGGCGGCTTCCGGGCCACGCGCGACCTGGCGATCCTCGAGCTGTTCTACGCCACGGGCATGCGGCTCTCCGAGCTGGCGGGCCTCAACCTCGCCGACGTGGACGTCATCTCCGAGCAGGTGAAGGTGCGCGGCAAGGGTAGGAAGGAGCGCATCGTGCCGTTGGGGGGCTATGCGACCCGGGCGCTGCAGCGCTACATGGGAGAGCGCGACGAGCTGCTCGCGGCACTGCCGGCGGGGCGCGGCGAGCGGCGCGCTGTGTTTCTGTCACAGCGGGGGGCGCGGCTCTCGCCGCGCGGTGTGCAGCTCGTGGTGCGCCGCTACCTCACGACTCTGGGCGAGAGCTCGGGGCTCAAGGTCCATACGCTGCGCCACAGCTTCGCAACGCACCTCCTCGATGCGGGCGCGGACCTGCGTGCCGTGCAGGAGCTGCTTGGGCACGCCTCGCTGAGCACGACCCAGGTGTATACTCATACGAGTGTGGAGCGGTTGAAGCAGGTATACCACAAGGCCCATCCGAGGGCATAGGGCGAGCAACATGACGGACAAGCGCATTCGCGCCACGACGATCCTCTGCGTGCGCCGCGACGGCAAAGTGGCCATGGGCGGTGACGGACAGGTGACCGTGGGCGACACAGTGATGAAGGCTCACGCCAACAAGGTGCGCACGCTGGCCGAGGGAAAGGTGCTGGCCGGCTTCGCGGGTGCGGCCGCCGACGCGTTCACGCTGTTCGAGAAGTTCGAGGAGAAGATGCAGCGCTTCCCCGGCAACCTGTCGCGCGCATCGGTGGAGCTGGCCAAGGACTGGCGCAGCGACCGCGTGCTGCGGCGGCTCGAGGCGCTGCTCGCGGTGGCCAACCCGGAGCACGGCTACGTGCTGAGCGGCAGCGGAGAGCTGATCGAGCCTGACGACGGCATCATCGCCGTCGGGAGCGGCGGCAACTACGCGCTGGCCGCTGCCCGCGCCCTGCTGGCGCACACCGACTTGTCCGCTCGCGACATCGTGCAGCAGGGTCTCGAGATCGCCGCCGACATCTGCGTGTTCTCGAACCGCAACATCTCGGTCGTAGAGCTGGGCGGGTGATGCCATGACGAGCGAGCCCACTCCCATAGACAAGAAGCTCGAGGCGGCCGACCAGGGGCCCGAGCCGGTGCCGTGGCTGGAGGAGCTGCCGCCGCGCCAGATCGTCGCCGAGCTGGACCGCTACATAGTGGGGCAGGCGGGTGCCAAGAAGGCGGTGGCAATCGCGATCCGCAACCGGTGGCGCCGCGCGCAGGCGCCCGAAGGGATCCGCGACGAGATACTGCCCAACAACATCATCATGATCGGGCCCACGGGCGTGGGTAAGACGGAAATCGCCCGACGCCTGGCACGGCTGGCGGGAGCACCGTTCCTCAAGGTGGAGGCGTCCAAGTTCACCGAGGTGGGCTACGTGGGCCGCGACGTGGAGTCGATGGTGCGCGACCTGGTGGACGCGGCCGTGAACATGGTGCGCGGCGAGCGCGAGGACGAGGTCTTCCCCACCGCCGAGAAGCGTGCCGAGGAGCGCCTGCTGGACTTGCTGCTCCCCGCGCCGCCCAAGCCGCGGGTGCGGCTGGAGCGTCGCGTGGAGCCCGCCCCACCGCCCGCCGACGAGGCTGACGCCGAGCAGCCCACCGACACGAAGGAGTCGCAGCACCTCTTCGTGGTGACCTCCTCTGGCGAGGTGCGGCGGGGAGACTCGGATGAGCCCGAGGCGGAAGAGGGGGACGAGGAGGAGCGGCGCGCCCGCACGCGGGAGAAGCTCCGCAAGCTGCTGCAGGACGGCAAGCTCGAGGAGCGCGAGGTCGAAATCGAGGTCACCCAGCAGTCCATGCCGGGGATCGAGTTCATGACCTTCCCGCCGGGCATGGAAGGCCCGGACATGAACCTCTCCGAGATGCTGCAGGACATGCTTCCCAAGCGCACCAAGAAGCGCGTGCTGAAGGTGAGCGAGGCGCGCCGCATCCTGGTGGACGAGGAGCTGCGCAAGCTGGTCGACATGGACGACGTGGTGAACGAGGCACTGGAACGGGTCGAGAACCACGGCGTGGTCTTCATAGACGAGCTGGACAAGATCGCGGGCGAGCGCGGGCAGATGGGTCCGGACGTGTCACGCGAAGGTGTGCAGCGCGACCTGCTGCCCATCGTGGAGGGCTCCACCGTGCAGACCCGTTACGGCTACGTGCGTACCGACCACATCCTGTTCGTGGCCGCGGGTGCGTTCCACGTCTCAAAGCCGTCCGACCTGATTCCCGAGCTGCAGGGACGCTTCCCGATCCGCGCCGAGCTGTCGTCGCTGGGCCAGGAGGAGTTCGTCCGGATTATGACCGAGCCGGAGAACTCTCTGATCAAGCAGTACCAGGCGCTGTGCCAGTCGGAGGGTGCGGAGCTCGTGTTCACCGAGGACGGCGTGTCGGAGATAGCGCACATCGCCATGGTCATGAACGAGCGCACTGAGAACATCGGTGCGCGCCGGCTCCACACGGTGATGACCACGCTGCTGGAGGACGTGCTGTTCGATCTGCCCGACGTACCCGACAAGCGGATCGTGTTCGACGCCGCCCAGGTGCGCGACCGCCTGCTCCGGATCGTCGAGGACGAGGACCTCCGGAAGTACATCCTGTAGGGGGCCACCCCGGCAGGCAGGGGCCGGCCGCGGGTTGTCAAGAACTGCCCGCGGAGGTCCCCTTTCTTCCCGTCACGTCTCACTTTACACTCCGGCGCCCGCCGGATAGAATCAATCTGCAAGTCTGTCATTTTGACCTACCTAACGGTTTCTATGTCCAAACGAGATTTCCTGAAGTTCTCCGACTACACCGCCCAAGAGATCGCCGAGCTGTTCGACCTCGCGGCCGAGATGAAGTCGGGGCGCTACGACGACGAGCCCCTGGCGGGCAAGACGCTCGCGATGGTCTTCACCAAGAGCAGCACCCGCACGCGGGTCTCGTTCGAGGTGGGGGCATACCAGCTCGGCGGCAACGGGCTGTTCTTGTCGGCCCGCGACCTGCAGCTCGGACGCGGCGAGCCGATCAAGGACACGGCTCGCGTGCTGTCGCGCTACGTGGACGGGATTATGATCCGCACGTTCGCGCATGCCGACGTCGAGGAGCTGGCGCGCTACGCCACCGTTCCCGTGATCAACGGGCTCACCGATTACCTGCACCCCTGCCAGGCGCTGGCCGACGTGATGACCGTGCGTGAGGAGTTCGGGACCTGGGAAGGGAAGGTCGTTGCATGGGTGGGCGACGGAAACAACGTGGCCAACTCGTGGCTCAACGCGGCGGGCGTGCTCGGATTCGAGCTGCGGCTCGCCTGTCCGGAGGGGTTCGAGCCCAACCACGACGTTTACGAGCGGGCCGACGGAGTGACCACGGTGTCGATTCACGAAGATCCGGAGGAAGCCGTGTCGGGCGCCCACGTGGTGAACACCGACGTGTGGGCCTCGATGGGACAGGAGGGCGAGGCCGATGCGCGCAAGCTCGCCTTCAAGGGCTACACCGTGGACGAGAACATGATGAAGCTGGCTGCACCGGACGCGATCTTCCTGCACTGCCTGCCGGCGCACAGGGGCGAGGAAGTCACCGACGAGGTGATCGAGGGCCCCCAGTCGCGCGTGTTCGACCAGGCGGAGAACCGGCTGCACGCACAGAAGGCGCTGATGGCGCAACTAATGGGGTGAGAGAGGAAGCGTAATGAGCGGGGATAAACTCAAGCGCACGCCGTTCCACGACATGCACGTGAAGCTGGGAGCGAAGATGGTGCCGTTCGCCGGCTTCGAGATGCCGGTGCAGTACCCGACGGGGATCACCAAGGAGCACCTGGCGGTTCGCGAGGCGATCGGTGTGTTCGACGTGTCGCACATGGGCGAGTTCGAGTTCACGGGGCCCGATCGCAATGCGTTCGTGAACCGGCTCACCTGCAACGACGTGGGGGCGCTCGATGACGGGCAGGCACAGTACTCGGCGCTGCTCAACGAGCAGGGCACGTTCATCGACGACTGCATCGTGTACCGGTTCGACGACAAGGTCATGATGGTCGTGAACGCCGCCAACCTGGAGAAGGACTGGGAGCACGTCGTATCGCGCAAGGAGAGTGCCAACGTCCGGGTGAAGAACATCTCGGACGAGGTGGCTCTGCTGGCGGTGCAGGGACCGCACAGCGAGGGCCTCGTACAGTCGCTCTCGGACGCCGTCCTGCCGGACGTGTACTACTACCACTTCACGGTGGGGCAGGTGGCCGGTGTGGAGTGTTTCATCGCTCGCACGGGATACACCGGCGAAGACGGCTTCGAGCTCTACTTCCGCACCAAGCACGCCGAAGTGATGTGGAACGCCCTGGTGGGCGAGGGCCGTGGTGTGCCGTGCGGACTCGGTGCGCGTGACACGCTGCGGCTCGAGGTGGGATACCCGCTCTACGGCAACGACATCGACGACACGACCAACCCCTACGAGGCGCGTCTCGGCTGGATCGTGAAGCTGGGCAAGGGGGTCCCCTTCGGCGGCAAGAGCGCTCTGGACGACATCAAGGCGAAGGGCGTGACACGCAAGCTGGTGGGGTTCGCGCCCAAGGAGAAGAGAGTGATCCCGCGGCACGGCTACGACGTGTACCTCAAAGGCCACAAGGTGGACGTGGTGCGCAGCGGCGGGTTCAGCCCCTCACTGGGATACGGCATAGGAACCACGTACCTGCCCACCCACTCCATCGAGCCCGGCACCACGTTCGAGTTCGCGGCGCGGGGGAAGCGGATGGAGGCTGAGGTGGTGAAGTTGCCGTTCTACACCCAGGGGAGCGTGAAGAGGGGCTAAGGGGTGTCTCTGCGCGTCGCGGTGCTCACGGTGTCCGACCTGGGGGCGGTCGGTGAGCGGGAAGACACCTCTGGTGCGGCCATCGCGGAGTGGGCCGCGGGGCACGGCTTTGACGTGAGCGCACGGGATATGGTCCCGGACGAGAGCGACCGCATCGCGGCGCGGCTGGCAGAGTGGGCCGACGGCGGGACGGCAGACCTGATCGTGACGACCGGCGGCACCGGCCTCTCCCCGCGCGACGTGACGCCCGAGGCCACCCGGGCGGTGGTGGAGCGCGAGGTGCCGGGCATTGCCGAGGCGATCCGGGCGCTGGGCCGCGAGAAGAAGGCGTACTCCAGTCTGTCGCGCGGAGTGGCCGGTACGCGGGCCGGCACGCTCATCGTGAACCTGCCCGGCAGTCCGGGCGGCGTGCTCGACGGGCTGGCCGTGCTGGAGCCGCTCGTGGAGCATGCGGTGGCGCTGCTCAAGGACGAATTCACGGAACACGCATGACCGACCGCGTTCTCATCACGATGGACGATCTCGAAGCCGCGGTGCAGTGCAACGCGGCGTTCGAAGAGTCCGGCTACTGGACCGTGCTCGTGTCGTCGCAGGACGACGCGCGCGACGTGTTCCGGAAGGCCGACGCGGACGTCGTGATTCTCACCGGCGCACTGGGCGAGCACAGGGCCCGCACTCTGGTGGCGCTCGCGCGCGAGCGGTCCGTGTCCACGCTGGGATTACTGGAGGAGACGAGCCCGGACCCGCCCAAACAGGGGAGGGAGCTCGGCCTCACCGACTGGATGGTGAAGCCGGTGGACGCCGGCGACGTGGTGGCGGCTGCGAGCCGGCTCATCGCGCGGCGGAGACTGCAGGACCGCACCGGCATCCTGGGCGAGAGCGCCGCCATCCAGGAAGTGCTCGTGAAGATCGAGCAGATGGCCCCGGCCGCCAGCACGGTGCTCATCGAGGGCGAGTCGGGCACCGGCAAGGAACTGGTGGCGAAAGCCATCCACGATCTCTCACCGCGGCGGGGAGGCCCCTTCATTGCGGTGAACTGTGCCGCCCTGCCGGAGACCCTGCTCGAGTCGGAGCTGTTCGGGCACGAGAAGGGAGCTTTCACCGGGGCCGCAGAGCGGCGCCTGGGCCGCTTCGAACTGGCCGACGGCGGCACGATCTTCCTCGACGAGATCGGTGAGATCACTCCCGCCCTGCAGGTGAAGCTGCTGCGGGTGCTGGAGGACCGCTCGTTCTTCCGCGTGGGAGGTACGCAGCCCATTCGGGTGAACGTGCGGGTCATCGCAGCAACCAACCGCTCGCTCAAGGAAGCAGTGGCGGCCGGTCAGTTCCGCGACGACCTGTTCTACCGGCTGGACGTGCTGCACATCTACCTGCCGCCGCTGCGCGAGCGCCGCAGTGACATCCCGATCCTCGTGAAGCGGTTCGTGCGGGACCTCAGTGGAGAGCACGGCAAGTCGTTCCGCGGCCTCACCCCCGAGGCGATGCAGATACTGATCGACGCGCACTGGCCGGGGAACGTGCGCCAGCTGCGAAACCTGATCGAGTCGATGGTCGTGCTGGCGCCTGGCAGCGAGATCCGCGCCAGCGACATTCCGACCGATGTACGCGAGGGCGGCACCCGGCTGCTCCCCATGCACGTTCCGCCGAGTACGCGCAACGTGCAGGGCCAGGAGCTGGAGTTCATCTTCCGCAGCCTGGTGGACCTCAAGCTCCAGATCGAGGATCTCAGGCGGCAGATGCACGAGGAGCCGCACCGCGTTGAGGTGATGGAGGTGGGCCGCCCGCCGCTGGACGACTTCGCGATCGGCGAGATCGTGGAGGTGGACGGAGGCACGCCCGTTGAGGACCGCCTCCGCGTGGTCTACCGCCCGGGGATGAAGATGATCGACGTGGAGCGTGCGGCCATCGAGGCGGCCCTGGAGGAGACCAGGGGGAACCGCCGCCGCGCCGCCGAGAAGCTCGGGATCGGCGAGCGTACGCTCTACCGCAAGATCAAGGAGTTCGAGCTGGCGTAGGCCTTTCGGGCCGCCTGTTGCAGGTTTAGGCTAGCCGAATTCTGCTGAGATGGCCCCCGGTAGCTCCCATCTGAGCACCGAAACCCCCGAAATCTGCCCGAAACGGGCCAGCTTGGCTCAAGCGGCTCCAGGCTGTGCTAGGCTCACCTAGGCGACACCGTCCCGACAGCTAAACTGCCGGCGGAAAAGAGTGATGTACCTCACAATCGCTTCCCCCCCTAAGGGCCCACTATGTAGCTGACCGGGCAGGCTCGGGCAGGGGGCGTGCTATCGGGGCAGGGGCTGGGGTGCTATGTTCTGAGGCCTCAGACCAACGCGGGCAAGGGGCCGCCGAGACCCTCAAACGGCGGCCGTGAGGCCCTCGCTCCCGACTAGCCAAAGTATTGACAGATCGTCACTTGAGTCCCATACTGGCCCTCGCCCTTCGAACCTCTGACGCTCCAGGCCTAGCGCCCGGGCCGGCCCAGACGTGCGCTTCGAGATAAACGCCAAGTGCGTCAGCTGCCTGGCTTGCGTGCGGGTATGCCCTGCGCAGGCCATCGAGGTCGACGGCAGCACGGTCCGCATCATCGGGGAGTCGTGCATCCGCTCGGGCAATTGCGTCCCGGCGTGCCCGCACGACGCGATCGATGCGGTCGGGGATTTGGCGGAGGCACTTGCCCTGGCGGACCGCGGCAACGCGGTGATGGTGCTGAGTGTGGAGGCGGAGGTTCATTTCCACCCCTACACGCCGGAGCAGGTGGTCAACGCCTGTTACGCGGCCGGATTCAGGACCGTGCACCGGGGCGTCCTGGGCGACGAGCTGGTGGCCGAGGAGTACCAACGGCTGTTTCAGGACCCGGGGTGGGGCACGATGCTCCGCTCGACGTGTCCGGTCGTGATAGAGCGGGTGCGGCACGACTTTCCGGAGCTCGTTCCGTACCTGGCGCCCGTTAAGACGCCCCTGCAGGCCGAATCGGCATACCTGCGGGAGCGGCACGGGCACGGAGTGCCGATCGTCTACGCGGGTGTGTGCGTGGCCGACACCAACGGCGACGTAGACGCGCTGGTGACGTTCGAGGAGCTGGCGGATTTGTTCCGGGCGCGGGGCGTGGAAGTCGGGCATCAGGCTCGCTACTTCAGCCGCATCCCGGAAGTGCGCCAGCGGCACGTGAGCACGGCTGGCGGTCTGCCGCTGCCCGTGCTGAAGGTGGAGCCGCAAACCAGCCGCCGGTTCCGCAAGGTGCGGGGTCTGAGGGCGCTCGACGTGATCGCCCGGGCGGTGACGATAGACGAGATGGACCTGGGGTTCGTGGACATCCTGCCGTGTGAGGGATGTCTCGACCACCCGCTGCTGGGGCCGCGCGAGGAGCTGTTCCGGCGCCGCAGGGTGGCCCAGGAGGCCGAGCCGCCGCGCAGCAACTTGCCCGTGGTGGACCCGGCCGTCACGGTGGCAGTTGGCGCCGCCTTCGAGTTCCATCGCAACGGCCACCGGCCGACCGATGTTGAGCTCGAAGAGGTCATTGACAAGATAGGAAAGGCGCCCGGCGGGGCGCATTGGGACTGTGGGGCCTGTGGATACGCCACGTGCGTGGAGTTTGCCACGGCGCTCATGAGCGGGCGGGCGACGTTCCGCCAATGCCCGCCCTACCAGGAGCGCCGGGCCGAGGAGGCCCGCAAGCAGGCGGCCGTGGACGAGTTGACGGGACTGGCCACGTACCGCGTGCTGCAGGACCGGTTGGCGCAGGAGATGGCGCGGAGCGACCGGACGCGGGAGCCCTTCGGGCTCCTGTTCATGGACCTCGACCGGTTCAAGCAGGTGAACGACGCCTACGGGCACGAAGCCGGAAACCAGGTGCTGTCTTCAGTGGGCCGTGAGCTCACTAGGCTGGTCCGGAAGACGGATGTTGCAGCACGCTACGGCGGCGACGAGTTCGTGCTGGTCCTCGTGGGGACGGGCCCCGAGGGCGTGAAGCATGTGGCCGAGGTCGTCAGGGAGTCGGTGGAGGCCGTCGGCCGAGCTCTTGGCTATACGGAGGGTGCCGTGGCGGTGTCGGTTGGTGCCGCGGGCTACGACCCGGCAGCAGACGGCCTGCAGGACGTGCTCGATTCGGCCGACAAGGCGCTCTACCGGGCCAAGGCAGAGGGCGGAAATCGGGTGATGATGGCGGAGGCAGAGAGTGGGGGACCTCCAATCTGAGTGGTTCTTCACGAATGGCGCAGAGAGGCTTTAATCGAGGTCGGCAATATGTGGATCAAGGGTGCGCCCGGCATGCCGACCCAGGACGGTCAGATGACCGTCGGTGAATCGCATGGGAGTTGAAGTGACCCCGAGCGACCCGAACGTTAAGCCCAACGTGGTGCCGGATCCGCCCAACACGGCGATGCCGGACCAATGGGGCGTAAAGAGGGCCGAGAACCTGTTGACGAGCCTCCAGGGCGTGCTGTCCGCACGCGTGGAGGTTTCTCCCGTTGGTGAGGTCACTGCGGTGCACGTGCTCACTCACTCCGGGTCCTCGGCAAAGCAGATGGTCCGCAACGTGGAGAGCGCGCTGCTGGCGCAGCTCGGCCTCAAGGTGGACCACCGGAAGATCAGCGTCGCGCAGACTGCCGAGGTGAAGCCCATCGAGGCCCTCGAGCAGACTGCCGTGCGCGACGAGGCGCTGAAGCGCAAGGTCGTCTTCCGAGACGTCGAAGTGTCGGCGGCGGGTGAGCGCCGCGTCAGTGTGCGCGTGACTCTCCTCGCGGACGGCGACGAGGCGTCGGCGGAGGAGGAAGTGGCCGACACGCCGCGGGCCCGCATGCAGGGCGCCGCGCGGGCGGCACTGGCGGTGCTGGATCGGAAACTGGTCGGCGGCACCCTCGAGCTTGATGGGGTGAGGCTGATCGAGGAGTTCGATTCGAGTGTCGCAGTCGTTGCCGTGCACGCAATCGAAGGCCGCAGCACGCACCTGGTGCTGGGCACTGCCAAGGCTGAGGACAACGCCGAGCAGGGCTCGCGGTACTGGACGCCACCAACAGGTGGGTCCAGTGGAGGACGTAGGGTAACGGGCGGACGAATCCAAGCCGGACTGCGGTCCGGAGCTAGCTAGAGGATTCAGCCACCGGTCGGCGCGTTTGGCGTCGATCCGGGAAAGGAGAAAAGGGAGCCCCCGGGGGCGGACTACCACAGCCGTAGGGCGAAGCAAGCAGAGCGAAGCGGTCAGCACGAAGAGCGGAGCCTCGAGCATGCCGTAGCGGGGTGTGCTACTCCACAAGCGCAGCGAAAGCTGCCGAAAGGAGGTGAGGCTTCCAATGTTGAGCATCAGCTGGCTCGCACCGTTCTTCGCCGCATTGGCGAAGTTTTTCGTGGCTAACGGCTCGCTTACGTGGTAGTGTCGGTCTCGGGGGCGCCTCCCTTACCTCTGATGAAGCGCCCCGCAGTTCTCTACCTGTACGTGGCAGTGGCGACTCTGTTCGCCGCTTTGCTCTGCCTACAGTTTGTTGTACGAGGTGCCTTCGCTCTTCCAGCCGATGCTAGCGCATTCTGGAATGCAATCGCCGCGCTGCTGGCTCTCGGTTTCCTAGCGGAAGCACTTTCTCTGGAGTTGAAGGTCGGTACTGTCCGTTCGTCAGCGGTCTTCGTCCCCCATCTCGCCGCGATACTTCTAGTTGGGCCAGCCTGGTCTATGGTGGTTGCTGCTATTGTGACCCTCGTGGCCGAGACGTTTCTGCGTCGCAAGCCCCTTATCAAGATCGTTTACAACACTGCTGCGAGCGCTACGGCAGTCG
>JBDHJM010000046.1:0-19422 GCA_039586895.1 Gemmatimonadota bacterium | reverse complement strand
AGGTGCTGTTCGGCATGGTGCACAACGTGACGGTCGACGGCCTGCTGCGGGCGCGCGTCTACGCCGACACGGCGCACTTCTACCAGGGCGCTCAGGTAGCGGAGCTCGTGGGCGTGAAGGTCGACTTCTTCAATGCCGAAGGCGTGCTCAAGTCCACCGTGACTTCCCTGGAGGGCACCTACGAGTGGCGCACCGGCACGATGGAGGCCCGTGGCGACGTGCTGGCCGTGACTCCCGACGACAGGCAGCTCACCACGTCGACTCTGCGCTACGACCGCGAGACCGAGCAGATCTCGGGTCCGGACGAGTTCGTGTTCGACGGACCGGACCAGCACCTCGAAGGCGACGGCTTCACAGCCGATCCGGACTTCACGAACGTGGTCACCGAGAACCCGCGACGCGGGCGCGTGCGGGAGACGGACACGGGGAGGTAGTGCGTGCCGCGGATTACCGTCACTGCCGCCGCAGCAGCGGCGCTGATGTGCGCCGCCGCTGGCCCCGCACTGGGCCAACAGAGCGAGACGTGTGAGATCCAGCTCGACAGCGCGCGCATCGGGCGGCACGTGGAGCTGGAGCCGGGGCGAATCCACCAGTTCGGGGCAGGCGGCGTCTTCGCCCGCTGCCTCGACGAGCCGACCACTCTCCAGTCGGACAGCGTCGCGTGGTTTTCCGAGCTCGACCGGCTGGATTTCATCGGCTCTTTCCGCTTTCGCGACTCGATCATGTCGCTGGACGCCGAGCGGGCGCGCTACACCCCGGGGCAGGAGCGGCTTCAGGCGTGGGGCAACGTGCGGCTTGAGAACCGCGAAACCGGCTCGGTGCTCACCGGACCGAACCTCACCTACTACCGCACCATCCCCGGCGAGCGCGACACGACCGAGCTCTTCGCCACCGGCCGGCCGCTGGTGGAGTACCGCTCCGCCGACGCGCCCGGCGCGGACCCATACCTGATCCGCGGCGACCGCGTGCGCCTCGTAGGCGAGTCGACGGCATGGGCGGGTGGGGCGGTGACGATCGACCGCGAGGACTTCACGGCCCGCGGCGACAGCGCCGTGCTCGACACCGACGGGGGAGAGGGCGTTCTGGTCGGGCACGCGGAGGCTGCCGGGACCGACACGGCCGGGTACACCATCAGCGGCAGGCAAATTGCCTTCCGCACCGAGGAAGGTGAGCTGAACTGGGTCCAGGCGCAGGAAGGAGCCCGGGCGACCAGCGGCGAGTGGCGCATCGTGGGAGACACCATCGAATTCAATCTGGCGGACGGCAGCGTGCAGCACGGCACGGTGTGGGGCGACAGCGCCCGCGCTCGGTCCGCGACCAACACGGTGGAAGCGGACTCCCTCGTGATCGACTCGCCCGGCCAGCAGCTGCGCGAACTGCACGGGTTCGGCACTGCGCGCGCCACGTCGCGCATCGATTCGCTCGTCGCCGAACCGGACTGGATGGCGGGTGACACCATCATTGCGAGATTCGATACCACCGCCGCCGGCAAGCGGGTGATGGTGCTGCTGGAGGCACGCGGCAACGCTCAGGCGTTCTACTACATCTACGAGAACAATGACCGCTCGCTGGCCCCGGCCATCAACTACTCGCGGGGGAGCCGCATCACGGCCCTGTTCAAGGACGAGCAGCTCGATCGCGTGGACATCATAGACGCCGGAGACGGTGTCTATCTCGAGCCCGTGGAGAGGCGACAGCCGTGATGGAGCGACTGCAGGCCGTGCTGGCGGGCCGCGACCCGTCGCTCCCCCTCGCGATGGCCGCGCTGCTGAAGAGCGCGGACGAGTCGGGCGGAGTGGCCTTCCGGGACCTGGCACTGGCCTACCGCGAGGAGTATCTGGCGGCGCAGGGTGAGATGTGGGGCGAGGCCGCACTGCATCGCGGCACCCTCTCGGTGGACGAGGTGCGGCGGCACCTGCAGACGTCCGTGCTGCCCCGCCTGGCCGACGGCGAGCTGCTGGACGCGCTGCCGGACGGGGTGGAGGACGCCTCCATCGTGCGGCTGCGGCGCGAGCTGTTCGAGGAGTTGGCTCCCCGTGCTGAGGCGACGCACGCGGAGCTGGTCGCTCTCGCCCTCGAGGAGATGCAAGCGGCCGAGGGAATCGGCACCGCGGCTGCCATCCCCACCGGCAGCATGCTGGCGGCCGAAGGGCTGGTCAAGAGCTACCGGCGGCGGCGCGTCGTGAACGAGGTGGACGTGCAGGTGAAGCAGGGCGAGATCGTGGGGCTGCTGGGGCCGAACGGGGCGGGGAAGACCACCACGTTCTACATGATCGTCGGTCTGGTACGGCCCGAGGCAGGCCGCATCTACCTGGACGGCGAAGACATTTCCGCTCTGCCCATGTACAGACGGGCGCGCCTCGGGATCGGGTATCTCGCGCAAGAGCCGTCGATCTTCCGCAAGCTCACGGTCGAGGAGAACGTGATGGCGATTCTGGAGACCCTGCCGTTGTCCGACGAGGACAGGCAGAAGCGTCTCGAATCGCTGCTCGACGATCTCTCGATCGCTCACCTGCGTGACGTGAAGGCGTACAAGCTCTCCGGCGGAGAGCGGCGCCGCCTGGAGATAACGCGTGCGCTGGTGACCGATCCCAAGTTCCTGCTGCTCGACGAGCCGTTCACCGGGGTGGATCCGATAGCGGTGGCCGACATCCAGACCATCGTGGCAGGACTCAGGCGACGCGGCATCGGTGTGCTGATCACCGACCACAACGTGGAGCAGACTCTCGACATCGTGGACCGCGCTTACATCGTGTTCGAGGGGAACATCCAGGTGGCGGGAACCGTGCGCCAGCTCGTGTTCGACGACCAGGTGGCCGACCTCTATCTCGGTCCGACACTCACTGCACGGCTGCGGGAGCGGCTGGGGGCGGGAGTCTGAAGACTTCGCTGCAGCAGAGCGCCCAGCTCAGACAAGAGCTGAGGATGAACCCTCGCCTGTACCAGGCGATGGATCTGCTGTACATGCCCCTGCTGGACCTGCAGCAGCACCTCAAGCAGGAACTGGAGACGAACCCCTTCCTGGAGCTGGCCGAAGCGGACGAGCCGGAGTCGGTCGAGGAGCAGGAGGCTGAGACCACCGAGGACGAGCACACCGACGAGGCCGACTGGGAGGAGATCCTGCTGGACGGCTTTCAGGTGGGCGGCGCCCGTCCGGAAGCGGCGGCGCGCGAGCTGTACAGCCCGGTGGCGGTGGAGAGTCGCTCACTGGCCGATCACCTGCGCGATCAGCTGCAGATGCTCGATCTAAGCGAACGTCAGCTGTTCCTGAGCGAAGAATTCCTCGGCAACATCGGTGAGGACGGGTACCTGCAGGCGGGTCTCGACGACATCGTGACCGGCGCCAACGCCTCGCGCGAGGCACTGGCCGACGGCGATGCGGAGCTGGCAGAGGCGTTCACGCCCGAGGAAGCGGAAACAATGCTGCAGGTGATCCAGCAGCTCGATCCGCCCGGGATCGGCGCGCGGGACCTGAGGGAGTGCCTGCTGCTGCAGCTGAAGGCCGACGGGCAGCTGGACACGCTCACCGGGCGCCTGGTGGACGAGGCGTTCGACGACCTGATCGCGCACCGTTGGACCGAGCTTGCCAAGCGCTACGGCCTGGAGCCGAAGGAGGTCCAGGCCGCCGCCGACGAACTGGCGCGGCTGGATCCCAAGCCTGGACTGCAGTTTGTCGAGAGCGGCGAGGAGTACGTCATTCCCGACCTCGTCGTCGAGAACATCGACGGTGAGTACCGGGTGTTCCTCAACGACAGCGGCATGCCGCGGCTCCGGATCAGCAAGGTGTACCGCGAGATTGCAGGCGACAAGAAGAAGTTCAAGGGCGAGAACCGCGAGTTCGTGACCCAGAAGCTGAACAGCGCCACCTGGCTGGTGCAGGCCATCGAGCAGCGGCGCCAGACGATGCTCAAGGTGATGCACTTCATCGTCGACCGTCAGCGCGACTTCTTCGAGAAGGGCGTGGAGCATCTGAAGCCGCTGACCCTGCGGGAGGTGGCGGACGTGCTCGAAATGCACGAGTCCACGGTGAGCCGGGTCACGAGCCAGAAATACGCGCAGACGCCCCGCGGCGTATTCCCGCTCAAGTACTTCTTCTCGTCCAGTCTGGGAACCGCCTCGGGCGAAGACGCGAGCTCACGCGCGGTGAAGGCGCAACTGGCCAAGCTCGTGGCCGACGAGGACTCCGCCAAACCGCTGACCGACGCGGCAATCGTGGAACAACTCAACGAGCGGGGCGTACGGATTGCCAGGCGAACGGTAGCCAAGTACCGGGAGCAGCTGGGGATCCTGCCGGCCCGCATGCGTAAACGCGTATGACGGCCGGCGCCGGAGGCCACGTGGACGTGAGCGTGCTGGTTCCCGCCAAGGACGAAGCGGAGAACCTGCCCGAGTTCGTGAGACAGTGCGCCGATGCCCTGCGGGACGAACCGTACGGGTGCGAACTGGTCGTGGTCAACGACGGCAGCGAGGACGACACGGCAGCCGTGCTGGACCGCCTGCAGCGCGAGCATGACGGTTTCCTGCGCGTCGTGACGCACCGCTCCCAGCAGGGAATCGCGGAGGCACTGCGCTCGGCAGGCGAGATCGCGCGCGGACACATCTTCGTCTTCTATCCCGCGGACCTGCAGTTCCTGCCGGCCGAGATACCGCGTCTGGTGGGTCCCATCAGGGCGGGCGATGCCGACATAGTGACCGGCACCAAGCAGGGCGACTACGAGAAGAAGTTCGTTTCGGGGGTTTACAACCGGCTGTGCCGCTGGCTGTTCGGGATCCGGGTCACCGATCTCAACGCGGTCAAGGCGTACCGCCGTGAGGTCATGGGCGTGGTGCCGGCCCGTCCCGACTGGCACCGTTTCATGGTGGTCATAGCCGCAACCGATGGATTTCGTGTAACGGAGCAACCAGTGACCTTGAAGCCGCGAAAGGCCGGGAAGTCCAAGTTCGGCGTCGGCCGGATCCCGGTCGGCGTGATGGACATGCTCTCGGTGTGGTTCCAGCTTCGCTTCGGCCGCAAGCCGCTCCTGTTCTTCGGCGTCTCGGGTGCGATCCTCTTCATTCTGGGCTTTCTCATGGGAGTGGCAGCGCTGGTGCTGCGCTTCGGCTACGGCATGGGGTTCAGGCCTCTGCTCACTCTCGTGATGGTCCTCGTGATCTCGGGCATCGCGCTGTTCGGTTTCGGGTTCGTGGGTGAGCTCGTGGCGGGCGCACGCGAGGAGCTGCGCGGCATCGGCCGATCCCTGGACCAGCTGAACGCAGAGCTCAAGCGGGAACGGGACGCCGGCAACGGCGAGCCCCGCGTCTAGCGCAATCGTGCGGCTGACGCGCGCCACACCATGGCTCGCCCTTTGGGCCGCGTTTCTGATCGCCGCCTGCGGCGGCACCAGCGAGCCAGGGGGAGTCGTGGCGCTGGAGGTCTTTCCTGACTCCATGTTCCTGGCCCGGGGAGACAGCGAGCGAGTGCTCGTGGGAGCGCTGGACGCCGACTCCAACCCGGTTGCCGGAGTCGCCATCTCCTTTACTTCGAGCGACACATCGGTCGCCACGGTGAGCACCCAGGGAATGGTGCGCTCCGCGGGGTCTGCGGGAGAGGCCGTGGTGACCGTGTCGGGCGGCGGTACGAGCACCGCGGTTCCGGTGACGGTCGTCAACTACCCTGCGGCTATAGAGCTCGTCCCGCTCGACACCAGCCTGTACAGCGGCGAGAGCTTTCAGATGGCGGTGAGCGTGCGCGACAGCAGCGGCCAGCCGCTTCCGCTGCAGCTGATCATCCTGGCGTCGAGCGACACGTCGGTGGCTACCATCTCCGCTGTGGGCCTGGTCGAGTCCCAGGGGCCGCTGGGCTCGGCGATCATCCTGGGGGCGTACCGGTCGGTGTTCGACGCGTCGGTGGTGCACGTGGTGGACGACCGCATCGAGTTGCGCCGCACCGTGGGCTCGCTGCCGTCGTGGGCAGCTACGACCGGTGGGGGAGTTGCCCTGATCACGCTGCAGGGGGACGCGACAGCGGTGCGGCTCGACCTGTCGACGCGCGCGTTTGGGCCCAGGATCGCGGTGGGAGAAGGGCCGAACAGCGTTGCCGTGGACCCCGGCGGGGCGACGGCCTATGTCGGCAACGAGACGGCAGGGACCGTGAGCGTGGTGGACATAGCCACCGACCTCGAGACGGACGTGATTCCGGTGCCGGGCCGCCCCTTCACGCTGCTGGTCGGTGCCGGCGGCAGCCAGCTCTTCGTCACGACGAGCAGGAACTTCCTGTACCGGGTAGACCTGGCATCGAAGCAGGCGACAGACTCGCTGACGCTGCCCTCGGTGGTGCGTCACATGGCGTTCAATGCCGACCGCAGCCGGCTCTACATCTCCACTGGGGGCGCAGGCTCCGTGCTTGAGGTGGACCCGGTCGGCATGACCGTACTGCGCACCTTCGCGATTGGCGGGCGCGTACAGGGAGTGGCGCTGTCTCCGGACGGAACGAGGCTCTACGCGGCGGACGACGTCGGCAGCGGCCCCGAGGGACCGGGTCTGGTGACCTGGGACGTCACGGCGAACACCGAGATCGGCAAGGCGTTTCTGTCCGGGGGAGCGTATTCGGTCGCACTGAACGGCGACGGGTCCAGGGCCCTGGTGACCCTGCGCGATGCAGGCGAGGTCGCCGACGTGAATACCACCACGGGTGTTGTGCTGGGGCGCATTCGCAGCGGCGGATTCCCGCAGATCGTAGCATTCGACGCGTCAGCCGGCCTGTTCGTGACAGCAAACGGGGCCGACTGGGTGGACATGATACCATGACCGGAAAGATCTCCCCTTCCTCCGGTGAGCTGCAGCAGTTCTACCGCGACCGGGTGGAGTGGCGCCACTCGGGCGAGGAGCGCATGCGGTTCCGCAAGGCTGCAAAGCTGGCCCGGGTGGAAGCGCCCGCGCGCGTGCTCGACGTCGGCGCGCGCGACGGCGGGCTCAAGGCTTATCTGCCGGACGGCATCGAGTACCAGGGCTTCGAGATCGCTCCCGAGTTCGCCGCTCCGGACATCCGCACCGGCGACATCTCCGACGGCCTGCCGTTCGGGGACGCCGAGTTCGACTACCTGTTCTGCATCGAGGTGCTGGAGCACGTGCCCAACCCGTTCGAGGGACTGGGCGAGTTCCACCGTGTGCTGAAGCCGGGCGGTGTGCTCGTGATCTCGGTCCCGAACCCGTACCACGCCAAGGAGGTAATCTGGAACCTGTTCCGGGTGCCCGACCGGCAGGGGCACATCTACGCGTGGACGCGCCAGGCCATGACGCGCCTGGCGGAGATGAACGGGTTCCGGCTGGAGGCCACCGGCGGGACGTACTTCCACCCTCCCATCCCGATGTTCGCGCTGCTCGCGCGGTCGATCGTGTACCGCTTCGTCAAGGACCGCTCGCCCTAGCCAGCCGGTGCGCATCGCCTACGTCACCCACGCATATCCGCGCCGCGACGGCGACATCGCAGGCGCTTTCGTGGAACGTCTCGCGGCGGCGGTGCAGCAGCGGGGGCACGAGGTGACCGTGCTGGCTCCCTCGGACGAAGGAGCCGCTGGGGTGCAAGAGCGCCACGGCGTGACGGTGCGGCGGGTGCGGTACGCGCCATCCAGCTGGGAAACTCTGGCGTACCGCGGGACGATGGTGCAGGCCAGCCGCTCGCCGCGGGGCCTGGCGGGAGCCGGCGGCATGGTGGGCACGCTGGCCTGGGCCGCCGCGAGGCTGGGTCAGCTGGACGGCGCCAAGTTGGCGCACGCCCATTGGTGGATTCCCGGTGGAATAGCGGCCTGGCTCGCCACCTGGGCGGGCGGGCCGCCCTTCGTGGTGACGCTGCACGGCACCGACGTGGCGCTGCTGGAACGGTCCGCACCACTGCGGGCGCTGGCTCGCAGGGTGCTGCGCGGTGCGGCCGCGGTGACCGCCGTATCCTCGTACCTCGCGCAGCGCGCCGCTTCCGTAGCGGGTATCGATGCAGGGAGCATCACGGTGCAGCCGATGCCGGTGGACGTGCAGCGCTTCGCAGCAGCCAGCCGGGGTGGCGGAGGAGTCCTTACCGTGGGGCGTCTCACCGAGCAGAAGCGGATCGATGTCGTGATCGACGCTGTTGCGTGGCTCCGCGCGCAGGGCAGGGATGTGCCGCTGACGGTAGTGGGTGACGGTCCCGAGCGCGAGTCGCTGGCGGCGCGCGCGGAGAGTGCGGGCATCGGGCAGCACACTCGATTCGTCGGTGCCGTGGAGCCGGAGCGCATTCCCGAGATGCTGGGAGATGCGGATGTGTTCGCGTTCGCGGCGGAGCGCGAAGGGCTGGGACTCGCCGTGGGCGAGGCTCTGATGTCCGGAGTGCCGGTGGCGGCCGTGCGCTCGGGCGGCGTGTCCGATCTCGTGGCACAGGGGGACGGCGGACGCCTGGTCGACGAGGCGGATCCCGCAGCGCTGGGAGCCGCCATGGGCGAGCTGCTGCAGTCCGGCAGCGTCGCGCGCGCCGCAGCCGCAGCGGCGGGAGAAGTGCTCAAGCAGCATCTGGCGCCGGATTACGCCGCGGACGTGTTCGAGGCGGTGTACGCGCGAGTTGCAGGAGCTGCAAATGCGTAGGGCGGCGGGCACGCTGGTCAAACTCGCCCTCGCAGCAGTGGTCGGGGTCTTCATCTGGCGCTCGCTGGCCAGCAACTGGAGCGAGTTCGGTGCGATCGAATTCGATTTCCGGCTGCAGCTATGGTGGATCGTGTTGGCGGCTCTGGTGACCTGGCTGACCTACGCGATCCAGATCGCTTCGTGGCGCACCGTGCTGTCCGGGTGGGGGCAGCATATTGCCTACCGGGACGCGGCGCGGGCCTGGTGTGTGGCGAACCTGGGCCGCTACGTTCCGGGCAAGCTGTGGAGCGTGGCAGGTCTCGTCGCGCTGGCGCAGCGCTCCGGCGTGGCGCCCTGGGCCGCCGGCGCTTCGGCGGTGGTCATACAGGCCCTTGGGGTGGCGACCGGCGTCATCGTCGCGGCGGCGACGCTGCGGCCCGGCACGCTCGCGGTGGGTCTGGCCATCGCACTGGCGGTCGCGGTTGCCACGCTCGCGCTGCTGGCGTGGGAGCGGGCAGTGCGCTGGGCCGGCAGTACCGTGGGGCTCATCGCCGGTCTGAGGGCCCTGCCCGTGACTACGGTGCTGGCCTCCGGAGCGCTCACGCTCACGAGCTGGGTGACTTACGGCGCCGCCTTCTGGTGCCTGGCGCGTGGGCTCGGACTGACGGGACTGCCGGTGGCCGTTGCGGTGGGCGTATTCGCGCTCGGCTACCTGGTGGGTCTCATGGCCGTGTTCGTGCCCGGTGGCGTCGGGGTGCGCGAACTGGCTTTCGTGGGCCAGCTCACCCCACTTCTGGGGAGCGGGCCGGCCATCGGAGTGAGCGTCGCGTCGCGGCTGCTCCTCACCATTACCGAGGTGACGGCCGCGCTGTTCGCGCTGGGCGCCTCGCGGAAACCCGAGGAGAATCCCGTTGAGCACACCGAACGCTGAGGCGGCGGCAGCACCGCCGCGGCCGACTCTAGCGGCGGGCGCGCTGCTCTCGCTCTGGGTGGTGATCCTCTCGCTCCCCATGCTGGCGGGAAGGTGGCTGGCCGGTGCGGTGAGCGACCAGTACGCCACCGGCTACGGCTTCCGGCTGTGGGGTGCCGAGCAGCTGCGCGAGACTGGCAGCGTGGCACTGTGGAACCCGGAGCTGTTCGGCGGGATGCCGTTCGTCGCGGCGCAGCACGGCGACATCTTCTACTGGACGTCGTGGTTCCGCCTCGCGCTCCCCACCGAGGTCGTGATGAACCTCGGCTTCGTGGTGCACTACATAGCGGCGGGAGTGTTCACCTACCTGCTGCTGCGCTCGCTGGGCGTGAGTTGGCTCGGCTCGGTCGTTGCCGGTGCTGCGTACCAGCTCTCGGGGGTGGTCGGATCCTACCCGGCCCCGGGGCACGACGGGAAGCTGTTCGTCACGGCCCTGCTTCCCCTCGCGCTACTGTCACTGGTGCTTGCGCTGCGGCAGAGACGCTGGGAGGGGTTCGGACTGCTGGCGCTCACCGTGGGGCTGGCACTGCTCTCGCCGCACTATCAGATGACGTACTACCTGCTGATCGCGGCGGGTCTCTTCGCGCTCTACCTCACGTTCGGGGAGCCCAACGAGGGGGAGACGCTGGTGCAGCGCTCGTCGCTGCTGGGAGTGGCGCTGGTAGCGGTACTCCTGGGCTTCGGCATCGCCATGATCCAGGTACTGCCGTTCTACCACTATATCCCGTTCTCGCCGCGGGCGACTGGGTACTACGGCTACGCGGGCTCGGTTTCTTTCGCGATTCCCTGGGTGCACGTGCCGGAGTTTTTCCTCTCCGGCTTCGTGGGCGCAATAGACACCTACTGGGGCTCCAACCCCCTCAAGCTGCACTCGGAGTATCTGGGCCTCTCGGTAGTGGCCCTCGCGGTGCTCGGCGCGGCGGGGGCGCCGCGCCGCACGGCGCTGTGGCTAGGGGGCATCGGGCTCCTGTTCCTGCTCATCACCCTAGGCGGGAGCACGCCGTTTTACAAACTGTGGTGGAACGTGATGCCGTTCGTGAAGCAGACCCGCGCTCCGGGCATGGCGTTCTTCGTGGTCGCGCTGGTCGTGGCGCTGTTTGCAGGCTTCGGCGCCGAACGGCTGGAGCGCGGGGAAGGGAAGCGGCACGTACTGGCGTGGCTCGGCGTCGGCGCCGGGGTGATGCTGCTGGCCCTCGCCGGTGCCTTCGGAGCGATGGCCGAAGGCCTGGCGAGGACGGGGGAGCAGGCGCCCCGGGCCCTCGCGGCCGTCGCCGATGCCAAGTCGGGTATCCGCACGGGGGCTTTCCTGAGCGGCACGGCGTTGCTTCTGCTGGGCGGCATCGCGCTGCTGCGCGCGCGGGGCAAGGCTCCGGTCATGGCACTGCTCCTGGGAGTGCCGCTCATTTTGGGGACGGACCTGTGGCTCAACGCGCGGCCGTTCTGGATCTACAGCGAAGCGCCCCGGGAGGGACTGTACGCGCCCGATGCAATCACCGAGCGGCTCCAGGCAACACCCGCTCCACTGCGCGTGCTCAACCTGGACGGCTACCCTGGCTCGAGTCTCATGGCCTTCGGCGTACCGCAGCTGCTGGGACACCACGGCAACGAGCTGCACGCCTTCGACGAAGTGATGGGCGGCAAGAACCAGTGGCGCTTCTGGGCGAGCCCGCGTCTGTGGGATCTGTTCGCGATCCGTTACCTGGTGACCTCCACCGGGCAGGCCCCCGACAGCGTACCCGGTTTCGACCGCGTACTCGACGGCGTGATGACGGGCGCGGGCGTGCCCGCCACTCTGTTCGAGCAGCGGGATCCGGTGCGCTACGCGCGGATGGTCCCTGCCGCTGTGAAGGTGCCCGACGAGCAGGCGATCCCGATCATAGTGGACCCGCGCACCAACTTCGACGCCGATCGAGTGGTGCTGCTCGGTCCGGAGACCGCGCACGAGCCGGCGGTGATCACCGACATACCGGAGCCGCTGGCAGTGAGCGTGGCTGTGGAGGAGTGGAGCGCCGGCCGCATGACACTGAGGCTCTCCGAGCCGGCGCCGGCGGGCGGCTACGTGGTAGTTGGGGAGAACTGGTATCCCGATTGGCACGCCGTGGTGGACGGCCAGCCCGCCGAGGTGGTGCGCGGCAACGTCTCCTTGATTACAGTTCCGGTTCCCGCAGGGGCCAAGGTCGTGGAGCTAGAGTTCGAGAGCGCCGACTACCGGCTCGGCAGGGGGATCACACTGGTCAGCCTGCTGCTGGTCGCGGCGGGCATAGTTGCTCCGGTGGTCGTTCGCAGGAGGCAGCGCAGTGCCTGAGCGGGCTCTGGTCATAGTCCCGACCTACAACGAGTCGGAGAACCTGCCGCAGATCGTGCCGCGGATCCTGGAGCAGGACCCGCGGCTCGAAGTGCTCGTGGTGGACGACAACTCGCCCGACGGCACGGGGCAGCTGGCCGACGAAATGGCCGCCCGGGACCCCCGCGTCCACGTGCTGCATCGCGAGGGCAAGCTGGGGTTGGGGACCGCCTACCTGACCGGATTCAAGTGGGGCCTGGAGCGGGATTACGAGTTCGTGTTCGAGATGGACGCAGACGGCTCGCACGACGCCAAGCACCTGCCGGAGTTCCTGGCGGCCATCGAGGACGCCGACCTGGTGCTCGGCTCGCGCTACCTCAAGGGGCGCGTGACGGTGGTGAACTGGCCCATGACCCGGCTGCTGCTCAGCTACTTCGCCAACATCTACGCCCGGGTGGTCACGGGCCACCGGCTGTACGACGCCACGGGCGGATTCAAGTGCTTCAGGCGGCGGGTGCTGGAGGCCATCGACCTGGACGCGGTGCACTCCAACGGCTACTCGTTCCAGATCGAGATGAGCTACCGGGCCTATCGCAAGGGCTTCCGCATCCGCGAGATCCCCATCGTGTTCGTGGATAGGGTGGAGGGCAGCAGCAAGATGTCGGGGGCGATCGTGCGTGAGGCCGTGTGGATGGTCTGGCTGCTGCGGCTCAAGGCCATTTTCCGGCGCATCTGAAACCTGTCTGGCCGGCCGGTCAGCAGGGGAGGGACCCCAGGCGGGATCTGAATCGTGAACGGGACGGTGGTCTACAAGATGACGGGGTCGGGCAACGACTTCGTCATGCTGGACGGACGGGTGGAGCGCCTGGAGCGCTGGACCCCTGAGCACATCCGTACGGTCTGCGCGCGCGGCACCGGAGTGGGGGCCGACGGGCTAGCCGTGCTGGAGCCGGGATCCGCTCCCGGCTCGGTCCGCTTCAACTTCTTCAACCGTGACGGTTCGCGCTCAGCCATGTGCGGCAATGCGGCGCTGTGCGCGACGCGGCTCGCGGCCTGGCTCGAGTTGGCTCCGCCGGGCGCGCTGGTGCTGGAGACGGACTCCGGCCCGGTGGAGGCCCGCTGTCTGGACGGCCCGGGTGAGCGTGCCGAGATCCTCCTGCCCCCGGTGGCTCCGGTTACGGAGCCTGCCATCACCCGCACCACCGGGGAGCAGTCCATTCATCTCACCGCCGTCGGCGTGCCCCACATGGTGGTCCAGGTCGACGACATCGGCCTCGTCCCGCTGCCCGAGCGGGGCAGGGAGCTCCGCTCCCACCCGGCGGCCGGATCCGAGGGCGCCAACGTCAACTTCGTGAGCGACGGGTCCGGCGAGTGGCGCATGCGGACCTTCGAGCGCGGCGTCGAGGACGAGACGCTGGCCTGCGGTACCGGGGCCGCGGCCTCCGCCGCCGTCCTGAGCCGCTGCGCGGGGGCCCCGTTGCCGCTTAGCATCAGGACCTCGTCCGGGGCTCTGCTCGTCGTGTCCGCCAATCCGGCTCCCGACGGCCAATTCGGCCAGCCCCGCCTGGCAGGGGAGGGCCGGTTCGTCTTCCGAGCCATCCTCGGCGGCTAGCTCTGCCACCCGGGCGGCCTCCTCTGCCGCGCGCGCCCGGCTCCACACCTCCACCTCCGGCCGTCCCGCACCCGTAGTCTGCCCGGATCGACGTCCGTCCCGCTAACCCCTTACGGGGGAGAGCGTTCCAGACTGCCATTGGGACAAGCTGGCATTTATCCACACAGTCACACACAGTTACTTAACATAACATATCTTATACGCACTTCATGTAGTGCTAGAGAAATGGGCGGACCTGCGAGATCGGCCCGCCCGTGGCATCCCCGACTGCCGTTTCGGCCGCTAGGAGGCGTTCTGCGCGGCCGTCAGCTCGCCGACGCGCACGCTGGCCTCGGCTGCTCCCGGCGAGTCGGCGTAGTCCTCCAGAACGCGCTCATAGACGGCCAGCGAGCTGGTCGTGTCGCCGGCGTCCAGGTACACGCGCCCAGCGTCGTTCAGGTACTGCGCCTGGACGTAGCCGTACCAGGAGAGGCCCGAGGCTGTCTCGTAGGCCCTTCCCGCCTCCGCCAGGCTGCCCATTTGCTCCAGGGCGGTCCCAAGGAGGCCCCAGGCCGGAGCCCTGAACTGCTCCTCCATGCCTCCGTCGAGGGCCGCTCGCAGCTCCTCGGCCGCCAGAGACGGCTGATCCTGCAGCAGCCGCACCTGGGCGAGGAGGATTGCGGCCTCGTCTGCGGCCATCGTGCCGCGGAAGGTCGCCTTGAGGCGGGAGAGATCGCTGGCGGCGAGCGGGAAGTTGCCCGACTGCGCTGCCACGCGTGCCTCGTTCAGAGCCCGTGTCGCGTCGATCTCCTTGCGCTTCTGATTCGCGATGACGGACCAGGTGCCCAGCGCGATCACGGCGACGGCTGCCGCCGACCCTATGAGGGGGCGCCGGCGCTTCTCGATCCACTCGATTACCTGCTGGCCGGCATCGGGCGCCTGGGGCGTCTCCTGCGGTGCGGCCGCGGCGGTTTTCTTCTTGGCCATTTCCCTCTGTACGACTCTTCTTCGGTTCGAGAATTGCTGCGGTGATGCCCCTGGGGTGACTCGAACACCCGGCCAACGGTTTAGGAAACCGCTGCTCTATCCAACTGAGCTACAGGGGCACGGAACCTCATAAACTAACCGGGCGCCGAACCAGAACCAACCGGGGTAAGGCGCACTTCGGAGGCCCGGTTACGCCCTGCGCGGGTACGTGAGCACGCTCCAAACCGGAGTGCCCTCGAGCTTGAAGCGTCCGTCCAGCTCGAGCAGCTCGAGTAGCACACCAAGGCAGACCACCTCCCCTCCCGCGGCAGCCACGGCCTCGATCGTGGCCTTCGCCGTGGCCCCGGTGGCAAGGACGTCGTCGACTACCAGAGCCCGCTCCCCCGGCCCAACGGCGTCCTGGTGGATCTCGATGGCATCGGTGCTGTATTCGGGCCCGTACTCGATCTGGTGGGTCTCCTGGGGCAGCTTTCCTTTCTTGCGGGCCGGCACCAGACCGGCCCCGAGCTCAAGGGCTACGGCGCCCCCCAACAGGAATCCGCCGGCCTCGATGCCCACCACGCGGTCCACGCCGAGGTCTCTGGCCGGCTCGGCGATCCCGTGCGCAGCCTGCCGGAACAGCATGGGGTCCTGCAGCACGGGCGTGATGTCCCGGTAGACTATTCCCTCGGTCGGGAAATCCTGCACTTCACGGATGGCGTCGTACAATCCACCTAAGGTATCCGCGGTCTTGGGTTCGGAAGCCATAACTACCTGATATCGAATGATTTAGTGTCTACCGCATCAGGTGAAATATGTGCCTTTTCCACATTATCCACACGCGAGAACCTGGGGCCCTGCCCCAGTGCCGTCTCGAATTCTGCCAGCGCGACTCCGGATCCGGCCGCGACCACCTCCACCCGGCCGTCTGCCAGATTGCGGACCCAGCCCCTCAGGCCGAGCTGCTCGCCCCGGTTCAGCGCCCACCAGCGGTACCCTACCCCCTGCACCCGGCCCGTGACCAGCCACCGGGCCCCCAGGTCCTCGCCGCTCACTGCTCCCCGCCCTCCTCGGCCCCTCTGCCTGGCCTGCGGCGCTGCCGGTACACATACACACCCACGATCACTAGCAGCAGGGGGATCAGGATCAGAACCGCCTGGGAGCTGTAGCGATGCACCTCGGGGCTCTGCATCAGCTCGTCGATCCCGGTTACCACCTCGGCGTGCCGCCCCACGTACCAGCCGATCCAGGTCAGGATCGCGCACCAGATACCGGCGCCGAGCGCGGTATAGAGCACGAACCGGTCCAGCCGCATCCGCGCCACACCGGCCGGAAGCGATACCAGCTGCCGGATCACGGGAATGAGCCTCCCCACGAAGGTGCTGATCTCACCGTGGCGCCGGAAGAACGCCTCAGCCCGGTCCAGCGAGGTCTCCCGCATGAGGAACCAGCGGTGGTAGCGGTGCAGGAAGGCCCGCCCCAGAGTGGCGGCGAGGTAGTAGTTGATCAGGGCGCCGATCAGGCTACCCAGCAGCCCCGAACCGAGCGCCAGCCACACGTTCATGCGTCCCTGCGCAGCCAGGTAACCGGCAGGCGGCAGCACCACCTCGCTGGGGAACGGGAAGAACGACGACTCCACTGCCATCAGCAGCGTGATCCCCGGATAGCCCAGTCGGAAGATCGCGTCGGTGAGCCAGGTGATGATCGCTTCGAGCACGGCGCGTCAGTCCTCCCCGGCTCCAACGTAGCCGTGCCTGCCGATCAGGGGCACGAACCTGGCGTCACCCAGGGGCTCCGCATAGAGCTTCTCTCCCCTCCTGGTCACCCGCACCAGGACCTGTCCCGAGCGGGGCGATACACCAACCAGGGCCTCCGGCGGGATCTCAGCCGCGTCCAGCGGGAGCACGAGGCGCCCGCCGTCGGCCAGCTGGCGCAGCAGCGGCTCCGGGACGCTCGGGCTGGCGGCTGCCACGAGCACGGCGTCGTATGGCGCCTCGGGGCGCCAGCCGAGGGAGCCGTCTCCCGCTACGACCATCACGCCGGTCACGCCGGCCTCCTGCAGCGCGTCGCGGGCGCGCTCGGCCAGCTCGGGGACGCGCTCAACGGTGACCACCTGCTGCACCACGTGAGACAGCAGCGCAGCCTGATATCCCGACCCGGTGCCGATCTCCAGCACACGCTCGCGCCCGCCCAGTGCCAGGGCCTCCAGGTAGCGGGCCTGTGTGGTGGGCTGGGAAATGGTCTGGCCGTGGCCGATGGGGAGCGAGGTGTCCTCGTAGGCCTGCTGGCGCAGGGCCTCCGGCACGAACAGGTGGCGCGGGGTCTCTCCAAAGGCCCGCAGCACGGCGAGGTCGCGAATTCCGCTCCCCCGCAGCGTCTCGACCAGCCTCGCGCGATAGCCTCCGTAGGAGTCTGCTAGCCGCCCAGCCGCCATTGCCGCACGTCCTCCAGCAGCCCGTAGTTGGTGAGGTCCACGTGGAGTGGGGTGACCGAGATGAAGCCGTCCTGCACGGCGCGGAAGTCGGAGTCTTCCCTGCCCGACCAGGATATCTGCCCGCCGCCGATCCAGTAGCCGGTGCGGCCCCACGGGTCGGTGGTACGCACCAGCGAGTCCGAGTACACCCGCTTGCCCAGTGTGGTAACCCTGATGCCGGAGATGTCGTCACCGGGGATGGGCGGCAGGTTGATGTTGAGCAGCGTTTCCGCCGGAAACGACTCCACTGCAAGGATGTCCCGAACCAGCCGCTCCAGCCACGGCCTGTGGCTCTCAAGCAGCTCGATGTCGCCGCCCGCGAACGAGACCGCGACACCGGGCACCCCGAAAGCCAGCCCCTCCATTGCGGCGGCCACCGTGCCCGAGTAGAGCACGTCCTCGCCCATGTTGGGGCCGTGATTCACTCCAGAGAAAACGAAGTCGGGCTTCTCGTCGAGCAGCACGCCCAGCGCCAGCAGCACGCAGTCCGTGGGGGTTCCGTCCACCTGCAGCGAGCCGTCCGGCCGCCGCGTGGAGCGCAGCGGCCTGCCCAGCGTGAGGGAGTGGCTGGCGCCGCTCTGCTCCCGGTCAGGTGCCACCACCGTGACCGAGCCCAGCGGACGGCACACGTCGGCCAGCACCTCCAGCCCGTGGGCCAGAATGCCGTCGTCGTTACTGATCAGGATCTTCAACGGGAATGCTGCCGTCGAGGATGGCCAGGATCCTGTTGAGCTCGGCGGTGAGGTTCTCGATGGTCTCCTTTTGGAGGGCGAAGCGCGCCTCGGTCTTGAGCAGGCCGGTCCGCCGGTACTGTTCGATGCGGCGCCGCGCGCCCTCGATGGTGTACTTCTCGCTGTACAGCAGGTGCTTGACCAGCATGATGAGCTCGATCTCGCGCCGCTGGTAGACCCGGTTGCCGGAGCGGTTCTTGGCCGGATTCAGGAAGCGGAACTGGCTCTCCCAGTAGCGCAGGACGTGCGGCTTGAGATCGGTGAGCTGGCACACGTCGCCGATCGAGAAGAACTCCTGGACCTGACGCGGGGACGTCATCGCCACTGCTCCGCCTTGAGCTCGCGCTCCATGAGATCGCGCACCGCCTGCCGCGCGTCCTTTCCCTCGAACAGGATGTTCGCCACCTCGACGGCGATCGGCATCTCGCTCCCGACCCGCTGGGCCAGGTCTACTGCGGCCCGGGCCGTGCGGACGCCCTCGGCCACCGTGCGGCGCCGCGCCTGGATCTCCTCCAGGGTGCGCCCCTCGGCCAGCTCGATTCCGAGCGAGCGGTTGCGGCTCAGCGCACCGGTGGCGGTGAGAATCAGGTCTCCCATTCCGGCCAGTCCGGCGAAAGTCATCGGATCGGCCCCGAGCTTGCCGCCCAGGCGCCCCATCTCGGCCAGCCCGCGAGTGATGAGTGCGGCCATCGTGTTGTGGCCCATGCGCAGTCCGTGCAGCAGTCCGGCAGCAATCGCGATCACGTTCTTGAGCGCTCCTCCCAGCTGCACCCCGACCACGTCCTCGCTGGTATAGACGCGGAAGTGCGCGGCTGAGAACGCCTGCTGCGCCTGCTCGGCCGCACTCGGGTCGGCCGCCGCCGCGACCACTGCCGTCGGCTGGCGCTCGTATACCTCCTGCGCGAAGCTGGGGCCCGACAGCGCCACTATCGGCGCGCCCGGGATCGCCTCGGCCAGCACGTCGGTCATTGTCTTGAGCGAGTCGGTCTCGAGTCCCTTGGACACGCTCACCACTGGGGGCAGCGCACCGTTCAAGCCGGCGGCAACCCGCGAGCCGACCTCGCGCACGACGTGCGATGGCGAAGCCGATACGATGAGCTCGCTCCCTTCGAGCGCCTCCGGCAGCTCGCCGCACGCCACCAGGCTCTCCGCGAGTCGGGAGTCAGCCAGGAACAGCTGGTTCACGTGCTCGCGGTTGATGGACTCGACCACCTCGGGCTCGTAGGCCCAGATGCGCACTTCGTGTCCCTTGCCCGCCAGCAGGTCCGCAAGCGTGGTGCCCCAGCTGCCCGCGCCCACCACCGCTATGCGCACGCTAGGCGTCTCTCTCGACCGGGTGGCGGCGCCGGCGAATGCGGTTCTCCGTGCCGTTCACCAGCCGCTTTATGTTGCTGCGGTGCGTGTACACGATGAAAGCCGCGAGGCATATCCCGACGCCGAACGTGTACACGTCCGCAGGCTGCAACAAGCGCACGGCCACTGGAAAGGTCACGGCGCCGAGCATCGAGGCAACCGACATGTAGCCCGTGGCAAACAGCACGACGCCCCACACCAGGGTGCTCACGCCGAGTGCCGCCGGGGCGAGCGCGAGAACCACACCGGCTGCGGTCGCCACGCCCTTGCCGCCCTTGAAGCGCATGAACACCGTGAACACGTGTCCCAGGATCGCCGCCACTCCCACCGCGAGCGGGGCCCACGGCTGTTCGGTCCAGCGGGCAGCCAGCAGCACCGGCACGGCTCCCTTGGCAACGTCGAACAGCCCCACCGGCACCGCATACTTGAGGCCCACGGCGCGGTACAGGTTCGTTGCGCCGAGGTTGCCGCTTCCCTGTTGTCTGA